>JAQYWR010000018.1:3494-129883 GCA_029379225.1 Nostoc sp. S4 | reverse complement strand
CAGCACTTTTCATTCGCATGAAGTACAAAGTTACGGGTTTTGAGGCAGGAGGCAGTTCTTGCTGGGGACAGGGGGCAGGGGGCAGGAGGTAGAAACTCTTTATCTGTGATAAATCAGTCCTGGATCTTGTACCTCACTTAGTTGCAATCTGCTGTAAAAGGAGCTAGCACTCCGTCCTTTTTTCCTAGAATTAAAGGCACTAGGTATCGAAAGTGTAAAAATCTTATTCAATGGAGAGTAAGGGTGATAATATCTACTGCGATCGCATGACGCACTACTAATGAATCTATCCCACTAATAAAATTCTGTTAATCCAAATTGACTAATTGTGTTTAGAAGAGTCAGGCATAATTGCTTCTTGAAAATTGACACCGCTGAGGTTAGCTCCTCTCAAATCGGCTCCTCTGAGGTTCGCTTTTCTCAGATTTGCCCCTGCCAAATTCGCTCGTCTGAGGTTAGTCCAACTTAAATCTGCTTGGCTCAAGTCAGCCTCATTCAAGTTAGCGGACAATAAATATGCACCACTCAGGTGAGCCTTGGTCAAATTAGCTTTATACAAGTCAGTTTTGTAAAGATAAGCCCCTAACATTTCCGCCCCGTATAAGCTGGCCTCGCCCAAATCAGCTGCAATCAAGTTAGCTTCAATGAGATTAGCAAAACAGAGGTTAGCCCGAATCAGTTTCGCTGCATCTAAATCCGCATCTCTTAAATTAGCGCCTTTTAAGTCAGTACCTATGAGATTAGCATGAGCGATTGTAGCACCTATGAGATTTGCCTCGCTTAAGTCAGCACCAATCAAATTAGCATCACTCAGATCTGCCTGTGAAAGTATAGCACCACTCAAGTTAGCAACACTCAAATTAGCAGCACTGAGATTAGCTTCAATGAGCAAGGCTTTGTAGAGGTTTGCACCACTGAGTTCAGCATTGCTAAGGTTTGCCCGCACCAGTAAACCATTAGCTAAATCTACCTTGCTCAAGTTTACCCCTTGGAGGTCTGCACCTCTGAGGTTATCTCCTTGGAGGTTCGCGGCGCTGAGGTTAGGTTGAATCTGGGGATTTTTCTTTCTCCACTCAGTCCATGTAACCGCACCTGTTTTGAGTAAAACCAGATGCTCTTGATTTGCCATTTTCTCTCCTTTATCAACTCAGTGCTGATACTAATTCGTAATACTCGCCTTTGGCGAGAAGCAAGCTACGTAATTCGTAATTTGTAATTAAGACACACTTTAAAAGGCATAATACAGGCGGTTTTCGACACTTTACCCTAATTTTCAAAAAAGACATCCAATCCCGTGGTATGAGTTAGGAAGTAGAGGAGTCAGAGAGATAAGGGAGATTGCAAAGATGAGAAAGCAGGGGAAAACTCGTAACTCAGCACTCTTCATTCCTGACGCCCACTTTCAGGATTTCGACCAGGTATACTTTCAATGGCAGCTAAGGCTCCAGCTGCACCTGCTAGAATATCTCGTTCTTCTCCACCTAAGTAAAGCCGTCCAAAACTGCCTACAGCTTGCACCTCAAGAATATTAATCGCCGCCGCTTTCTCTGCTTCATTCGCAGCCAATGCGGCGTAAGCAGCTGGCTCTACCTCTAATACATATAAGGTTTGCCCTGCTAATAGAAGCTGTCCCCGGCGCGTGCGATTGATAAGTTGTGTTTGGTAAGCATCGATGTTGCGGATAATTTGACTAGAAACAACACGCGGTTTGAGACATTCATCTCTTCGGACTCCCAATGTTGCCAAAATGGCTTGACCGGCAGCTCGCGTTTCGCCTTGGGAGCCAGAATGAACTTCTAATAGACCATATAGACGTTCAACTACTTGTACTCCCGGACGCACAGAAGCAGCTTTTAGGGCTACATCCGTAATTTTATTAATTTCGATGCCAGGTGAGATTTCAATCCACAACGATGTATCTCCTGGTAATGGTAAGAAACCTTGGGCTACTGTTCCCATATATGCTGCATGTTGAGGTTGCAGGCTGTCGAGAAACACAAAACTGCGTAGTTCTATTCCCAAGATTTTGCTCTCCAATCATGAGGTAAAAGTTATCTATTGCACGATATCAGCGCCTAACTTGTGGTATTTTAGCCACAAATGAAGGATGGAAAAACACAAAATAGAAAAATTTTGCTGTCGATAAATCTTACACCCAAGAAGTACCTGATAATAAAAACCGCCTTGATAATTGTACAAGTTTTATCAGACAAAATAAGCAGAAATAGCAAGAGGAAAGTTCATTAAACTTTCCCCTCTACCTTGAAGATGTTGGCATTCAAACTGACATTTAGAAACACATCAACTGCTGTTGTGTTGTATCCAAGTAAGAACTACTAGATTTTGCAGATTACCTACTTTGTGGCGATCGCTAGTGCTTTCTCCACAGCTTGCAAAGCAGTATTTACTTCGGCTTCTGTGACAATCAATGGTGGCACAAATCGGATGACTTTTGGTCCGGCTGGTACGAGCAATAAACCTTCGTTGATGGCAGCATTAACCACATCGGCTGCGGTTAGCGCAATGTCAGCTCGCAACTCTAAACCATTGATTAAACCCCAACCCCGAACTTCGATAATATGATGAGGATATTTAGCAGCGATCGCTTTTAATCCAGTTCGTAACTGTTCGCCTCTATCTTGCACATTCTGCAAGATATTTTCTCGCTCTAATGTTTGGCAAACACTCAGTGCTACACCACACACAAAAGGATTTCCCCCAAAAGTACTAGCGTGTTCTCCTGGTTGAAAAACATCGCAGAATTTTTTGCTCATCATCGCACCGATGGGGACACCGCCACCTAAGCCTTTAGCACTGGTGAAAATATCCGGTTCGACACCCAGATGTTCGTAACCCCATAGCTTACCACTGCGACCCATGCCAACTTGCACTTCATCAAAAATCAGTAAAATTCCGGTTTCGTCGCAAATCTGCCGTAGCTTTTTAAAATAAGCAATGTCTCCCGGACGCACGCCGCCTTCGCCTTGCAATGGTTCAATTAAAATTGCTGCTACACGATAATCGCCTTCATCCAACTCGCTAATTGCCAGTTCCAGAGAGTTAATATCGTTGTAATTTACGTAATGAAATCCAGGCATCAAAGGATCGAAGTACTTTTGATACTTCGGTTGTCCTGTGGCGGTAATGGTTGCTAAAGTCCGTCCGTGGAAACTAGCATTGGCGGTTAAAATAATCGGTTTTTCAATGTCTAATACTGTGTGGGCGTATTTTCGGGCTAGTTTAATTGCTGCTTCGTTAGCTTCAGCTCCGGAGTTGCAGAAAAAGACGCGATCGGCACAGGAATGTTCAACGATCCATTTTGCCAATTCACCTTGTTCGGGAATATAGTACAAATTAGAAACATGGTGCAGCTTTTGGATTTGCCGCGTCACCGCTTCTACCATAGCTGGGTGGGCATGTCCTAAAGTACAAGTGGCAATTCCCGCCACAAAATCCAAATATTCCCGGCCCTGTGTATCCCAAACCCGACACCCAGCACCCCGTTCTAAAGCTAAGGGAAACCGTCCATAGGTAGACATGACAGCTACATCGAAGCTATCTGCATCAAACTGACTAGATGTTAAAGACCCTGAATCTGGGGGGATGGTGGTTTGTTCAACTAGAGTTTGTAAGCTCACTACCGCTCCTCCTGGAAGTTTTTCATTATATATATAGTTATTTACTAGTTTGCTAGAAATCGCAAAAAATTACTTTTTATTTTCCTAAAGCTCGATTATTTTGTGATTCCCCCATGCTTTTTAATGACTGTTAACGGTTGACAGTTAACCGTTAGCGGTCAAGACCATGAGTGACTTTGCAATTTGTAAAGTGTAACAGCTTTAACGGGTGCGTAGCATTTTACGCCAGCTTTGAGTGTGTATCGGCTTTTTGGTCGATAATCTAGCTAGTATGTTGATACTAACGCACTTGCTGCGAGCGAAGAAGAGAGTTGCGATCGCAAGAATTCTGCTACTAAAAAAACTATGGACAAAAAGGATGTATTTGAAACTAAATTTATCTCTGGGGTTTTCCCTTTGTTTGTTTGTCCTCTTTGCTCATTAGGCTAAATACTATAAAGTTAGTACAAAACTCTAAAATATAGGCCCAAAGTACTATTTATACGTCATTCTCAACTCTTGAGCAAAAATATCAACGTATCCAAAAGGAATTATTGGCCGGAGCGATCGCTCTGGGTGGTGTTTTCCTTTTTGGCACTTTGTGGTATCGAATTATAGAGGGCTGGTCATGGGAAGATGCAGCTTATATGACTGTGATCACCTTAGCTACAGTGGGGTATGGAGAAACACACCCACTCGGTAACCGAGGACGGTTATTTACAATTGCCCTGATTTTGTTAGGCGTAGTCAATATTGGTTACATTGTCAACAGATTTACAGAAGCAATTATTCAAGGCTATTTTCAACAAGGAATTCGACTACAACAGCAGAGGCGATTAATGGAATCCTTGTCAGAACACTACATTATCTGTGGCTTTAGTCGGACTGGTCGTCAAATTGCCAAGGAATTTCGGGCAGAAGGTGTACCTTTTGTAGTCATTGATTCGGAGGTAGAATCTGTGCAAAGGGCACAAGTGGAAGGTTACACAGTATACCAAGGTGATGCAACGCTAGATGATACCCTTTTAAAAGTTGGTGTTGAAAGGGCAATTTGCCTAGTTGCAGCGTTGCCTTCTGATGCTGAAAATTTATACACAGTTTTATCAGCAAAAACACTGAATCCAGAAATTCGGGCGATCGCTCGCGCAAGTACAGAAGAAGCTTTGGTGAAATTACAACGCGGTGGTGCAGATGAAGTGATATCCCCCTATATTACTGGAGGGAAGCGCATGGCTGCTGCGGCTCTCAGACCGCAAGTTTTGGACTTTGTAGATGGGATTCTGGCAGGCGCAGATCGCCAGTTGTATATGGAAGAATTTTTACTCGAACCAGCTTTTTGTCCTTTTGTCGGTCAAACTTTACAAAAAGCGAGATTGCGATCGCAAACTGGGGCATTAGTTCTGGCAATTCGCCGCCTTGATGGTACTTTAATCGGTGGCCCCACGGGCGATACAATGTTAATGTCTCAAGACCGTCTAATCTGTATGGGTACAGCTGAGCAGTTGCGCGACCTCAATAAAATTCTTGGCCCGATTAATTCCAAGCAATTGCGGCGACCGAAAAATAGCTGATGCGATAGAGGGAGATTAGCAGTTCTCATTCGGATGTAGCTGCACAGCTAGCTTATCCTCGTACACACAGATCGTATTTCGTTCAATAACTATCTCTCAATATCAGTGATTGCACTGAAGAACATTTATACTATAAAATGAATCTGTTATGTCTAAAGTTATACTTCTATGAAGCTTGAGTCAGTAAGCGTTAAAAGGTTTCGGAGCATTGACAGTGGTGAGCTTATTAACTGTGGCGGTTTTAATGTTCTCATAGGTAAGAACAATTCTGGCAAGTCCAATATCCTCTCAGTAATAGATACTTTTTTCAAATGTATTAGGGGAGGTAGTGTGATCACTCTAAACCCATCTGTTGGTAAGGAGTTAGATTTCTTTGAAAGAGAGATTCATTTACCAATAGAAATTACTTTAACTTTTTTTCTCTCTATTGCTGAAAGAGATACTTTGATCAGTGATATTGTGACAGAAGTACCACAAATGAAAAATGCTGTTGAGGGTATTGATTCATCTTTACGGCTATCTGCAACTCTTAATATTAATCCAACGCCGAATTATTTTGGTTTTATTAAAAAAATTATTTTGGGTGGCACAATAAAACCAGGAGTTAAAACTACTGATATTGAAAGAATTATTTTTAGTGCAAATGAAAATGCTGCTTTAGAACTTTACAATAAATTCTCACGCTCTTACCAACGTAATAAAGAATCAGAGTTACTGCTTTCCATAAATATTGATGATTTAAGAACTTTTCAACGAGTAATTCGAGCCGATGGTCGTGAACACTTACCATTACGCTCATTTTTTAGTAGACGTTACAGTTCTGATGAAGTTAATGATGAGCTTGTTCAAAAGCTAGAATCTAGGATTGGTGAGTCAACTTCCTTGGATGACTTGAAAAGCGAAATTAATACACTTGCTTCTAGAAGTAAGGAAGAAGCTTTAGCTATAAAAAAAGAACCTTTAATAAATAAAGTTGGTACATTTGCTGGAGAACAATCTTCTATTCCTAACTATGTACAAAATCTTTTGGAACAAATATCTTCAATGAAAGTTCTTTATCTTACAGAACAGCGTAAGCAAATAGGAAAAGAGGAAGCTAAAAGGCTTTTGTCGCTAAAAGTACGGAGAGGAGGGCCAAAAATTCTTCAAAGTATTCAAGAGACTGTGGCAGCACTACTAGGTGTGCAAATAGATGTGTTTGAAAGTGACTCTCTATCTATAAGAGGTGAAACGACAGCTGAGTTAGATGTAGATAACTTTTTAGTTCAAATGAATGGTTCTGGAATTAGAGAAGCACTACGTCTGATTCTTGATTTTGAATTTGAAAGACCGAATATTCTTTGAGTCGAAGAGCCTGAAACACATTTACATCCTGCTCTTGAAATGACTATGATGAGATATCTTAAGCGTGTTAGTTCAGACTGTCAAGTGTTTGTTACAACTCATTCAACAAATTTTCTTGATACTGCTGAAATGAAAAATGTTTATCTTGTCTCAAAACCTAAATCAACACAGATTCAACTTTTAGACGTTGAGGAAGTTGAAACTCAAGTTCCCAGAGAACTAGGTATCCGTTTAAGTTCTCTTTTCATGTTTGATCGTCTGGTATTTGTTGAAGGTCAATCTGATGAAGAGATTTTTCGTGAGTGGGCATCTACGTTGGGAGTTAATTTCAGCCAATCTAATGTTGGCTTTATTCTCATGGGTGGTGTACGTAACTTCGCAAACTTTGCAGCAGAAGCAACACTATCCTTTTTAACAAAGCGCCAGGTAAAGATGTGGTTTATTATGGATAGAGATGAGAGGGAAGACTCTGAAATTAGTAAATTTCATAAAACCCTTAGTCAAAATGGTACTCTTAAAGTCTTAAAAAAGAGAGAGATAGAAAACTATTTACTATGTCCTAGAACAATTATTGAGTTTATTAACTATAAGAAAAAATATTCTGTCAATCAAACTATTCAAGAACTACCAACTGAGTATTCTATAAAAGAAACGATGGAAAAATGTGCAGAAAAACTAAAGCAGTTTGCTATTGATAAAAGGATTGCTAAGTTTGTTTGTAAACCAATTTACCTATCTATTAAACAATTATTTGAAGAATATCAAGAGACTACAATTGTAAGCAGAGTAGGCGATGAAATACAGCGAATAATTGAACAACTGGAGCAAGAAAAAGAAAAACTGGAACTTATTCACACGGAACAATCTGAAGCTGTAAATAAGGTATGGTCATTAAGCAAGTTGGATATAGTTCCAGGGGACTTATTACTAGATATGGTATGTCAAGAATATGGTGTGCGATTCAGAAAAGAGCGAGATGGTGCGTGGCTATCTGCTTTAATGAATGAACATGAGATTGATAAAGAAATAAAACAAATTATCTACGAAATTGG
Organism: Nostoc sp. S4; assembly: GCA_029379225.1. GTDB lineage: Bacteria > Cyanobacteriota > Cyanobacteriia > Cyanobacteriales > Nostocaceae > Nostoc. Next base: position 122,299 of record JAQYWR010000018.1, on the reverse strand, counting down.
TAACTAAAAGTTTAGTTTTATAATGCTGAGGGGTGATCACCTACTGTCCTAACTTCTTGGAATAAGTTGTTTCGAGACACGGATTCTATGATGCTTGTTTTTTATTCTTTTCATTTCCAATATATCTGAAAGGATCAGGGGGATAGAGAGATAGGAAGACGCAAGGACGTGGGAACACGGGGAATGACCAATGACTAATAACTAATAATCAATTTCTTTCCACCTATGTATCACAGCTATACCTTTAATAACCCATTCGATTACAATTGGCGGAGCTTGTGATATCAAAATGCTAGGATAAACTGCTGTACCCCATTGGGGATGAATTAACACACGGCATTGATTTTTAATTACAGGATAGTTGAGTAAAGCTTGAACAACTGCTGCGTCGTCGTGAGGAATTGCTCCGGGATGGGATAATAAAGGATAGCCTGTACGAGGGTCGATTAAGTCTGTTAAATAACCCCAATCGCGCAGATTAAAGGCTAAATCGCAGCCAAAAATCATAAACTTTTCTCGCAAGCGTTGTTTCTCTGTCTCTACTTCTGCCGTCTTTTCCAATAATTGATAACGCGATTGCTGTAAAACAATCACTACTCGTAAAAATGGCTGTTGTTTCCAATCTGGTAATATCCGTTCGCAGTTGGCACAGATATATTGACTGGGGGGATGAATTGTAATTTGAACCGCTTGTCCCGTTTCGCCAACTAAATAAATGGGATAGCCTTGCTCCGAAGTGTAAACTTTGGGATAGTTCACTAAATTGATTCGGTTTTTGCAAGTTTTTTAATTTAATCTCCGGTATAGATGATAACTCTTAATAGTTCAGAAAAATCATCAAAGTTATATAATAGATTCGTCTCAGTGGGAGTAGTTAAGAATAATTTGAGATTTTTAATCTGATTTTTCTACTTTCTTAACCTGTTTTAATCAGATTTGCTGGGTTGATTTTTAGTATAATTTAGGTTGCAGAAAAATAAATCAGCGAAGAATTGCAATTTTATGATCAATATCTGCGCCTGATGCCATAAACAAGTCGATAACAGAGCGATCGCTTCTACTACAGGTGATGTCTAAATCAGATTGCCATCAATTAATTTAGTTTTAAAGAATTGACTGGCACCTCATCCCAAGAATCAACTGTGCGTAATCGCGCTACCCAACCTGCTGCTTTTTGCGCCTGTGTCAAATTATTCTCAAAGGAATGATGACAATCTTTGGCTTGAGATTCGTCACAACAAGCAATACAAGCATGAATCATCCCAGACGGATCTATTTGCTCATTTACCCAAATAGTCATTAAATATGCCCTCAAAAACTTTACTCAAAAAAGTTATTCATCATTTTAAAATAATAAATGTTTTACAAGTTTTAATCTATATATGTATTAAATGTTGAGCTACTCACTTCTATCTCAAAATTTTAATTGATAATAAAATCTATTCTTAATTGGGATAAAATCGCAATATTTTTCATCTTTTTTTAACTAAATATGCCCCAGAAAAACTCAGAGTTTAATAGCAAGCTATACTCATTTAAACGCAAAAGCAACTGTATTTACACTTAAATGCGCTTGAGCATCTAGCCCGATGTAAATGAATTTAATTAATTAACAATTCTGGTGCGACTAATCCTTTTTGGATAGCTAAGACTGCGGCTTGAGTGCGATCGCGTACTTCTAGTTTTTGCAAAATTGCATGGACATGAACCCGCACTGTACCAGGGGCAATGTAGAGAATTTCAGCAATTTCTTGATTGCTTTTGCCAGCTGCTACTAGTGCTAAAATTTCTTGTTCGCGCTTTGTTAAGGGATTTTCTCCGGGTTCGTCAGTTTTTATAGGTAGCACTGCCGTAGAATTACCCTCAAAAGCTGCTCTAATTTCTGTTGTTGCCGTTTGATCCCACCAAGAAGCCCCAGCTGCAACCGAGCGCACTGCTAATATCAGAGAATCAGCGGGAATACCTTTGAGGCAGTAACCTTGTGCGCCAGCAGCAATTAACCGTGAAATCAGGGGTTTTTCGGAACGAGATGTTAAAACAAGAATTGGTAAAGTCGGATGCTTTTGCTTGATTTGCCGGCAAGCCTCAATCCCGCCAATTCCTGGTAGACCAATATCCAATAAAACTAAATCCAGAGCATAGTGATTGGCTAATTCTACAGCTTGTTCTCCATCTTCTGCCTCTGCAACAATTTCTAAAGTAGTTTCTTGTTGCAACCGCATCCGTAAACCAAGCCGAAATAATTCATCATCTTCAACGAGTAAGATTTTGGTCATTTGTCATTTGTCATATCATGTCCGGCTAATCACTTATAATTACCGCATTTGTGCAAAAATCCCAAAAGCCTCTTTCCCCCAGCAAGAACTGCTCCCCTGCCTTCTAAATGATAAGTCTTCAACCGGACATAATATCATTGGTCATTGTCTCCCCATCTTCCTCATCTCCTCATCTCCCTGGTGGCGGACAGGTAGGAAGTCGGAAACCAAACACTGCACCTCGTGGTGAGCGATTTTCTGCCCAAATTGTACCTCCATGAGCTGTAATTATTTGCCTGGTTAAATAAAGCCCTAGTCCCGATCCTAATAGATGGCGATCGCTATGTCCTTGATAAAATCTTTCAAATAAGTGGGGTAACTCTGCTTCGTTAAAGCCGGAACCAGTATCGAGTATTTTCACCACTTGCTCGCTAGAATAACTTTCAAGTACTACTTCCACTTTACCGCCACGAGGAGTATGGTTAATGCCATTACTCAATAGATTGGTGAAAACTCGCCCCAGTTGCAAAGAATCACCATTTACCCAAACAAAGCTGCGAAAGTCTGATTCGCCATAGTGCAGAGAAATATAAACCTGACGTGTTTTTGCTAGTTCTGTTAGGGTGGCTATTATCTCTTCTGCCACAGTTACTAAGTTAACAGGCGATATCTGTAGTTTCAGCCCTTCGGCATCATTGCGGTAGACATCTAAAAGAGTTTGGACTAATTGCAGTGTGCTGCGATGACTACGAGCCATTGTTTGCAATACTTTTGATTGCATTGATGTGACTTGACCAAATTGCTCATTTTGAAAATATTGTAGGGTTTCAATTGCTCCTAATAGGGGTGTTTTCAAATCATGAGTGAGGGTAGAAATAAAATCTTCACGCATTGCAGCTAGTTGTTCTTGGGAGCGTAATTGTGCTTGAGTATAAGCGATCGCTTCTTTGTTGTAGCGGTTGCGTTCGCTTAAAGTTGCAGTTACCACGAGTGCAACGACTGCAATTAATCTGTTTGCCAATGTTGGAAGATTAATCATTTCTCCTCCTGGGACAAACAAATTTAATAATGTTAATCCTGTAGCTGCAAGGGTGACACCGAATACTGCTCTTTGATTTAATCGAGAATCTGCTAACAAAATCGTCCCTGTGTAGAGGTAACCAAATACGTACTCAGGTGGTGTTATGTATTCTAAAACTATGACTATAGCAAAGGCGATCGCTATTAACAAATATGTCTCACTACGCTTATTCAGTGCTTTTTTAATCGTCAATAATTGACTTAACATAATTTTTATTCATGAATATTCATAATAATAAAAATAAAGTATTAATTATCTGAGTTGAACTTTTAGACTAGAAATAAATTTTTGAATCTAGATTTTTGCAATCTATATATTCTCAATCATTTTTCAAATTATTTGCTCGCATTCAATAATAGATACTCAATACCTTCAATAGTAAGTATATATTTATACAATTCTTGAGCATCATACCTTAGTGTATTTAAGTTTAAAACTCAAAATTATAGTCTCAATTGCTTAAAAATCTAATATATCTAGTAAATTAAATAATCATAATTTATTCGATTTTCAACTATTCTGACTTCCGAATTCTCAATTATAATTCGTCATGAAGGTAGTTATATTTCCACGCTAAAAAACCTGTAAACATAGCTACCTTCTGCCTTCTAGATAACTGTCTTTCTGGTGATAAAGACTTGTGCAAGAAGTTATACCATTTCTTAATGAAGCTGCACTTAATATTTTAGCTAATTAAGCTCACGCAGAGGCGTAAGGCGTAAAGTGGCAATATTTTATTTAGTGCATCGTTACAGAGAATTGGTATTAATCTTCAGACTCCTCAGAGCTAGGCTCAGATTCAGTTTCAACTTCTGTTTTAACTTTGGCTGGGGGTCTAACAGGTTTTGGCCCGCGCATTAGCGCCGGATTAACAGGTTGTTTGTTTTCATCTGCAAAGGAGCCTTTTTTTCCTTTACCAGACGAGCGATTACGATCTGGTTTTGAGCTTTTAGGTTTGGATTCAACAGGAGGTATGGAATCCAAATTTTCCAAATTGTTGTCAGTACTTGGTTGGGACTGACGTTCTGATTTTTTGATTGGGCGTTCTACCATTGTTTATTTTGAAAAATTTACAGAAATCAACTATTTGAAAAAGCATTCACAACAAATCAGCAATTAATTTACCAAATGTAGTAATGAGTGCGTTATCAATAGCGTAACGTACTCTATTACCACTACTCAACAAAATTAGGTCGTGCCTGTTGCATTGATTTAAACTTTGACTCTAAAACTGCCCAATTTTCCTGCTCAATTAAGTTAGTCAACTCGTCGAGATTGTGGCGATACTGATGCAGCGACAACAGCAGTGCTTGGCGATTATAGCGTGCCATCGCGACCCCCAACTCTGGATTCCCACCACCCACACGGCTGGTATCCCGAAAACCTGAACTAGCTAGCTTTTGGGCTAATTGCAGAACCTCTGGGTCAGTTTCACTCAAACAAGCAGCAATCAACGAAGAACTGACCATCACAGGTAAATGAGAAATCCAACTCACAGCCCTGTCATGTTGTTCTGGTTCACAATGGTAGATATTCGTCCCCAGCGATCGCACAATTTCTTCGACAATTGTGATTGCAGTAGTTGGTGTTGTGGTTAAGGGTGTTAGTACATAAGGTTTACCAACAAATAAATGCCGCTGTGCAGCTTCTATCCCACTATCTGCTGTTCCCGCCATTGGATGACCACCGATAAAATTATCCCAAAGCGGAGAAATAGCTTTGACTATTTGCGCTTTCGCCGAACCGACATCAGTCACAACTGTAGTGGAAGACAAATAAGGAATTAATTGTGTAAATTGGGGCACAATAAGTGCTAAAGGCGTACAAATAAATACAACTTCTGCTTCTGCCAACAAGCTCAGTTCGATTGATGCGCGATCGACACTGCCAAGGGTGACTGCCTTTTGGCAGGTGGATTCACGGCGACTAACTCCCAAGATATGATGTCCTTGCGATCGCAAATCGAAACCCAAAGATCCGCCAATCAATCCCAGTCCAAAAATTCCAATATTCATTGCTTAATTTTGACATTTCATTTTTTACGACTTTACAACTATATAAAGTTGGCATCCCAGAGGTAGCATCAATGAGTGTAGAGGAATTGCTGGAACAATACGCGGTAGGAGTCTTAAACTTTAGTGGAATTGAACTCTCTGAAGCCAATCTGAGCGGGGCTAAACTCAGTGGCGTGAATCTGAGCAATGCTAATTTAAGTGTAGTTAATTTCAGTGGTGCAAATCTCAGTGAAGCTAACTTGAGCAATGCCAAATTGAATGTAGCAAGATTGAGTGGTGTAAATCTATGTAGCGCCATCCTGAACAACGCCAGTCTCAACGTAGCGAATTTAATTCGAGCAGATCTCAGTCGCGCTCAACTCAGGGGAGCTTCGCTGATCCGCGCCGAGTTAATTCGCGCTGACCTTAGTCGTGCCGATTTATTCGAGGCTAACCTCACCAGTGCCGATCTGCGAGAGGGGACTCTGCGCCAAACCAATCTCCGTAATACTAACTTGAGTGAAGCTGTTTTGAGAGGTGCTTTTCTCACAGGAGCTAACTTAGAAATGGCTAACTTAAACGCTACTGATTTGAGTCGTTCTGATATTACCGGCGCAAATTTGCGAGATGCCGAACTCAGACAGGCAAATCTCACCCATGCTAACCTCAGCGGTGCAGATTTGAGCGGGGCGAACCTCCGGTGGGCAGATTTGAGCGGGGCGAATCTCCGGTGGGCAGATTTGAGCGGAGCAAAATTGAGCGGCGCAAATTTAATTGGTGCAGATTTAAGCAATGCCAATTTAACGAATACCAGTTTAGTACATGCGAATTTAACTCAAGCCAAATTGATTAGAGCAGAATGGATTGGTGCTGACTTAACCGGTGCAACTTTAACCGGTGCAAAACTTTACGCCACCTCCAGATTTGGTTTAAAAACCGAAGGTATGACTTGTGAATGGGTTGACCTTAGCCCCAGTGGCGATCGCTCAATTATCCAAAAATTCCATTCCGAAGATTCGCGAGATTTTTTTAATGAAACACCGCCAACAATTCGGATTATTGTTGATGCAGCTCTAGAACACGAAGCTAACTTTGCTCTTGCTGGCGCTTACTACCAAATTGCTCAGGAATACCGGGGACTAAAACAACCTCCAAGCATGGAAAGTGGGCGTCGTCGGACTATTTTCACCTTTCGTGTAGATAGCGACGAAGCATTATTTCCCACTGCTTATATTGCAATCCTTCCCTTTTTAGATGCGGTATCTACCCAAAAAAATATTTCTCAAATGGTGGAAATGATTAACACTGAAGTTGTTCAAAATCCAGATTTAACATTTCTCAAGTCGCCGTATATGCTCAAACAATTAAATATGCTTCTAGAGCAAGTTATCAATAAAGCTACAATCATCAAAGAAATGAAAAAAAATATCGAAGTAGCTGCCAAGTTAAATTTTTGTAAAGCTCCAACCCAAATAATTTTAACAAATTCCAGCGCTCAGACTTTGATTGTGCATGACAATCCCAGCTTTGGAAAAAGATTTATTAATCGGTCTTCTATTAATCCTTCAGTTTTTGATGACCTCTCTAGCGAATCAACCAAATATATATTACCTTCGTTAAATATGGTTATAGATTTTGTCAAAGGGTTTCACTATATTAGTCATTAGTTATTGGGCATGGAGCATGGTACATGGGATATTAAGTATTATTGGACAAATGACCAATAACTAATGCCCAATGACCAATAAAAAATTGGAGGAAAAATGCGCGATTCATTTAATAGAATGATTGGTCGGACTCGCTATGTAGTCTTTCGCCTGTTTCTACACTTAGGGGGAGGTGAGGTAGCACCAATTTTAGGAGTATTAAATAGTGCTGGTCGGGATGCGATCGATGCTGATGGCGACTTAGAAGTTTTGGGAGAAGCATTGGTAGAACTGTCTCAAACTCTTTTGCAATACGATGAGTATTGGCTTTCTGCTGCCAATGAAGGAGATGTATTTTGGGATGAAGGCGAAGCGGGAGATTACATCAATGAATTATTTACTGACTCCGCCCAAAGATATCTCAGCGAACCAGATTACAGTTCTGACTCTGGATTTAACGAACCTTTATCTGCACCTGTAACTCGCAACGTCATTGTGATGATTACAGTAGCTTATGAAGGAGAAGTACCAGAATTGGAAACCGATTTTTCTACCGTTCAGGCAATTAAGGAAGGATTGAAAGCCTTAATCAATTTGCATTACAAACGTAAACTACGGGCAGTGCAAGTACATTTTTCGCCAGCACAGTTAGGCGATCAACTGACTAGCGATCAACTGTTGGAATATTATCCTGAGTTGGTTCCTTTGTAATATGTTGGGTAGTCCCTACTTACTGCTCACATCAAGTAATTGTTAAGCTCAGAGATAGGACAATAATCCAACGATCATGACCATAGTACGTAAATTTACAGTCGTTTTTTTAGCCCTGAGTTTGTGTCTGACAACTGTAGCTTGCGGAGGGCGAGAGCAAGCTAATCCTCCAGCTAGGAATGTTAGCCAAACCTCGACTGCCACCAGATTAAGTGATGGACAGTATCAAATCCAACAAGTTACCTATGACGATGCAACTGGGCAGTACAGCCTGTTTTTACTCAATAACACACCCCCAACCTTTGCAACTGAAAATTTGCAAATGGCACGGCTAACTGATGACGAAATTAAGCAAGGTAAAAAAACTTATCTGAAAGTAGAAAATGGACAGCCAAGTTTATATCTCACAGAAGATTTTAAAATTGCCTACGTCCACAATGTTACTGAGAACAGAACTAACCCCGAAACAGGAAGACAAGAGACGGTTGTAGTCCGTCAACAAAATAGCTTCTGGTCACCGTTTGCTGGGTCTGTTGCAGGTAGTTTGGCGGGTCAAGCTATTGGTAGTCTGTTATTTAGACCCCAGTACTATGTGCCCCCTGTCTATCAATCAGGAGGACTGCTTGGTTACGGTGGATATGGCGGTAGTTATGACCAAGCAGTTCAAAGCTATCGAACTCGCTATAACGAACCACCCGCAGCAGTGAGAAATCGCACTGCTTTCCGCAGTACAGGGACGATTAGAAGGTCATACCCTGGTAGTTCAAATATACGCAATACACCACGTCCTACAACACGTAATAGCCGTCCCTCTGGTTCTGGCTTTGGCGGTAGTGACTTGCGACCCTCTGGCAGATCTAGTACTACCAAACGCAATTCTGGCAGTAGTTTTGGCACTAACCGACGTTCTTCGGGCAGTCGCTCATTTGGTACGGGTAGACGCCGTTAGTAAATAAATTCCAAATTGAAAAACAGACTGCCTAACAACTAAAGTTAGGTACTATTTTGTGCAGAGAAGTCCAAGCCTTGGACTTCTCTTTATATATCTCAATAACGCCTGAGCTACAACTTTATCCAATAAAAATGTTTTACATAAATCAGCTTTCAAAATGTAAATATGAACTTTGAAAATTATTTTAGCAATCATCAATTTTTTAGTAACTAACTTAAATTAATATAATCAAGAGGCGTTATATCATAGCAACTTTTGGCAAAATTCCTATTTATTAAGAGAAGTCAGATAGTAAGAAATACTAAATATGAATATCGTTAAAATAATATGAATTAGTTTATTAATGTCTATTCCCTTATTTTTGAATATTTTTAAACCAGACATGAAAATCATCAAAGGCCAAAAGATAGTTGTGACCAAAATCACAACCGACAAAAATTTATTTTCTGGAGCCGAAGTAGGATGATGTAGGGAAAATCTTAACCAATTAATCAAAAAATAGCATGTCATTAATAAGTAAGCAATGGTCAAACTTAATTTTATCTGATTCACTTTGGGTACTCCTGAAGTGATATGAAATTCACCAAACATTATCCGTACAATGTTATAACATACTTTTATCAGGAGCGAGTTATACCAATTCGTAATTAAGAAAGTCAGATTTAGTGTAGGTTTGGGGGTGTAAATCTGTTGCCTGATTTTAGAGAATTATTACACTATTTTGCATTCTATATTCTGTACTAATAACAAATTTGATAATTGAGAGTTTAGTAAATATTCAGACAAACAATTAAGTGAAATTCTTGAAAAAGTTTGTGGCGATCGCTAACACTTTTTCCTAATACACACATCTTTTTCATCATCAGTAGTTGTAGAAAAAATCAAAAACAAGACCCAACCAAAGATACCAATGGCACTTGCTCAATCGGGAGAACGATTTTGAGGAAACAAGTAGGCGATCGCAGCGTAACCAGATATAGTGAGTAAACTAACCAAGAAAGCAGCCAGAACGAAATTAGGCATACAATCAAAAATGCAAAATCAGCATTATCTTCTATACAATATCCAAATCTCGCGTCTTCAAAAATCAAGATTTTAGATACTTCCAACCTAGCAATTAGGTATGACACAGCCGTGACTAGCTGATGTCAATTTCTTGTATTTCATATGTTTGACTCAAGCTAAAGGCAGAAAAAAACGAAACGTACTGCCAATTCCGAACTCGCTTTCTACTTGAATCTGACCGCCTTGTAATTCAATCAAACGCCGGGAAATCGTTAAGCCAATACCAGTACCTCCGGAATGGCGATCGCGCGATTGGTCAGCTCGCCAGAAGCGCTCAAACACATGGGGCAAATTTTCTCTTTCGATACCAATACCTGTATCTTTAACCGCAATCCAGAGTTTAGATGGTTCAAGCTCAACACCAATAGTAATTGAGCCTTCGTTAGTGTAACGCACTGCATTACCAAGCAGATTAACCAACACCTGTTCTGTGCGATCGATATCTGCCAATACAGGAGGCAGTACAGACGGACATTCCAAGTACAGAACTGGTCCATCTTCCAACAACTGGTCAGTAAATTTTTCTACTAACGACTCTAACAACGGGCGCAAATTTATCCGCTGTATATTAATAGGCAGATAACCAGCTTCTGCCTTCGACAGTTCTTGTAAATCATTCACCAACCGCTCTAAGCGCCTAGTTTCTTTTGCTAAACGTCGATAAATTTCTGGAGACGCTTCAATTTCCCCATCAGCCAGTTCTTCCAAATAACCGCGCACAACTGTTAACGGTGTACGTAGTTCATGGGTCATGTCTCCAATCACTTCTCGTCGTCGCACTTCCACCCCTTCTAAACTAGCTGCCATCCGGTTGAAACTAGCACCTAATCCATTGAGTTCTGGAATATCAGACATCGGTAATCGTGCATCCATCTGACCAGCAGCAAATTTTTGGGTGATTTGTTCCATCTCGGTCAACCGCCGCATAATCCTTCTAGACACCCAGTAACTCAATCCTCCAGCAGCTGTACTACCGACTAAAACTGACCAAATGGTGCTTCGCTGCCAAGCAATTTCAAATCCTGCCACCAATTCAGTACGGACATCAATTAAATCAAACCCTTGATTTTCCAGTCGTTCCAAATGCAAGACAAACAACCGAGGGGAAGAAATTCTGCTGATAATAACTAGACTAGCTACTCCCACTATCATTACTACTAAGTGAGAAAAAAATAGTCGTCCTCTCAGCCCCATCTTCATAACACTCACCGTCACTTCACTTAAAGTAAAAAGTTAAAAGCAAAAACAAAGAAAAATCCAGTATTTCTTTTTACTTAGTTATTTTTACTTTTTACTTGTTAACTCATCGCCGAGTCTTCAAACTTATAGCCAACCCCAACAACAGTTTTAATAAAAGTGGGATTTGCCGGGTCGGGTTCAATCTTTTTTCGCAACCGGGCTACATGAGTATCCACTACGCGTTCATCACCAAAAAAGTTATCTCCCCAAAGTTTGTCAATTAGTTGGGTGCGGTTCCAAACTCGACCGGGATTACTGACAAAGGTGGTCAGCAAATTAAATTCTAGAGTAGTTAAATCCAGAATTTCTGGTTGCTGAGAATTCATCTGCCGACTGGCAGTACGCTGGTCTACATCTACTATAAAGTGTTGGGTACGACTGACTTGATGTTGTCCTCCTTGACGGAGACTACGCCGTAATAGCGCCCGTACCCTGGCTACTAACTCTCTGGGGCTAAAGGGCTTTACCATGTAATCGTCAGCACCAGTAGATAAACCAATTACGCGATCGATTTCTTCGCCTTTAGCGGTGAGCATCAAAATGTAAGGATCTTTTGCACCTGGTTTCTGGCGAATTCTGGCACAAACTTCCAGCCCATCCAAACCAGGAATCATTAAATCTAGAATGATTAGATCGGGTGTTTGCTCCTGAAACATCCGTAAAGCATTCATGCCATCACGACTAATACGGCAGAAAAATCCTTCTTTTTCTAAAGAGAGTTGGATTAAATGAGCAATTTCTGCTTCATCTTCAACTATTAAAATATCCATCTAAATTAGCATCAAATGAAATACGCAGATTTATAAAGATGCAGCGACATTGGGCATGGAGAGTGCTGAGTTAGAAGTTAAGAATTATCTTCTCTGCTCCCTCATCTTCTTCAGTCCCCATGTCTTCTGACTTTAAAAGTTTGAATTTGTCGGGGTTCGGTAACTATAACCAAGATTAGAATCTTTTTGAATGTATGTTTTAATACTATCTAGGTCAATAAAGCAGTCAGCAACATCAATTAAGCTTTCGCTAGTCGTCGTTTGTAGACTAACGACTTCCACCCTAACTCCCATTCTGCTGACAGCATTCACAGCATAAGCTAAATCTCCATCTCCACTAACTAATACCGCAGTATCATAATAAGGAGCTAGAGTGATCATATCTACAGCAATTTCTACGTTCAGATTTGATTTTTTAAAATTATCTGCTGACACAACCAGATCTTTTGCCACTACACGATAGCCATTACGACGCATCCACAGTAAAAAACCCTGTTGCTTCTCATTTGTGAGATCGACCCCAGTATAGAAAAAAGCACGTAAAAGTCTCGAACCGTTGGTTAAATGACAAAGCAATTTAACGTAGTCAATTTCTATGCCGAGTTGTAAAGCTGTATGAAATAGGCTTAAGCCATCAATAAAAATAGCAACTCGACCGCGATTCAAGGTATTAAATATGGAACTATCAGGTGCAGTATCTCGCATCTTGGTATCTTTACCTTTGATAGCAGTATCGCTCAAGTTTTGCCCTTGCCAGTGTGGTTTAGCTTTGAGTATTTTAGGTTCATTTAATTCATTTCTTTGTTTGCTAAAATTAGTTATAATCATTGATACCTCTGAATTTAAAATCTGAAAAGGGTTTTAGGTAAATTGTCTATAGTATAGTGTCTGCTGATTTATAACCCTAGCAGGAAATTGACTTAAGTAACTAGATGCAAATAAAGTTAACCGCTCTTGAATAGAGTCGAAAGTACTTTGAACACAAGTTTTTCATTGGTGTTAGGGTAGATTTAATCAGATATTACCTGTGCCCACAGATATGCTAGTATTTACCCACTGTAAGTGCAAGAGTCAATATAAAAATAGCAAAAATAGCTTTCCATAAGGTTATAAGCCCAAATAAGGCTGGTTGAGTGCGATTTATCTTTTTTTATTTTACCTCTGTATTTTAATGACCTACAGCCTGGAACTTAATGAATTTTTATTCAATAAAGGTTTGCCGAAGCTGAGTATGCGCAAATTTTAACAGAGTTTCAGTAAAAATAATGTAATGTGCGATCGCCTACAAAATAGAAGTTAGCTTGAGCTATTTTACTTAATCTTTAATACAACTTTTATAAAAATTCATCTTCTTCAGAGAGTTATCAGTAGTTAGTATTATAAAAGACTAACAACTGACAACTGAAAATACAATCTTCTGACTTGTTTAAGAAGTCATAAATCTCAACCTTAGCGTTGAGCTAACTTTTTGTTAGATGTGTAGTAAACCTTACTTCCAGTATCGGGTACAAAATGGCAGTTCACGCATGAATTCCATAATGATTTCCAAATTGGTTCCTCTGATTTGTGGAAATACTCACCCATCACTGGTTTTATCGCCTCAGTCGCTTTCAGCAAATTGTAGTGGGGGATGTTAAGGAATATGTGGTGAGCAACATGAGTACCGATATCATGATGGATATGATTAATCAAACCATAATCACGGTCAACACTCGAAATCGCACCTTTTAAAAAAGTCCAATCTTCTCCACGATACCACGGGATATCTGGTTCAGTGTGGTGCAAGAATGTGACTAAATCTAGCCAAATTACGAACACAATGTAAGGTGCAGCGTAATACTTCAGTAACCACATCCAACCCCATAGATAGGTCAGGAAGGCCAGCAAACCCACCATACCAATCCAAAGAACAGTACTAGTAATTACATCCCATTTTTCTGATGGTTTAAACAGTGGGCTGCTGGGTAAAAAGTGAGAACCTTGCTTATTAGGAGAACGCTGAAATAAATACACAGGATAAGCCAATAGAAAAGCATAATATCGACCTATCTTTTGTACTAGAGGCATCTCCTTATACTGTGATTCGGTTACAGGATACCAGCTTTCATCGTTATCGATATTACCGGTATTTTTATGATGAGTTCTATGACTGATTCGCCAACCATGATAAGGAACAAGTATCGGGGTGTGAGAAAGATGTCCAATCAAATCATTCAACCATTTCTGCTTAGAAAAAGATTGATGTCCGCAGTCGTGTCCGACTACAAACAAAGCCCAAAACATCGTCCCTTGCATTAACCAGAAAATCGGAAAGAAAAACCAAGAATCCAGGTGAGAAGCAACTGCATACAGCAGAGCAATAATCAGGATGTCACGAAAGAAGTAAAATAGTGATTTTGTCACATTTGGCTGAAAACATTCAGCAGGGATTGCAGCTTTTAAATCCTGAAGAGTAAAAGGCAGTTTGGTAGTATGCCCAGATGATTCACAACTGTGAGGAGCGTTGAGTGTGATGATATTTGATTGCACTAGATTCTTTATGTTGTAGAAATCGGAAGTTTATTTAAGGCAAGATCGTCTTAACACGTAAGACAAAAGAAACATCAAGTCAATACTTCTTTTGATTTCACTAGTATGCCCAGGATACTACGTCTCTTAACATCTAAGAGAATAATGTATGGCAATTTACCTAACAATTTTAGTAAGTCAAGAATTGCCAGATTTTATTTAAACACGCACAAAGATAAACGCTCTCATTGATTTCAAGAGCGTCAATCAAGTTAGAAACCTTATTTATCGTTCTGCGTAATATTCGTTAAAAGTCCGATAACCGACATCGGTTTTGTACAGTTGACATTGGTCTGTAATTTGTTTCATTAAAGACCAAGAAAACTGACATTCATCATGCAAATAAGGCTGCCAATTTTCTTTGATGCTGCTGTAAGCTAGCCGCAAATTATAAGAAGGAATAGCGGTGGAAATATGATGAGGGACATGAACATTGATATCGTGGCAGAGGATTTCTACCCAACGAGGATAATCGCAATGAACAGTACCAAATAACTGAGCTAGAGCCTCATTCCACTTGCTTGCTGCGACAAAAGGAACATCTGAAGCAGTATGGTGAACGATGGTAAAAGTACTCATCCAAAAATGGTACACCAGCCAAGGCACTAGCCAAAACTTGACAAATCCCCAGATACCTGTGGTGGCAATTAGGATCGGGAAAGCGATCGCAGCAAATAATACTACCACAGCTACAGAAAGCTTGACACTCGATTGGTCTTTCGTTTTGAAATTCCGCCAATCAAAATGCACAACTGCCCAATGTCCAATGGAACCTACCCACCAGAAGCGTTTACGAATGAACAACTCAAAAGCAGACTGTTGGATTTTATCCCAACTTTCAAACACTTCTGGGCTGATTGGATGCCAAGCATTGTCCTCATCAATTTTGTTGGTATGAGTATGGTGATAATTATGTTTTATCCGCCAACTGTGAAAAGGATAAATTAACGGCGTCATAAAAAAGTGCCCCACCAAATCATTTACCCAACGACGTTTGGCAAATGACCTATGACCACAATCATGGCCGATTACAAAAAAACCTGTTAAAGCAGTACCCGTAAAAATCCAAGCTAGAGGCAAAAGAAACCAAGGAGTGACACTCAGACTGTAATAGCCCAAAGCAACTGCCAATACACTGAGTATTACTTGTGTCCAAGCCTTGCGACGGCTTTGTACAAAACATTCCCGTGGCAGGGTTTTGATAATATCTTTGAGCCTGAAGTCAGAATTTGCAGGCTCGTCACTTAGTTTCTGGCTCTTAATTATTGATGTAGTCATGAACACCTGAAATACAACAAACTCCTCCACCAAGTCATCAAAAATAACTTGCCGCAAAGTTGCTTAATATTAGCGTCTCGGATTATAGCAACCTAACCTATACAAGCGCACCCGTAAATAGCTTTTTAAAAAGTTAGGAGTTAGAAATGATAAGTTATTAGTTAAAAAAAGTAGACATCCTAACTTATAACCCAAGCTTTCAAAGTCTCCGGTGAGGCTTCTAACTCCTAACCGGAGCTTTTCAAGTCTCCGGCGAGGCTTCTAACTAATTTTCGTTGGAGCCAACTTTACATTAGTAGCCAGACCAAATGCTTGTAGTAATTGGATTGTCATCCAAGTTAAATCAATTTCCCACCATTCCAGCCCATGACGAGCGGAATATTGAAAAGCATGGTGATTATTATGCCAGCCTTCACCGAAAACTAGTAAGGCTACCCACCAGCAGTTAGTTGAGCGATCGCCAGAATCATGGCTTTGATAGCCAAATTTATGAGTAGCACTGTTTACTAACCAAGTGCAATGGTAAACCCAGACAATGCGAACAAAAATTCCCCAAACAACAAACGACCAGCCACCCAGAAGTAGCAGTACTAAACCCAGAGCAATCTGGATAAAAATAAAATATTTCTGTAAAAACTGATAAACTGGATCTCCTGCAATGTCTTTGGTAAAGCGAGGAATTTCAGCTTGAGCGGGTGATTGATAAATCAGCCAACCGATGTGGCTCCACCAGAAGCCTTTATTGGAATCATGGGGATCGGGTTCAGTATCTGAGTGCAAATGATGGATACGATGTGTCCCTATCCATTCAATTGGTCCTCCTTGACAAGCGAGTGTCCCGAAAAAGACCAAAACATACTCCAACCATTTGGGAGTCTGAAAACTGCGGTGGGTAACAAGGCGGTGAAATCCTAAGGTAATTCCTAAACCACCAGTCACCCAGTACAGAAAGAAAGCCACGCCAACTGCCTTCCAGCTAAAGTTACTAGGAACAAAGGCAAACAAAGCACCGATGTGCAGACCAATGAAAAACAGGGTATTAACCCAGTTGATTTGAGGTTTAGTTAAGGTAGCGATTGTCATGCAGTAACCTAAATTGGAATTGTTCGGCCGAATCTGCGCGATCTGAAAATCCGCATATTTATAATTTTTTGTAAACGAGGAACTAATGAACAGCTTGGAACAGCTGCGGCAAGCAGAACACGCACTGTTAGAAATTTTTTCTGGTATTGACACTCAGGTCAAGCATAATCTGAAACGAGTGCTAGATGCGTTTCGTAATTACCGTGTAGGCGCACACCATTTTGCTGGTGTCAGCGGTTATGGTCACGATGATTTAGGACGAGAAACTTTAGATAAAGTTTTTGCCGAAGTTATGGGTTGCGAAGCCGCAATCGTGCGAGTGCAGTTTGTTTCCGGAACTCATGCGATCGCTTGTGCTTTGTTTGGTGTACTCCGTCCTGGAGATGAAATGTTAGCAGTAGTTGGCTCTCCTTACGATACGCTCGAAGAAGTCATTGGTTTACGGGGTGAAAGTCAAGGTTCCCTTATAGAGTTTGGCATAAAATACCGCCAATTAGAGCTAACACCCCAAGGAACTATAGATTGGCAAGCTTTAAATAATAGTGTGGCTGATAATACGCGTTTAGTCTTAATTCAACGCTCTTGTGGCTATTCTTGGCGTCCTAGTTTATCAATTGCCGATATTGAAAAAATTATCCATGTAGTTAAACAGCAAAACCCCAACACCATTTGCTTTGTGGATAACTGCTACGGTGAATTCATCGAAACCAGGGAACCCACAGCTGTAGGTGCTGATTTAATCGCAGGGTCATTGATTAAAAATCCTGGTGGTACCATCGTCAGCGCTGGTGGTTATGTCGCTGGTCGCGCCGACTTAGTGGAGGCCGCCGCCTGTCGCCTGACTGCTCCCGGTATCGGTAGTTATGGCGGTGCTACCTTTGACCAAAATCGCCTGTTGTTCCAAGGACTATTTCTGGCACCGCAGATGGTGGGAGAGGCGATCAAAGGGACGTACTTAACTGGTTATGTATTTGATAAACTTGGCTATCCAGTCAATCCCGCACCTCTAGCACCCCGTGGAGATGTGATTCAGGCAATTAAACTGGGTTGTGCCGAAAAGCTAATTGCCTTCTGTAAAGCCATACAACAGCATTCTCCTATCGGTTCTTATCTCGACCCCGTTCCAGATGAAATGCCGGGGTATGAGAGCCAGGTAGTGATGGCTGGGGGGACGTTTATTGAGGGGAGTACCTTGGAATTATCGGCAGATGGACCAATGCGTGAGCCGTATGTGGTTTATTGCCAAGGGGGGACTCATTGGACTCATGTGGCGATCGCATTGGAGGCGGCGATCGATGCGGTGGGGAGGGGAGGAAATCTGTGATATAAAGAACATAAATTAGAAGAATCTCACGCACAGACGCAGAGAGATGGATCGGGATGAGATAAATCAAATTTCGGGTGCAGTTGTGGATGCGGCTTACATGGTTCACACGAGTTTGGGGCCTGGTTTGCTGGAATCGGTTTATGAAACGGTTATGGATTTTGAGTTACGGAGGCGAAAGTTACGGGTTCAAAGACAGGTAGTGATTCCAGTAGTTTATGAGGGCGTAGTTTTGGAGGAAGGCTTTCGCGCTGATTTGATAGTCGAAGATAAAGTAATTGTTGAACTCAAATCAGTAGAATCTCTTCATCCAGTACACAAAAAACAGCTAATAACCTACCTACGCCTTGCTGACAAACGAGTTGGATTACTAATCAACTTTAACGTCTCACTCATCAAAGACGGTATTTCCCGCGTAGTCAATCACCTCTAAAACTCTCTGCGCCTCTGCGCCTCTGCGTGAGCTATCACTCAGGTAACTCATACTGCTCAACAATACGCTTAGCATACTCCGGAACATGCTCCTCTAACTTCTCGGGGTGATTCCGCTTCACATACAAATAATTGCGAGTAAAGTGAGAATCAATGGAAAACCGCGCATACTCCAAACCTTTAGGGCCGATTTTCTCAATCACCACACCCATCAGCTTTGCAGCCCACATCGGCAAAGTCACCCCTTTATCGTAAGCGGGAATGCTTTGCTGTACAGCTTCTTTACGATTTCCTTTAGACATTACCGCCTGAGTATCTAACTGGTCTTTTACCAAATCCAGCATTTCCTTACCTGTGTCATTTCTAACTACAATCCACTGCCAACCGAAGGGTGCGCCCATGTAGCCGACGACTAAATCTGCTAGAGAGTTGACGTAATCAAAGCAACTCATACAAGATGGGGCAAAGACATCTTTGAGTTTATTAGTCTTCAAGCCAAAGAAAGGTACGGTTTCTGTTGAGCCATCTTCATGTTTAAAGTGAACCCGAAAATCTTGCATGAATTCGTAATGTACAACTGTGTCAGGCGATCGGCTAGTGGTTTCTAAGAATTTTTGCAGCCCAGCGCGGTTAACATTATCTACACAAGGCGTACCCAAAACATACAGTTTTTCTAAACCAAGTTGTTTTTCTACAGCTCGTAATGCCTGAATTTGGCAACCAACGCCAATTACAAGTAGCCGCTTCATCCCGGATTTTTCTATTTGTTCCAACACCGAAAGATTAGGTGAAAGTGTTGGTTTGTTTACTCTGGCTGCTAGTATTTCTTCTGGAGTACGGGCAATGATGGGCATGGGTTGAAAGCGGTCTTCTTTGGTGTTTTGGACGCAGACAACACCTTCAACTAAGCCGCGATTGAGCATTTCAATCGCAATACTACTGACAATACCCGTCCATTGTGCGCCTGCGATTGGTTGCTGTTTTCGTGCCGCCATCATGTCTTGATGAACACCAAAGTATAGCTCATCAGAATTATCGAGATTGCGCGATCGCCTATGCGCTTGTTCTTCAAGTTCACCTATTTGCTGATTAATAAAAGCGCAAGCTTCCTTGACATAATGAATATAGTATGTATCGCACAGTCCGCACTCGCTACAAAGTTCTTTAGCAGGGCGACGGCTAGTAGGTTTGAGAGCTTTAGCTTTTTTGTGAGGAGAAACTGAGGTCATATAAATTTTTTGTTTTATTCAGGAATCACTTTTATTACAATACCTTCACTGGCTATGAACTTGACGATAGAGATTGAACAAGAATGAAGATGGACGTTTCCTAGCTGAAGCGATCGGTTTAACACCTAAAGATTTATGATAAAAGTTTGAATTTTATATAAATAAGCTTTGTGAATTTAAGTATTGTCACTTTTTCTGCTTTAGGAAAAGTTAATTAAAGTTTTAAGTAAAAGTACAAATGCAGTTTAGAAAAAACTTCTGTTAGTTTTTTGATAACTACAGTAAGTGGAAGTAAATAAGGCAATGGCTAAAAAACATAAGGAAAATGATGTTCAAGAAGCAGCAACCTTCGCAGCAGGTGGAGCAGTTGCAGGTGCAGGAGTAGCTGCAACAGTTGGAGGTATGGGTTTAGCAGTTGGAGGAACGGCTGTTGCTATTGGCGCAGCACCAGTTGTGGCAGCTGGTGCAGTTGTGGGATTGGCAGCTTACGGTTTAAAGAAACTTTTTGAATAGGATAGAGACGATAAATATAAATGGATGACTTCAAGCAAGCCTCCTAATCCACTCCAAAAACTAGTAAGGGGTGTGATTCAGGATTTGATTAATCAAGCTAACAGTCAAAAGCCTGACAAACCTGCAAAGCAGAAAGTTAAAAAACTTGCTATCGCCAAATCTCAATCTCAACCCAAGCAGAAAACAAAAAAGCGATCCCGCCATATTCCTCTATCACTTCGTTTCACAGTTCTCCAAAGAGATGGACACAAATGTGTTTCTTGTGGTACAAGTCCGCCAGAAGTTGCGCTAGAGATTGATCGTAAAAAACCTTTCTCTAAAGGAGGCAGTAATGATATGAGTAACTTGCAAACTTTATGTTTTGAGTGTAATCGTGGCAAAGGTGCGAATAGCTAGATATAAAGAGTAAAATTTTCTTCAAATTTTATAAATAGCCCTGTGGTGGACTTACCAAAGGGCTTTCATTATTTAATGATTTCAACGATTGTTTTCGCATCAGCAAAAGTTTACTAAATCTCAGCTTTAAGTAACTTAAATTCAACCATTAGGGACGAAAACCAGTGACACAAAACTCTAAAACAGGTGCAGCATTCATCGTTGGCGGAAGTATAGCGGGTACTGGCGTTTCCGCAACGGTAGGTGGGATGGGACTAGCTGGAGGATTTGGTGCAGTTGGCATTGGGACAACTCCTGTAGTTGGTGCTGGTGCTGTGGTTGGTGCAGCTGCTTACGGTGCATTCAAAGCCATTGCAGAGGGGGATGCTGCTGCTTTTGGTGCAATGGGAGTTGGTGCAGTCGGCGGTGCTGGTGTTTATGGCGTCGTTGGTGGTATGGGTTTAGTCGCACCAAAAGTAGGACTGGCATTTGGTATTGGTGCAGTACCGATAGCGGGAGTTGGTGCAGTGGTGGGACTCGCCGCCTATGGTATTGCGAAGTTGTTAGACGAATCGGAAATTAGGGAAACTCCAGCACAGGTTTTTGAGCGAATGGAAGAAAAAGTCTTGCAGATGGACTACTATTCGGCAGCAGTGATGGAATTAGAAGCATTTTTATCTGGTGAGGATCTCAACCACAAATTTGTGGCTTTGGAAGTTGAGGATGAGTTACAAGCACTTAAGGCTCAACTAAAGAAAAAATCAGAATTTGTTAACCCTAAACCTGCTACTGCCAATGTTGAACCAGAAACAATATCTGTGACAACTCAGTTACCTGAGACTTGGAGATGTGTACGCACACTCAAGGGTCACTTAGCGGCAGTTAATGCAATCGCTATTAGTCCTGATGGTACTACCTTAGTCAGTGCCAGTGATGATAGACAAGTTAATCTGTGGAACTTGAAAACTGGAAAATGGCTTTGTACTTTTTCCGGACAAGCAGAGGCAGTTTTATCTGTTGCTATCAGTCCAGATGGACAGCAAATTGCAAGTGGCAGTGTTGACCGCAAAATTAGCAGTTGGCAGATGGATACAAGAAAATTTCTGTATACATTATTTTATTTAAATTCTCCTTATAGTCATAATGGCTTTGTTAATTCAGTTGCCTACAGCCCTGATGGTAAAATCCTCGCTAGTGGTAGTTCTGATAAAACTATTAGAATTTGGGGACGATACACGGGAACACTAAAACACACTTTGAACGGACACTTAGATGCTGTTTTGTCTCTCACCATCAGTCCCGATGGCACAACTCTTACAAGTGGTAGCACTAATAAAACTATCAGACTTTGGGATTTAAAAACTTGCCAACAACGCTGTATTCTCACTGAACATTTGGCAGCAGTAAATACAGTTGCTATTAGTCTTGATAGTCAAACTTTGATTAGTGGTAGCTCAGACGCCACAATTAAACTGTGGAATCTGCATACTGGAGAATTACTCAACACTTTAGTTGAACACTCAACGGCAGTTTTGTCTATTGCCATTAGCCCCGATGGAAAAACCCTTGCTAGTGCTAGCAAAGACGGTATTATCAAACTTTGGAATCTACACGCTGGGAAAATACTGCAAACTCTTTCTGGGTGTAGTCCTGTTGCTTTCAGTCCTGATGGCATGACGCTGGTAAGTGGCGGTAATGGTGGGAGCATCAAAATTTGGAGTCCCATACAAAGCAGTAACTTGATACTCGACGCTGTACTATCAGGAGAATGGTGGGAAATATTAGGCGTCAATCCAAGTGATGATGCCAACCTTGTCAGACTTGCTAATCTGCGATAAGCAAGTTTGTATCATCCTGATGTCAATTCTTGCACGACTGCAAAAGCCTCAATGCAAGCAATTAATCAAGCTTATAAAGAATTTCAAAAGCAATTGAACGCTGAGAATTATATAAACTTTGATAAATAAGCTACTAATAAAATTAAGCAGACAGTGTAATGAGAAGCCACTCGGTGTCTAGGTATCTCTACCACCTCGTGCATAAGACTTAAATTTTAATTCTATTTACTTTGCTTTTTTGGCTTTACTTCCCTAAGCACCTTATATTATCTATCAATAGTTAATATATATAGCGATTCAGAAATATTCACATATTATATTTTTTGACCATTCATCTTGCATATTATGACAAAACGTTATAAATTATTATATTATAGGGGAATAATATGAGTCTTTCAGTGTCAAAAACTAATCCTGATTAAGTAAAGATACTGTAACTAGTTTAAACTTCATCCGAACTTGAAACAGCACTGAAGATATGTTTTTGTCTGATAAAGCAAAGATTCCGGACATAAACATACAAAGGTAAATAATCTAAAAATATATTGGATGTGACTGTTTGAAAATCAAATTACTGCTTCCGGTGAAGAAGAATCAAAATTAACTGAAAGAATAATTGATTAGAAGCTAATTAACTATAAATAAAGTTGCATAATTATCAGCAGCTTTGTTCGTCGTTATTTAATGATTTGGCAAAACTAAATTTGCTATTCTAAAATTTGTCTTTGTTATGTTAAGAATAGCAAAATAAATTAATGAAGATGCATCTACCATAAATTCACAGCAGAAATGGAGTTATTCCGGCAATGCACTTAAATGAATTAAAAATTACTGATAATTCAAAAGAAGTAACAGAAGCCTATCAAGCACTAGAAAAGTCAATTATCTACTATCAAGGACGACCAATTGGTACAGTAGCCGCTTACGATCCATCTGTAGAAGCTCTTAATTATGACCAGTGCTTCATTCGAGATTTTGTTTCTTCAGCTTTAATTTTTTTGCTCCAAGGTAGAGCAGATATTGTTCGTAATTTCTTAGAAGAAACCTTAAAGTTACAGCCTAAAGAAAAAGCTTTAGAAGCCTATAAGCCTGGTCGAGGATTAATTCCAGCTAGCTTTAAAGTGCTATCTGAAAATGGACAAGAATATTTAGAAGCAGACTTTGGCGAACATGCGATCGCCAGAGTCACACCAGTTGATTCTTGCCTATGGTGGATTATTTTATTGCGTGCTTATGTAGTTGTCACAGAAGATTTTTCTCTAGCTTATCAACCTGAATTCCAAAATGGTATCAGGTTAATCATGGAAATTTGCTTGGCGAATCGTTTTGATATGTACCCAACGCTATTGGTTCCAGATGGCGCTTGTATGATTGACCGTCGTATGGGTATCTATGGGCATCCTTTAGAACTGCAAGTTCTCTTTTACACAGCCTTGCGTGCATCACGCGAACTGCTAATTTGTCAAGGTAATCAAGATATTGTCGTCGCTATTGATAACCGCTTACCTCTTTTATGCGCTCACATTCGTCAACATTATTGGATAGATATTAATCGCCTGAATGCAATTTATCGCTTCAAAAGTGAAGAATATGGCAAAGCGGCTGTCAATTTATTCAATATATATGTAGACTCAATTCCTTATTATGAATTAGACAAATGGCTGCCGAAAAAAGGTGGTTATCTTGCAGGTAATGTTGGACCGTCGCAGCTAGATACTCGCTTCTTTGCACTGGGAAACTTGATGGCAATTATTTCAGACTTAGCTACTGAAGAACAGTCACAAGCGATTATGACTCTCATTGAGAAACGATGGGACGACTTAGTGGGAGATATGCCAATGAAAATCTGTTTTCCAGCTTTAGAAAATGAAGAATACAGAATTGTCACTGGATGCGATCCGAAAAATATACCTTGGTCGTATCATAATGCGGGTAGTTGGCCAGTCTTAATGTGGATGTTGGCAGCAGCAGCAATAAAAACCAATAAAACAAGTCTGGCACAAAGAGCCATTGAAATTGCTCAAGCACGGCTGTGTAAAGATGAATGGCCGGAGTATTACGATGGTAAGAAAGGGCGACTAATTGGCAAACAAGCTAGGAAATATCAAACTTGGACAATTACTGGGTTCTTATTAGCAAAAGAACTGATAGCTAACCCCTCTTGTTTACCATTAATTACTTTTGGAAAATTACCATCAGAAGTGGTTTCGAGAGCCTGTGAATTGGAAATTGCTAGCGTAGAACCGTATATGCCTCGATAAGAAGTTAAGAGCGCCCCACGAGGGGTAAGTCAAAAGTCAATAGTCAAAAATATTAAACCCCTCGTTACGAATCAAAGAAACGCTTAATTAGTTAAAAGCTTGATTTGATAATTTTTCGACAAGTGTTTCTTGAAAGTTAGGAGCAGACCCACTAGCGGCGACCGCCACCCGCTATGATTGGAAGAAACAAGTCGAATCCTCTTCCCTTCTGCCTTCTGCCTCCTGACTTGTTTATCGAAAGTTAGAAGTTATTCAATTTTAGATTTGAGATTTTTTCTCTAATTCAAAATCCCAAATTCCAAATATAAAATTCGTAAAGTCAGGAGTTAAAATACAAAAGCTCCGTAACTGCTGATTTATGTTTACATGACAAACGCTCGTCAACTAGCTTTTATCGCCCTGCGAGATGTTCACAAAGGGGCTTATGTTGATGTTGCTCTAGATAGAGTGCTGCAAAAAGTTAATTTGGCTGATAGCGATCGCCGCCTAGTGACAGAATTAGTTTATGGCAGTGTCAGAAGGCAGCGCACCCTAGATACTCTCATTGACCAACTTGCCCAAAAGAAATCTCACCAACAACCAAAAGACCTCCGCACTATCTTACATCTAGGCTTATACCAACTGCGCTATCAAGAGCGTATTCCGGCTTGGGCTGCTGTTAATACCACCGTCCAACTAGCTAAAGAAAACGGTTTTTCTGGACTCACAGGTTTTGTTAATGGTCTATTGCGCCAGTACCTCAAAAAGGCAGGAGGGCAGGGGGACAGGGGAGCAGGGGGGCAGGGGAGCAAAGGAGCAGGGGGAGAAAATACTTTCTTATCTCTCTATACTGACCCGCTACAACTTCCAGAAAACCCAGTGCAACGCTTGGGTATTTTACACAGTTTTCCCGATTGGATTATTCAAGTTTGGTTAGAACAGCTGGGTTTGGTTGAGACTGAACAACTATGTAAATGGATGAATCAATCCCCAACTATTGACTTGCGTATCAACCCACTTCGCACTTCTATAGAGGAAGTTGAGTCAGCGTTGCAATCTGCTCGTGTTTTAGTGAGGCGCGTTCGTCATTTGCCGCAAGCGCTACGATTAATCGGTAATGCTGGGTCAATTCAAAAATTACCTGGTTTCCAAGAAGGTTGGTGGACTGTACAAGATAGCAGTGCCCAATTGGTAAGCCATTTGCTTGACCCACGACCAGGTGAGGTGGTGATTGATGCTTGTGCTGCACCAGGGGGTAAAACAACTCACATTGCTGAGTTAATGCAAGATAAAGGAAAAATTTGGGCTTGCGATCGCACTTCTTCTCGTCTTCGCAAACTCCAAGAAAATTCTCAACGGCTAAATTTACAATCTATTCAAATTTGCAGTGGTGACAGCCGCCATTTTAGCCAATTTTACAACACCGCAGACCGCGTATTACTCGATGCTCCATGTTCTGGTTTGGGAACCATGCATCGTCACGCTGATGCTCGTTGGCGACAGACACCAGAATCTGTCCGGGAACTTTCGATGCTCCAAAAAGAACTGTTAGTACATACATCTAATTTTGTCAAGCCCGGTGGTATACTAGTTTATGCTACCTGCACGCTACATCCAGCAGAAAACGAAGAAGTAATTTTAGAATTTTTAGCTGAGTCACCTAATTGGCAAATTGAGTCTCCCAACAGCTTTGAGTTACCTGATTCTGCACATACTACACCTGAAGGCTCGTTCAAAGTCTGGCCTCATCGGCAGGACATGGATGGTTTTTTTATGGTGCGCTTAAGAAAAACCAACGATTCCGAGTGAATACTGTTTGGGATTGTACGATTTGGTGGAAGCCTGAATCTACCAGAGGGGGCAACAATGGTTACCCATTCCAATGTGAAAAACTTAGTTAAGATTCTGATCGGAGCCGCTTGGCTCGATGGCAGAATCCAACCAGAGGAACGGCAATATCTCCGTGAAATAGCTCAAGCAAAAGGTTTGGCTAATGACCCAGAAATCAAACCTTGGCTGTACGAATTGGTTCCCGTACAGCCAAAAGAGTGTTATGAGTGGGTCAGGGAGTATTTAGGCGATCGCCCTAGCCTGCAAGACTGTGAAAATTTAATTGAAGCCATCAGTGGCTTGATTTACAGTGACGGCGAAGTAGCGATCGAAGAAGCTAAACTCCTGACCGAATTGCAAGACATCACTAAGCCAAATCAACCAAGTCAACCAGCTCACACTCAACTTCTCAAACAAATTCAAAAGCTTTACCGCCGTTGGGTTGAAGTTCAAAATTAAGGAGGAATTATGAGTTAGGGAACTGCAAATAAATTATCCTATTTGAAGTTGCTGACTGATGAAAGCCAGTTGCTACCCTACGGGTTCCGCGTTAGCGGTACAACCGTGGGAAAATACGCAACGCACTGGCTTTTGATGACTATTGAGTGTAAGCAGGGGGATATTTTTTATTTGTCAGTCCCTTATGAGTTCCGAGTTAGGAATTTTATTACTCACTACTGAGCCAGAAGTCTTTGGCAGCAACTTCTGCCATAAACGTTTTGTGGTCAGGGGGTCGGAGTCTCGGACGCCACATCCTCCACTTGGGGAGACCCCAAGACCGGAGTGGCTCTGGTTCCCGTCAATTATGACCCCCCAACCCAAAGAGCAAAGAAGCGCCTGAGTTTTCCCAAGGAGAGACGCCAAGGGCTAACCGTAACTCAGGCTCAGCACTATTACTTTGTTTATGACTCCGGTTCACCCACACCTGGAGTTTCTTCTTTATTAACCTTAGGTACAAAATCAGGACGCTCTTTACTTTCCCAACCTGCGGGGCGTTTTGAGTTGTACCAAGCAATTGAACCAATAGTTACAGCAGCAACAAAACCAACGACATATACTAAGGTAAAAGCATAAGGAAAATGAGGAGCATTAGCTGCGCTTTGTGCTGCTGCTTGCATCAATAAATGCATGGGTATATTCTCCAAGGTTAGGTAACAGTTTTAAACACAATATAAAATCAGCTTATCACCTAACATCCCCCTGTAGTTTGAGCAACCTCATATCGCAGAGGGAAGAGTAGGAGAGTGGAGAGTGGCAGAGGCTCTAACGCGGGGATAAGGGAGATGAGGGGACAACTTGCTACAAGTCTTTCTTCGGAAGTTTTGATTGCCAAAAGCCGACATTGGTGACTTGTGTTTTTGTCCCCCATCTTCTTTCTCCGTATTCCCATCTGTTTGTGTCCTCTTCCTTATGCCCTATGCTCAATTTATTCCTGAGAAGGTTTAAGTCTATCCCGCCAGGATGGTTGTGATGATGAATCTGAGGAACCGGAATTATTTGCACGAGGCAAGGAGCGGCGAGTTCTTCGAGGTGGAGGAGAATCAGATTCTGCTCTTCGAGGTGGCGGAGAATCAGATTCTACTCTTCTAGAGCGCCGCCGTGGAGTAGATGACTCTTGTGAAGAGTTACTTGAACTTGAACTTGATTCTTCACTGCTGCGATCGCGTCTTCTGCGTCTTGGGGTATAGTCGTTACTTGATTGCTGTTCTTCTTGTTGAGAATATCTTCTCCTGCTTCTACGCCTGCTAGACGATCCGCTATCTTCGGAATTTCTAGAAGTAGTTTCCTGCTGTGATTCGTCATCATCATCAGAGGAAATAGAACGATTCAGCACTTGTTTGGGCTTGATTGACTGGGCTTTGATGCTACCTTTGCGACCTTCTAATTTAGGTCGTTTGGGAAACTTTTCTATCGGCATTCCTTCCACCGCTTTTTCCATGAATTCATGCCAGGTATAAGCGGCGCTACCACTGCTGCCAGATGTGGGATGGTTATTATCGTTACCTAGCCAAACTCCTGCCACTAGTTGGGGAATGTAACCAATGAACCACAAATCGCGGGCTTCATCAGAAGTGCCTGTCTTGCCAGCAACTGGTCTATTATCTAGTTGAGCGGCGCCACCAGTTCCTTCTTCTACGACGTTGCGTAGCATCCAGGTCATGATGGCGGCACTGTCAGCATCAAGGGCGCGTTTGGATTTGAAATTAGCTGACCAAATCACTTTTCCTTCACGATTGATGATGCGGCTAATACCATGAGGCTCTGTGTGCATTCCTTGGGTGGCAAAACTACCGTAGGCGCTGGTCAATTCTAGGAGATTCACTTCATTCGAGCCGAGAGCTAGGGAATAAGTCGGCTTAAGTTCAGATTTAATCCCCATATCATGGGCAAGTTTAATTGTTGGGGCAAAGCCTACGTCAATCAATACCTTTACCGCAATTATATTAATCGAACGGGTGAGAGCATCTCTCATGCTCATTGAGCCGTGGAAGTTTTTCCCATAGTTTTTCGGTTCGTAGCCATCTACGACAAAGGGTGCATCCTCGTAGCTATCGTAGGGGCTTTTACCGCTAGCGATCGCAGTGGCATAAACAAATCCTTTAAATGTCGATCCTGGCTGCCGCTGTGCTTGGGTAACGCGATTAAACTGGTTTTTACTGAAGTCTTTTCCCCCCACCATTGCCTTAATATCACCATTGCGGGGATCGATGGCAACCATTGACGCTTCTTTAAAGTTCTCCCAGCTTCCTTGATTTCGCAAGGTTTTAGCAACTGCTTCTTCTGCTGCTTTCTGCCAGGTGGGGTTTAAGGTCGTTTCTACTACTAAACCTCCACCAGATAACACATCAGCAGAAACGTACTTCGGCAATTCTTTCTGGATGTAGGTAGTAAAGTAGGGTGACTCTACTTCCAGTCGCTTAGGTAAACTGGTTTTGAGCGTTAGCGGTTCTTGGACGGCTGCTTGCCTTTGCTGGGGTGTAATAAATTTTTCTTCTTGCATCCGTTGTAATACCAAGTTCCGCCGCTGTTTGGCAGCTTCCGGATTCTTGTCTGGGGCATACAAGCTAGGTGCAGGAGCCAATCCAGCAATCGTTGCTATTTCGGCTAAAGAAAGTTGGTCTGGGGATTTACTAAAGTATACCCAAGCGGCATCTGTGACACCGTAAGCACCACCTCCCAAGTAAACCAGATTCAGATAACGCTCTAGAATCTGATCTTTGGTTAATTCTGACTCTATTTTTTGTGCTAAACGGATTTCTTTGAGTTTGCGCCAGATTGTCTGCTCTTGTTTCAAAAACAGAATTCGAGCTAGTTGTTGGGTGATAGTGCTACCACCTTCTACCACACCTTGCGATCGCAAATTACTCAAACTTGCTCTGAGAATCCCTTGAGGATCGACTCCGTTATGTTGCTGAAATCTTCTATCTTCTGAGGCTATAAAAGCTTTTTTTAAATTATTTGGTATTTGGTCGAGCTTGAGCTGTTCTCTGGTGGCTTCACCTTGTTGTTGTAGTATGCTACCATCCGCAGCTTTAATAGTCAGTGTTTGCTCTCTAACCACAGCATTCAGCTCGGCTTTATCTGGCAAAGTCCGATCTATTACACTGATGCCATAGATCGAGGCAACTATCCCACCACCTACGCCCAAACCTGCCCAAAACCAGATACGACGATAGATTGGTTTATTGCCAGTTGCTCGATTAGCCCTAATTCTTGATGGTAAGATTTTCATTTTGCTCAGTAACTACCTCGCCTGCGCCACATGTGTTGGTGGTAAGCTTTCATTTGTTGTGGATTCCTCATGTTGATGATAATTACCAGGCCGCAATCGCGGTTCCTCGTTAGAGTCACTCAAATTAGTTGGTCTTGGCTTGAACCAGGAGGTCAGCTTCCCCACATCAATTCCTCGATCGAAGTAGTAACTACTTAACCACCATCAATAAGCTTTGGGGTTATAGCACCACGTTGTGTTAGTATAATATCCCATAAATAATTAACTCAATTCACTATCAAAAAGAATTCCGAATCGCAAATAATTAAGTATAATAATATACTCCAAATAAGAATTAAACCTAAGTCAGCAATAAGGGTTGGGATATTAAATCTTTTAATTTCTTTGGAATATTAAAACTATTGACATTTTCTACAACAGGTGCAGCAAAGTATCAGCAAGAACTAGAAAAAGGCTTGCCTTGGCTAAAGTGTGCCAAAAGCGCCGTTGCCCTTGGTAGTAATCTGGGAGATTCACAGGCAATATTAGAAGCAGCGATCGCAACTTTAGCCCAAACCCCAGGCATTTTTTTAGAAGCTAAATCCAATTGGTATAAAACTAAAGCCGTAGGGCCACCACAACCAGATTATTTAAATGGGTGCGTTACATTACAAGTAGAAATACTCCCCCAGGAGTTATTAGAAAATTTATTAGCAATCGAACAGCAATTTGGACGCGTGCGTCAAGAACGCTGGGGACCGAGATCCCTAGATTTGGATTTGTTATTATATGATGACTTAATTGTGGATACACCAAATCTGCAAATTCCCCATCCGAGAATGCGGGATCGAGCTTTTGTATTAGTTCCACTTGCAGAAATTGCCTCAGATTGGGTAGAACCTGTTTCTGGGTGTGTTATTAAAGAACTGCTCAAAGAGGTAGACTGTTCTGATGTACATTTAATTGATGGGCAATTATAATCACCATCCATCAATGTATAAACAGGCTGATTTTACCTCTGTATTTACAGATAATCAGATTTTTTACTATGCCATTAGGTAGAGAATTACCACAACTGTTGAAACAACGCTTGTTTTATAAAGGACGCAAGTTTGATTTTGAAGTTAATCGCCTGCGTTTACCCAATAAAGCGGAAGGAGAATGGGAGTGTATTCGTCATCCAGGTGGCGCCTTAGCTGTGCCGATGACGCCCGAAGGTAAACTAGTACTCGTGCGCCAGTATCGTTTTGCAGTTCAAGGACGAATATTAGAATTTCCAGCCGGAACTGTGGAATACAATGAAGATCCTTTAGAGACGGTACAGCGTGAAATTGAGGAAGAAACTGGCTACAGCGCCCAAAAATGGCATAAATTAGGAGAATTTTTTCTAGCGCCTGGTTATTCTGATGAAATTATTTATGCTTTTCTAGCTCAAGATTTACAAAAGCTGGAAACACCTCAAAATCAAGATGAAGACGAGGATATTGAAACTGTATTTTTGACGCCTGAGGAATTAGAAAAAGCTATTCTTCAAGGAGAATTATTAGATGCTAAATCAATTTCTAGCTTTTTTCTGGCACGTCCATTTTTAATGTAGTACCAATATGCTGCTAGAGTTAGCGATCGCAGACGCCTACGGTGCAGGCTTTGAATATGCTGACGAAATGATTATTAACAACGATTTGAGTAGATACGTGCAACACCCGCGTTTTCGACTCATTCCTGGTAGCTACACCGACGATACCCAGATGAGCATTGCCATTGCTGAAGTAATTGTCGCTCAAGCACCGTGGACACCACAAGTTTTAGCCGAAAGCTTTGTTAGAGCCTTCAAGCGTGACCCTAGAGAAGGATATGCGAGAAACTTTTACTCTTTTTTAGTAGAAATCCAAAATGGAGCAGAATTTCTCACTAAAATTCGTCCTGACAGTGACAAAAGCGGGGCGGCGATGCGTGCAGCACCCATTGGCATTTATCCAACACCAGAAAAAGTGATTGAGGCGGCAACAATTCAAGCCGCGATTACTCATAATACACCAGATGGCATCAATGCTGCTGTTGCCGCTGCCTTGATGTCACATTATTTTATCTATCGACTGGGAGAAAAACGTAAATTAGCAGAGTTTTTAGAAGGTTATGTATCTGGGCAGTGGTCTAAACCGTGGCAAGGTGAAGTCAAATCCAAAGGCTGGATGAGTGTCAGAGCTGCGATTACTGCGGTAATGCGAAATGACAGCACTAGCAAACTTTTACAAGATTGTATCGCTTTTAGTGGGGATGTAGATACAGTAGCGGCGATCGCACTGGCCGCAGGTTCTTGTAGCCAAGAAATTACCCAAGATATACCCCAGCATCTCGTAACAGGCTTAGAAAATGGAGCTTACGGGCGAGATTACCTGATTCGACTAGACCAGCAGTTGATGAATTTGGTCATTTGGGGGCAAATTTAGCTTTTCAAATACTACGGTTTTTCGATATTATTATAGTACTTTAAGTAAGTATCAAGCTACCCTAATCTTGACTCTGTTCAAGCTAGGGTAGTGAAGTATACATTAATAGCTTACATAGTTGCCTATATCAAGTGTGGTAAGGCACAGCTATGAGGTAACCCAAGCAAATTTTTTCACCTTTTATATTTATCAATTCATATATTAGTATTTTGTTATATAAAATTTAAACTTTATCTTTTTGAATAGATTAACGACTTGCTGAAAACTTATTATTTATTGATAATACTGTTTTCTGGTGTTGGCTAAAGCGAAATACAAATTAACTTAAAGCCAAAGTTATAAGAGCATGATGACAAAAAGCATACAACTTCTAAACTCTGTATGCAAGACGCATAAATGTTTTAGTCAAATGATGATAAAAAATACAAACTTCAACCGTGCTGGTAAATTGACTGCTCTTTTGTTTTTGATAACTCTCCTGCTCACGCCTTGTATAATTATCAATGCAGGTGAACGTGGCGTCTTAATGAAATTTGGCGAAGTCCAAAGCCAGATATTAGGAGAAGGAATTCACTTCATTATCCCTGTCTACAATACTGTCAAAAAATTGAGCGTCAGAGTACAAAAACAACAAATTCCTACTGAAGCTTCTTCTAAAGATTTACAAAATGTTTTTACAGATGTAGCTCTGAATTGGCATATTATTCCTCAAGAAGCAAATGCAATTTTTCAAGAAATTGGAGATGAGCAAAATGTTATTGAGCGAATTATTAATCCAGCAGTTGAAGAAGTATTAAAAGCAGTGATGGCAAAATATACTGCTGAAGAAATTATTACTAAGCGCAAAGAGGTCAAAGCTGAAGTAGATGATGCACTCACTACCAAGCTGAATAGCTATCACGTTGCAATTAATGATATTTCTCTAGTTCATGTTCATTTTTCAGAAGAATTTAGTGAAGCAGTTGAGGCAAAGCAAATTGCTGAGCAAGAAGCAAAACAAGCCTCTTTTATTGCTTTAAAAGCAACAAAACAAGCCGAAGCAAAAGTTAATTTAGCAAGAGGAGAGGCTGAAGCACACAGATTATTACGCGACGGGTTGACTCCAGAAATACTGCAAAGGCAAGCAATTGAAAAATGGAATGGCAAGCTGCCATTAATTGTAAGTAAAGAAACTCCCAAATTATTAAATATGAGTGAATTGTTAAAATTCGAGGAAAATTGAATTTATTTTTTCTAAAAATAGCAAAATTCAAAATTCAAGAATTTAGAAGTCAGAATTGAGAACAAATCTAGTATGATTGGTATATCAGACCTGTCTTCAAAATCAGGAGTGGGAAAGGAAATATTTTTCATGTTTGGTTGCAGGATTTTCTTATGATTGACTCTCTTGAAAATAGGGAGTAGAGACTGAAAGTAGGGGTACAGCGCATTGCTAAACCTTTACAGCGTGTAAAAGGGAAGAGATTTTTTTGATGTAATTTCTGATAGCACTCATATTTGATTGCGTGAAACACACGTAGTCCAAAGTCTTTGGCGTGTTAGGACTCTGTTTTAATGCACCATACATATACTTAGATTTTTTTAGGCAATCAAATATGAGTACTATAGAGGTTTTTCTATATTCACAATAGACACTAACGAGCAAGGAAAATATATTTTCTTTGGCTATACTTTCCTAGCTGGGCTTGGCGCTGACTTTTTTCATTTTATCTGACTTTTAATTTCTGGTTTCCTATTTAGTTTGATTTGAGAAGTTATGGAAATTAAAAATTAACTCAACCAATGATATGGATACTCAAAAAATCAAAATTTTATTAGTTGATGAGAACTCAGAGAATTTAGATTTTTTATCAGATATCCTTCAAAAACAAGGTTATCAGGTGGAAAGTCTGATTTTTGGACAACTAGCAATCAATAAAGCGCTTGTTTTTTATCCGGATTTGATTTTGCTAGATATGATGATGCCAGAGATGGATAGTTATCAAGTTTATCATTATTTGAAAGCTAACCAGAAAACTCAAAATATTCCAATAATTTTTTTTGGCACTTCCGATAAATTATCTCAAACTAATATCTTTGATTTCAGCGATATTGATTATATTACTCAACCATTCAAAACCAAAGAAGTTTTATTACGCGTACAAAATCAACTGACTATCCAAAGGTTAAAAAAAGAGTTAAAAAAAGAGATTCAAGAACGTCAAAGGCTTACAGTTGAGTTAAATCTTTACAAGAGACAAATAAAAGAGATTTTTCCCCAAATTAGCCTTAACAAAGCTTTAATAAGCGCTCGCCTTTTTGTAAATGCTAAAAATAAAGATATTACTGAACGCAAGCAAGCAGAAAATGAAAGCCGTTTGCTGCTGCTGACAACTCAAGCGATCGCTGACGCCAGTGATGTCAATAACGCTTTAGTACTGGTCTTGCGCTTAATCTGTCAAACCATTGGCTGGGATTTTGGCGAGGCTTGGATACCTAATGAAGATGACACCGTATTAGAACACAGCTTAGGTTGGTACGGAGAAGAAAACTGTTTTGAAGAATTTGATCGCCAAAGCAAAACCGTTAAATTTGCTTTCGGAGTGGGATTACCAGGGCGAGTTTGGCAGAACCAGGAAGCAGAATGGATAGAAGATGTTGTGCAAGTCAGGGAGCCGATTTTTTGGCGATCGCCACAAGCTGCAAAGGTCGGATTAAAAGCTAGTTTTGGCGTTCCCATACTAGTTGGTAACCAAGTATTAGCCGTTTTAGTGTTTTTTAAACGCAGCTCAGTATTGATAGATCGGCGTTTACTGTTATTAGTAAGTGCTGTTGCTGCTCAGTTGGGTCGATTAGTTGAGCGCAAACGCGTCGAACAAGAACTACGTTTAGCAAACGAACGCTTACAATATCTGCTCGCTTCTAGTCCTGTGCTTATTTATAAGAGCAAAACATCAGAGGATTTTAGCACTACTTTTATTAGTAAGAATTTTAAAGCAATGATTGGCTACGAAACACAGGAATTTATTGAGAATTCCAATTTCTGGCTGCACCACGTCCACCCAAAAGATGTAGAACTGATTTATCAAAAATTTTGCCAGCTTGTTGAGCAGGAGTACAATTCTTACGAATATCGCTGGTTACACACTGATGGAACTTATCACTGGTTCTACGAAAAGATGAGGTTAATTCGTGACGAAGCTAGTAACCCAATAGAATGCGTTGGTTACTGGGCAGATATTAGCGATATCTACGACGAGCTTCGCTTACGCAAGCTGGCAGAATTGGCTTTACAAGAAGGTAGACAGCGATATCAGCTTTTAGCAGAAGCTTCGCCAGCTTGTATTTTTTATACTGATGCTGATGGTAATGTATTATATTTTAATCAACGCTGGAGTGAAATTACTGGATGTATGATTGAAGAATCTCTGGGCAGAGGTTGGGTAAATGCTGTGCATCCAGATGACCGCGAGCAGTTGTTACTGGCATGGAATCGCGTGATAACGACTGGGATCAAACATAAT
Source organism: Nostoc sp. S4 (assembly GCA_029379225.1). GTDB lineage: Bacteria > Cyanobacteriota > Cyanobacteriia > Cyanobacteriales > Nostocaceae > Nostoc. The sequence goes on along the minus strand of JAQYWR010000018.1, from coordinate 86,211 downwards.
TACGAACATCGTTACTTGCGCGATGATGGCACAATCGTCTGGGTAATTTGTCAGGCTTTGCCAGAATTTGCAGACGATGGAGAAGTTAAAGGCTACATCGGTATGATTACAGATATTACCGAAAGAAAATTGGCAGAAGAAGCCTTGCGCGAGAGTGCAGAACGGGAAAGAGCGATCGCCCAAGTGATTCAAAGGATGCGTCAAACACTGGATTTAGAGACGATATTCGCGGCGACAACCCAAGAATTACGGCAAGTACTCAATTGCGATCGCGTAGCTGTCTATCGTTTCGATCCCAACTGGAATGGCAAATTTATCTCTGAATCAGTAGCAGAGGGTTGGATTTCTCTGCTGGAAGAACAAAAAAACGATCCTCATTTGACAGAAGATATTTTAGAGGATGGCCGTTGTTTAATAAAAATCTTGGATCGCGCAGATAACCGAGAGCAAGATGCTTTCTTTGAAGGTGTATACACAGAAGATACAAGTTTTTGCTGCATTCCTGATATTTACAACGTTGGGTTTCATCCTTGTTATATCAAACTCTTAGAACGCTTTCAGGCAAAAGCTTATATCATTGTTCCTATTTTATTTGGTAATCAGCTTTGGGGGTTACTAGCGAGTTATCAAAATTCAGCTGTGCGCCAATGGAAATCAGAAGAAGTCAACATCGTAGTTCAAATTAGCAATCAGTTAGCAGTTGCTTTACAGCAGGCACAACTGCTTGCACAAATGCAAAAGCAGTCACAAGCACTACAAGAAGCTGCGATTGCTGCTGATGCTGCCAACCGCGCTAAAAGCGAATTCCTCGCCAACATGAGCCACGAACTGCGTACCCCGCTCAACGCCATCCTTGGTTTTACCCAACTCATGAGCCACGATGGTACTTTATCTACCGAACATCAACAAAACCTAACAATCATCAATCGTGCTGGCGAACACCTTCTCAACTTAATTAACGACATTTTGGAAATGTCTAAAATCGAAGCTGGCAGAATCACATTAAATCTTAGCAGTTTTGACTTAATTCACCTCTTGCAAAACCTCGAAGACATGTTGCGTTTCCGCGCCACCTCCAAAGGATTAGAATTGGTATTTGAATATACATCTGAGCTTCCCCTATTCGTCCAAACTGACGAAAGTAAATTGCGTCAAGTCTTGCTAAACCTCTTGGGAAATGCAATCAAATTTACTGATACTGGCAGGGTAACGCTACGAGTGAGGATGGGGACTGTCACAGAAGACACGGGGACACACGGATGCTCTGACGCAAAGACAATAAACCTCTTTGTGTCCTCTTTCCAATCCTTAATCTTTGAGATTCAAGATACTGGTTGCGGTATTGCCCCAGAAGAAATTAACCTGCTGTTTCAAGCTTTTGGGCAAACTCAAACCGGAAGGAAATCGCAACAGGGAACAGGACTAGGTTTAGCAATTAGCCGCAAATATGTGCAACTAATGGGAGGAGATATTAATGTTATCAGCACTGTTGGCGAGGGAAGTAAATTTGCCTTTGATATTCAAATGAGTCTCGCCGCAGCCAGTGAAGTACATACCAAGCAAACTAAACGACGAATTTTGAGTTTAGCGCCTACTCAAAATAAATACCGCATCTTAGTAGTTGATGACGCTACAGATAGCCGTTTAGTGCTAATAAAAATTCTCACAACTATCGGTTTTATAGTAGAAGAAGCTGCAAATGGTGAAGAAGCGATCGCCCTTTGGCAACAATGGCAACCACACCTGATCCTAATGGATATGCGGATGCCAATTATGGACGGCTACGAAGCTACAAAAATTATTAAAGCCACAGAAAATACCATAATCTCAAATCTCAAATCCAAAATCCAAATTCCGAAGACTATAATTATCGCCTTAACTGCTCATGCCTTTGAGGAACAACGAGAGGCAATGAGCGAAGCAGGTTGCGATGACTTTATTAACAAGCCCTTCCGTGAAGAAGAACTACTAGAAAAATTGAGCAAATATTTAGGAGTTCAGTATATTTATCAAGAAGATACCTATCAGATAGGCAACCCAAACCAAGAGGGAGCAGAAACAATGTTGACGCTTACAGATGTAGTTCCTTTGTTATCTGCAATGTCATCTGAATGGGTGAAACAAATATACAATGCCGCAGCACAATGCAGCGATGACCTAATTTTAGAATTAATTGAGCAAATACCAGTTGAAAATGCTACACTACAAAAATTTATTATAGATTTAGCTCAAAATTTTCAGTTTGAGAAAATTATGGAATTGACCAGTATTGTATAAAGTAAAAAGATTAGCTAAGTCGTTCAAAGATGAATAAAATTGAGACTGGTTTTTTAGTCTTTGGGTGGCAGGGTTCTATTAACTTCAGCAAACGATAATTTTTGAGATGAAACTCACGAATCCATGATTCGATTGTTCTGAAGTACCAGGGAGTGGGATGAAATGACTCTAATCCTATTCCTTGCCAAGAAGTCTCTCGCCACCCATCAGAATATGGAGAATCACCGCAAATTATCAGAGGATGAAGTGTTTGAATGATTATTTTTCCTTTATCTGCTAACAAACTTTTACCTGCTTGGGCTATCTCGCCAAGAGCATATTTTCCAAGAAGTGAAAAGTTGCAGATGAAGCAGTCAAACTGGTTAATGCTGCCAAATTTCTGTAACGGCAGATCAGAGTAAGAAGATACAACAAAACGGATATCGCCAAGACACCTTGCTGATTCGACAAGCTCGGTAATGCCATCAACTCCCCAACCATCAAATCCACGACAGAACAGTTCGCGGCACAACCACCCTTCCCCACACCCAATGTCTAAGAAGGTTCGCGGTTCAAGTTCAACTACGGCTTCTACTATCGCTTTGTCTGTGACCAAAGCACGGCTTTCTATAAGTTGGTCGCGAACTACACGCGTCCACGGTTTGGCGATCGCTGCCCATGAATGAAGAATTCTTTGTTCGTTTATGTCCATAATTAAGATGCGTTAGCTTCAGCTTTGCTACATATACGTAATTTAGATTCTTTCAACCAATATTACACTTGAGTATCCATTTTGGTAGTCCCAAAGATAGATACATTTTTAAAAAGTTAAAGCACACTTGTAAGAGCAACTTTAACTATTCAATAATGGTGTGGCAATGTGGCTGAAATATGGTGTAGATAAAGATGGAATATTGATATGTATTCAAGATATCCCTAAAGGTAAGACTTTACTTAAATGTCCTTACTGTCATGGAGAGTTAACTGCTAAAAAAGGTCAGGTGAAAGAGCATCATTTTGCTCATAATCAAGAAACCTGTCGCCCTGTAGCTAAGCGAGAATTTCCGACTTTGCCACTGTATGATAATTTCAATATTTATCTATCTGGGAAGGATTTGCAGCAATTAAAACTGCTTTGGCAGGAGTACGGAATTAAAAATTATCCTATCAGTTCCTACTTAGTTTCTTCTGGGTTAATCAAAGCAGGAATATTGAAGAAAAATGTATACTTAAAACCAATTGAATATGAATTTACTAATTTGGGTAAAATTCCTGTTGGAGCGTTAGAGTTAACACAGTTTAATGAAGTGCAGTCGCCGCTATTACTCAAGAAGCTGCTGAAGCTTGAGCTAGTTGCAAAACATGCTCTCCACAAAAACGCTCCAGATTTATCATATCGTCTGACTGATTTAAAACTGTACTGCGCTCAACTTCAACGTATTTTATCCTCTAACCTGTATTTTTTAGAAATTCAAGCAGATAAAGAAATTATCTACAAAATAGGGGTAACTCAAAGACCTGTTGTCCAACGAGTAGCAGAAGTAAAAATGGATTTACTGGCACACTACCAAACTGTTGCTATTCAGGTATTGGGAAGTTGGAAACACCGGGGGAATATTGAACTGTATTTCAAACACCGCTATCGGGACTTTAATTATCCTATTGGGAGTTTGACTGAATATTATAAATTCAATACCGACGATATCAAAATTGTCATGTATGACCTGCAACAAATGAAACCTAAAGTACTTTCGCAAGAGGAAATAAATATTCTTAATGACAAATTTAGTTTAACTCAAATTGCTGTTTAGCATTTATGAATTCAACTCACCAAATTTAGGACTCCACCATCCTTTTTGTGTAGAAAAATAAGCTACATCCCGATGTTTTGTGTCCTGACGGGATTGGGAGTCAGAACAGCGTAACATTGTTTTGTTCTCTCCCTCCTTAATGTAACTGTATTCCTCTAATGGTTTTTTACATATTGGACAAGAATATGAAGTTAGCTTAGCTGGAGATTTTGCAATAGTTCCCTTAGATACCTTGTTTCGCGGTAGTTCCCAAGTTTTGTTAAGGTCACTCCAAAAAAGGACGACGTTTTCACAACCGCTAATACATTTGAGAAAGTACTTTTTTTTGACCTTGCTGCTCTTAATTTTGGCTAGAAAATTGTTGCATTCAGGGCAGCGAGTTTTGGCAGTTTCATATTTGCGCTCATGTGCTGGTAAAGCTTTGTTTGGAGATGCGGTACTCACGACCACAGTTTTGGCTTTTGCTAAAGCTGGCGCAAAATATTCTTGATTCCAAGTACTTAGGTATTGTTGCCAGCCCTGTTTGCCAACTGCGATCGCATCTAGAGCATCTTCCATCTTAGCTGTGAATTCTGCCTCTAATAAATCCGGTAATGCTTTCTGTAAGAATGCATCAACTTCTAACCCCAAAGCCGTTGGTTGGAGATGCTCCTTTGTCAACTGCACATAATTCCGTTTCTTCAAGGTGGCGACAGTGGGAGCGTAGGTACTGGGGCGACCAATACCTTTTCGTTCCATTAGTTGCACTAGTTTCGGCTCGCTGTACCGAGGTGGGGGTTGTGTTTGTTTCTTCTCATGTTGTGCATCTTTTAAGGTGAGTATTTGTCCTTGTTGTAACTGGGGTATTACTGTATCTTTACTGAGATTATTCCAGTAGCGGGCATAACCGTAAAATTCAACAACTTGTCCGTTACAAAGCCACAGCAGATTTCCAGATTGAGTGATTACTTGAGTTTTACGGAGTTGGGCTGCACGACATTGAGAAGCAATTGCCCGTTTCCAAATCATTACATAAAGATTAAACTCATCAGCTGGCAGTTCTTCTCGTAACTGGGCTGAAGGACGGAAAACATCTGTTGGGCGGATAGCTTCATGTGCTTCTTGAGCAGATTTAGCACTGCGATGTTTGGCTAAAAACTGCGGTACATTCTGCGGGTCATTTTGCTCCAACCACTGACGCGCAGCAGCACAAAATTCCGGACTTAACATCACCGAATCTGTTCGCATATAGGTAATTAACCCAGCTTCGTAAAGCTTTTGGGCAACTTGCATGGTTTTGTCTGGAGAAAACCTCAGCTTGGAACCAGCTGCTTGTTGCAGGGTAGAGGTGGTGAATGGAGGAGGTGGTTGGCGCTGAACTATTTTTCCTTCAACTTTAATCACCTGATGGGGATGGCGGCGTGCTTCTTCAACTAACCTAGTTGCTTCTGCTTCAGACAGAACACGTTTGCTTTCTGGTACTTGTGTAGTATTTACTGCGGCATCATCATCAGTTTCGGTTTTTTCTGGTGTATCTGAGTCAGAATTCGCCGTCCCTTTATAGAAAGCGCGAAATCCTTCAGCATAATCTACCCAGACACTCCAGTAGTCTTGGGGTACAAATATTTGAATCTCTTTTTCGCGTTGACAAATCAAGTGCAATGTGGCGCTTTGAACTCGACCAACGCTTTTTGCCCCATTATTTAATGCCCAAACCAGGGGACTTCCCTTGTAGCCCACCAACTTATCAAGACAATCGCGGCACAGTCCCGCACCTATCAAGTCTAAATCTAGTTTTCTGGGTTTGGCGATCGCTTCTCGAACAGCTGATGCTGTAATTTCTGTATAAATTACTCGTTTTGGTTCTTTTAATCCCAACACTTCCTTAATATGCCAAGCGATTGTTTCTCCCTCGCGGTCTGGGTCGGTTGCAATCACAACTTCATCAACCTGTTTAAGTGCGGCTTTTAGTTGCTGAATGGTTTCTTTGGCTCTTTGGTCGCGGGGAATATAATTGCATTTAACTCTACTGCCATCCATACTGAAACCCAATGAATCTTCACCTTCATCGCTTAGTTCGCGGATATGGCCACAACTAGCTAGAACTTTCCATTCTGAACCCAGGATTTGACTGAGTTTTTTAACTTTTCCGGGAGATTCGACAACAAGAAGGCGTTTGGGCATAGCACCTGTGCTGAATAGTGCTTTATATTTGGACGAGCGATCGCATTAGGCAATTATATAGTTCATTTTAGTATAAAAGTACTATGATAATTGGTTTTAATAATTTACAAAGCACATTTAGTTTAGAAACTCACAAATAAAAAATATCTTACTGTTAACAGTTATCAATCATTAACTTCAAATGAAATAATTTATTTCTTAGAATTCCTTTAATATCTAAGATTATCAATCAGCAGCAGCATAATCAGGCAATGCTATCAGTTCAGAACTCACAGCATTGAGATAATTTTGGTCGTCCAAAACTTGTGGTTGCAATTTCTTTGCATTTACCGCAGCTGTGACCAAATCTTTTGCCAGAATTTTGCTACTAAGAGTTTTAAGTACTAGTGTTCCACCACTCGGAATACCATCTTGCAAAAGACCCCCTTGGTAAGCATAAGAAACAAGGTCGAATGGTTCCAAGTAATTAATACTACTAGAATTACTGAATAGTTTGTTCAAGTTCATGATTATTGGTTGATTATTAGTTGTAACTATTTGTGCGTTACTAATTGTAGGCGTAAGAGTAATTGCAGCAAGAGCTACCAAAGAATCTATCAAGATAGAGAATTTCATCAGGGAATCCTAAATTTAAGTAAAACGTTATTAGTTTTAGAAGTTTTAGTAGTCTAAAAATAAAAAGGGGAGAATTAGGGTAAAAACAAAAATAAATATTCTTCTGTCTTGAATGGGCATTCTCGATTAGACGCTTTGCGTAGCGTCCCGCAGGGAAGTGGTACGTTCCAGTTGGTTACACTCACTTTTAGCCAAACATAATATTAGTCTGAAACGAAGATACTGCAAAAAAGCCCGGTTACTCTAATAACCAGGCTTTTAACTATTTTAATTAATCAAAGAAAGTAGACTAATTGGCTAACGACCAATTAAGCAGTAGGTTGTTATAGATTAACTTTGACAACTTTATTCTTTTCTTTATTAGTTTTAGGCAGTGTCAGATTCAAAATATCGTCTTTGTATTCAGCAGTCACTTTGGTATTTTCAACCCTAGAGGATAGAGGAATTATACGTTGAAATTGACCGTAGTAAAATTCGCTCTTAACAGCACCTTTTTGTTGGGTTTTAGTTTCAGATTTCCGTTCACTGCTAATGTGAACAGCATCTTCGGTGACTTGAATATCCAAGTCTTTAGCTGACATTCCTGGTAGTTCTAGCTTCAGATGAATAGCATCTTCAGTTTCTTGTAGTTCAGCAGCCGGAACTCTAACTAAGTTCCTTTCAAAGGAACCAGATGGTGCTATAGTCTCTTCAAACAAGTTATTAATTTGACGTTGTAGAGTGTCAATTTATCTCGAGGGATTCCAACGAACTAGTGTCATAACTTTTCCTCAGATTAATTAGCTATATGTTTAATTTTTTTGCACTTGGCTTTGTACTTACTTTTAATATTATGTCTAGTTTAAAATGCTATAAATTCGGTTATTATCACCTAATAAATTAGGATTACTGCACCAAATTAGATAGGAAAAAATATTACGGTTTACTTTAATTTTCAGTTCAGGAAACCGGAATCAAGGAACTCTTGTCAAAGTTGCTACAGCTAGCGGTGAGAGCAAAACCCATACAGTCGGGTTAAGTTGACATTAATGGATCTATTCGATAGTCTACAAGCGGCGTGCATCATCACTCATACCCAAACAGAGGAGTGTAGGCTTAGCCCACCCTTAGACATCACCTTTTGGCTGGCGCGGCGCTAGCTTCTAGCATTCATAAAGAAAAGGGTTTGGTAATAAATTATTTACTGTTCTATGAAATTAACCTTGTTAAGTTACTCAGCAGGTGTAGTTATCACCTGATATTGTGACACCCAACAGGAGTATAGAAACGTTGCTCAGGCTTTCTTCAGAATCTCCTCTATTTATTGTCTTAATCATTATTAGTTTTCTAGTAATCACTTTGTCAACTTGGTTATCATCTCAACCATTTGCTTTTAAACCATTTGGGTTGAACGATATTATTCAAACACTGACGCTACCATTATTTATATCTTTGTTATTAGAGCGGTCTTTAGAAGTTTTTATAACTACTTGGCGTAGCCCATTTGTGGAAAACTTAGATATTGAAATTCAACGCCAAAAACTTTTAATTGATGAAAAGCTCAAATTAGCAAAAGAACAAAAGCAATCAAGTTCAAGCTCTGATTCATCTAATGTAACTAGTATTTTACCACCGGAAGGAATGAGTTTAGAACAGCAAATTATTCAAAATTTTATTCAAAGCCAAGAACAAGTATTATTAGTAATTCAACCAGAACTTGATGATTTAAATGCCAAAGAACGCCAAAGAGCAGCTTATAAAGCCGATACACGAACAATTGCTCTGTGGACATCACTTGTATTTGGTCTTTTAATTAGTGCAATCGGTATTCGTTCAATCGAACCGTTGGTAGTTCTTGATTTAAATAATCAAACCCAAGTAGTTATTTTCCGTTCTTTGGATGCCTTATTAACAGGAGGTTTAATTGCCGGAGGTAGTGAGGGAATTCATCAGATTATCCAGGTTTTTACCAACTTTATGGAAGCTACATCTAAACAAATCAAAGACAAGGGATTGTCATAAAAGGGATTGGGGTAAATAAAATGCGATCGCCTGATTTTGGCTTCCGAGTCAGATTTAGGGAAAAACAGTTTTTCAGATGCTACGCCAATTGATTAAGCTGACACTACCAAATATAATTATCTGTGGATTCTCCTGAGCCGATATAGAGTTTGTCTAAGGCAAACTAGCTCTATAACCCTCTGATAGAAGTCAACTTATGGTTCGTAAAAGACAAATATCTCGCGTTCTCGAAAAAGCTGAGTTAAGAGCCGCCGGATTGGAAAAAATCGACCCAAATTTAGATTTAGGGAATGGTCTCAGTTTGAAAAACTTCACAGAACAAATTGAGAAGTTCCGCAGCGAAATTGATGCCTATAACAAAGCTTTAGAGCTGATTGAAACTTTACAAATTCAGATTAAAGAATTAGAAAAAGAATTGAATAGTATCAGCGGGAGAATGCTGCTAGGAGTTGCTGTTAAGTACGGTAAAGACAGTTGTGAGTATATGATGGCGGGTGGTGTTCGTACAAGCGACCGCATCCGTAAAAGCAGGAAAACTCGTTTGAAACGAATTGCACAGAAAAAATCGGCACAGAGTAATCAAACTGTTTAGTATCATTATATTGTTTTAAGCAATTTTTCGGGGTGTATAGCTATACACCCCTAGATTTTTTTTGTAAAATACAATACATCAACTTAAATTTAGTAGCAAAGGAACCAAAAAGTATGACCGTTTATAGTCCTCAAGCAATCCGTCATATATTGATTGGACTAGGATATTTAGCTCCTGAAATCGATCCGAATCCCGATCCTCAATTTGCTCCTTGGAAGCGGAATAATAACTCCTTAACAGACGATCCTACGGAAGAAGCGATTAAAAAATTTCAAAAACAATATCCGCAAAAACTTGTGGTTAATGGTAACGCTGATTCTCAGACTAGAGAAGTGATGGAGGATATCATCAAAGGGCTTCAGAATAGATTGAAGTTTCACGGTTTTGCAACCAATGCTGAAATCCCTTCAGATCAGCCTTTTTATGGCCCAGCTACTTATAAAGCTGTGAAAAAATTTCAGAAATCTCAAGGTCTAACTGAAAATGGTATTGCCAATATTGAACAGCGTCAAATTCTACAGCAACCGACTCTGACACCAAATAAACCCCAGCCTCCGGCTCAACTCAAGCTGAGAGATTTATGGTTGCAATTCAAAAAGAATCCTCAAAATCCTTCTTATATTGCAGCGCTAAATAACTTACAACAAAATCTACCCAAGGATATTTTACAGAAAGTTACTAACAAATGGAGGGGAACAAACGACCAAAACCCTGAAATTGTCAAGTTGACAAATGTATTCACTTATTATGATGACAACAATCCAAACCAGCACAATGCATTAGATTACTTACAAAGTCAGATAACACCAGCCATCTATAAAGAATTTATTACACTCTGGAATAAGAAGTAAATAATATGGTGCGTTATAACTTTAGCTATAACGCACCATATTATATTAATAAATTAACTGTCAAACAGATAATATTCAGGTATCCATGAAAAATGCGATCGCTCATCAAACCGCATTCTTATTTATCTGCTCTCTGCTATTGATAGCCTGTGGCAAAAGTGGCAATCCTAATCAAAATTCTGCCAATAATTCCACAACAAATATATCTAATACTATTCCCATAGGAATCGCTTTTGCCCAAACAAGCAATGTAGCATTACTTGGTCAAGAAGGAACTGATGGAGTAAAAATTGCCCAAAAATATTTTAATGACAAAGGAGGCATCAATGGGAAACCAATTAAATTAGTATTTCAAGATACTGGTGGCGATGAAGCTGGAGCAATTAATGCTTTTCAAAGTTTAATTAATCAAGATAAAGTCGTAGGCATAATTGGCCCTACCCTATCACAACAAGCTTTTAGTGCCGACCCTGTAGCAGAACGCAATAAACTCCCAGTTCTTGGAGCATCAAATACTGCTAATGGTATTCCCGAAATTGGTGATTATGTTGCTCGTGTTTCTTCATCTGTGGCTGTGGTTGCTCCTTATTCTGTGAAAGCTGCACTCCAGCAAAACCCTCAAATCAAAAGAGTAGCCGTATTCTATGCTCAAAATGATGCTTTCAATAAATCAGAAACCGAAATTTTTCAGAAAACAGTTAAAGATTTAGGATTAAATTTAGTCACAGTCCAAAAATTTCAAACAACAGATACCGACTTTCAAGCTCAAGCCAGCGATGCCATTAATTTAAAACCCGATTTAGCGATTATATCCGGATTAGCTGTAGATGGAGGTAATTTAGTTAAACAATTACGAGAACTTGGTTATAAAGGATTAATTATTGGTGGCAATGGTTTTAATACATCGCATATATTTTCTGTGTGCAGAGCGTTTTGTGAAGGCGTGATTGTTGCTCAAGCTTATAGTCCTGTATATCCTAGTGAAATTAATACAGCATTCCGCAAAGCTTACATTGAACAATATCAAAGAGAACCACCCCAAGTCAGCGCTCAAGCTTTTGCAGCGATGCAAGTATATGTAGAAGCTCTGCAATCTTTAGATAAAAAAAGTAAAATTAACAAATTAAGTCTGACACAGTTGCGTACACAATTGAATCAGGAATTATTAAAAGGAATATATCAAACTCCTCTGGGTGAAATTGCTTTTACACCAGCGGGTGATGTAATTCAAAAAGAGTTTTATGTTGCCCAATTGAAGATGGAGCCAAACGGTGTTAAGGGTAAATTTTCATTTTTAAACATCAAATAAACATCTTGCCTGCTTGTAATGATGGGCGCGTGGGACGCCCATCCTACACAATTGGATGATTTATTTATTGGAAATTTTTCAAATGCAATCATCAAACAGCAAAGCATCAAACAGTCTGTAAAACCGCAGATTTAAGCTGACGTTTACTCGTGACAACCATCTCAATCGGACGGTCTGGACCTGTTACCAAACCACGGCGTTTAGGTCGCACTTCACGATTACTAATTAACTTTAATTCTCGACTGGTAAGAATTTTGGCAAGTGCTAACTTCATTTCTAACTGAGCAAATGCTAGACCAATACAGCGCCTTGTACCACCGCCAAAGGGCAAATATTCATAGGCAGAAAATTGGCGTTCTAAAAAACGTTCTGGTTTAAATAACTGAGGTTGCGGGTAAATGTCTTCCCGGTAGTGGGTTAAATAAATAGAACCAAGGATGATTGTATCGGGTTCGAGTTTGTAATTGCCCAGCCAGAAAGGTGTTCTGACTACTCTGGGAAAGGTAAGTATACCGACTGGGTAAATCCGCAATGTTTCGCAGCAAACGGCGTTGAGATAAGGTAATTTAAAAATGGTACTGGGGTCTGGGTTATTGCCTAAGCTATCTAATTCTTGGAGTAGCTTTTGACGTACTGACGGTAGTTTGTGAATCCAGTAGAATGCCCATGCTAAGGCTGTAGCCGTGGTTTCGTGACCGGCGACTAACAAAGTCATCAATTCATCGCGTAACTCTTCATCAGTCATGGATTGACCGGTTTCATCCCTAGCAGCCATAAGTAAGCTGAGAATATCTGTGCGTGATGAATCTGGTTGTTCTCGACGTTCTCGAATTTCCTCGTAGATAAGTTGGTCGGCTTCTTGCTGACGGCGCAGTTGTTTTCCCCAAAAGTTAATCGGACCAAAATCCCTTTGCAAAGCAGGGAAATAAAGCAAAGCCACAATTAATCGAGAACTGCCTTTTTCTAAAAGATCCCCTAAAAAGTGCTGTAGTTTTTCAGCGCGAGTTCCTTCATGTAACCCAAACACAGCTTGCATAATCACCCGCAGGGTAATAGCTTGGGTAACAGACCGAATATTAAAAGGTTTACCTATGGGGTATTGGCTGATAACTTGCTCGGTGACATCAGTAATCACCTGGCTATAGTTTCGCATTCTTTCGCCGTGAAAGGGAGGCATTAGCAACTGGCGTTGGCGTTGGTGTTCTGCGCCGCTAATGGTAATTACGGAATGCTTACCCAGCAAAGATTCAAATATCTGATTCAGATCGCCAGGGGCTGCTAATTCCTTGGTATCATTTGTCAAAATTTGCTGTTGCGCTTGGGGGTTGCTGACAATTACTATAGGAGGCAGATTTTTGTCCAATCTGAGAGTAAAGATTTCGCCATAGCTTTTGGCACAAGCCTCCATAAATGACATCGGATTAGCAATCCAGCGCACCATCTGTGAAATTGCTGGCATTTGCGGCCCATTTGGTAACTTCATAAAATTTTTTGCTGCTTAAATATGTTTTATACTACTTAAACTAACTAAAATTTTGGTTAGCGAACCATTTAAAGTACTTATCCTGACGTTGCCAAAAAGCAATAAACTGTTACGACATCAAAGATGTAGAATTTTTATTGAATTCAACGAGCATCTACAGTTTCATTTCATCGTCATAAGGTACTCAGCATGACTGCAATCACCCCAAAGGCTTCTTCAGCGCTTGCCAATTTTTCTGAAGGAATTCAATATTTTGGTGAAGCACTACCAGATTTTGAAACTTATGGTGCAACACCTGCTATAGAATCTGGCAATGTAGCGCTCGCATCTCCCACAGATCCCACAGCAGTATATCAAACTTTACTGGCTGCCGATGCCCTACGCTATCTAACTTTGCAAGTTACTGCTAGCAAAGCCTCTGGACATCCCGGTGGATTCGCTAGCCAAGCAGAAGCTTATGCATCTCTGGTCATGCTGGGACACAAGAACATTATCACGGAAGTCGGACACCACGCCCCCGGATTTTATAGCGCCATGTTCTTGGATCGTTCGCTAGAGGACATGGGAATTTTTACAGTCCAACAGTTGCGCGATCGCTTTCGAGAAAAGCACGGACTTTTAGGACACCTTTCTGGTTACATACCTGGTATTCTCGCACCTGCGGGGCCTTTGGGACAAGGACAACACTTTGCAATGGCGGCTGCAAAACTGCACCTCGATAAATTATTTCCCTTTACAGTTGGCGATGGTGGATTGGGTGAACCTTATATTGTAAGTGCGATCGCACATTTCCATACTGCTTATCCTACTGTTACTAATTTCTTGCCGATACTGGTGTGGAATGGTTATAGCCAAGAACACCACAGCATGGTTTCCCTGAAAACCAACCACCAAATGCAAGCATATTGGCAAGGTAACGGTTTTGATGAAGTCGTGTTAGTGGATGCTAAGGATTTCGACGATAAAAACCAACCAGGTGATTATGTTGATAGTACTGCCTTTTCCTTTGAAAAGCGCCTAGAATTTACCCAAGCAGTACTTTCGGGTGTAGATAAAGCAGCGCGATCGGCACTCGGTGGCAAGCTGACTGTTTTTATTATTAAACAACTTAAAGGTGCAGGAGTCCACGCGCGGGGTGCAAAATCTCACAATCTTTATGCCAAAGATACGCTAAATGCGCCGCATATTGTTAGTGCATTGCAAACTCGTGCTTTATCTGCGGAGGCTTGGCAATTAGTTAGAACAAATGCCGAACGTGCAGGCGGTGGCCCCGCAGCCAAAACAGTGGTAACAGAATTTGAATTTTCATTACCAGATTTAGGCGAATTACCTTTAGAAGAATATGCAGTAGGTGGCGAACATAAAGTTTCTACAACCGCAATGGGACGATTGGTAGGAATAGTTGGACAGAAAGACAAAAATTTCCTCGTCACCAATGCTGATGGGAACGAAGCATCAGGAATTGCTAATATTAATCAAGCATTAAAGATTATTCATCCCACAACCGACGATGTATATAACCAAGCACCAAACGGACAAGTTTATGAACCTTTAAGTGAAGATGCTTGTGCAGGTTTAGCAGCTGGTTTGTCCTTAATGGGTGCGAGAACTTTGTGGTGTTCTTACGAATCTTTTGCCATCAACGGATTACCAATTTGGCAAACTGTAATCCAAGCAATGGCAGAATTGCGGCGTCCAACTCCCTCGACTATTACTTTATTCACAGCTGGTGCATTAGAGCAAGGGCGTAACGGTTGGACTCACCAACGTCCAGAAATTGAAGCTTACTTTGCTTCATTGATGCGAAATGGAAATGTTTTCCCATTATTTCCTCCTGATGCTAACAGTATCCAAGTTTGTTATGACTGGGCATTGCAAACTAAGAATAAGGGAATTGTGATTACTGCAAGTAAATCGCCATTGCCAATTCGCACCACTTTAGAACAAAGTCGCCAAGGGTTAGAAGATGGTGCGGTGGTATTGCATGAAGTCGCTGGAGATCAGCAAGTTGTATTTGCTGTGATTGGCGATATGACATTAATGCCAGTATTTGAGGCGGCTGCTTTCTTAGAAAATGAAGGTATTGGTGCCAAGATAGTTTCTGTGATTAACCCCAGACGTTTATATCGTCCTCATGATACTGCATGGGATACCTGTACTCAACCCGATGGCGATTTCTTAGATGATGCGAAATTTGCCCAATTATTTGATGGCGATGCGCTAATTGGTGTCACAGGTGGTGCGGCGGCGATGCTGGAACCGATTTTGTTACGCAGTAAAGCCAATCGCGATACTTTTAGCTGGAAACGTGGCGAAACTACAGCCAGTGCTGGAGAGTTGATGGCGTTTAATGGATTGACTGCTGAGGCGTTAACAAAAAGAGCGATCGCATTAGTGCATTAAAACTGCGATCGCTTTTCATTTTATCGCAAATATACGTATAGAAACGCTGAAAAATTGCGTTTAATGCGTATATTTGCGTTTTTTATTTAAAGAACACCAAGAAATATAGATATAGTGATATTGGCTGCAATGCTTTCATAATAAGAGTTTTTTAATAAATAATAGAAATTAGTTTGTCAAAATGTTGGTAATCAAAGAATTGCTGTTTTTTAGAATATTGACCGCACATCTTGTAAGAAATTTTGTTGTCTCGGATGGCAAACAAATAACCATCTATTGCAGATAGCTGGTTTTGAAGTTTAAAAACTATTGTATGATTAGTATATTCGCCATACTTCTTAATAAGATAAATAAAACTTTCAATATTTCCATTTTGAGCATTTTCAAATTCTAATAAATCACTATCAATACTGCTGGTTGACTGTAATAGCAATTTTTCTATATCTGTCAAATTGTTTAAATAAGATATTTGAAATTGATTATGCTTTTTTATAAAACTAATAATTTCATGATAATTATACAAAATCCCAATATTACAGCTAGAATTTGTTAAATATCTTTCTATTTGATTATAGTGATTTTGTAAGTTCGCATCTTCTCTTTTTACTTCCACAATCATTAAAGGACTTTGATGTGGCTTAAAGTTTTCATTTTTTTGCTTTTTATATATTTCTATATCATGATTATTCGCTTCAACTTTAATAGTAACTTTATCTAACAAAAATCTACTTTCGTTAATAAGAAAATAAATAAACATTTGTCTCACCAACTCTTCTGGCCTGCCATTAATTGGTAATTCTATCCCCCTAATTAAACATTTTGTATATTGTTGGTTATATTTTTTAATATATATCTCCAGCTTTTGCTGTACTTCTTTATTTAAATAAGTCATAAGTATTTATTATAATTAACTCATGGTGGATACAATTTTTTTAGAAGCGCAATTATATTGCGCCCTAAAGTGTATGCTATCTGTACAATTCCAAACTTTTCTATTTTTGTCCAAAGAAACTTAGTATTTTACTAACTAATTTTTTCCAATGTTCTTCAGATTTCATCTGGAAGAATTTATTCAAACTTGTTTCTGTTTCCATTTCTCGCTGAAATATTTCACATACATTACCTGCAAAAGTTTCACCTTTCTTCCTTTCTCTACCTTTCTCAGCAATTAGAGCATTCCAAAACTTAGAATCTTCACTTCGAGGTAGTAGTATTCTTGTAAGTTCCTCTTCAATTTCTGTTCCTACTTCGTCTACAAAATCGTCATATAATCCGTAAAACTCTTTTACTAATTCAGGGATAAGTGTCTTTAAAGATTCGTTAGCCGATGTAAGTTCATACAAAATGTTTTCTAGTTCTTGCTTTACTTCTCTAGTAAATTTCTTCAACATTTCATTTTCATCTATTCCCTCAGCAAAAACTTTTGCGTCATAGTATATATCTATATCCTTTGGTTCATAGTATCCAAAATTCCTATGAATAGCATGTTTAGTATTCCACGCTGGATAATTTTCATGATAGTATTTAAGATATTTATCAATAAAGTCTTCATAAACAAAACTAGGTACTCTTTTACTCAAGTCTCGTACATTCTCTATGTTCTGAATTGCATTTTGAATTGCTTTAATTTCTGATACTGTCAAAGCCTCACCATTTTTAATTTTGCCAAAGCTTTCTCGAATATTCTTGATTTCATCTAATAAAAGATTGCGTCTACGTTCTATTACATCTGCTATAGCTTTAATAAATTCATTTTTATCTACTTGTACATCTTCTTGATCATAAATGTCATTTAGCTTGACTATATCATCACGGTAATATCGCAAAGAATCATAGGATAAAATATTTTCTTGGAAAAAGTCTAAATTTAAACGCTTGAATGTAGCTTGTACTTCGTCCTGTCTAATTTGAATTCCTAACTCCCTATCTCCATCAGCACCATGTACTTTTTCAGGTTGGCTTTTTTGAGGTAATATCAAAGTGACAAATCTATGATGAAATTCTTTAGATTTGGATGTCAGATAATAACTTATTAATTTTGTAATATTTGCTTCAGGAGCAGCATAAAAGGGAGTTACAAAAAGACAGATACTATCCTGACTATCAATATATTTCTGCAAGTCTTTACGAATTGGGTTCTCATCAAGCCCTTTAGTATCAACTACGGAATCGAACTGAGACAAGTTTGAGCCAGATAAAACATCATAACTCACATAAAGATAGATTTTTCTTGGAATAGCAAAATCTTTGAACCGGACATTATTTATATCATCAAATATATTTTTTATCCAATCTTGCTCCCTACTTTGATTATCAAACTCAATTTTAGTGGAAATTCTAGATTCAAGGTTTGCATTATTCAATGCAGTCTTTTTCAGTACCTCTATTCCTGACTCATCAAATAACTCTTTGGCTTTATCGATTCTAATAGTTTTATTTTTCTCACCATCAGGAACAGATTTCTTAATTTGTTTGAGTTCTATAACATTCCTGATAGCTCTTTCAATTTCTTCAGAAATAATTATTTTTTGCTCTGACTGGGTATCATTTTTACTAGCAATATAATCGCAGAATTCAAAAATAAGATTCTCCATCTCATCAATCGTATAAGGCTCTATTTTTATGTAAGTTTTATCAGCTGCTTTGATAATTACTTCACATATAGTAGTTTTGCCTCCTCCAGTTGAGAGTAACTCTCTAGTTTCGATGACATCTTTAGTTTTGCCGTTAACAGTTTTGGAAACCTTAAAGTCACTGATTAAATTAAAAAGATGACAAATAGCGGTTGTCTTACCTTGCCCAATAGTACCAATAAAAACAATTTTATATTTTTCTATACTCAGAATTTTGTCAATTTCTTCTAATCGTTCTAGCTTTGATTTTAAGTTATTGATGCAAATATGCTTAATTACATTAATTTGCGATCCACCTGATATTTTGGTAATTTCGCGTCTCAAGCTTTGCTGTAACGATGCGATTTCTTCTTGCCACTGTATAGTCAACATAATGTTTACCCTGTTTTAATGTTACTTGCTGGATAATTACAATATGCCCAGCTAGCATGAACATCTAACAAGAAGCTGCAATCTACTCAGCTTAAAATGTTAACTTTTCCCATTTTTCTCACAACTCAGATGTTGAGATTAATTGCTTAATCGCCGACCTATCTATGCTTGTGACTGTCGCCACCTGTTCTATTGTCATCCCACCCGCGAGTAAGTTGCGTGCTGTTTGTAATAACTGCAACTCTGCTTTGTCCGCTCGCTGGCGTTCTTGTTCTGCTCGCTGGCGTTCTTGTTCTGCTCGCTGGTTTTCGTATTCTTCGGGTGTTGGTAGTAATTCTCCCTCCAAAGTTGCCCAGCGTAACCAAGTTGCATCAATCCCTTTATAATTCCCTTGCCAACGCTGCAAGGCTAAGCCTAAAGATTCACTCACCAATTGATTGCGATCGCTGGTAACTATGGGTTGGTAAACTCTCTGTTGGATAGAAAAACCCGCCCAATCATCCGGGTTAAACGGGTCGTACCAAAAATATTCTGGCACGCGCATTTGATTTTGATAAATTAGCTTTTTCTCGTTTTTGTCTGCGGCGGCTGTACTTTCTGAAAGCAACTCAATCACAACATCCGGTGCTTTTTCTTCCTCCCAAACCACCCAACTTTTGCGTTCGCCTTTCGGGACACCCAACACCACAAAAAAGTCTGAGCCTTTAAAGTCTTTGTTTCGCACCTGCGCCAGACTGTAATAGACAAACATATTACCGCCAACAAACCCATCTTCTCGGTGTGACAACCAAGGGATTAAGCCATCTATCAGCAAGTCCATAGCAGCTTTATGCCGTGCGCTTTCCATTGGCACACCATCATCATCGGGGAGTTCTGCTTGGCTGGGTGGAATTTCAATCAGGGGTGCAGGTAGGATAGATTCTGACATGGCTGTTCACAGGGTAGCTCGCAGCGAATATGTCTATGGTACTAGAAACAATCGGCAAGTTGGCGATCGCTCAATTTCTCTTCTAGCAATCAAATGTATTTGTATACTGTAAAATCAAACAATTAGATAGGCATTCCACCACAGTCTACTAGCTATTGCATCAAACCAAAGGCAACATAATTTCAAATTTCGTCCCCATACCTGGTTGAGAAGATAAATTGAATTTTCCACCATGCTTCACAGTTATAATTCGATAACTTACTGCTAAGCTAGTTTCTTTACCATTTTTGGTTTCCAATGAAAAAGATTCTAGAATTTGCTGTTGTAATTCTTGAGACATTCCAGGCCCGTTGTCAGCAATCCGAATCAATATCCAGCGAGAATCTGGTGCATTTGGTTTGCTTGGTTTCTGTGAAATAACTTCTGTAGTAATCTCAATTTTGGGTTTCTGAATAGTCTTTATATCTTCTAGATGCAACTGCTGTCTCACTGCTTCATTGAGTAAAGTATCCACCGCTTCGCTTAAAATATTGATTAAAACCTGGTTTAACTGCCCTATAAAGCAATATACTGGCGGCAATTGTCCGTAAAATTTGACAATTTCAATTTCTCCTTGAATTCGGCTATTAATTAATAAAATCAGATTATCTATACAGGCATGTAAATCTATAGGTTTCGGATAAAGTTCGTCGAGATGACAAAAATTTTGTAAACTGGTGACAAGTTTTTTTAATCTTTCTGCTCCAGTACGGATACTAGCAAGTGCTTGTAATAAATCTTCTTCTAAAAAATCAAATTCAATCTCTTCTTTAATTTGGTTAATTGTCTGGGAAGCTGAAGGTAACTCTCGATCGTAAGCCGCTATTAACTTGAGTAAGTCTTGGCTGTAATTTGAGACATAAGTGATGTTACCCCAAATAAAACCCACAGGGTCTAAAATTTCATGTACTACCCCATCTACCAAACGCCCCAGATTCGCCATTTTATCGTTTTGAATCATTTGGGCTTGGCTGCGTTCGTATCGCACGAAATTTTTGATTCCGCGAATTTGCCAGGAAATAAAATTTAATTCCTGCACATCTAATAACTTGTAATTACCGCAAACAGTTTGCACTACAATTGGTTCTGCTAACAATTCTGGCGATCGCTTTAAACTAAGTTGCATCGCACTTAAAATCAATGTCGTATCAGCAAGCAGCAAAATCGGTGTCCGTGCATAGCCGTAAAGAAGGCCTAATGGTTGCTGAACAAATAACTCTTGTCCATAAGGGCGAATTAAAAATTCTAACAGTCGCCGCCGCGAAATCATTCCCACGAACTTTCCCTGTTCTACCAAAATTACTCCTGGTAGCAGGGGATGTTTTTCCAAAAAATTAGCCACTTCCATCCCAGTACAGTTAATTTCCACCGAGAAATTGTACATTGGTAGTTCTTGGAGGGTTGAATCTAAACTGAGATCGCGATCGCTACCCTCAGACAAAAATGGCGGTGAGATTTGACAACTGAATTCTTCTGGCACTAGACACCCTAATTTTGACGAGACAAGTCAACAATAAGCTAATATCTTAGCCTCTGTCATTAATCAAAAGGGAGTAGGGCATGGGGCATGGGGCATTTGTCATTTTTTATTTTTACCCCCACTCTCCCATTTTTGGTATCTGCTAAACTTTGCTCTTGCATTTTTAAAGTTTTTGTAGTAGAAAATCAACCAAAGCTCAAATGACATTTTGCCAAAACTAGCCATAGCTATTGGTCATTGGTAATTAGTCATTAGTTACAACTAACAAACGACAAAGCGCAAAGTCGAGCCACTGCTACCTCAGCGCCCTGCGTCGGAATCTTGTGCCGTTGAGCGCCGGCTTGGGGCAATCTAGAACTTTGTAAGAGAGGACAAATGACCAAGGATGACACTGACAAAGGACAAACGACCAAGGACAACTGACAAAGGACAAAGGACTAAAAGCGATCCCCAAATGTTGAATAACTGTAAATCCTTGATGAAAATATAGCCTAGCTAATATCTGATTTTGGGAAATTACTGTAAGTATAAACATAGGGAAAATTAAAATCATCTATGCAGCTACTTGCTCCCTAGAATCGGAACAATTTCTGAACTTAGACAATCTTAGGAATGGTCATCATCAGTAAATGCACTCAGGTAAATATTACTCTCTCCTTGAAATGTAAGGCTTGTAGCGTTTAAGGGCTAGTTAAAACCGGATGACAAATTATCATCCAAACGAACTTTAATTTTCCGAACTGCTTTTGATCCCCATTTCGATAGAATGACTAGGCAGAATCCTAAAACTCAAAACCGCTTTTGACAGCGACGCCCATGAATCAACTCAACAATGGTTTTACGCTATTTCTAAGTCTGCTAGTCGAGGCGATGCCTTTTTTGCTTCTTGGGGTTTTATTCTCAAGTTTGCTGCTGTTTTTCGTTGATGAGCGCAAATTAGTAGAAAAAATGCCCAAAAATCCGCTATTGGGTGCTTTAGTTGGCAGTGCGATCGGCTTTTTCTTTCCGGTGTGTGAGTGCGGGAATGTACCAGTAGCGCGGCGGTTCCTAATTCAAGGAGTACCCACACCAGTAGCAATTGGTTTTTTGCTAGCAGCACCAACAATTAACCCAGTTGTAATTTGGGCAACTTGGACAGCGTTTCGCGATCAGCCAGAAATAGTAGTATTACGGGTTGTATTTTCCCTATTAATTGCCACAATTGTTGGCTTTGTTTTCAGTTTTCAAAAGGACTTAAATCCTATAGTCCAACCGACGATCGCTCGGTATATGAAGTTTAATCCTCCCGCGCCGCCTGAAACCAAACGGCGTCGTAAAGGTTATCAAGTAGAACAGTCAGCAGCAGTACCAAATATCTTGCAATCAGGGACTTATATTTTAGGAGGAAAAGCAGGTTTACCGATGCGGATAGATGCGAATTTAGTACCGCCGACTATCATTTCTACTCCGAATAAACCCCTTGCAGATAAATTGCGTCTAGTGGTAGATAATAGCATTCAAGAATTGCGGGAACTAGGCGGAGTCATGGTTTTAGGAAGTGCGATTGCCGCAGCTATTCAAGTCTTAGCACCGCGTGAATTAATTCTCAGTTTGGGTGCAGGGCCAATTAGTTCAATTGTAGTCATGCTGATATTAGCAGCAGTCGTGTCAATTTGTTCTACAGTTGATTCTTTCTTTGCCCTGTCTTTTGCTTCGACTTTTAGCAGTGGTTCATTACTGGCATTTCTCGTATTTGGCCCCATGATTGACATCAAAGGTGTCGGTTTGATGTTATCAATTTTTAAGCCCAAAGCAGTCTTTTACTTATTTGCCTTAGCAGCACAATTAACATTTGTGTTGACCCTTTTCCTCAACTTGCATGTATTTTAAAAATTCTTTGTCATTTGTCATTTGTCCGTTGTCAGTTATCTTTTGTTGTTTGTAACCAATAACCAATGACTAATGACCAATGACTAATAACTAATGACTAATGACCAATGACCAATGACCAATGACTAATAAAAATTCCAAACCTCAAATCCTACATCTCTTACTCCCTTGGCTGGATGCTCTGGCAATTACAGCTTGGGGCATTTTGATGTTGAGATATTGGCTAACTAACAAACTGAACTTGTTGATTCACCCAAATTACATTTGGTTTGTGGTTGTGACTGGTATCAGTTTGATAATTTTTGGTTTCTTCAAAATGCTGGAACTTTGGCATCGGCGTCGTCGTGATGTCATACCAAACACCCAGCATATTAGTTTATTTCCTCCTGGTTGGGGTAGTGCCTTGTTGTTGATTGCAGCAATTTTGGGTTTCATATTTACACCCCAAGTTTTTGCTAGTGACAATGCACTACAAAGGGGTGTGACAGCTGATTTATTGGGAACCACACGCGTTAAACCCCAAGCCTTTCGGGCAACTGTGCGTCCAGAGGAGCGATCGCTTGTGGAGTGGGTACGTACCCTAAATGTCTATCCAGAACCAGATACATATACAGGACAAAAAGTCAAAGTACAGGGATTTGTGATCCACCCGTCAGATTTGGCAAAAGACTATTTGTTCTTAGCACGATTTGTCTTAACTTGCTGTGCAGCAGACGCTTATCCTGTAGGATTGCCTGTCAAACTACCAAATAATCAACAGGCTTACTCTGCTGATACTTGGTTGGAAGTAGAAGGACAAATGGCAACAGAAAATTTGTCAGGGAAACGTCAACTTACCATTGTTGCTAGTTCTCTAAAAAAGATTCCTCAACCACAGAATCCGTATAGTTATTAGTCATTAATCCTTTGTCATTTGTCATTTGCTAATGCTCTATGCCCCATGCCCAATAACCAATGACTAAATCAAAAGCATTTATTCAACCACTGGATCGGATAGCGATCGCACTGATGCTATTACTGAGTGTGCTGATTGGGTTGATGATATTGCAAGGTGATGTAGTAACAGCTCGCGTCCGAGATTTTACTTGGCAAAATCAACAAATTGGTGCAGAAGATAACTCCTTCGCCCTCACCTTTAGCCGTCCAATGGACAGCAAAAGCGTAGAGGATAACTTGAAAATTGAGCCGCCTCTAGCAGGTAAATTCAGTTGGGCAGGGCGGCGAATGGTTTATACATTGCTCACACCAGCACCCTATGGCACAAATTATAAAGTGCAGTTACAAGGAGCCAAAGATAAGTTTGCCGAGCTTGAAGGCAAAAATCGAACGATCCAGACTTTCGTTGGTAACTTCCGCACACGCGATCGCGTCATTATTTATATCGGAACCGAGCATGAAGAACAAGGAAGGTTAATTCTTTACAACTTAACCCAAGAGCAAAAAAGGTTACTTACCCCCAAAGACTTGGTAGTGTTGGATTTTGAGTCATTTCCAGATGGAGAGAAAATTTTATTTTCGGCTCGCACCAGCAATAACCAAGACTTACTTTCAGCCCAGCTATACACAGTAACAACGGGTGTTTCTAGCAAATCTGGACAACAAGCAGAACCAGCAAGCAGAGTAGACCTGATTTTAGATAGTAAAGATTATCAAAACCTGAAATTTGACTTATCACCCGATGGACAAACTATTGTCATCCAACGGGGAAACAAAGCTAATCCCGGCGACTTTGGACTCTGGTTTATGCCAGCAACCAGTGACGGTTCCGGAGAAAAACCCACCCCCAAACGTTTAAAAAGCCAACCGGGGGGAGACTTTATGATTACCCCAGATAGTAAAGCCGTAGCAGTTGCCCAAGGACAGGGAGCAGCAATTTTACCACTGCAAGGAGATGCCAGTAAACCATTAGATTTTCTGCCGCAGTTTGGTTTAGTACAGGCTTTCTCCAAAGATGGTTCTCAAGCAGCAATGGTAAAATTTAATACAGACTATACAAAAGATTTGTTTTTAGTTACAAACCAAGGCGTGCAGAAACAACTAGTAAAAACAACAGGCTCAATTGTCAGCTGTCAATTTGATACCGCCTCACCTACCCTCTATTGCTTGCTAACACAGTTAGTATCTAAGGAACAATACATAGAACAACCTTATGTAGTGGCAATTGACCTGAAAACCGGGCAACAAAAACCACTGTTATTACTGCCTGTCGATCAGCGAAATGTGCAAATGAGTTTATCTGCTGACGGTTTAGGCTTGTTATTTGACCAAATAGTACCGCAGAAAAACCCACCGACAACATTACCTACAAACACTTTGAAAACTGATGATGGAGATACCATTGCAACCAGTAGCTTATGGTTAATGCCTCTATTGCCGATCGCCGACGCTGCAACTGTCGAAATTAAACCAGAACAACTCCCCCTAGCCGGATTTCATCCCCGTTGGCTACCTTAGAGAGATGGGGGGAGTAGGGAAGATGACGGAGATAAGGGAGTGTGGGGGGTGTGGGAAGATTATTAAAAAGTTTCTCACCCTTGCCACACTACCAGTGCCCCATTGCAAAAGTCGCTTTGACATCTAGAGAGTATCTCAATAAAAATCTGGTTGTGTTATTAGTCATTAAATGTGAGTAACTAGTAACAAACGGGAATACTTAGCCATAAGCATGTTTAATGTATTCTTATGGCTAAGTATGATTCCACTAACTGTCCGGAAATTACCCTTACTTGGGGGAGTGCATTTTGTAGCCGTAGCTCAAAAATGCTCTGTCTACAGTAGATTTTTATCCCCATATAATTCACGTCTTTTTACATCAATTGATAATTTAGCCAAGCTTCCCAGAAAATATAAATTGATAGTATTCCTAAAAAGATACGAAGCACTAAACTGACAGTAGAATCTGGTAATTTTGGCAAAGTACGAGTACTCATCTGAACGCCTACAAGACCTCCAAATCCCAAAATTATCCCTTGAATAAATAGAATATTTCCCTCTAATGTATGTCCTGTACAAGCAGCTAAAGCAGTGATCACAATTACGCCTAAACTAGTCTGAATTGCTACTTTAATTTCTTCTCCTAATAGCAAAATTTGCAGTGGTACCATAATCGTACCGCCACCTAAGCCAAATAAACCTGCTAAAATTCCTGCTGCTCCTCCAGTGCCAATTTTAGAAAGTAATGGGTTAAATATTGGTGCAGTGTCCTCTTTTTCTTTTAAGGATAGTTGTTTGCGAAGGTCTATTAAATAAATATTAGCAAGTAATATGATACCAAATGTAAAAAGTATTATATATGATGGAATTTTATTAGCAAAATATACACCTATTCCAGTAGTTAAAAAAGCTGGAATTCCTAAATAAAATACTCGTTTAAAGTCAAAATAGCCCATCCACCAATTCTGTAAACTTCCAGAAATTGAAGTAATTACAATAGCAAGGCTACTAGTAGCGATCGCCTGAACGGGAGTATAACCTAGCGTGACTAAAAGAGGAATTGTAATAATACCCCCACCTATTCCTAAAAGTCCAGCTATAACTCCAGATATTAAACCCCCAGCGATTAAAATCAACCAACTAAAATCATTCATAAACAATTCTTTTTCTACAAAACTGATAGTTCCGAGGAAAAGTTAAGAGTTAGGAATTCGCCCCTCTACCCCCACTCCCCGCACTCACCCTACTCTCACCGGATGACTAACAACGCCTCCATAGAGCAATCCAGTATCATTCCACGGAACTGTACTCGGTTGTGTGTTACCTAAATTGTCTGTAGCACGAGCTTGCAGAAAATATTCCCCAGGAAGTGGGTTCCATTCGATATCCCAACGTACCCATGCAAATGGAAAATTTGGTTCTCTCAGTCGTGCAAATTGCCAAGTTTTACCGCCATCAAGGCTAACTTCCACACGTACAATTTTTCCTTTGCCAGACCAAGAACGCCCACGCAGTAAGTAACTTCCCGGAGAAAGTTTAGCTGGCCAAGCCAATTCAAAGGCGCTCTTAACATTTTGGTACGTAATTAGTTTACCTTTATACGGTGCAATCGCTGGGTAGTCTGCACCAATCAGCACCATCTGCTCTGTCACCCAAGGAGTGTATATCGGCGTTTCGGAAACTTCAATCCGCTCAATCCATTTAACGTTAGCGTTTCCTCCCCAACCAGGAAATAAGACGCGGCATGGCCGACCGTGATCTGGAGGTAATGGTTCTCCGTTCATTGCATAGACGACGAGCGAGTTATCTGCTAATGCCTTGGTAATCGGAACTACAGTGCTAAACTTGGACTTTTTAGTTCCCTTTGAATCTAGCGAATCCAAATCTGCACCTTGAACGAGTACATCTTTTGCCGTGGATTTAAGTCCAGCTTGCTCTAATAAGAATCCAAGTGGTACACCAGTCCACTCAGCTACACCAATAGCCCCAAGCCTCCACCGGGTTCCAGAGAGTGGTGTATTGTAAGCTTCTTCAAAAAAGCGCCGACCATTGGCAGCACATTCAATGGCGCAAGTCACCGAAATCGATGGCATCGCAATGATTTGATCGTAAGTGAACTGACAGGGGGTAGAAACGCCAGTTCCCTGAATCTGCAAACGCCATGTAGATGGGTCAAAGGGAGGAGGGGTACTGCGGTTATGAACATAAAACCAATCGTTTGGTACTATATAGCCACGCCCATACATTGCTTCCCAGTTCATCTCTAATGTGCCTTTGCTATGAGAGATATACCCTGGTGGCAATGGCTTAAGTATTTTACTTTCTTTGGTTTTAACACCTGCCTGACTATAAGCAGGCGCAGGTTTAGCCAACCCCCCAATGGCTGTTGCACCAACCATAGTGGCTAGTATTTGCACAAAACGCTGGCGCGAAATACCTGCATCTGTGCTTTTTTGCCAAATGTACTCTTCAATCCGTGCTTTAAGATAATCCTCCTTGTCATTTGTCATTTGTTATTTGTCCTTTGTCATTTGTCCTCTCTTACAAAGTGACGCTCCTGCGTCGCTAACGCTGCGCTAACTGATGCCTCCGGCAAGCCGCCCTCCGGGCGTCTAGGGAGGAAACCTCCGCTCAGACTTTGCGCTTTGTCCTTTGTTATTTGTTAACAGTCAACAATCAACAGACTATCTGTCTATCACTGTCCAAACACCAGTAATTTCATCTTGTGTGTAGTACGGTAAATAGTAATCAAATCCGTTTTTAGCTATTTGCGCGATCGCATCAATAAAGCGATCGCAATCTTCCAATGTATTATATACAGCGAAGCTAGCTCGGATAATACTAGGAATGTTACGCGTAATTCCTTTTTCTACTTCCTTGGCAATCTCCAAGTCTTGCTCGTCTGAAATATTCTTCAGTTTACGAATGTATTCGTATGTGCAGAAGGCTCCAGCCCGAACCCCAATACCGTATTCTTGTGCCAGAATTTCTGCTACTAAACGTCCGTCAAACCCATGAATATCAAAGGGAATAACATGGGCTAAATTATCTCCTGGAATATGTACTTTCACACCAGGAATACTTTGAAGTCGTATATATGTAAACTCAACTAGGGAGTGTTCGTATTGAGCAATGCGCTCGCGTCCTAGTGCTTCAATAATTTCAATCGCTTTAGCAATGGCGATCGCACCCATTGCGTTTGGTGTTCCCGGATCGTGGGCCCGTTCTGTGTAAAAACGCTTGATTTCTAGCTTTCTGGTTATATAAGGCAGGTTTCCACCGCCAATTTGATAAGGGTAGGAGCTATCAAAAAATTCCTTAGGCCCTAGTAAAATCCCAGTTCCATAAGGTGCATACATTTTATGTCCAGAGAAAGCTACAAAATCTAAATGACATGGGTCATCATCTGGACGCATATCTACTCGTTCGTGCTGAATTAATTGACACACGTCCGCAAACATCTTTGCACCATACCGATGTGCTAAGGCTGCAATTTCGTAAATTGGAGGTCTGTAACCTGTAATTGTTGAGGCACCTGTAATAGTAACTAACTTGATTTGTTCAGCTTTCGGGCGATTTTGGTATGCCTTGAAGATATTTTCAATTTCAGTCAGACTGACACTTCCATCTGGCTGGGTTCTGTACTGTACAACTTCATCTCTAGTTACCCAAGGCAATAAGTTTGATGAATGTTCAATATCAGAAACTAAAATTTTCCCAGGTATTTTTGCCCAAAGTGTAGCAGCTCCATTAATTGCTTCTGTTGTATTTTTTGCAAAGATTACATAGTTCTGTGAAGATGACCCTACAAAGTCCCGAATGATGTTCCGACTAGTGTCATATTCTCGTGTAGTAATGATGGATTTCTGCCCAGAACCTCGATGCACGCTGCCATAAGTGTCAAGCATTTCATCTATATACTGCTTGAGAGTTGCAAAGGGAGTAGTTGTTGCTCCATTATCCAGGTTCACGTACTTAACATAGTTTCCATTCAAGATTTTTACCTTGAAAGATAGAGACTCATCTGTGAATAAAGGTCTAATTTCTTTGTCCCAAAAACTATCAATATTTTCTTCAAATAACGGTAAATGAGCAGTTATTTGATTGTTCTTTGCATTTAGTGTAAATATATCAGTCATTTTTAGCACCCCTATTTTAAATCTTTTTATTTTTGAATAAGCCTAATATCACGAAGATTTCTCTGCAAACTCATCAGATTGCATCCAGTAATTTTAGTGTTTGAAATTACTTAATTATTTAGATAGATACTAGTGATTACAACTATTGTTTAATAAATAATTAAAAAACGTAAGCGGTATTTACACTTAATTTATCCGTATTTTTCAACTTTATTTATACAACGTATTAAATAATTAACTGTACTTAAGTATATTTAAATTACTTTTTCTGTAGTTATTAAATAAATTTCACAAATTGAAATCAAACTGATACGAAAATCTTCTTACCAACTAAGCCCAAAATTATTGCCAGGGATATGTTTCTCATTAAAAAAACCTTCTACTAAATTGAGATTGTCCTTCAAAAAAGTTTTATGATACTACTTGTATTTTTGATTACTTTTATTTATAAATATTTAAGTTTTTATACTTAAATGTCATAATTTCATAACATGATTATGTTTACAGAAATTCTTGGTCGCTTACTCCATCAACTAATGATTGCCTAGAATTAGAAAATTACATCCAATAGTAGACGTTTATTTAAGCATCTATCTTAGGTAAAAAATAAATCAACATATAAATGTGTTTTTAAACACATTTATATATGTATCTTGAGATAGATGTAATTTTAAATATAAAAAATTATACTGACTAGGCTTTCCAGGAAAAAAATTAAATCAAGCAATACAATTTAGTTTTGAAGTATAGGCTTTGGCTTTTTCCCTCGTCTTTGCCATTTCCCCAACCTGTACTCTCCTTGACGCCAAAGAGGTTCATAGTGTTATAAAGGCATCAGTCTAGATACAAAATGAGTAATAACCGATTGATGATTAATTACTCGTGCTTAGAGAGAGTTAAACTTAGCTTCTAGAGCAAACCGCGATCGCACACAGTCGATCGGCAATGCAAACACCAGCAGTGCTGAATATTTTTAAGCGGGTGGGTCAAGAGTGATGAATCAAGCTGACACCTCAAACAACGGGGCTGTGATGGAATCTCTAAATTCTGCTAGTTCGCCAGAATCAAAGCAGGCTAATTGTCCCTTTTACTCAGTTATGCCTAATGACAATATGGCAATTTCAAAATTGCCCCTACTCATGTCGGCTCAAGATACACAATCGGAAGATAGTACCCAACAGGACTGGGTTGCAGAGCCTGAAAGCGGCAAACAAGCACTTCTTGACTCAGAATTTCAGAAGCTGCTGGCATTGAACGAAGAATTGGGTGCAGCTAATAATAACTTGTACGAACAAGTAGAGCAGTTAAAAGACAACCTAGCTGAGTCTGAAAAAGTTTTGCAGTGGCAGAAAACGCGTTCCAGCGTTACTGAGTCGATGTTTAACCAACAAACTCAGGAGTTAGCTGCTGCTCAAGAACAGATTAAGTCGTTATTTCAACAATTGGAAACTGCTGTACAAACTGTTCAACGCCAAGAAGTTTTTATCGAAACCCATAAAGCACAGCTACAAATTAGCCAACAACGCCTCGCCCAGTTAGAACGGGAATGTACGTTGCTACACACAACTAATAACGAACAGTCTCAAAAGTTATTGCAATCAGAAAATACTTGTCGGGAATTACGTACTAGACTCATGCGGCAACAACGCCAGACCCTACAATTTAAAGCGGCTCTGGAGAAATGTCTAGATACACCTGTTCCTGGTTATGACTCTTTAGATGATACTGCAAAACATCCCAAAGACATCACCACCACCCAAGGAAGATTTTCTCGAAAAGCTCGGTCTTTGTTTCCTAATGCACAGCCAATTAAAGCTTGGTCAGCAGAGCCAGAATCCTTGAGTGATAATCCAGATAATTCTTGGGGAGAACCGTCACCACCACTCCCATTCCAAACAAATCAACCCACTCCGACTTCCTCATCTTCTTGGAATTGGTCAGTTAAAGCAGACACACCAACACCAGCGCAACCTGTTTCCTCTCCAGAAATTGACGATTCCCCAGATGCAGGCGAAACTGTTTCACCTTTAGAGTCATCAAACTTAGATCGGCAATTAGATAGTCTCATCCAAATGTTTTTCACCTCCCAGCCTGCATCTGCATCACCAGCAGTTGCGGCAAAAACAGATGTGGATAGTAATGTGGCTGATGCGCCTGCCTGGGAAACTTTAGCAACAATTCTGGAGGATGAAGAGGAAGTAAAAAATCTACAACAGCAGCAGTTGGAGGTAGAAATCAATCCCCCTATAACTACCTCCACTTCATCTGAGACCAAGATATTTGTTGAAGAAACTGAAGACTATTGGTCAGAAGTTCCACAATTAACCCAGTTAGAATTGTCTCCATCATCAGATGATAATGCCGATGATACCAATTCACCCTCACCCGTAGTTTATCCCCAGCGTCCACCCAAAGGGCGTAAGTCATTGGCATCTGTGGAACTGCCGAATTTTCGTCCCAAGCAGAAATAGCTAGTTATCATTAGTCATTTGTCAGTTATCCTCTGTTACAAAGTTCCGTTCCAAGGAAGCCTTGGCTCAACGCCACAAGATTCCGACGCAGGGCGCTGAGGTAGCAGTGGCTTGACTTTGCGCTTTGTCATTTGTTGGTTGTTATTTACCAATGACCAATGATTAATGACTAATGACTAAATTTCTGAATTATGGCTTCTGGGTTAGTTTTTGCTACCTGAGTAGCCGATCGCGGTTTGCCTGTGGTAATAGCGTAATTAATTGCTAACAGCCGCAACCACAATCCCGGATTTCGGGGTTCTAGCCAAGAGCCTATCCGGCTCAAAAACTGTGGGAACCACGGACTGAGTAAAGCACTAACCAAGGCATGACGAGAAAAATTAAAATAACTGCCCAGCCATCGCCCTAAATCCTTAGGACCAGCAAGTTCCCAAATCCACAAAAGCAAGGCTGGATTTTTCTTTGCTGCTTTAAGTGCTAGGCGGTTAAAGGTTAACCAATCAAATCTGTCTTTAATGAAGTTATCTACCACCTGTTGAGGTTCGTCTGCTAACAGCCCAAAGAAGGTATTGAGCATGGCGTTCACCCGCTGTGGTGGTAAAAATTTACTTGTAGGTACCATCATGCCTTTGGAAAATAGCCATGTGACTGAAACGTTACTTTGGTAAGCACGAATTTGGTTTAAGTGTGCCAAACTCAATAAGTCATGTTTGAGAGCAGTATCTAATAGCGTTGTTAAACGCTCTAAGTTACGAACCAGCGAACCAAAACCTGTGAAAACCAAAGGAGACTGGAGTGATGCAGCATCACCGATCGCAATCAAGCGATCGAAGGCTACTGTGCGATCGCTACTTTTAACACTAAAATGCCCCGGTATATAGCCAAATGTTGGCTTTTTCCAGACCAATTTATCCAGATCGCATCTGCGATACTCTGGCAAAATTGTGAAAAAGTCCTCGTACATCTCCAGCAAGGAACCAGGATTTTCAGCATTGACTTGGTGGTAATGAAATAAATAAATCGTCAGCTCCTCATCTGCGCCAGGAAACAATTCCCAAATTAGCTGTCTGCCGCGCGAAATATCTCCATGACTGTTTAGGACATCTCCATATTCACAATCCCATACCTGTGGTTCAAATCCGCTCTCAATTGCCGCTCCCACCGTCGGACACACGCTGTCAAAGGCGCGATCGCTATTTAATTGCCAAGCAATAGGGGACGCTGTTCCCATCGCATCTATTAGTAGCCTCCCACCTACTTGCTTTTCAATTTTACTAGGTAAATGCTTGACTTTTATTACAACTTGTGATTCATTAATATCTGCACGGATAAACTCTGTTTCATCCCAAATTTCTCCGCCTGTGGCATGCAGCTTTTGCCCACACAGTTGCAGCAACCTTTCGGAATCTAAGCCTAAATTTAGGACTGTGGGTGTATGCAGCACTGGCGATCGCAGTTTACTTGGATTATTGCCATCAAAAAACTTATTAAATCCATCTTTGTATTCTCTAGCAATGATGGTTTCTAACTCTGCGGGGGTGATTAAGTCCAAGTTAAGCAAACTTTGAATTTCATCGCGGGAAATATTCCATTCTCGGTTCATTCGCCCAAAGGGCATTCGTTCCACCAGCAATATTTTATATCCAAGTTTTGCCATCACTGCTGCATGGATGACACCCAATGCGCCGCCGATATAGATGATGTCGTAGGTGGGGGATGAGGACGCTCTGACGCTGTGATGCTTTAATGCGGAGATTTCTTTCCCTGCGTCGCTGTGTCTCCTACTCTTTGCCTCTTCCTCTCTCGAATGAGAAAATATCACCTGTTGCGGCTGCTGCGGATTCCGTACCCCTTCGCGCCATCGCTGCTCCCACCAGTAGGCACGCTTGAGGTCATATTCCCCATTGGGCATTTTCTGAAAATACTTAACGGTGAGAGGGTAGTAAGGGGCAAGGGCTGCAAAAATCGATTGCTGGGATAAATCAATCGCTGGTGGTTGGGGGTAATGATGTCCAAAACGGCTTCTGATTTCTTTTCTTAGGCGTTGCAGGAATTCTTTCTCTTGGGGGAAGGGTTGTTGTGCCCAACGAAACACTTTTAAATAAGTAGTTCGTTGCACTGACCAAACAAATACAGAAAGTTCCGCAGGCAAGTTTTCGGAAATTGCCCCACCAACAGTTGTAGTAGCGGTAGTGATTTTAAGACGGAAGCCTTCTGGAGTCAGCACTTTTTCCCCATGTCTTGGTTGAAAATCTGTTTGCAACCAGTCACGCACAGCAGCGATATCCGCAGTTGGAACTTCTAAATAAAGGATTTCTTTCATTTTTTCCTGACATCTCTAAACAATCTATTCACAAAGACAGATTTTATGAAGGCACATAAAAGGGTAAACTCCGCCCTATTAGTTAGGTAAAGATTCAGTAAAGAAATTTTAAGATTTTGGCAAATTTATTGTTCATTTTGTAAAAGTGTAAACCCACGCCATGAATTATCCCATTCCAGACAGTCCCCAGGAAATTGTAGCTCTAGGACAACAGCCGATTGATGAAGAACTAGTTGCCAGTGCGATCGCTGGAGTTATTAAAATTGTCCGCGCTCAGGGTCAATCTTTGGAAGAATTAACTGCTCAGCTGCTAGCGGAAGATCCGTTGCTAGACCAGCAACAACGTCGCTGGTTGAGTCAATTAGTTGCCCAAGCTTGGGAAAAGTTCTCGTAGAATGAAAGCGATCCGCAATTGTGCGTCTAACTAAATATTGGAATATTGGCGATGCCTGCGGTGGTCACTGAGCTTTGCCTGAGTGCGGGTTGCGCCTGAGCATTTTTCCCAAATAAGAATTATTATTTTGATGAAATAGATAATTGGGCTGCTATTTTGGCATTCACCGTACATAACCGACCAAATTAACCATATCAGTAATGGACAGTAGTATTGCTGCTTTAAAAGGCAAAAATCAAAAAGCTGATTAAGAATTAAAACGTTCGATCGCAAATCAAGCTTTGGAATCTAGTCAAAAATTTCATTTTGCAAGGGTAAAGTGACGATGAACGTTGTCCCAACATTAATTTCGCTTTTGAGTGCGATCGTTTTGCCATATCGCTCAACTGCCTGTTTAACAATCGTCAGCCCTAATCCGGTTCCTGGAATTTTGCCTACGTTACTAGCACGATAAAAGGATTCAAATAATCGTTCTTGGTCTGCTAGAGCAATGCCGATGCCCCGATCCTGCACTTGAAAGATTGCTGCTTCGGATTTACATTGCACTCTCACTTGAATGGTGCTATCTGCTGGAGAGTATTTAATAGCATTAGATAATAAATTGATTAAAATGTGCCGCAGTAAGGCTTCATCCATGTGAACTGTCACACATTCATCTTCGCAATTAAAATTAATCGTGTGATTAGTGCCTGTACTGAATTTGATTTCTTCAATGAGCTTGCGGCAAAAAGGCTCAAGTGCAAGTTTAACGGGATTAGATGCCAGAGGAGCGGCTTCAGATTTTCCCAGGATTAAAACATCATCCAGCAAGGCAATCATTCGGGCAACAGCAGCTAGGATGCGTCTGAAAAAGTCATCTCGCTGTTCTGGAGGCAAGTTGCGCTCTTGCAGTAAACGAGTGAAACCTGAAATTGTACTTAAGGGGCTACGAAATTCATGGGAAACCATAGAAATAAAACGCGATTTTAGTTCTTTAAGTTCGCGTTCTTGCTTGAGCGCAGTCTGAAGCTCTAGTGATAGCCGCCGCGATCGCAATAGCATTTCCACTCGTGCCTGCAATTCTAACTTTTCTAGTGGTTTTGTAATTAGCTCATCAATAGTTTGCCACAGATGCCGTGTCAATAGTTTTACGTCTGTACGTAGAGTAATTAGCAAAAAGGGCAAAAAAACGGGTTGCTCTTGGTGTTTTCTTGCTTGCACCCATTCCCAGAGGCGATCCAATGCTGGACCGTCGACAATGCATAAATCAAATGGTTCATCCAACAGCGGTACGGCTTTTCCTGCTTGGACAACTGAGTCGGCGATCGCAACCTCATAATATATACTCAGCCACTCTGCTAATAAGCGACGATTCTCAAATTGCTCTATAACTATTAAAATTCGACTCATCGCTCATTCTCTTGCTCGCGGGTAATACTGCCGCAAAGGTTTTTCACTAGCCGTGGCTGAATCAACATAGCTACGCTATCACAATTTATCTAGCATTTCAGGCACTCCAGTCAACACGCCTCGCAGCTGTGTGAGTGGCTTACCGACTTTAATTCTGTAACGACTAATTTCAAATTCGCGCAAGGTTTTCTCAAAGTCAGTCATCCGCTTTTTGAGAACGCCAATCGTTCGCCGCAGTTCGCCTTGCATTTCTAAGTAGCGCAGAAACACAATCGTGTCTGCCAAATAGCTAATCCCAATTTCTGTAACTCTAAATTCTCCTGTAATCGTTTCAATCTCGTTGACTAGCAGTACAGCAACGCCCATGTTTTGCAGATACTTACATAGCGAATGGATATGGCTAATCAAGTCTTTTCCGCGCACCGAAAGCCGATAGCCGGATACACTATCAATCATCACAATCCGTGCTTGTTTTTGCTCTACTTCCTGACGCACGAGGTTAGCAAATTCATCGGGTGTATAATATAACGGTTCCACTTGAACAACAGAAAGTGTCCCCTTATTCTGCATCGCACCAACCGCAATATTAATCCCTTCAGCACGGCGCAGCAGGGTTTCCTTTCTTTCCTCGAAAGTATAAATTACTGAATGTTCGCCCCGTCCGGCTGCTTCTTTCATAAATTGAAGTCCTAGCGTACTTTTACATACACCACTGGGGCCGCTAATGATAGTAATTGTGCTACGCTCAATTCCACCGTGCAGCAATTCGTCGATTTCGGGGATACCAGAGGAAACTACTTCGATATTAAAAGCTTGTTCGTAATCTTTAGGTACTAATCGGGGGAAAAGCTGCATTCCCCTGCTAGTTAAGCGAATTGCATGATAGCTATCTTGAAAGTCACTTCCCCGAAACTTAGAGATACAGAGTGTACGCTGATTGTCGCTAAAGTTCAGATTGATTACTCCATCACTCATAAACTGTAAATCATCGTCGGGCGCTTCTTCACTGCTCTCTGAGGTAAATAGAACAGTTGTGGTTTGCTCTACTAAAAATCTCAGAAACGACAGCACTTGTTTGCGAAACTGAAATGTATCGCTCGCCAGGTAGCGAAACTGCGTCATCGAATCAATAAAAATGCGTTGTGGCTTGAGGGCTTCTACCTGCTCTACAATTCGCCGCGTTGTCGGTTCGCGTTCCACCTCAGCTGGTGAGAAAATATCATAAGTCTGAACTTGGGCGAAAAATTCCGGTGTAGGGCTAAAGTCGAGAAAAGTGACACCTTCTAAATCAAATCCCAGCCCAAGGGCAGTACGCTTTAGTTGGGTGATGGTTTCTCCCAAGGTAATGAACAAAACCTGTTCGCCATTTGCTGCCCCTGTTGTTAAGAAATGCATTCCCAGTGTTGTTTTGCCAGCTCCCGGCCCACCCCGAATTAAATAGGTGCGATTTGGAACATAACCGCCACAGAGAATTTCGTCTAAACTCGAAATTCCCGAAGACAAACGATTTTCAGACATTTGCGAACAGTCTTCCTTTCCCTATTAACTTAACTCAAGCCTAGAATGGCATATCATTTGTGCTGCATAGGTTTTAAGCGCTAATTTTGATTTTAAAATTTTGGCTTGTACTGGCTTAAAAAGTACAGTCTTTTGCAGCATAAATTTTAACCAAGCAGGAGCTTAAAAGTTCAAGCTTGAATTCACCGAGATTAGGATATCATCAACCATAACCCTACAAACCCAGATTTTATTGTAATTAATTTATAAGTATTTTTACTTATTATAACTCACACAAAGGAGGAGAAGAAAATCCTATCCGTACTCAGAAAATAAAAGTAAACTTTTGAGCAACAAACAATTAGTTCCCCTTCCCCTGATTACTTATTCTTAAACACTTATTACACTGCCTATATGCGAAACTACGATCGCCTAAAAGTGTTGCATGAGAATGGGAGGCGATCGCTTCCCATTCTCATCGGAAAGTATAAATTTTCCTCACACTAAATAGCGTTATTTGTCAAGTAGAAGCTTTGACCGCTGCTTGGGCTTGGGAGTGCAACAACAAACCATATTCCAAGCCTTCCACCACTGCTTGATAGGAAGCTTCCAAAATGTTAGTGGAAACTCCTACAGTTGTCCAACGTTGACGACCATCGCCCGATTCTACAAACACGCGGGTTTTCGCCGCAGTACCTGCATGTCCGTTGAGAATCCGCACTTTGTAGTCTGTCAAATCAAAAGTTGCAATTTGAGGATAAAAGTTCACCAAAGCCTTGCGTAAAGCGGCATCCAACGCCGCAACCGGGCCGTTACCTTCCGCCGCCTCCAGAATATTCTTACCGTCAACAGCGATTTTGATGGTGGCTAGGGCGTTAGTAGTTTCTTTGCCCTCAATCAAATCACAGTGAACTTGAAAACCTTTGACTTCAAAAAACTTTTGGCGTCCTCCCAAAGCTTCATGCATCAATAGTGCAAAACTAGCCTCTGCTGCTTCAAATTGAAATCCTTCACTCTCCAAATCTTTGAGACGCTGAAGAATTTGCTTAGCCTCTGCCTTTAATTGATCTAATTCAATGCCAAAACTGCGGGCTTTGGCTAAAACATTGCTCAGTCCTGACTGTTCCGAAATCACAATGCGGCGACGATTCCCTACTTGTTCCGGTTGCATGTGTTCGTAAGTTATGGGATTACGTTCCACAGCAGATACATGAATACCACCTTTGTGTGCAAAAGCCGAACGTCCTACAAAGGGGGCATGTTCATCAGGAGCAAGATTAACCACCTCACTCACAAAACGACTCGCTTCTGTAAGTTGTGTTAGCTGGTCTTCTGTGATACAACTGTAACCCAGTTTCAGTTGTAAATTAGGAATTAACGAACAGAGGTTAGCATTACCGCAACGTTCGCCGTAACCGTTAATTGTACCTTGTACCATCTTTGCCCCTGCCATCACAGCTGCTAGGGCATTAGCAACCGCCATTTCTGAATCGTTATGAGTGTGAATTCCGATTTGGGGTATTGTCCTTTCTCTTTTCTCATTAGTCATTTTTTCTTGACTAAAGACGCCAGTTGCTTCTCCTGACGGAGACGCTGCGCGAACAACAGAGGGAACCTCCGCAACGCACTGGCTCACTAATGACAAATGATTATTGACATCTTGGACAATTTGGCTAACTTCGTGAGGTAAAGTGCCGCCATTGGTATCACACAGGACTAGCCATTCGGCACCAGATGCGATCGCAGCCTCTAATGTCTGTAAAGCATAACCTGGATTGTGCTTATAGCCATCAAACCAATGTTCGGCATCGTAAATCGCGCGACGCCCTTGAGAACGGAGGTACTCAATTGTGTCACGAATCATGGCTAAATTTTCTTCTAAGGTCGTCTTGAGTCCGGCTGTGACATGTAAATCCCAAGACTTGCCAAAAATTGTTACCCAGCGAGTTCCCGCAGCCAGAATCGCTTGTAGCATCGGTTCTTCTGCTGCACAAGTGTTAGGGCGTCGAGTCGAGCAAAAAGCAACAACTTCTGCATGTTTGAGCGGATCTTCTCTCAGTTGCCAGAAAAATTGTACATCCTTCGGATTGGCACCAGGCCAACCGCCTTCAATAAAGGGAATTCCCAGTTGATCGAGTCTTTTGGCAATGCGTAACTTATCTTCTATCGATACAGATAGCCCCTCGCGCTGAGTGCCATCCCGTAATGTAGTGTCATAGAGCCAAAGTTGAGGTGAGGAAATTGTAGTCATAAAACTCGGGCCGACGAGACAACTTTCGAGGCAATATGTCAATATACAACAAAAAGCCAGTTTGGCAATTTAAAAAATGCCTAAGGTATTAGCTCAAGGTAAAACAATTAAATTCAAGCAAGCAAGCAATCTCCGCAAAATTTTGCACCAAAATAGTATTGACCTCTACAATGACGGTGCTAAGGTAATAAACTGTCGAGTTATTGTCAGTTACAATAACTGCACGGTTAAAGTAGAGGGCGAAGTCTCAGCAGCGAATTGACGCAAGCAACATGTCGTTAGCTTCCTCCCCATTTTTCAACAACAGACCTACGTAAGAAACCGTAAAACGCAGGTTTGAGACGACGTAAATGTGACAAAAGTTTGATGAATTTTGGGGACAAGGTTCTTAAAAAGTGTGGACACCAAAAGGTTAAAAAGGAGTAAAACAAGATGGGTAGATGGACACCCCTAATATTAATGGCTGGAGGTCTAGCCATTTTGCTTGGTACATTACTAGGCATTAACTTTCCGATGGGCGTACAAACCGCCAATAATCCCACCGGCAAAAAATCAGAAGTTCTACCAGCTAATATTAATGTTAATAGCAGTGCTGGCAGCCAGAACGATGAAACTGCAACTGAGGAAACTCCCACATCTCAAACAAATCAAAATAAACGCTCCATTGTAGCCCCAAGGCCTGATAACAGGAGCAACGTTGCCCAGAATCCTACCAACGACTCAACCTCATCTCCTGACAATACAACAGACTCTAATACAGACTCTTCCACAAGCGATAGCTCATCAAGTGATTCAAATCCCAGCGAACCAATTCGAGCCTTGTGGTAAAGGTTGCTAGCAGTGCTTGGCAGAATTAGTAATTAGTAATACTCCGGCTTCTCTACCAGACGCACTCGCGTTTGCTCAGTACAAGTTCGTAATTTGTAATTACTGTTGCCTAAGCGTTTTAGACATTTTAGATGGTTGGTTTATTTACGCGCCCGCTGTACTAGTCTTTAGTTATTCCTTTATTAGTTATGATTTATTAGTCATGCACTAATGCTCGATGGCTAATGAGCAATGACTAAATGACTAATGACTAGTGAAATTGTAATTATTGGTGGCGGCGTTATTGGTTTAGCGATCGCCATTGAACTCAAACTGCGCCAGACAAATGTCACCGTGGTTTGTCGTGATTTTCAGGCTGCTGCTACCCACGCCGCCGCTGGGATGTTGGCACCAGATGCCGAAAAAATCCCGAACGAGGCAATGCGTTCTTTGTGTTGGCGATCGCGTGCTTTATATGCCGACTGGACGCGTAAACTGGAAGAATTGACCGGCTTAAATACCAACTATTGGCCTTGCGGTATCCTCACACCCGTTTTTCAAGAGGCACAGGGGCAGGGGGTAGGTGGCAAGGGGGAAAATGAAAAATTACCTCTTTTTCCTCTGCTCTCTGCTCCCCGCCTCCCTGCCTCTTCTTCCCCCTCATACTGGTTAGACAAAGAAGCAATTCATCAATATCAGCCAGGATTGGGAGCCGAAGTAGTTGGTGGCTGGTGGTATCCTGAAGATGCCCAAGTCGATAATAAGGCTCTGGCTCAAGTATTGCGGACAGCAGCCGAATCTATTGGTGTCGAACTTAAAGACGGCGTTACAGTAGAAGCATTTTTACAGCAACAAGGACAAGTTGTTGGCATCCAAACGAATACTGGGGTAATTCGCGCCGCCCATTATGTTTTAGCTTCAGGTGCTTGGGCGAATGAGTTGTTACCATTACCCGTGCGTCCTCGAAAAGGACAAATATTGAGTATAAAAATACCGGAATTTGTACCAGAACTGCCCTTGCAGCGGATTTTGTTTGGGGAAGATATTTACATTGTACCGAGACGCGATCGCTCGCTGATTATTGGGGCAACAAGCGAAGATGTTGGTTTTACACCCCATAACACCCCAGAGGGCATTCAAACATTACTACAAGCTGCCATCAGGCTGTATCCGCAATTAAAACACTATCCTATACTCCAATTCTGGTGGGGATTTCGCCCAGCCACTGCTGACGAATTACCCATTCTCGGCACTAGCCATTGTGAAAATTTAACCTTTGCCACTGGTCATTACCGCAACGGGATTCTACTTGCACCGATAACAGCAGCATTGATTGCCGATTTCATCTTACAACAAAAATCTGACGCCCTACTTGCTGATTTCCATTATTCGCGCTTCCAGTCTCAGCCATCTACCCGCACCCCCATGCTCACTCACTCTGCCAATTTCTCCAACGGACACCGTACCTCCCCAATCGCTACAGATGCAATTAATCGCGTCTCTACCGACTCACCACTAATTATCGCAGGCAAAACCTTCCAATCGCGCTTGATGACGGGAACTGGTAAGTATCGCAGCATTGAACAAATGCAGCAAAGCATCGCTGCCAGTGATTGCGAAATTGTTACTGTAGCAGTCCGACGAGTACAAACCAAAGCCCCTGGACACGAAGGTTTAGCAGAAGCTTTAGATTGGACAAAAATCTGGATGTTACCCAACACCGCAGGTTGTCAAACTGCCGATGAGGCGATTCGGGTGGCGCGTTTGGGGCGAGAAATGGCGAAATTATTGGGACAAGAAAATAATAACTTCGTTAAGTTAGAAGTAATACCCGATTCTAAATATTTACTCCCAGACCCGATTGGCACACTAGAAGCAGCAGAACAATTAGTTAAAGAAGGTTTTGCAGTATTGCCCTATATCAACGCTGACCCCATGTTAGCCAGACGCTTGGAAGATGTAGGCTGTGCTACGGTGATGCCTTTAGCGTCGCCCATTGGTTCTGGACAAGGGCTAAAAACAACTGCCAATATCCAAATCATTATTGAAAATGCAAGTATACCTGTGGTGGTAGATGCTGGGATTGGTTCACCCTCCCAAGCCGCTCAGGCAATGGAATTGGGAGCAGACGCTTTGTTGATTAATAGTGCGATCGCTCTAGCTCAAAACCCCGCAGCAATGGCTCGTGCCATGAATTTAGCAACAGTTGCCGGTCGTTTAGCATACCTTGCTGGCAGAATGCCCATTAAAGATTACGCCAGTGCTAGTTCGCCTCTGACTGGGACGATTACTAATTAGGGAATGGGGACTGGGAAATAATTCTTTTAACTCTTAATATCCAGTGGGCAATCCCTAATACCCAATCCCCAATGTAACGATTTGTCTAGCATTTTTTGAGCAAAAGTCGTATTTATGTAACATTAAATGAAGAATAAAGATAAAGGAATTGATTCATGCCCTATACAACCGAAGAAGGCGGCCGCCTGAATAATTTTGCCAAGGAACCGAAGATTTATCAAGCAGAACCCGCTACGGAAGGCCAAAAGCGAACCTATATTTTTGTAGGAATCGCAGCTGCTGCTTTGGTTGGTGGCTTGATTTCAGTCGCTTTCTTGGTTTCCTAAAACTGTTGAGCGTAAAAAATTTTAATAAAATTTAATTTTTGTAGTTTTTCAGGTTCCGATTTCAGGAGGAGCCTGCTTTTTTATTTTTTGTTAAAATTAATTTAATTATCAAGTATAATTACATTCCTTATTAAAAAGCCGCCGCTCCGACTTTTCGCTGCGTCAAACAGAGCTGTGCTAACACATCAGCTGGAACTGCTGAGTCGTGACTTTTAGATACATTGGAAAGAACTGCGCTAATAGATTGTCCAAACCTTAGCGCCTTCCGTCGGAATCTTATTGCATCGGAAGGCGCTAAGGTAGCATTGGCTCAACTTTTCGTAAAATGCAAAATTATTATTATCCTTAGCAGCACAACATTCACTCCAAATCATTGCTCATAATGAAATTTTTAGCTAACTTCGATGAACCTACAAAGGTGATATATACTGTCTTTTGGCTCTTTAGCCGCCATGAGTGTGAATGATACTGTACACAACGATAATTTTACTTGGAATCGGCAAGTATACCAACGCTTAAAACTTGCCTTAAGTCTTGGTTTGCGGCGACAACTTTTTTTTGCGATCTGCGATGATTTACATTTAAGAAATCAAGTAGCAGCCCGTTTGCATTCTACATTGGCTTATCCTGTGGGACAAGTGCTATATCAAGCATCAAATACTCAAGAAAATAGCACTCCAGCTTATCCACGATTAGTGACGTTGCGTTTAAATTTAAACGATCCCAATCCTATAGTTCAAATCAATCAATGGGTGGCCAATTATCCACCGCCAATTGTTGGGGCATCAAAAGATACTCCAGGAAGAGTTTCTCCAACACCAGCATTTCAGATTGTAGGCGTGGAGCAGCTAACCAAGCAACCAGTAGCAACACAGCGTTTATTCTTGCATTATCTCCGTTTAAGCGAGCAATATTTCTCCACACAAGAATCCAGTCGATTTCTAGAATCTAACTTGCTGTTGTGGATACCGCGTCCTTGGTTGTCTGCTATTCAACAATCAGCACCACAGTTTTGGCGTTACCGTACTGGGGTATTTGTGTTTGCTGGAGAACCTACACCAGCAACTCACAATTCAAGATATCCAGAACGTTTTTCTA
Organism: Nostoc sp. S4; assembly: GCA_029379225.1. Classification (GTDB taxonomy): domain Bacteria; phylum Cyanobacteriota; class Cyanobacteriia; order Cyanobacteriales; family Nostocaceae; genus Nostoc. Next base: position 41,980 of record JAQYWR010000018.1, on the reverse strand, counting down.
ATTCTAGAAGTTTGGATGTAGAAAATTTTGAGCAGTCGATTTCAGATGAATCTGTTAACCAAGCAGAATTCAAAACAACAGCTAGTGAATTAAAGTTTGAGAATAATTCCAATTTTTTAGCACAGACACTAGAAAATAATGTAAGCAAAATCCAGTCAGATACCGCATCAATCATCGATTTATCGAAGACTATGCCACAACAGGAATCTACTATTAGATCTGGTAGTGGAAACGAGCAGCAATTACTATCTTCTTTATCTCATATTAGCAGCGAGTTAACGGAGTTAGTGTTAGCAACAATCAACACAAAGATTACTCAAGATATAGAGGATAACTGGCAACCGCAGCAGATTTTGTTAGAAATTGAAGAATTGCATTTACAACAACTTCCTGGGGAAATACTGGCAGAAGCTTATCATCGCTTGGGTAACTTATACCGTCTTCGGATTGAGCAAGGAGAATCAACCTTAGAAAATTTGATGGTAGCAATTATTGCCTATCAAGAGGCAATTAGCTATAACGAAACTTCACCGCAACTCCCAGATATTTTGAATGACTTGGGTACACTTTATTGGATGTTATACCGCACACCACCTAATTCTGAAGAAGGACAAACTTATATAGAACAAGCAATAGAATTTTATCAGTTGGCGTTAAATACAATCTCACCCCAGACACATCCAGAAACTTACGCCCGCGTGCAAAACAATTTAGGGACAGCTTATGGTGATTTAGCTCGTTTTTCTCAGCCATCTGAGAGTTGGCAACAAGCAGTTTTAGCTTATAGCGAAGCACTCAATTACCGTACACCAGATATGGATTCATTAAAGTATGCTGCTTGCCAAAATAATTTGGGTACTGCTTACTGGCATTTGGGACAATATAATCAACCGATTGTGCATTTAAAGAAAGCGATCGCAGCTTACAACCAAGCACTGGTACACTATAAGCCCCAAGAGGAACCGCTTAAGTATGGCATGATTGAAAACAACATCGGTACTGCCTATTGGAATTTAGCACAATACGAACAACCTGCTGAAAATTTACAACTAGCTATTGATGTTTATAATGAAGCTCTGAAATATCGTACTCCAGTTAACGTTCCTAGTGCTTGTGCTGCCACACAAAATAATTTAGGTACTGCCTATTGGCATTTGGCAAATCTATCTCAAACCTCTAAAGAAGCACGGCAAAAATATCTGCAACTATGCATCAGTGCTTACGAAGAAGCTATAGCGTTGGCTCATTCATTGAGCGGTAATTCTTTAAGTTTTGACTTGTTTGCTTCTCATAATAACTTGGGATTGGCACACTATCAGCTAGTAATAGATAAATCTTTTAATGTCGATAAAGCAACACGTTCTCAACATCTAGAAGTAGCATTAGAACATCATTTACAAGCTCTAAATGGATTCAGTAAACAACCAGAAGTTTATCAAACAACCTTCGGCTATCTGGTGAAAACTATCCGTGCTTTTCATAATGAATTAGGAATACAAGGGCAAAATCTTGCTTTATCAAAAGTTCCGGGTCAGTTGTTGCCAGAAATTTTGTCAAAGTTATAGTTTGGTCAACTATGGCAGGAGGCAGGAGGTAGGAGGCAGGAGGTAAAACTATTACTATTCCTAGCTTTCACGCTTGTCATTATGTCCTAAAGGTGTGACTACGGTTATATATATTCCAAGTTAGATATAATAACTTTTCTTGTAACGCCTAATACCATCCCTAAGTTTAATTAATCCTTTTTCTTACCAATTCTGGAATTTGAGAAGGGCGTTCAGCTACAGGAACTTGTACTTCTTTCAAAGCAGCTAATTTACTTTGGGCTGTACCAAAATTAGGATCGCGTCCGATAAATGTTGCTAAAGTCCCAGTTTGACGCCAACTTTTTCCTGGTGGTGCTTGTCTGCCTGCAATGTAGCCAATTACTGGTTTATCAATGGCCTCAGCAATGTACCGCGCCGCTGCTTCTTCACTACCGCCACCAGGTTGACCCACTAAAACGATCGCTTGTGTAGTTTCATCTTCATCGAGAATTTGCAGCCATTGCAAAAACGAGGAACCAACGATGACATCACTACCAATACTGACACTAATCGACTGCCCCAAACCAGCTTTTGTTAATTCGTAGGCGACTTCGTAGGTAAGGGTACTGCTACGACTAACGATCCCCACTGGCCCTGGTGTATAAAACTCGCTAGGTTGAGTTCCCAAAAGAATTTTTCCCGGTACAATAATCCCTGGACTATTTGGCCCAACTACCAAAGTTTCACAGGCCTCGGCTTTGCGGAGTAATTGCACCATATCCAAAGGTGGCACGCCAGCGGTGATAATAATAATTTGGCGGATCTGAGATGCGATCGCTTCCAATGCCGCATCCAAAACATCGTATGGATTTACACAGATAATTGTCGTGTCAATTGTGCCAAATTCTTGTACTACTTCCTCTACTAAATCAAATACTGGCAGTTCGTGCATTTCCTGTCCGCCGCATCCAGGATTGACACCAGCCACTAAATTCGTGCCGTAAGCTTTCATTTGAGTAACATGAGTGCCTGATATAAATTCACAAAAGCCTTGAATTAAGACTTTACTCTCTGGCGTTATGTTCATAATAAATTACCGTAAGCTTGCCAAGCCAGTGAGTCGAGCCACTGGGCATAAAACGATATGTATACAGTATTGTATTAATTCAGTTTTTACTGAAATTTATTATTTTTCGGATTCCATCTCTAAATTTCTCTCCATTATTAAAAAGTAATACTAATTTAACCAAATAAGCCTACAGATTTAAAAGTAGGAAATTGAGATGGCATTTGACAAATCTTAATTTTTAATTATATCGCGCTTTGCACTTCCCATTTACACTAGCGTTGCCGAGTAAAACGCATTACGAATTAGTAATTATTGATGGCTACTTCTTATTAGCATTTGGTTTAGCAAGACGAACTGCAACTTTCACCGCTTCATCTAAATTTTCTACCACAGCAAGGCTACTACTATTAGTTTTAAGTGTTGCTAAATAATTTCTAGTTGGATTTAACTCCGAACCAGCAAGCCGGATAACTAAGGATGGAAAATTTAGATCTTGGCGTTTACTACCATTAGAGCGTCCAACTTGTAATTTGAGTTCGTTATTGTCTTGTTCTACAAATTTGGCTATAACTTGGGTTATTTCCTCAGCTTGAGGAATACTACCTAAGAAGTTAATTAGTATGACTTCGATGCTTTTGTCAGCAGCCAAAATTTTTAAACCTGTTTCTAGGCGATCGCAAAAGGTAGTTGGTGTGGTATCTGTAAGGAAAGCATGGCGTAGATTCAAACAAACTCCTGGTTTACCGCCAGCATTAGACACTAAATCCAAAGTTGCCATAACCGAACCAGTACCATTACCTAATATTCCGATTTTTCCGTACATTTGCACGCCTTCCCAGTCGCCCAAAATACCGTTTATTTCAGTACTTGGATGACGGCTGATAATTTTTGCTGCCATTTGGGTAAGATCTGGATGACGTTTGATCGAGCGTTCATTTACCCTGACTTTACCATTGAGAGCCATAACTTCACCATTAGGATTGACTGCCAAGGGATTAATTTCGACTAAATCCAGGTCTTTTTGCATAAATAACTGGTACATTTTCTGGACAACGGTGCTTACCGACTGCATCAGCGTCCCCTGCAACCCCATTTTCAAAGCAAGTCGTCGAGCATAAAATGGAGAAAATTCCTGTTCGACAACGACATAGTGCATTTTTTCTCCAGCCGATTCCCAATCGATGTTTGCTTCTTTGGAACCTAAAAGCACTGGTCGGCAAACAGCGGTGTCTAAAACCACTGCTAGATAAAATTCCTGGTTGGCGTCGTATTGGGATTCTGCTAGGACAACTTCCGGTAACTCCCCCCATATCGGTAAACTAAAGATATTTTGAGCAGCGGCGATCGCATCGATAGTTGTTTCAGCAAATCTCACTCCACCTGCTTTTGCCCGTTCTGCTCCATGTACTTGAGATTTCAGTACAATTGGAAAGCGAATTTTTAAACGTTTTAAATCTGTAGGATGGTCAATTCGTTGCGAAGGCAATACAGGAATGCCTATCTTCCCAAACCATTCTTTCACTTGATACTCTAATAAATCCATTGATACACCTTATATTGACACTTTCCAAGCTGAGGCTTAGTACTATCTAAATATTTGACAGCACTTTTATTACATAATTAAACTTTTGGCAGCTAAAAAAACTTATTTTTCACGTATCAATTTTATCGAATTCAGCAGATGAGGCAAATTAATTTTTCTACCCACAAGACGTAATTAATCTCCTCAGTAGACTTTCCAGCATAGAAGATAACTAGCATACCTGTCAAAAGCCTCTGACATTGCCATATTTCCTTAACCTGTGGATAATTTTGTCACAACTCCTCTGCAACTAGAATCTTGCCAAAGAGTAGGGAAGTCGGGGTGAATATTTATCATTAAGAGCGGGTATAGAGCAGAGAACAGTGGACACAAGGCAGTCCCAATGAAACAAGTTTTACCGCCATGCATGAAAAAGGAATATCCTCTACACCCCACACCCCACACTCCACACCCTTTTTTAAGGCAGAACGCAGAATAGAAGAAGGTTTTAGTTGATTTGATTTTTCGTTACATACTTTGGTTTATTTACACTGTTCTACTTAGCTGTTGTCAATTTAATTGTTATAAAATTATGCAGTCACAATGCTTAAAAATTCTATTATTCCCGTTTTTTATCAAAAAATATATACCCGCAGATAGATTATCTAATTTTGTATCTAGTAGCGTGAAAATGTAGCCATGCGAACAATCTACTAGTATTTGAATTTTTGGTTAAAAGTCGGAATTTGTGTTAGAAAGTTGTTCGATTAGATTTTCAGGCTATGGTTGGTTAAACTGGGCATCTTTATTCAAAAAATCCAAAAAGTTCTTTTCATCTCCTTAAAAATAATCAAAACAATATAGAAGTTCATTATGAAAGTAGCAGTCCAGCAGGAAGATTTACAGCTTTTAGCTAAAACTTTGCAGGAACAATTGCTGGTAGAAGTCTCATCAGCTGGAGTCTTTCAAGTTAAATGTGCCGTCAATAAAGACGAGCTAATGATTTTAACTCAACACCCATCAAGTGTAATAGTTGATGCTCAAGTCATCTTTGCAGTCATCGAGGACGTACTTCAGTCTTTAGCATCCTACAGAGAGCAACGAGTGCAATGTTTCCTCAGAGTTTTTGGCGAACAACTTCCTTATAGCAAATGTTTTCTAGCTCTCAAGCAAAGAACGGGATGGGAAGATGAGGAGATGGGAATTTGGGGAGCTCGGGAAGTAAGGGGAGTAGGGAAAGATGAGGGAGCAATATCTTACTTGTCCCCTTTGTCCGCCTACTCTTCATCCTCTTCATCCGCCTCATCAGCTCTGACCTATTTACCATCAGTTGATGAAACTGAACAAGAGGAAGTATTTGACCCATTTGCAGATGTGCCGAATTTAGCAGCTTCTAAACCAGCACGCCAAGTCAAACCTCTGTTCGTAGGTGTAGCGTTAGTGGGAATTGTCGTTTTAGGTGTTGGTGGCTATTTGCTGACTCGCCCTTGTGTGATGTCTGAGTGTAAAGAAATAGAAGTTGCTGAGCAATTAAAAACACAATCCCCAGAATTGATGCGCCACGCCAAGTCAGAAAAAGAATTAGTAGCAGTGCAGCAGCAATTAGCAGCGGCTAGTACAGGCTTGAACGTAATTCCTAGTTGGTCGCCGCGTTACCAGGGATCGCAAGAACTTAAAGCAAATTTGTCTGGGCGCTCGCAAAAAATCGACCAGGTAGTTAAGGCTTTGCAGACCGCATCTTTAGCAGCAGAAAAAATTAAAACTCCCGCAGGTAGTTTGGAAGAAATACAAGCTAGACAACATTTATGGCGACAGGCGATCGCACCACTAGAGGCTATAACTCCTAATAGCGAACTGTATGCCCTAGTGCAAGCAAAATTATTTAGCTATCGTATCAGTTTGCACGCTGTAAATCAGCAGATACTAATTGAAGAAAAATGGCTGAAAAAACTAGCAGCAGCAAAAGCTGTAGCAAATACAGCCGAGAACCGACAAGCTAGTGCTAAATCCTTGAAGGATTGGCAAAAAGTAGAGTCTAACTGGCAGATAGTCATTAATGCCTTGAGGATGATTCCCCAGACTAGCCCCACATATCAACAAGCCCAAAAGTTGTTGTTAGATTATAAACCTAAGTTAGTAGCAGCACGCGATCGCACTATTAAGGAACAATTAGCTGCTAGAACCTACCAACAAGCCGTTAGTACCGCCAACCAAGCCAAAGTCTATCAGCAACAAAACCAATGGCAAGTAGCGGCGATATACTGGGAGCAGGCTTTGGAAACTGTTAAAAAAGTTTCCCAAGATAGCTTGTATTACACTCAGGCTCAGTCCCTAATCGAACCCTACTCAACAGCCCTCAAACAAGTACGAGAAAAACTACAAGTTGTTAGTAGTTTGCAACAAACCCGCATCGACTTAGATAAAACCTGTGTTAACGGAATTCGGATTTGCACTTTTAGCATGGATAATGCAGGAATTATAGTGCGGTTAACTCCTGAGTACGACCAATTAAGACAAAATACCTTGGCTAATTCTAATTCACAGAATTTGGATACTGCTGCTGACCTTAGCAATCATTTACAAATCCTACGAGAAGCCCTAGCTGTAATTAGTGACAATGCCAATTTGTCTCTTTTCCTTTATGATTCGCAAGGTCAAGTAATTTATACGCGGACTTTAGGAGGATAGAAAAGTTAGGAGTGCCCCACGAGGGGGAAGTCAAAAGTCACGCATTCAAAAATATTAAACCCCTCGCTACGAATCAAAGAAACACTTAATTAATCAAAAATTTGACTTGATAAGTTTTTGACAAGTGTTTCTTGAGTCCTCGATTTACCAGGGCAAGATGATGAAATACTCTTAGATGTAGATTAACGCTTCACCTGATTAACTGCGCGGCAGAGTTAAAAAACTGACGACACAATCCTTTAGTCAACAATACTGTTGTCAGTAAATTAGTAGAAGCAACTATGAAAGTAATTAAAATTTCGTAGGATACAGCATCCAAAGGTTTGACACCAGCTAGTAACTGTCCGGTGGTAATTCCTGGTATTGCCACCATACCTATAAGTATCATTTGATTGAGAGTTGGAATCAATGCAACCCTAATGGCGTCTTTGCGGTACTGGCTGACAGCTTGCTGTGGTGTTGCACCTAAGCTCAAATGGGTTTCTATTTCCAGATGGCTGGAATTAATTGTACTCACAAGGCGTTCGCCAGCGATCGCCGCTGCGTTCATGGCATTACCTATGACTATCCCTGCTAAGGGAATCACATACTGTGGTTGATACCATCTGTCTGGTTGAAGAATCAAGAAGTTGGTATAAAGCACTGTCAAGGCGCTACTGATGAAAATTGCACCCCATACCAAAGGCAATACATAAGGAATTTTTTGACTGATGCGATTTCGTGCGACAATCGCCGTAATCGTCAGCATGATTGCTAATATCGCTAAAACTGCCCAACCATTGTTCCAAGCAAAGATGAAATCTAAAATGTATCCCAATACAAGTAGTTGTAAGATGGTTCTTCCAGTAGCAAGGGCTAAGTTCAACTCTAGTCCTAATTTTTCCCAGCTAGATACACCAATGGCGATCGCCATTAATCCTAAAGCAATAGCTAAATCCACAAAATCTAGCTCGATTAGCTCCTGCATGGGTTTTCTATCTCCTGGTATTTTCTTCTCAAAGCAGCACGTACAAGAGGAACTTTGATTCAACGTGTTGGCTCTTGGTTGATATATATCACCTTCAGCAATTTAAATTCAAAATGGTACAACTTTAACATGGCAACCACTTAGTAAGACTACTTTCTTGTAAATTAAATGTGCGGTTGAATACACCACAATTCCAGCAAAAACCCTAAGAGATGCGTAATTTGGGCGATAGTCTTTTAACAGCTCTTTGATTAACAATTCAATCTGCAAAAATTGACTCTCGAAGTGCATCCTTTGTATCTCCGATAAAATAATAAGAACTCATGATCCAAAGCGTAAATCCCGTCCCTGCTTTTGATATCAAGCAGCAATATACCAGCATCGAAGCAGAAGTAAGTGCAGCAGTTTTAGAAGTTCTAGCTTCTGGTCGTTATATCGGTGGTCCCTTAGTCGAAGGCTTTGAGCAACAGTTTGCCGCGTATCATGGTGTTAGTCAATGTATAGCTTGTAATTCTGGTACTGATGCGCTTTATTTAGCTCTACGAGTGTTGGGAATTGGTGCAGGCGATGAAGTGATTACAACCCCTTTCACTTTTATCGCTACTGCTGAAGTGATTAGCGCTGTGGGTGCAAAACCTGTTTTCGTTGATATTGATGCTACTACGTTTAACTTAGATGTAGAACAAATAACAGCAGCGATTACACCAAAAACCAAAGCGATTATCCCGGTTCACCTATTTGGGCAACCAGTGGATATGACATCATTGATGGCGATCGCTCTTTCTTACAATTTATCAGTAATTGAAGATTGCGCTCAATCTACAGGCGCAATTTGGGCCGAGCAAAAAGTCGGCAGCATTGGACATATTGGTTGCTTTAGTTTCTACCCTACGAAAAATCTTGGTGGTTGCGGCGATGGCGGAGCAATAACGACTAACGATCCAGCGATCGCTACAAAAGTGCGAATCCTACGGGATCATGGAAGTAAAATTCGATATTTACACGAGGAAATAGGTGTAAATAGCCGCTTGGATGCCCTACAAGCGGCTATTTTGCAAATTAAGCTGCGTTATTTGGATATTTGGAATGAACGGCGGCAAGAGATTGCCAATTATTACTATCAATTCCTCAGTCAAATTCCAGGCATCATCCCGCCCCAAGAACTGCCAGAGGGTATTGGGGTATGGAATCAATACACTATTCGCATTTCAGGTGAAGGACGAAATGGTGCCAGCGCCAAATATCGAGATTGGGTGCGTAACCAATTGCAAGAGCAAGGTGTCAGTTCAATGGTTTACTACCCCTACCCTTTACACTTGCAGCCAGTTTATCAAAATCTGGGCTATCAAATTGGAGACTTACCAGTGGCAGAGCAAGCTTGCCATGAAGTCATATCCTTGCCTATGTTCCCAGAACTGACACAACAACAGCAAGACCAAGTGATTTATGCGCTTAAAGAAGTTATGAGTTAAAACTTAGGAATTGGAAGTGTAGGAGTTTGGAGTTTTGAATTAACAAGTTTCTTCAACTCCTAACCACCTAACTCATCGCTCTTAACTTCTAACTGTATTTGCAGTTGCTAGCGCTTCCACCAAACCACGCACAACAGCAATCATTGCTACTTCGCTATTGAGTTGGTTAATGGCGGAACCAACGCCAACGCCAGCAGCACCAGCAGCGATCGCTAATGGTGCGGTAACGCTAGAAATGCCTGAAGCACATAATACTGGTACTGTCACTGCACGGGATATCTCATAAGCTGCTGCCAAGGTAGGCGCAGCTTTTTCAATTAATCCTAGAGTTCCAGGGTGAACTGGATTACTGCTAGTACCACCTTCGGTTTGGATAATATCTGCTCCAGCTTTCACCAGTTCCTCTGCTAGTTGTACCTGTCGATCTAGTTCCAGGATGTGGGGAACGGTGACAGATAAGGTAATTTCCCCAAACAGAGCGCGGGTTTGCTTAGTTAAGGCTAGCACTTCTGAAGCCTCAAAACGGCGTCCTTGAGCATAGAAAGAATCGAAATTCCCGATTTCAATTAAATCAGCACCAGCTGCCACAGCTGGAACAAATTTCTCTGGTTCTACTGATGATACACAAACTGGTAGTTTTGTCAAACTTTTAGCTAACTGAACTAAGGCAGGATCGGCGGCGATATCGACAAAAGTAGCACCACCAAATTCAGCAGCTTTGACAGTAGCAGCGACGCTAGTGGCATCGAAATTATTTAAGCCGGCGATCGCTTTCAGGACGCGGCGGTCAGTAAATGCACGTTGGAGTATGGAATGCATCGTCATGGTTCGGCTTTGAAGCTAGGAAAATTAGGTATATTCTACCGTTCTTGATGATAGAGAGCCTCAATTCCGATGACAATTGCCAAATTTTGATAGTTCGAGCGCAAACTGCTGTTGAATACAGCATAATAATATGTATTTATTTACAGCATTTGGTTATTTCAATTTCTCTCCAAAAAATTTAATTATGAACCAGATATAATATTTTATACTTAGGCACATTTAGTTAATTATTTATACAAATTTCAATTCTCTATTTGTCAGCTTGAAAGCTCTAGTTAAATAATTAATTTAAGCTGAAAAAAGTTAACTATTTGATTTCACCGATGAAGAACTTTCAAAATTCAGAAATCAGAGACTTCAAGATATATAAATTTGCCCCAGCTTGTGAGAACGAGCAAGTAGTCTTTGGTGCTGCGCGACCTAGATACACTAATAAGATGGTTGATAATTGGATAGAATTCATGAAACACCAAGGTGTCAAGCGAGTTTGTTGCCTTCTTCCAAAGCAACAACTAGCTTCTTACTACGATCTGCTCGGAACATACAGACAGGAATTTGGTAATCAACTAGTTTGTTGGGCACCGATCGCAGATTTCCATTTATCCGATCTAGAAACCCTCACACAGAAAATACTTCCTTTTTTAATAGAAGCAGATCGGCAAAATGAGAAAGTCGTTGTCCACTGTTCTGGTGGCATAGGACGTACTGGACATGTATTAGCGGCATGGCTAGTTAGTGTCCGAGGGTTATCAAATAAAACTGCAATCAATGCTGTTAAAAAAACTGGTAGAAATCCTTATGAAGCGGCGATCGCTGCTATATTTAGAGGCAAAAATCCTTTGAAAGTCGTAAAAGACCTTGATATGCTTTTGAATAATTGCTGTTTAGCAGTCCGGCGTGAGTAGCAAAATGTATCAACATTGATTATTCAGAATGCTCAAAACCAGTGTTACTCTTTGAGCAATAAACCTGGATAAAAGAAATTTTAGAGAAGGGAAGCTAGAAAGTTATTTCATTCAAGGTAAACTCTATGGCAATGATTTTAGATAAGATAGTTCCTTTTGGGAGGTCAATGGATGAATATATAAAAATATTCAATTTAACAAATGCAGATTTAAATAAAAGAATTATTGGGATTGGAGATGGCCCAGCAAGTTTTAATGCTGAAATGACACATCAGGGTAAAAGTGTAGTTTCTATCGATCCACTCTACCAATTTTCTAGCGATGAAATATTGCAAAGATTTAATGAAGTGGTAGATAATATCATTAACCAAGTCAAGGCTACACCGAATGATTGGGTATGGAGCTATCATAAATCTCCAGATGACTTGCGACAAAATCGAATAAGAGTTATTCAAAAATTTCTGTCTGATTATGATAATGGCAAACAGAATAACAGATACATATTTGGTGAATTGCCAAATTTGGCATATCCAAATCAAGAATTTGAGATAGCCCTTTGTTCGCATTTATTGTTTTTATATTCAGACCATCTAGATTATAATTTTCACTTAAATTCTGTGGCTGAAATGCTGCGTATTGCTGAAGAAATCAGAATATTTCCCTTGATGACTTTAATGTCAAAGCCTTCGCAACATTTAGATAATATAGTTAAATATTATAGTGCAAGAGATTACAAGATAAATATTGAAAAAGTCAAATATGAACTACAACCAGGTGGAAATCAGATGTTGAAGATAACTAAACGTCAAAATAATTACTAATTCGTAATCACACTCGATGACTGGGTAACGCTGCGCTAACGTAATTCATAATTATTATCCTATAATCAAGCGCATAGTTAAAATTGTAAATGCGAGTGCATATAGTCAAATAAGTTCAAAAATTAAAGCAGACTGCTATATAGAATTAGTATTTGATTTTTGAAAAAAACTCAGTACTACTTCCAGAGCTTTTTATCTGTTAAGAGTTCCCTCCCAACACAAATAATTTCAGGAATCAAACCAGATTCCTATAGACAAGTAAGGATACAATGGCATTCAGTATTGGTATTCTTTTTCGCCCTATGCTGCCAGTCATTTATTCCGACGAATTTTTAGATCATAAGACTGGAAAATACCATCCGGAAAAACCAGAACGGTTGACGGCGATCGCTAAGGCTCTAAAAGCAGCAACGTTTGCAGATAAAATTGCATGGCGATCGCCTACACCAGTACTAGAACAGCCAGAGTTAATGTCTTTGTTAGTTAAGGTTCATAGCCCAGCCTACATCAAAAAAGTCTGGGAAATTGCCTCTAGTGGTGGCGGCCCTTTGGACGGAGATACGCCAGTTTCAGAGCGCAGTTATGATGTGGCATTGTTGGCGGTAAGTGCTTGGTTAGATGGAGTTGAGGCTGTATTAAAATCGGGTAATCCGGCTTTTGTACTGGCGCGTCCACCAGGACATCATGCCGAAAGTAGCGCAGGTATGGGCTTTTGCCTGTTTTCTAACGCCGCAATCGCTGCTTTTTTTGCCTTACAACAACCCGAAATTAACCGCGTCGCCATTCTCGATTGGGATGTACATCACGGTAATGGTACTCAAGCGATTGTTGAAACCGAGCGACAAATTGCCTATTGTTCCCTACATCAGTATCCATGCTATCCCGGTACTGGCAGAGCAACAGAACGTGGCTTTCACAATAATGTGTTGAATTTACCAGTACCTCCCGGTAGTGATATTGCAGTCTATCAGCCGTTGTTTGAAAAAAAAGTAGTGCCGTTTTTAGCTAACTTTAGCCCAGATTTACTGATTGTCAGCGCTGGTTATGATGCCAATGCAGCAGATCCTTTGGCAAGTATCAACTTGCAATCAGAAGATTATGGTTTGTTTACCGATTATTGTTTGGGATTAACTCGTAAAATTCTCTTTGGCTTAGAAGGTGGCTACGATTTTGATGCACTTTCTCAATCGGTTCTAGCCACGATTGAACGTTGTTTACTTTAACGCTATCTGAATCGTAACATTTCTTTACATTGAGCGGGCGCGATCGCCCGTCAACAGCTTTCATTGGCTTAAGAACAAATAACGTCTTTTTATTTGATAACAATTTTGGGACTTTGTTTTTTCTCAGTGTAATCTCGGAATGATTGATTGACTACCTTTTGTATATGCACTGAGATAGATGCATATAAATATTAATTTTTCAGTAAATTTTCTCAAATTTTTTCTGGAAATTTCACAACATAGGCTAGAAAAATTGGCTGTTTGTGAATATTTAGTTTTTTGGCTATTTTTAATTTCATTGACGAATTTAACAACGATATTTACGTAAATTTCAAGTGTCACAAATTTTGTGATAATTTCCGCCTCAGTAATTTCTTTTACAACTGCTCTCGAAAATTCATCAAATCTTCAAAAAGAAAAAGTTTGAGCAGTCTTCTGAAAGAGCTAAAGTTTTGTTAAGATGCAATTGCTAGCACTTTTTGCACGAAATTCACCTATCACCATGTGGAGAATTAAAAAGTACTAGCGGTACAAAGTTAAGAAGGTGAAACAATGACCACCTACATTTTTTTCGACGAAGCCCTACGAATGCTGACCAACGCTTTTTTGATATCAGCGATACTGTTAATAGCAGCTTCGAGTATAGGTTTGGCAGTAATTGAAACAATAGAAAAGACAGGAGAACGCTAACACAGATACCAGTGTACTTATTGCCAAAAACCATTGGGTGCAAGTGTTCGCTGTGAAACAATTTTGGGAACACTAAACTATAAAAGTCTCACAGCGTTGCAGTCTTACCTGGAAGTCCAGCAAATACACAGGTAACTGTATCGCTTTTGAGACCTTGAATAAGGAGCTACTACAATGGGTCTATTCGATACTGTGTTGGTTACAGGAAATCAAACCCAACCAGTACTAAATCCAGCCGAAGCTTTTGCTGTTATAGTCTTGATGGCAATAGCCCCAGACGGTAACCTTTCCGTCGAGCAAGCAGATTTTATCACTTGTGTGCTATCTCGAACGAAGCTTTTTAAAAGCTATCCTTATGAGATGAGAAAGAGTCTGTTCGATAAAATCTTATCTATTTTCCAGGGGGATCATTTTAATACTTTATTTAATGCTGCAAAAGATTCTCTATCTCAAGACTTGCGCGAAACAGCTTTTGCAGTAGCTACAGATTTAGTCTTGGCTGAAGGTATAGTAGCTGAAGAAGAAAAGAACTTTTTAAATGATTTATATCAAGCTTTAGACGTTTCCAGTGAAATAGCAATACAAATTATGCAAGTAATCTTGATTAAAAATCGATAATAGGAAAATAGAAAATATTCCTAAATTTAATTACATCTTTAATTACATCAAATATAGATTTTTAATAAATAAACTATGCCAAAGAAGTTCAGCTTTTTTGGCATTAATTTTTTGATTGTTCGCACTGTTCTCACCTGAACTTCTTTAATAAGTCGGCAATCTCACTTCATATAAATGATTTAGGACTCCGATAGCAATCTAATTTGATTGTCTGAAAAAATATCCTACCACTTAAGGCAAGTGACAAAAGGTAAGAGGCAATTAATTTTTTTTTGACTATTGCCTATATTATCAAAAACTATCAGATTCACAAATTGGTTATTAGTTTAGACAATATTATTATTCGACAACCGATCGCGAATGATTTGAAGTTGCTCTTGAGTCTTAATTGGAGCTCGTGGTATTGGTAATTCGGTATTAGGCCAAGTAGGTAAATCATTACAGGGACATGACATAGGTGGCATTCCAAGATTTCTTATAGGTATCGGCATTGTGCAACGACAGCAAGACTCCATATCCCATGCCGATGTCAACAATTCGCTAATGGTTTGCTCTGTACCTTCCAAATAACAGTCACCAAATTCTGGAGAGAGAATTTTTTGCCAGCATTGTTCAAATTCTTCGCTATAGCGATCGCCATCTAGCACTCGTTGAGGCAAAATAGTTGCCTTGCCGTTGCCTACGATTACTCTTTTACCCAGTTGAAACCAGTAGGCAAGATATGCTTTAACTTCTTGTTTGGTAGCCATAGCATAATTTTAGATTTTAATGAGGATATTTCGGAGGTTGAATGTTTAATTTGGAATTAAAACTTTGGCGTCGGCAATGGTGAACCAAGAAGACTAAGATTGAGAACATGGCCGCCAGTGATTAAATAAACAGTATCACATAAAGCACTTAGCTGTCGCACTAAAGAACCCAGGCGATCGCGGAACGTCCTGCCAGTGAGATAAGCTGGCACTACACCCCAACCCACTTCTTCTGCTACAAACAGCATATCAGCAGCCACCAAATCTACTGTTTCTAATAACTCTATAAGGATATTTTCCCAAGCTTGGTCATCTTGTTCTAGGAGATTAGCTACCCAAGTTCCTAAAGAATCAACTAAAACACAGGTATGGGGTTTGGCATCAGCAAGGGTAGCAGATAGTTCCACAGGTATACATAGAGTTACCCAGTCTTGAGGACGACGTTTTTGGTGTTCTAGAATGCGTTTGTGCCATTCTCGATCGTTTGGGTTATCAATAGCTGTTGCCACGTAAATAACTGCTTTACCCGACTGCATGGCCAGAGTTTCTGCCCATTCACTTTTACCACATCGGGCTGGGCCTGTTACTAAGATGACTTTACCCAAATTTATTTCCTAAGTATTTTCACAACATGGCTACGCTTGCAGTTTATCATCACAGCAGTGCTTAGTGTTGAATGTTGAGTACTCAATGCTCAATCCCTATTATTTAAGGAATTTCACTCAAGACTGGGCACTACTAAAGGCAATTTTTTATTTCATAAGTTAAGATTTTTAATTTTAAATAACTTTTAAGAGATAAAATTAGCACCAGCATCATTGAAAATTAATAATTACAGTAGATTTCAAATTGGTGAAGTAAACAAACTAAGTCTGGTAGCTAGGGATAAAGCCTGTTTTACTTGTGACTTAGATAATCTACCAATTCTGCTGTATGTTTCAAGTCGGGATTCAAACCCCACTGATAACCAAATAGCACACTATAGGATATATTTATGAAACCAGGCTTAAAACGTATTGAAGCAACTTTACACGATTTAGGGACTCGTGGCAGTGATGCTGTCGAAGCAGGAGATTCAACCAAACGGCCTTTCTCTTTTAGAATCAGTGTCAGTGCTAACGAACCGACAAAAAGCACACAGCAGACTTTATCTTCTGAGGATAGTGAAGTCAAAGCACAAGGACAAACAGCTGACCTTAGCGTCGATAGTGAACAAAATTTATTTCGCCAGCATGACTCTGTGCAAACCTTTCAAGCAGAAGAGAATGGTGGCAAAACGCCTAACCTACCCAAGTTCAAAACTCCTAGCATTAGTAGCCATCGCCACGGAGCAAATCCAGGCTTAGCGATGAATCTACTGCAAGAAATTCAAGAAAGTGTCGCTGCTTGGCAAATAGAACTACAAAATATTTTGCAACAAATCCAGGATATTTATTTAGAAGGGCCAATTGTCAATGGCTGGTTAGAATCCAATGCTCAGGAACCAGAATTAGGAGGAACTGCAACACTCCGCCATGCAGAAATTGACCGCTTAATGAACTACGTGGAAGAAATTTGTGCCAATGGTGGAAAAGTATCCTATCAATCGTCTAGTACTAGCTATCGCCTCTGTGGTGTGGACGATTCTGGTAAAGTTTGGTCGCGTCCATGCCCAGCAGATCAGGTTCCTAATGTTAGCATAGCGATCGCTCGTTACCAAAAGTTACGTCAACTGCTAGGGCGTAAGCAAACTTTAGAAACCCGTCTGGCTCAACTGGCTCAAAGTCTTGTAGTTTTACATAGTCATATTCAACAAACATGAAGTTTTAAAGATTTTTTCCGAAAAAACTCGGTTGGTGGGTAGATAATTTTTGGTTTAGATTAACAAAGAGTAAATGTGCATTAGATTTAATATTTTAATCTCTAATTCCAAATCTCAAATTCCAAATTTAAATCTATGCCAGATATCCAAATCTCTGCCATTATCTGTACCCACAATCGAGATGCCTACTTAGGGGCTGCAATTGATAGTCTTTTAGTGCAGGATTTTGCTGCTAATTTTGAAGTTGTAGTAGTTGATAATGGGTCTAGCGATCGCACCCGTGAAGTAGTAGAACAAAGAATTGACAATCCTCGCCTAAAGTATGTCTTTGAACCCACCATTGGTTTATCCGTTGCTCGCAACACGGGTGCCAAAGTAGCTAGTGGTGATATTCTGGCTTATCTGGATGACGATGCTGTTGCGAGCAAGGGCTGGCTGCAAATTTTATATTTTGCCTATTACAATAACTCTAAACTAGCGATCGCAGGTGGTAAAGTTACTCTCCTCTGGCCTGAAGGAATCCAACAACCACGGTGGCTATCTTCAGGACTAGCTGCAAATCTAGGTGCATACGACTTGGGTGACAGTACCATATACATTGAGCAACCTGGCTCAACACCCAGAGGTTTAAATTACTCTATCCGTCGCAGTTTCTTAGAAGAAATTGGCGGTTTCGATCCTCATCTTGGTCGAGTGGGGAAAAATCTCTTATCTAACGAAGAACTACAAATGACCGAATTTGCCTTACAACGTGATTGGCAAGTCGCTTATCTTCCCGAAGCACTAGTCGCTCACAATGTTGCTCCAGAACGCCTCCAACGCTCTTGGTTTTTAAACCGAGGCTGGTGGCAAGGTATTAGCGAGTGCTATCGAGAACAACTCGCTGGCAAAGCTGGTATCGCTCAATTGCAACGAGGCAGCGAACGATTTTTACGTGGCTTGTATAAGGCATTGCAATATTTCTTTGACCCCGCAGAACGGTTTGACAAACTTGTGTATGCCTACGGTCAGATTGGCTATTTAAATGCCGCTATTCAAGGTCTTTTATCGACATCAAATAAAAAGTAATCGATATCATAAATTATACACAATATGTCATCTAAAATACCAGTTTCCGTATTAATTCCAGCGAAAAACGAACAAGTCAACTTGCCAGCTTGTCTCGCTAGCCTTAGCAAAGCAGATGAAATATTTGTAGTCGATTCTCAAAGTACCGATAAGAGTGTTGAGATTGCTAAAACTTATGGTGCAAATGTCGTCCAATTTAAGTTTAATGGACATTGGCCTAAAAAGAAAAATTGGTCTTTAGATAATCTCCCTTTTCGTAACGAATGGGTATTAATTGTAGATTGCGATGAACGCATCCCCCCCGAACTTTGGGAAGAAATAGAACAAGCAATTCGTCAGGATGAATATGCAGGTTATTATCTCAATCGTCGAGTATTTTTCTTAGGAAAATGGATTCGTTATGGTGGGAAATATCCCGATTGGAATTTACGTTTATTTAAACATCAAAAAGGACGCTACGAAAACCTACATACCGAAGATATTCCCAACACTGGTGACAACGAAGTTCACGAACATGTAATTTTGCAGGGGAAAGTTGGGTATCTCAAAAATGATATGCTCCACGAAGACTTCCGTGACCTTTATCACTGGTTAGAACGACATAACCGTTATTCAAATTGGGAAGCTCGTGTTTATTATAATATTCTTACAGGTCAAGATGATAGCGGCACTATCGGCGCGAATTTATTTGGTGATGCAGTACAACGCAAGCGCTTTTTGAAAAAAGTATGGGTACATTTGCCATTTAAACCGATTTTAAGATTTGTTTTATTTTATTTTATTCAACGCGGTTTTTTGGATGGCAAAGCAGGATATATCTATGCACGTTTGCTGAGTCAATATGAATATCAAATTGGGGTTAAACTTTACGAATTACGTAACTGTGGTGGTCATTTAAATACTGCAACTACACCAAAACAGGGAGATGGGGTAATAAGGGAAATGAGGGAAATGAGGGAGATAGGGTGATAAGAGAGATGAAAAGACGCTCTGACAAATGACCGATGACTAATGACTAATAACTAATGACTAATGACAAACCTTTCGTAGATTTACGTAAATATGACCAATCTTGGTTCGAGCGAGGGCGTCCAGGTTGGTATATTTTTTTATGGTGGGTTGTACAAGCGATCGCCTTTCCGCTGACTCCTCAACCGTTAAATATTCTACGTTGTACTTTACTACGATTATTTGGCGCTCGTATTGGTAAAGGCGTATTAATTCGACCCACCGCCCGTTTTACTTACCCTTGGAAAATTACTATAGGCAATTACAGTTGGATTGGAGATAACGTAGTTTTATACAGCCTCGACCAAATTAACATCGGCGAACACTGCATAATTTCCCAAAAAAGTTATCTCTGTACTGGTAGTCATGATATCCAAGACCCTGCCTTTGGTTTAAAAACAGCCACCATCACCATTGAAAATGGCGCATGGGTGGCGACAGATTGTTTCGTTGGGCCGGGAGTAAAAATTGGGGCTAATGCTGTGATTGGCGCTCGTAGTAGTGTTTTTACTAATATGCCCTCTGGGCAAGTTTGTTGGGGAAGCCCCTGTCGTCCAAATAAAGTCCGGATAAAACTTGATTGAGGTTGATGACTGATGACAGTGGGATATTTTTTGTATTTGTCAGTCCCTTACAAGTAATATTTAAAGTCATTAGTCATTTGTCAGAGCGTCCCCCCATCTCCCCACACTCCCCATCTCACTCATCCTCCCGATCCCCCAGTCCCCATGCCCAATGAGTGATAATATGTTTTCATGGCTGCTTTAATCCTTGCTATTGATGAACAAATTATTGGATGAAACGCTGTCAATCAAAGTTGCTGAACGCATAAACAGCAGAGCTAGCACTCCGTTTGATAATGCTTACAAAGCAGCATTGTCCACTGAGGGAGCAAAATATGTTCAAGGATTTTTAACTTTTGTTGGAAAGCCATACAGACCGATTGAACACAGTTGGATTGAGCTAGAGGATGGTTCCAGCGATGAGTCTCCAGTACGCATTGTCGATCCTACATTACCCCACCTGAAAAAAAATCCTCGAGAACTTTGGTATTTTGCTGCACAAAAGCTAACAGTGAAAAAACTCAAAGCCATCATTGAAGAATCAAAAGAAGATTATCCAGAAGACGATCCATTACCTATCTATGGTGACCCACCTTATGAATATTACGGTGATGTGATGTTAGGTGGTCAAGACTATTTAGCAGCATATCAAGCAGCAGAAGCTAAGTGTAAAGAAATCAACGAACTCAACCCTGAAAGGAACTAACAAAGTCAATTAAATAATTCGTAATTCGTAATTACCAATTATTTAATACGATTTTCCATCGCTACCAAAATATTCCCTATAGCCACAAATTTTATTTCCACGCACATCAAAGGAAACCGCTACCCGATTTTTGTAAGGCTGTCCAAACAAAAGTCCCTCATCCCGAAATTCAAAGACAGTCGTTGTTTCATTGCTAGTAACACGGTCTAGATTAGTCAACTTCAAACCAGGACTGAAAGATTCAGAAACATACTCGAAAAATTCTCTAGCTCGGTCTTTTCCCATATTCAAACCGTGGAATTTTCCCATAGGAAACCAAAGAGTAAAATCTTCTGTAAGCATATCTAATAATGCTTCCCACTCTCCTGTTGCCATACCATGCGTCAGATTATCAAATGCCTGCCGAGCAACTTTTAAACTATTCTCTGAGTCTTGTGTCATTATCATTCCCCTTTAATATCTAAGTTTTATACAATTTTGCTTTTTAGGTTATCAAATTACTCCCATTAGTAAGTTTTGCTAATTCATCTTGGAAAAATTACATATATTTAGTTAATTATAAAAGTATTTATGTAGTAGAAAGTCAGTTAATTGCCAAATAAAGGAGATGCATGATGTCTAAGCGCGAAGCCATTATTCCCAAAGGGATGGAAATTCTTTTTGAAAAGTTTCATTATGTCCTAGGGTTAAAATTGGCAATACCTTATATATTTCCGGACAGGTAGGCAGAGATCGGAATTTGCAAATTGTTAAGGGAATAGAAGCTCAGTTTGTTCAAGCTTTTGAGAATGTTAATCAGGTGCTAAAAGCAGGAGGAGCTACATTCGATAATGTAGTTGAAATGATTACATATCATGTCACTGGAGCAGGACTAGGCGAACTCCAAACAGAAGCAGTATCACCTCACATCATTCCATTTTTGCCAATCTTTATGCAGGTAAAAGACCGCTATTTTACCAACAACTTTCCTACTTGGACTGGACTAGGAGTAACGGGGCTATCTACCCCAGGACTAATTGTTGAAGTTAAGTGTACGGCAATTATTGATAGCTAAAATCTGACAACTACTTTACCGCAATTTTGACCACTAAGCAAATATTCGACAGCAGCCGGAATGGATTCTATGCCTTTAAACTCGGTTGGATCAATAGCAACTTTTACCTTGTCAGTGTAGAACAAATTTAATAGGCGATCGCCTGCCTCTACCATATATTCTTTATAATGTGGCATGAGAAAACCTCTCACGGAAGCTGCTTTCCAAAATAGCTGGTGATAAATACGTAATTGTATAATTTGCTCAAGATTATTTGCGTATTCGGAAATAAAACCAACCACTACTAACCGTCCCCGCACTGCCAAGTTTTCAACACAGGTATCAAATACATCTTTGCCTACAGACTCAAAAATGAGATTAATCCCGTTGGGATATTCTTGCTTGAGGACTTGATTGAGGTTTTCTGTGCGATAGTTGATAATGCGATCGCACCCTAATTCTCTCAATAACTTTGCCTTCGCTTCAGAACTACAAGTACCAATGACATGATTACCAGCTAACTTTGCTAATTGCACCGCAATATGGCCAGTTCCGCCTGCTGCCGCTGTCACTAAAACCACTTCATTACTTTTCATCTCTCCCAGTTGTTCCAGTGCAACTAAAGCTGATACACCTGTAGGCATTAGTGTTAGCAACTCTGGCGTTGCTTGACGCACCTTCAAAGCTAAATTTGCATCGATAAGCTGATATTCTCGATAACCGCCACCACGCGCTGTAGTTATGGCAGCATCACCGATTTGAAAATCTTTAACATTCTCACCCATAGCAATAACTTCTCCCACAGCTTCCACACCTAAATCAAAGGGAGGCATTAAGTTGACATAGGGAACCTCCCCACGACAAAGTAAGGTGTCAAAGCCACCGTTAACGCCAGCAAACTTGTTTTGAATTAAAAGTTCACTAGCATCAGGTTTAGAAATAGGAATTTCGACAATTTCAACAGCAGATTTAAAATCTTGGTTAAGTTGCTTTGCTATTAATTTTTTGTAAGTTTTCGGGTTCATTCCAAATTTTAGGTTTACCTTATTCAGCAATTATTATTTTTAATGTCAGTCGGTATTGGACTTTGACAAAAAAGCTGTGTTGCTGTAAATGTTGACTTTGCTGGCGAATTGCGATCGCTATCCTCAAAGCTTTGAGATGTCGTAGCGCCTCATCCCAGAAATTGGGTTTATATAAATTAGCCAACAAAGTCGTGATATTCGCCAACCAGCTTCTTTTATCCAAAGTCCAAAAAGTGCCTGAGATAGAAACAACAATTTTTAAATTTTTGAGTAATATATGCTACTCTTTTGCCAAAGGATTATACCAGCGATCGCTTGGCAAGAGCAGTTTATCTGATTCAGGCGGGCCCCATGTATTTGGCTCATACTCGTAAACGGGTGTGACGTTATCGAGAATTGCCTGGACAATTCGCCATTCCTCTTCTACGGTATCTTCCCGTACAGACAAGGTGGGATCGCCCCGCATAGCATCACCCAATAAACGTTCATAGGGTTCCATCTCGTTGCCACCTCCGTAAAAGGATAACAGTTCAACCGCAGAGCCGCTCATGTCTTCTCCAGGGAGCTTAGCGCGAGTACCCAATGCCACAATTACCTCTGGCTCTAATAAAAAACGAACATAATTAGTATTTTCTTTTCCTCCTTCGTGGAACACATCTAGAGGTGGACACTTGAGCTTGACCATCACCTCAGTAGTTTTAACAGGCAAGTTCTTCCCAGCCCGGATGTAAATAGGAACTCCTGACCACCGCCACGTATTAATAAAGAACCGCACGGCAACAAAAGTTTCTATTTGGGAATCAGGAGAAACACCTTCTTCGTTGCGGTAGCCGCAAAATTGACCGCGAATAATATCATCGGGTTGCAGTGAAGGTATAGCTTTGAGAATACGCTCTTTTTCATCCCGGATGGCATCAAAAGCCGTACTGCCAGGAGCATCCATGCATACTGAAGCCAATACTTGCAGCATATGGTTTTCCACCACATCCCGAATCGCACCAGTCTCCTCATAGAAGCGCCCCCGTCCTTGAATGCCAAAGTTCTCTGCCATGATAATCTGGATGCTTTCAACATAGTTGCGATTCCAAATCGGTTCTAGAAAAGAGTTGGCAAACCGAAAATAGAGTAAATTCAGCAGTGGTTCTTTACCCAGGTAATGGTCGATGCGATAGATGGATGATTCGGGAAAAACTGATGTCAGAATTTTATTTAATTCGCGTGCTGATTCTAAATCCCGTCCAAATGGTTTTTCAATTACCACCCGAGCATTTTTAGCACAGCCTGATTTGCCCAATCCTGTCACAACTTGTGCAAACAGGCTTGGTGGAATTGCCAGATAGTAAAGGGGATGAGTTGCATCACCAAGGGCTTGACGTAATTTTTCGTAAGTTTCTGGTTTGTTGTAGTCACCTGAAAGGTACTGGAGTTGTGAGGAAAGTTTCTCAAATGCGACTCGATCTACACCACCATGATGTTCTAGGCTATCACGTGCCCTTTCCCTAAGTTGATCTGTTGTCCAAGGTCGTCCGGCAACGCCAATGACTGGGACATTGAGATTACCCCGCCGTACCATTGCCTGAAGGCTGGGGAAGATTTTCTTGTAGGCCAAATCGCCTGTTGCCCCAAAAAATACCAGTGCGTCTGAATCAGGAGTTCCCATGACTAACCTCTTTAGGAATATAGCTTTTTGATGATGGCCGCTCATAACGTTACCTTGCAGCCTTAAATTGTGAAAAATCACTAGCTACCAGGACTTACTCTTACTCACCTTGAGTAAGTATTGAATATAATTTGCTATTTTGTTTCCTCTCAATCCCTGCCATTTACCTCATCTGGGCTACTTTACTCAGCCAGTGTGGAGAAAAATTAAGCTTATAAAGCTTTATCCCACTCTAACTGATGAGCTAAACCATACTTGATAAAATCTTCTTCTTTAGCTTTATCACTTTTACCAAAAACACCTAAGCTGTAAGGATTATCTTGCATACGTTGTGTGACTTGCTCTTTTTCAAATTGGATAACTTCTTCTCTAGATTTATCCGGTTTAAAAAAGTCTATAACCAATACAGTTCTGTCATAATTAGTATAATTATGCGGACAGTGTGGATAGCTGTGATCTAAAACCAAAAATTTTCCTTCATGCCAGTAAAGCTGCTCGTAGCATATTTTCATAGCCACATCTCCCTCTGGTACAATCAATCCTAGATAACCACGATTCATATGAGGGTTATAGTTCACATGTAGCCTGATATCTAAGCCAGGATGGAATGTACCAAAATACGCATTTCTGATGATTTCATCATAGCTGAAGTTAACTTTTTCTATTACTTTAGCCAAATTTGGGAAATATTTTTTTCTTAATGTAAGTGCTTTTTCTGAGGCATCATCTGCTCCATAATCAGGATATCGTATTTGATGGATTTGAATATATTTTTCGATAAAAAGACCTTGAAATAAAATACCAAAAGCACTGTATTTTGAATTTCCCTTCGTTTTAATTGTTTTATTTTTTGGGCCAAGAATATCGTAAGTAAATTTTAACTCCTCATCAGATGCATCTTTCACAAAATTTGTAAACTCATCTCCGATCGCTTGCCAGTTATCTTGAAAACTTTTGAGAAAAGGAAATTGCTCTGGGTTTAGATGATATTCATTAAAGCTTTCCATTGTCTTTTCTGCTGAAGATAATTTCATAAAAAACCGTTATATAATGATAGGATTTGGTCTTCGACTGAATTCGAGCTTGGAATTGCAACTAAACTCATTTTAGTGTGAGGTCTACTGTGTCTGAAACTCCCGTATTAGATCGAGTTATCAAAAATGTGCGGGTAGTTCGTCCTCATCATGATGCGATGTCGACGACGGGCTACGCCTACGAACTATTTGATTTAGGAATTAAGGATGGAAAATTTGCTCAGATTGCCCCTAATATTAGCCTAGACACAGCTAAAGAGGTATTTGATGGCAAAAACTTGCTAGGCTTTCCTGGGGTTGTGGATGCCCATATGCACATCGGTATCTATCAACCCCTCGACAAAGATGCTGTAACTGAAAGCAAAGCAGCGGCAATGGGAGGCGTGACTACTAGCTTAAATTACATCCGTACAGGGCAGTATTATCTCAATAAAGGTGGCTCTTATCAAGATTTTTTTCCAGAGGTGTTAGCGTTATCCGCAGGCAATTTCTTTGTAGATTACAGCTATCACGTTGCACCTATAGCTAGCCAGCATATCGAGGAAATACCTCTTTTGTTTGAAGAATACGGGATATCTTCGTTTAAAATCTTCATGTTTTATGGTGGATATGGGTTACATGGTTTGTCAGACCAGCAAAACCTGTTTTTGATGATTAATAAAGAGGAACGCTACGATTTCGCCCATTTTGAGTTTATTATGCGTGGTCTAACTCGCTTGATGGCAGAACATCCAGAAGCGCGAGATACTATTAGTTTGAGTTTGCACTGTGAAGTTGCAGAAATTCTCAACGCCTATACCAAAATAGTTGAAAACGATTCTAATCTTAGCGGACTACACGCCTATAGTGCAGCACGTCCCCCTCATTCCGAAGGATTAGCAATTTGCATTGCTGCTTATTTGGCACACGAGACTAACTGTGTAAATATCAATTTGTTGCACCTGAGTTCGCGTAAGGCCATGGAAGCAGCTTTGACTATGCAAACTGCTTTTCCTCATATCAATTTTCGGCGAGAAGTTACTGTCGGACATTTATTATTAGATATCGATACTCCCAATACAATCTGGGCAAAAGTAAATCCTCCTATCCGTCCCCGTGCTGATGTGGAATATCTATGGCAAGCAGTACTTAATAATCAAGTAGATTGGATAGTTAGCGACCACGCTTGCTGTTCTGCCGAACAGAAAAGAAGTGCAAAAGACCCAAATAATATTTGGTTAGCGAAGTCTGGTTTTGGCGGTACAGAATATTTACTTTCTGGTGTATTTAGTGAAGGTAGTAAGCGGGGAATGTCCTATAACCATATGGCTAAGTTGCTATCTTGGAACCCATCGCAGCGGTTTGGTTTGTTAGAGAAAGGCGATATTGACATTGGTTATGATGCTGACTTAGTATTGCTAGACCCCAATGAAAGCTTTGTAGTAGGTGCGGCTGAGTCGGAGTCACAACAAGGTTATACACCTTTTGAAGGAGTAGAGTTAACTGGACGGGTGAAGAGTACTTTTTTGCGGGGAAATCTTATTTACAACAATGGACAGGTTTTGGGTTCGCCAACTGGACGTTATTTAAAAAGAGCTTCTAGTAATCCTTACAGAAACATTGATCCTTATTGATGCTTAAAAAGGGTATGCATCTTTAGCCGCATATGACAAGACTGTTCCAACTTGTGATAAATCCCTATCAACTCTGACAAAGAACAAACCCCCATCGTCCGTTGTGTGTCTAGGAAGAGTGCTAAAGCTAGGACAATAGCCAAAGTGGTCTTTTGCAAAACTGTAATTTCCTATATCACAGTATCCAACTAAACCATATGCTTCTTCATTATAAGATTGAATCATTTGATACTTGCCATCGTAATGTGGCAAGATAGCAAGCAGCCATACTCCACCGCCGTTACTATCTTTTCTTAAGTACTTTTTTTTAGATACCTCAAATTGAACTGTATCTGTCTTGCCCCACGGTAGCAATTTGCTGTCCAATGCTGGAATGAAGTCACGCAATCTAGCATCTGGACGATCGTTTATTGCATTTTTATACTTCAACGGAACAGGGCCGTTCTCCATCCAAAGGATTTCTGTTATCTCATCACCTAACACTTTCCAAGGCCCTACTTTCACTCCTGCGGGGATAAAAGAGTAGCCATGCTTATTTAATTGCCACTCACCCATTTGGATTGCACCCCTAAGTACAAAAATCTCCAAATCAGCAGTGAGTATTCCAGACGGTGCTTCAAATTGAGGCGGTAAGACTACTTTTGAAGTTGATGCACCACTATCATGCCAAGTCAGTAATCGACGGCTTCCAGGTGCTACATTTTCTGGCATTCCACTTACTCGCCACCCATGCTCTGCTGGCACAGTATTTGTCTCAAAGAAATGATACTGACGAGGTACGTACTCTTTGGAGATTGCTGTGCGCCTTCCTGACAGGTTCATGCGCCCTCTACCGTCTCCACCCCAATCTTCTTTTACAGATGCTAGATGCAAAAAATCACTAGCTTCTTGTTCAGATGCAGAGTTATATTTATTTTCCATTAACTTCTTGAGCAAATTACCTTTTTTGTGCTGAATTTTGTAGCCATTCAATCAGGGGTCTTAAGGTTCCTGGCAATGCTGCTTCACTAACAGTCACCGTATGCTGCTTATCGTTATCTTCCACTGTTAATTTATACTGAAAGCGATCGCTCTGGGGATTAGGCGAGGTAATTTGTTCCGGTAGCCTAAATAAATCAGCAGCTTCCACTAGTCTGTTAAGGGTGTTAGCTTCGCTTGCTGGGAGTTGGGCTGTATCAACGCTTGTTTTCTTGCTAATTCCAGCAAAACCGCCCGTGCGTTCCAACGAGATCCGCATTTTTTTGCTCTCCTTGTGCTATTTAGTTGGGAGAAATGCAAAGACTGGGAGATGGTAGTTTTCACCTCCCAGTTTAGCAACAACAAGTAGTACGGCTAAAAGCAAACTTAGGAGTTAGGAGTTAGAAGTTGTGAGTTTTTTTAACTCCTAACTCCTAACTCTAGATAACCCCTACCTTTTGCCAAGCGTTCTGCACGACTTTCTGCTCATTACTGTCATTACCGTAAAGTTCGCCAGCAATTTGAATTGTGACATTGGCAGCTTTTTTAAAATCTGCTTTGGCACGCAGGCGATCGCGTAAAGCTATGTACCATATTTTACCAACTTTTTCCCAAGCATAGCCGCCAATCTCAGTAGCCGCTAAATAAAAGGCATAGTTAGGAATTCCTGAGTTGATATGCACCCCACCGTTATCATCAGTACCAGTGTATTTATCTTTCATCTGCGCGGGTTGGGGGTCTTTACCCAGTACTGAGTCATCGTATGCTGTTCCTGGTGCTTTCATCGAGCGGAGAGCAATACCTTTGACAGTTGGCGCCAAAAGACCTTCTCCAATCAGCCAGTCTGCCTCTTGTGCAGTTTGATTTTTGACTTTTTGTTTCACCAGGGAACCAAAAACATCAGAAAAAGATTCATTCAGTGCCCCTGATTCGCCATAATACAATAACCCCGCTTCATACTGAGTGACACCATGAGTTAGCTCGTGTCCAATTACATCAATTGATGCTGTAAAGCGTTGAAACAGTTCTCCGTCGCCATCACCATAAACCATTTGGTCGCCGTTCCAAAAGGCGTTATCGTATTTGACACCATAATGGACTGTAGAGTCTAAACGCAGACCTTTGTCATCAACGGAATTGCGATCGAATATCTCATAAAACAAGTCATAAGTAGCACCAGCTGCATCATAGGCTTCATTTACTGCTATATCACTGCCGGGAGGGTCTCCTTCAGCACGTACCAGCGTACCAGGAAGTTGCTGCCCACTTTTAGCATCGTAAATGGTGCGGCGCTTCTCACCCGGAGAAGGTGCAAACGAAATATTACCTACGATGTTTCTCCGTCCCAGAAATTGTGCCGAAATATTTAATGTATGAAAAGCCCAACTCCGCTGCTGGGGATTCCCATTCACTACGACATTTTCCAGCATGTGTGGCGGGACAATGCAACAAATTGGGCATCTAGAGTAAAGTGGATGCTCATGCTTAAACCGGGCTGATTTCTTTTTATTTCGAGCCATCCAAGATATTCTCCTTTTGAAACTAAATGATGGCAAGTGGCTTTAACCCCACTTTTGAAAAAAGCAGAAAAACGAATCCAAATCCTGTGCCCCTGGTGTCTTTTTGACAGTAAATTTTCTACTCTATATTTTCAGATAAGTCTGTCGAGTATGCATAGTACCCTAATGGGGTACTTTTGCTAAAGAAACAAGTTCCTTGTTCAATCTCCTAACTAAAGTTAGAAAGTTCCACTTAGTACTCAAAACTCGAAATTCGACACTCTTTCTAGACCTGATGCGTTTATATAATAGTTCTTCTCAAGGAAAATAAGATGATTTATTGCCATTTTGTTACTATTTGACTCTTATTTGATTATTGCAAAACTAGGTGGAAGTTGATGAGTCTTGTTGACTGTTGCTTATTGCTTGCCGAGCGCAGTTATACTACGCAAATAAGTTCAAAAATTAAAGCAGCCTGCTATATTCTTACTGAAGAATTTGTAAATAATAAAATTCCCGACTTCTTTAAAAAGTCTATAATTTTAACTTTTTATTAATTCAAAATCCGGGCATCCAAAGTCTAAAATTTTTGCAACCACCCACCAAATACGGTTAAACCGTAATATTCCCAAGGTACTGCCATTGTCTTAAACCCAGCTGTAGTTAACATTTGTAAATGGGCATCTTAAAGTAGCTACCTGGTCTTGACTTGAGTAACCTTGAGTACATGTTTATATCGATCAAAGGATGCAACATTTGAATTAGTCGTCAGAGTCGCTCTGTATATTTATTTTTTTGAACAAGTTCTTCAGGCTCAAGTTCATTCTTCTCAATTTGCTCCTTCCTTGATTCCACACCCTTAGACCTGAATCCTTACCTATTGACAATCTTATTTTCACAAGTAACAATATTCAACCAGTTACTAGAACTATCTTCTGGATGTTGTTTATGACACAAAACAGGAGGGTTGTCTGCTATCGAATTAATATCGGGTAAATAACAAAACTGAATAGGATAATGCTGTTAATGAATGTTGTTCGGGCTGGCGATCGCCCCAAGAAACGATTTTTCCCTTATGCTGCTATTATTGTCAGCCTTGCCGCAGCCTTTGTTGATTCTGTATCTGTTGCACAATCAACCACAGGAAATACTTCTAATCAACCACCCTTACCACAAGCGTATCTGGATGCGGTAGAAAATGCAAAAATCCCAGAACCTCGTAAAATCTATCGAAATCTAACTCCGATTGTCTGGTATAACTCCGATCTCAAATGGGACAAGAGCCGTGTTTTAGTAGTAGCCTGGACAAGCTTTCGTGGCTATGTAGACAATGTGGGTAAATTGATGCTTTTAAGCCGCGATTTGTGGGTTACGGCTGCTCCAGACTTACAAAAATTCTGCAAAACGTATCATCCAACGAGTCAAACATCTTTAGAGTATCGGCTCAACCAAGTTTTGGGTTTACCTCCCGATTCCGGAACTACGAACAGATATATTGTCGAACTTTGGGTAGAGCCGCGATCGCTTTTTCGTCCTACTAAAGATCCCAACATTACCGACAGTGAGGCAGAACTGGAATTTCCTTTAGCAAACGCCTTTGAGTCGATTTCAAGCAGCTATCAAGATTGGTTTACCCAGCAATTAAAAAGCCGCTTCGGTTCACCAACTAATGCATCAGCTACGGTTGTTCATTATCCGTGGACACAACTAGGATATACTTACGATTGGGGAAATCAAAGTGATTGGCAAAGACTCGACCCCAAGCGATCGTCTCATGTTGGTTTAAGCGAATTTGTGATTAAAGAATGGTCACAAGTGAGCGTTCATTCTACTCAAAGTGCTAAAGATTATTGTAAGTAACTGACTTCAAACAAAAGGGACATAGGAGACAATAATTTTTAACTGCTAACGAGTGCGAGAAGTCACGACTAGGCAGCTTAGGCTGTAAATGCTTTGGGGCTTGTCCAAGACATCTGAACTTCTCCCAAGGAAAGACGCCAAGGGCAAACGGTGACTCACTACTGGGTACTTCCAATGCCCCATGCGTAATTATCTAAGAACAATTTTCTCCTAACTGTTCGCAAGCACCAATACTTACCCAGCAACTAGAACCATCTTGCCAATGTTCTTTTTTCCATATAGGTGCATTGTGTTTGAGAGTATCAATAGCATAGCGGCAAGCTTCAAACGCTTCACTGCGGTGAGGACAACCCACTGCTACTAAAACGCTGATTTCGCCAACTGTTAAACGTCCAATACGATGATGAATTGCTACTCGATTGACATCAGATGCAGATAAACGAATATCAGCAGCAATTTGATAGAATATCTGCAATGCCATCGGTTCGTAAGCTTGATACTCTAGAGCAACCACAGGTTTACCATCGGTTTGGTTGCGAACCATTCCACTCATCACAACTACGGCACCGTTAGCTGGATCGTCAGACTTGGTGTATATCTCTTCCAAAGACAATGGTGCAAAGCTAATGGCAAAACTATCTTCAGCTCTTGGTTTAATACGAGAGGCAAGTGTAGTTGTCATAATTGCGTCAATATTATGTGGGCTTTTTCTATTTTCGCTGAACAAAACACTGCTGGCCTATGTTCGCTTGCTATTGTTAAAATTTACTCAAATAGCCAGAATTTACCGTCATCCTCCTTCAGGTATACTAGTATAGCAGTCCTAAATCATTTGTGAAATATTGCTGCTGTTGGGTGTTGACCGTTGAGTGTCAATTGTTAATAGCAAAAAGTCATCACTGAGATTTTTCACTACTCAAGTAGGATTACAAAAAATAGGGTATAGGGTGTAGGTTTAAAAATAAAAAACTAAAGTTGCTTAGTTGAAAGCTCATTTAAGAAAAAGATGTTTTAAGGGGACGCAAAGCGCCTTGAAAACGGTGTCCAAGTTGTTCTATTCACGTTTGTTTGAAAACGCGGGTTCCCCACACCCCACACCCCACACCCTACCCCCTTTGAATATAATTAGTATAATCACTGCTATCTACACGATCGCACTCATATCTACCTTTAATTTCTTGATTGAAAAAGTAGCCAATTGAGTCTGAAGCGTGTAAATCTTCCCAAGTATCCTCATCTACGCCTAAGTACTGATAGACAGCACCATTTTGAAACTCAACTTGCAAAATTTGTTCGTCAGGGTCGTAGCCTACAGCCGCCGCCATTGATGAGCTAACTGGTAACATCGCAATTGGTTCTTCCTCAAAGGGTAGTGCAGGAGTTTGGGCGATTGCCTCGTTCAATTCTTGCAATCCTTCATAAGCTTGGATTGGTGCAGGAATTTCCAAAAACTCTAACTCGTGACCTCGATCCAGCAATAACTGCAAATATCCGTCAGAGTGAGCGATCGCTACTAAACTGCTCAAGTCTACCTTAGATAGTCTCATTTATTTTATGCTCTCCTGTTGCCGTAGTCGGGGAGTATTAAAGTTTTATCCAACATGAAAATTTTTATAGTACAAGTATACTATAAAAGTGTTTATTTGTCAAGCTTTCACTGAGATTGACAATCTTGCTTATAGGCAGTAGTTTATTGGTTTGGGGTCAAAGGTATAAAAGATTGTGACATCGTTCCAGATGCCTTATTCAGGCTACAGCTGAACGTCCTTGGTTGTTGGCAATGATTAAAATTTTACATTTTAATTGCGATCGCTATGTCTGCATATAATTAGCGGTGCCAACTTCTCTAATCAAACATCAAACACAATAAAAATTAAAAAGTAAAAATAAATAATCAATTTATCTTCTTTTACTCAAGATATTTTAGTTGCAGGGCAAACTATTAGCTCAAATCTAACTGCATCCCTTATGCTAACCGCAGATAAGGACACTTTTGTAAAAATCCAGATGCTTTATTGTGGGCATCAATGTTATGAGTATGGGCTGGTGTCGGTCGAATAATCCCATCAAATAGGTCATCTAAGCCGTAGGGAGTGAAAAATTGCCATTGGCCTTGTGCATCGAATCGAACTCCCACAGCAGTAGCAGTGTGCAACCAATCTGCGATGCCATCCTCTGTACTAGTATACGGTCTCGCCCCAAGCCGCCAACGAGCAAAACTGGCTTGGTTTTTGACATCAAACTGGTCGTGAGGAAATTGTTCTGTAAGGCTTGCTTTTGCTGCTAGTTCCTGGGACCGATTTCCTTGAATATCAAAAAACGCAATATCAAAATCTTTAATACCTAACCCACAATTATCACCAAAAATTGAACGCCAAACTGTGTTTCTGACTGCACCTCCGGCTAACCACCAGTTAGGTAAATTTAATTGAGCGATCGCAGGTAATACTTTATCAATAGGTGTATCAGCTAAAATCATTTGTAAACGAGTGTTACTATTCATATTAAATTTTTGATATTGTCAAGTAAAAGGTGAAAATATTATTATTTACATTTCATTAAGTTTACGGTGTTGAAAGTCGTGCTGTAACATTTAGTACGGCACAAAATCTAAAACAATGGTGCGTTACAGATTTGATCCTAACGCACCCTAAAGTATCTCATTTTGTTCAAAAATAAAATCGGAATCCCGTTCGTGTTTATCCTACCCAACTGACTTGCCGAACTAACAGACAAAATTTATTAAATAAACTGCTTTAAGCAACCTAATTAAATTATTAAAAATAATAATATTGAACTGAAATT
This sequence comes from Nostoc sp. S4, assembly GCA_029379225.1. Classification (GTDB taxonomy): domain Bacteria; phylum Cyanobacteriota; class Cyanobacteriia; order Cyanobacteriales; family Nostocaceae; genus Nostoc. The sequence goes on along the minus strand of JAQYWR010000018.1, from coordinate 8,273 downwards.
ATAACTTTAATTTAGATATTATATTTTTTATATATTTGTTTGCCAGAACATGTAAAAAAATCTAACACACAGCAATATTTAGCGTGAAATCTTACTAAATATATTCAATTATCTGATTTAGTAAAATTAGACATGCAAGATAGTTTCGCCTGATTATCGAAGTTTTAACAGTTATTTGTACACAAGGTTAATGAAAAACAACACACCACAAGAATTAAACCCAGATCGAGAGATTGAGCGCTTGATTGATGAGGTTATGTCCTCATCTCTGACTGATGAACAGTATCGCAAAAAGATGCAGCGACGCAAAGAAGTGCAAGAGAAGCGAATAGCACAAGCTTTACCAGAAAAAGGGTTAATTATTGTAAATACTGGTAACGGTAAGGGTAAAACTACTGCGGCTTTGGGGATGGTGTTACGATCGCTCGGTCACGGGTATAAAGTAGCGATCGTTCAATTTATCAAAGGTAGCTGGGAACCTTCAGAAAAAAGGGTTTTTAGTTACTGGGAAGACCAGATAGAATTTCATGCAATGGGCGAAGGCTTTACATGGGAGACTCAAGACCGCGATCGCGACCTCGACAAAGCTAGCGCCGCATGGCAAAAATCATTAGAATACATCCGCAACCCAGACTTTCATCTAGTGCTATTAGATGAAATCAATATCGCTCTTAAAATGGCTTATTTACAAGTAGAAGAGGTTTTAGCAGGTTTGGCAGAAAAACCAGCTAATAAACACGTTATTCTCACAGGTCGAGGCGCACCAGCTGCATTAATCGAACGTGCTGATTTAGTCACAGAGATGACTCTAGTTAAGCATCCTTTCCGCGATCAAGGTGTGAAAGCACAACCAGGAATTGAATATTAACTAAAAGATGATTTGCACATTTGTAATATGCGGCGATCGCTAGCACTGATAGAATTTAACCGATGAAAATCTTGCAAAGCTACCGAGTAAGCATAAGTCTCTAGCTCATCTTCACCCACCTTAGGCAGTCTACTACTCGCAGCCACTCGATCTGACTCATCAGAACTGGCTTCATTTGATGAACCATTAACCGTCATCGCCAACTCTCCCGACTGGTCGAGTGTACCCTGAAAACAATTAAACTCAGACTGGGGCATATACAAAGCACCAGTCACTCTGTCGCGCTGCTTTTGAAATATGATGTAAGCTTGACCAAGTTGGTCTGCTTTTGGCGATTGACCATAAAGATAAATCCCATCTTTTGTAGGAAAATTCGCTCTTGGTATAACTTCTATGCCTTTTGTAGCCGCTTGAGCATCTGGAACCAGCGCTGTGGTTGTAGATGCTGTTTTTGTATTCTTATGCCCAAACTCTCTATCTGCAGAAGCTATTTGCAGTTGATTTCTCTGCTCTCGAATTTGTCTGAGCCTTGCCAAAAGAGAAGTTTCAGAGTTTTTATGAATGTGAGCTGATGATAATAGAGCATTTGTGAGTGAGACTTCGGTCTGCTTGCCAATAAAGCCCAAAGCGAGAAGTAAGCCTAAGCCCGTAAGGGAAATTCCCCACTGAACTGGAGATAAAAACCGATGAAAGTTGTTAAGCACCCTACTTCTCCTGTAAAAAAGTTAACTATTTTTTCTACAACTTACTTAAACTATAATCAAGTCTTGATTGCTAATGACTTAGTTTCTATTGTCTAAAAAACAAAAGTCTAGAAAACTAAAGTTATTATTTAATTTAATTCAACAATATTAGATTACCATCAATTAGAGTATTTATGCTTGATCCAATGAATTCATTCTATCGGGTAAAGTTGGTATTGATCTGAGATACAAGATATTAGGTACTTAGGCATTGACCGATAAAATTTAATAAATAAGTATATTAATATACTTATATGCAATATATTACGTATTGCTCAACCCCTATATTAGGTATGTAATTTATCATTAAGATAATAAATCAAAGCTTGAAATTAAGCCCAAAAGATTAATTAGTACCAATACCATCGCACAGACCTCTATCGCTCTCTTGTACCTGTTGGTTATTATGAAGATAATCCCTAACTGAATTGCAAGCACTTACCATCAGACTATCTAAAAGCGTATCCATATTTAGATGATTGATATCCCATAAAATGACCTTATTATCTGCGCTACCAGACGCGAGAGTATACCCGTCGGGACTAAAAGCTATACTTTTAACCCCAGCGTCATGTCCGATTAAGGTTCTGACTAGATAACCCTGCAAATCCCAGAGCTTGATAGTTTTGTTTTCACTGGCTAAAGCAAAAGTTTTTCTATCGGGACTAAAAACTAAATCTGTCGGATCGTCTTCATCCCCTTTGAAGGTGTATAGTTGATTGCCCTTTAAATCCCACAGGATGAAGGTATTGTCTGCACTCCCAGAAAGCAAATTTTTAGCATCGTTGATAAAAATTGTACCTAGAACGTCTGCCTTATGCCCTTTGAAAGTTGCGAGGAGATTACCTTTTAAACCCCAGAGTTTGATAATAATATTATCTTCACTCACAGAGGCAAAAGTTTTTCCATCGGGACTAATAACTATATCTTTAACCTTATTGTTATGCCCGTTAAAAGTGTTCAATTTCTTGTCTTTTAAATCCCACACGATGACGTTATTATCTGTACTCACAGAAACCAGATTCTTACTATCGGAGCTAAAAATCATACTTGTAATCTTTTTCTTCTGCTGTTTGAGGGTTGTGAGGAGATGACCTTTTAAATGCCAGATTTTAATAGTATTGTCTGCACTTACAAAAGCCAAAGTTTTACCATCAGGGCTTAAAACTATATCTGTAATCTCTTCGTTCTGCTGTTTGAGGGTTGTGAGGAGATGACCTTTTAAATCCCAGATTTTGATAGTTTTGTCTGCACTCACAAAAGCCAAAGTTTTATTATCAGGGCTTAAAACTGTATCTTTTGGAAAGGTTATGAGGACAGGATCGAGACGATCTAAATTCCAGAGTTTGATAGTACCTTCTTCGCTTACAGAAACCAGATTTTTCCCATCGTGGCTAAAAACTATATCTGTAACCGGAGCTTCATTCCCTGAAAGATGGTTTTTGAGCGTTTTGAGGAGATGACCCTTTAAATCCCAGAGTTTGATAGTATTGTCTTCACTCGCAGAAGCCAGAGTTTTGCCATTGGGACTGAAGGCGACTATATTTACAGTATCCCGATGTTCTTCGAGGATGTGCTTACGCTTTAAATCCCAGAGTTTGATGGTATTGTCTTCACTCGCAGAAGCCAAGGTTTTGCCATCAGGACTGAAGGCGACGCTGGTGACAGCAGCCTGGTGTCCTGCGAAGGTTTGCAGTTTTTTGCCCTTAAAATTCCAGACGATGACACTATTATCAAGACTTCCAGAGGCTAGGCTGTAACCGTCGGGACTGAAGGCGATGCTGGTGACAGCTGCTTTATGCCCTTTGAAGACTTGCTGTTTATTAGTAATTAAATCCCAAAGGATAATGGTTTTGTCCTCACTAGCAGAGGCCAGATTCTTGCCGTCAGGGCTGAAGGCGACGCTGGTGACAGCAGCTTGATGCCCTCTCAAGACTTCTTGTTGTTTCTTAGTACTTAGATTCCAAAGGATGATGGTATTGTCAACGCTTGCAGATGCTAGAGTTTGACAATCTGGACTTATAGCCACACTTGTAACTGCATATTTATGCCCTGCGAAGGTTTGCGGCTTCTTTTGCCCTAAATCCCAAATGTGCGGCTTATTTTCCCTTAAATCCCAAAGTTGAGTAACATTGTCTTTACTACCAGCGGCGAGGAGCTGACATTTGCGGCTGTTAGAACCGACATTGGGAGGAAAGACTACACTTGTGAACGCTGCCTGCTTCCCTGGGATTGTAACCCTTGCTGGATATTGATTCAAGGTTGGCAGGAAATTAGATTTTAAATCCCAAAGTTTGACGGTTTTATCTTCACTAGCAGAGGCAAGGGTGTTACTATCAGGGCTAAAAGCCACGCTGTTAACTGTATACTTATGTTCCCTGAAAGTTTGCAGCATCTTGCCTCCTAAATCCCAAAGTTGAACAGTATTGTCTTTACTAGCAGAGGCAATGTTTTTACCGTCAGGACTAAAGGCAACGCTTGTGACAGCAGCTTGATGTCCTGTAAACGTTTGCAGGAGTTTTCCCCCTAAATTCCAGAGGATGACATTATTATCTTTACTAGCAGAGGCGAGGATTTCGCCGTCAGGGCTGAAGGCTAGACTTGTGATATCACCCTCATGTCCTTTGAAGGTTTGTAATTGATTGCCATCTAAATCCCAAAGGATGACAGTATTATCATCAGTACCTGTGGCGATAGTTTGGCTATCGGGACTGAAAGCCACAGTTGTGATATCGGCCTGATGCTTGAAGGGCTGTTTTGACTTTTGTTCTCGCTTTAAAGGCCAACCTTTGACAGTATTATCTTGAGTATCTATGACAATAGGTTTGCTGCGATCGGGACTGAAGACTACACTGCTCTCATCAGTCCTATAGGAGCGTTGTGTCAATTTTTTATTTTTTAACTCCCAGAGTCTAACAGTTTTGTCATTACTAGCTGTAGCAATAGTTTCGCCATCGGGGCTGAAGACGATGCTTGTGACTGCTACATCATGCTTGAGAAGAGATTTTGTCAATTCTTTGCCTTGTAAATCCCAAAGTTTGACAGTATTATCTTCACTTGCTGTGATAATAGTTTTACCATCGGGGCTGAAGACGACGCTTGTAACTGCTGCATCGTGCTTGAGAGGGGTTTTTGTCAGTTCTTTGCCCTGTAAATCCCAGAGTTTGA
>JAQYWR010000018.1:0-3475 GCA_029379225.1 Nostoc sp. S4 | reverse complement strand
TGTGGCAATGGTTTTGCTATCGGGGCTGAAGACGACGCTTGTGACTGCTGCATCATACTTGAGAACAGATTTTGTCAGTTCTTTGCTTTGTAAATTCCAAAGTGTGACAGTATTCTCTTTATCAGTTGTGGCAATGGTTTTGCTATCGGGGCTGAAGACGACGCTTGTGACTGCTGCATCGTGCTTGAGAGGGGTTTTTGTCAGTTCTTTGCCCTGTAAATCCCAGAGTTTGACAGTATTATCTTCACTAACTGTGGCAATGGTTTTGCTATCGGGGCTGAAGACGACGCTTGTGACTGCTGCATCATACTTGAGAATAGATTTTGTCAGTTCTTTGCCTTGTAAATCCCAAAGTTTGACAGTATTATTTTTACTAGCTGTGGCAATGGTTTTGCCATCGGGGCTGAAGACGACGCTTGTGACCGAAGAATTATGCCCAATCAAATAATTGCGTGCTTGTACTCCATCAACGGCTTGCTGCAAAGCTGCTATCACCTTTGATTGAGAGTCTACTTGGTTTTTATTTTTAATAATTACGCCACTAATTGTTGTCCAAAATTTGCTATTTTTCAGGATGTTTGCGGACTTAATTCCGTCGGCGAGAGCTTGTAAATTTTTATGAGATTTAGAGAATAGCAAGGAACTTTGACGAAGAGAATCGGCTTTAGTTAATTCGGCTTCTAAGCCTTTAGTGAAAGCTATCACCCCTAAGGCAGTCGTAATTAAGACAACAACTGCTCCTCCAAAGATTGTCCGCTTTGTGCGAATTTCGCGACGCCGACGAGTTTCTTGTTCTTGTTTTTGGCGATCGCACAGTTCTACACAAACTTGTAGATAATTAGCTTCTAATATGTTCAAAAAATTAGATTTTTGTAATAATTCCCGGCCTGCTTCTAAACGTCCCCCTTGACGCACCAAGTAGCTTTCATCTTTTTTATTGTTGTCCCATTCCAAAGCTTCCTGACGGATCTTTTCTCGCAGCAGCAGCAGGGAACGATTTTCATCTAACCAATCCAGCAATCTCGGCCAGTAACGAATTAAGGCTTCATGGGCGACTTCCACTTCTTCGCGCTGTGTGGCTGAATCGAGGCTAGTAACCACTAGGCGGGCACCTTCACCTGCTAACCGCTTGAGCAGCTGTTTAATTAGAGTCTGGGCGCTAAAAGTAGGGATTAATTCGTCTAGCCAAACTCGGCGGCGAGTGTCGCGGCGTTTTTGTCCCTCTTGTGCCGAATCATCTAAGCGGGTTAAGCGAATAAAAATATTCTTGACTTGTTCTTGTTCTTCTGACGTGCAGCTATCATAAAAAGCATCGGCAGTTTGGGCGATCGCCATTTTTACACCACCAATGGCTTCATACTCCACAGTCCTTAACCATCTACCATGTCGCCGTTTCCACAACTCTAGCAGTGCATGTTGCAGTAATGGCATTGCCCCTGGTTCGCCTTGGACATCATCCAAAATCGAGTTACTCAAACCAGCTTCAAAGCGTAATCCCACTTGTGCGGCTTGCATTTCCATAGCTTTCCGCAGTTCTGCGCTATCCATTGGCCCAATCAATTCTTGCCGAGATTGCATTAACTCTTTAAGTTGGGGATAGCTAGCACATTCACCCCAAAAGTCTGCCCGCATGGTAATCACAACTTTTTGCTGTTGGACAATAAATAGCAATTTTTCTATAAATAACGTCCGGCGGTCTTCATCAGTACAGAGGGTGAAAAGTTCTTCAAATTGGTCGATGACTAAAATTGAAGAGTGATTTTGCACTTCTAAGAAACTGGCTTGCAGTTGTTCAATGGGGTTACTACTCGGTGTCATATACGCCATCATCAAATCCGGCTGTTTTTCTATCAAAGCCGGAATCAGCCCCGCTAATACCACTGATGATTTACCACTACCCGAAGCCCCAAATATAGCTAAGAAGTTGTCTTTAGCTAGCTTTTGTTGTAATTGGGTAATTAATCGTTCTCTGCCAAAAAAGAATTTGCGGTTTTCGACTCGGAAGGGATACAAGCCCAGGAAAGGACAACGAGCGTCGTAAATAGGTGGTTCCCGATCCAAGGCTACAGCGTTGAAACTCAGATCAAGAACTGCTTGAGATAGATTGTTGACATCTTCTAGAGCCTGCTCCCGCTCTTGCTGGGCTTGCTTGCTCATGGCTTTAGAGTCTGTATTGTGCAGATTTGTCAACTTTTCTGCTGGTGGTTCCAGCTTTGATTGCAGTATGGGCGATCGCTCTGCTACAAATACTTGCAATCGTTCCAAACCATATTTAATTTCCGTGTTGGTCAAGTCGCGGTCAAGTTGGTCGCTAAATAGAGGTCTTCCGCCCAATCGGCTGAATAGGGCGGGAACAGTAATATCCTGCCGTTCTGCAAGCGAAGCAGCCGCCTCCTGTAATGCTAAATCCACTTCCCCAGATTTATTTAGTTGCTCGTAAAATTTTGCACATAAAGCAAGGGCGGTTTTAACAGTCACTTTCTCGGTCATGGCGATGACTGCGGGCATTCCTAAATCCCGCACCAATCTTTGCCCTAAACCCCCTAATGCTGCTTCTGCTTCTGGACTGGCACTTTCACAGGTGGAAAGAAAGGTAAAATGTGGTAGCCCTTTAGCCCCTCTTAATGTCCGTAATCTTTCTATTAAGCGTGTCCCTGTTACTGGGTCTACTTTATTATCTGTTTTTGCCCAGTAGAGGACAGTTTCACCACCATCTATGACTCGACTATGACTGACAAAGTGCAGTATGGTGTATTGTTTTGTTCTGTCGGTCAGACGTAAGCACAGTTCGTCTAAAGTTGGTAAGCCAATTGCACCTTCTACTGTTGCTAGGACATCAGATGGTATAACTCCTAAAGATTGGCGCACGCTTTCTACTGCGGCTTCTACATCAAAAGAGTCTAACTTAAACCGCTCAGTTTCTGAAGGATTGGCCACCAGTATCAAGGCGCGTAAGTCTCTTCTGCCTATTGGGGGAAAACGGCGATCTGTAATTGCTGGTATATACAGTGAAAATGGTGTTCGCTGCTCTAAGCTTAATAAATGCCATCAGTCATCGATGTTACCGCACAGTCTTTCCCAACGTAAAGTTCTCAGTTCTTTATCTTCAGCTTCGATAAATAGCAACACCCGCAATGTTTCTTGGGAGTTGCGTAAAGCACTAACAAAAGCATCTCTAATTTCTTCACGAAACAGTGCTTGTCCTAAAAATATGCCGTAGTCTTTCGGCTGTCCTAACTTACTAGTCAGTTGCTCAAAATCTTCCGGTGACAGTTTGAGAATTCCTTCTGAACGCGATGATAGAAGTTCACCAGGTCGGCTATGTTCGACTACAATCGGCCAGTTACTTCCTGATTTGCGCTGAATATTAATCTCAAAGGTGTTCATATCTATTTTTGGCGTTGCTGAATTTGAATATTAAATCTGACTTTTCCCGTTAAGTGTTTTTTGCAAGCTGCCAACCCTCACAAAGGTC
>JAQYWR010000080.1 GCA_029379225.1 Nostoc sp. S4 | reverse complement strand
CTGCCTCCTGCCTCAAAACCCGTAACTTTGTACTTCATGCGAATGAAAAGTGCTGTAAGTGCGATCGCATATTAAAGAATTGCCTTAACATGCTTTCTACCTAGATTGATTGCCTCCGCGTTTGTATCGACAAATATGTCAATAATATGACCTTTTATTGCTGTACCCGTATCTAGTGCAACTGCCTTCACCCGCTTGCCATTCCAAAGTATCAAGATGAACTTTTTGTGAAGAGGAATAACATTTGGGTCTACCGCGCACTGTAGACGCCCAATGCCTGAACCACATGGTGAAGTCTTTTCACCTGCAAGCGCTTGTCGCAATGTAACTCCATGTACACCTGTCGCAGGTGGATGACACTGTGTTTCTTCCCTGCTGTAAAATGTAGCTTCTAGATTTAATCGCTTACCACGACCAGGAGTGGGATTAGACCCCTGAGCAAGGCACAGTTCCTGACCGGGGTGCAAACTGCTAGGATTGGGTGAGCTACCATCTAGGTTCTTGATTTCAGTCCAGCGATCGCCATTACCCAATTGTTGCTCGGCAATGGTATAAAGCGTATCTCCAGACTTAACGATATATGAACTACCTGAATTACAAGACATAAATAACCTCCATGTTTGTGCTTGTTGCTAAACGTGTTTGTGTGTATAACCACCAGAGTCATTGAGGAACCAAAGACCGTAGTGTCCCTCAGCACCATTCGCTCCTTGCCAAGGGGGATCTTGCTTGTTCTGGTTGCTTTTCCAAGGTTCGTCTATTGCTTCAAACAAGTAAGTAATTACATGGTGTTGTGATGCCCACTTATCGATCGCCTCAAAGTATGCCAGAAGATTCTTCACGTCGTTATGCGTCTTGTTGAAGCTGATTCCATGTGAAGGCCAGCCAGTCTCGCCGATCGTCACCTCACATTGTGGGTTGATTTTATCGACTGCTGATTTAATCCTATTAAAAGCTTGGCTTACCCCATTCACACCCTCTTGGGGAGTGGCTGTGTTTGCCTCAGGATAAAGATTGCACTGAATAAAATCGCAGTTTTGAATCAGCGTCTTCAGCTCTTTGTGAAATGGGCTGTTTGGATTGGCAATATTTCCGAAGGTATTCGAGCGGACACCAACTTTGAGATCGAGGTGATGAGATTTCTGCTTGTTAGCTACAATCATGGCGTTAACTGCATTAGTTGTTTGCGCGTCAACGATATATTCATTAGTAAAAATTAATGAAGTGACCGTGTTAGAAACAATAGCGTTTGCTGCGCTAGCTGCAGAAAAAGCCGCTTTAATTTCTGCGTGTTGCAGTTGTGCATTCGACTGCTGATAAATACCTTGAGCTACCTTAATCGCAACTTTGCCACGACGCTTATTTAAATGGGCAGCAGCAACTGCAACATGACAGTTAGAATCGACTTGATTCCAGGGCGTTGTCGGTGGGTAATACCCGGCATACCCCATACTGTAGGTGCTGATTTTGGTAAATTTGGATGCAATTACCTCTAGCATCTCCACAATTTCTTGCTGGCTGTAAGAGTTCCACTGCGGAGTTGTAGCGTTTGGAGGTGTTCCTCTCCAGCGACCGACGTAAGGTTCAAAGGCAACACCGAGAAATTGAGACATAATAATACCTTTAATTAAAAAATTGAGCGGAGTTTTGCATGGAAAGCTTGATGGGGAAAGCACCAGTCCGCAAGCAGGGCAATTGTTCAACACACCAACTGCATGGGGAATGCCACTTTGATAATGTCGTCAAACTGAATTCTGGACTAGATCGTGCCGCAGCACGGCTAAATCTTCGGCATCGAGTTTGACTGGAACGCCACTACGAATCAGTTCGGCAAAATTCTCATTCGGCATCATCACAGTAATCGTATATAGTCGCTCTGACCCAGTGTTGCGGATCTCATGAACTCCCGTCGGCGGCACGAGCAAGGTATCTCCAGAACGAATCGCAACTTCTTTGCCATCACAAATTGCAATGCCTTCACCTTTGAGTACAAAAAATGTCTCAACCGCAAATAGATGTCGATTGGGTGGCGTTTTTCCCCCAACATCAAAAATTTCAATGCAATACGTGATGGATAAATTAACAGTTGCTGGATCAAAAACGATTGCTAACCGATTTGTGGCATCTGGACTAATACGGTAAGCCTGATATTCATGCGGCGATTTGACCACTGGAATGACAGAAGATTCGTCCATTAGAGCCTCCACAATGCTACTTTCGTAATTGATTAAAACGACTTTGCAGGTCACGTATTCTTTGCGTAAACTTGTTTTTTAACCATGTTGGTGTAAATTCCTGATTTACGCTCCTTTATTTCTCTAGCAAAAGAAAAACAATTGTGTCTCAAATTTATCCAGAGTTTAATCAAAACCATATTGCCGCGCCTTGAGGAATCGGGGGCTGGAGAAGAAAAATGAGTAAAATTGAAAGCCCCATAGATAAATCCAAGCGATCGCTTCTACAACAAAAACCCCCTAAATTCCATCGCTGGCTTCGGATATTTGCCGTTGCTCTGGCTGTACCAGGATACGTACCACGTATCTTGGCAGAACCTCTTTAGGGAGTGAACGGCTCCTCCTCAATTGCCCGACAGGAATCGGCTTTACAAGTACGCAGTCTACTTAGTCGGTCAGCAAGCTGTTTGAGTAGAGTTGGATCGGCTTTAGAAGCCAGGTTGTTCAATTGATATGGGTCTTGGTTTATGTTGTACAGTTCCTTTTCCCCAGTTTCATATTCAATATAGGTATAATCTTCTGTCCGGATCGCCTGGTAAGTAGGGATATTCGGTATTTGGCCTCCTTTTCGGAGCGATTCAAGCTCTGACAGATCTTCAAGCTCTACCCGATCCTCAAGCTCTGACCGATCCTGAAGACCTATCCGATCCTCAAGTGTACGTCGCTTCTGATTTTGTTTGTGTTCCACTAGAAATGCATGACGCCACTTAGGGAGTTCTGGTGTCGTACCCATTAACAAGGGTAAGAACGAGCGTCCATCAACAAAAGCGGGTGGTTTAACTCCAGCTATCTCGGTAAAGGTTGGGAAAAAGTCGATATTACCCACTTGCTCTTGCAGTTTCTTGCCTGCTGGAATTCCTGGCCCACGCACTACCAGAGTCAAGCGAATATCTTCTTCATAGGCACTTTGTTTGCCTGAACTTATCCGGTGAATACCCTGTTTGTAACCGTTATCAGAGGTGAGAACGATATAAGTATTGTCAAGTTGCCTATTCGCCTTAAGCGTATCGACTAACTTGCCAATTGCCTCGTCAACTGACTGTAGCGATCGCAAGCGCTTTCGATAACTTTTATCAACATCGTCAATTTGTGTTTGATTGAGTCGCTCCAAATGTTTAATGTATTGAGGCTTAGTACTAACATCAGCTTCGTTAAAATTGTCTGGGCGGGGCGCTTTAGTATCTGGGAAGAGCTTTTCATGGCGTGGTGCTGGCGTATATGGTCCGTGAATGTTGAAGGGAGCCAGATAAACAAAAAACGGTTTGCTGTCCTTGGCAGAACGTTGGATGAAATCAACGGCAAAGCCAGTATAAACATCTGTACCGTAGTCTTCCGGCTTGTCACCGTACTTGACCAGTTTGCCATTCTTGTTCAGCGTGTAATTGAACTGAGAGTAAGGATTGCCATATTTCTTTCGGCCGTTTTCCATCGGGCTATACCACTCTGTCCAACCAGGCGGGATGTAGGTATCATTGGGGGCTGTGTCGGGGTAGCCGTTGAGGTACTTGCCAATCAACGCTGTCCGGTAACCATTTGCCTGTAACGAGGTGGCGATGGTCTCTTTTTCTAAGCCTTTAGCATAGGCTTTCTGAAAACCTCCATCAGGTAATGAATTGGTCAAGACCCCCGTATTGTGGGCACATTGACCGCGCAAAATATTCGTGCGCGATGGGCAGCATAGAGACACGTTTACAAAAAACTTGGGAAATGTTACGCCCCGATCGAGCAAAAGCGACTTAATGCGTGGTGCATATTTCTCCGGATTTCTATTAATTGTGTCAGCGTCCATGTCATCTACTAGGACGAAAATGATATTGGGTTTATTTGTCAGGGCAAAAGCTTTTTGTGGTGCTGATAATAGTACATTGATTACCAAAACACCGATCGTTATTAGAACAAAGAACTTTCTTCTCAAACTGAATGTTTTCATCAAATTATCTCTTGATTTACAAGACTAAAAAACTCTTTGTCCGATAAAATTGCCTGCCGGATTGTAGTGACAAACAAGGAAATCTTTGCCATGTCCGCTTGCTAAACCACATCCAACTTCTCTTGTTTTTCTCCAAACAACTTGAGTATAATGACCCACGTTCTCCCAATGTCCAGTAGTAGAGACATCGGGAAAAATACCGTTTTTGAAATTCTTCTTTTCATGACCCCACAAATCTATTAGCTGAGTTACAGAATAGGCGCCAGCCGTACCACTTGCTAAGTTTTCTCCAGCGCCACTATGCTCGAATGTTCCTGTTGCCGCCAAATGATTTGCCCACTTTTGAGCGCTTGCTGCTAAATTTTCTGACCATTGCAGTGGTGGAACGCCTACTTCGGCTCTGTACTTATTGTGTTCTGCTAAAATTGCTTTAATTTTCATAGCTTACACTTCCTGAAAGTTTAATGAAAGTTCATTGTTATCTTAGTTTGAATGTCGTTTATGCTACATTTAAATACGTTATATGACTGTGATTACCGATATTGAAGTTGGTTATGGCATAAAGACTCTGACACTTCGGATGAGGAAATATGCATCTTTGAATTTAGGATTATTATTTGCGTCCGAAACGTAACCATTGCATTTATCTATTCCTCCTTTGAAATCATTGCCAGCCCAGTCTCCGCACAATGTGGTATTGACGATCATCTCCATGTCTTTGAAATATCCGGGACATGGATTGAAATGAACGTAAGGCTTTCCCCATGTATTTGGGTGAGGTGAATTTCCAAGGACATTCGCAGGGATATCAGAGCGCTTCCAAAACCAGATTTTAATTGTTTGGTTATGAACCCACTCACAAGCGTATGCTCCACCGCCATGTTGGTTGAATCTGTGACCGAAAGAGTTTTCCGGTCCGGTGACGCCACATCCGAGGTGACCATCTTGAGCGTTACAGTCGGGATTCATAATATTTGGGATGTTCTGAACACATCCCTTTTTGGTGTGCAATGTTGAGTGGTTGCTGTTGTGTTTAGAAGGTGTCGAGTTGACTCCTTCGATAATGTCAATTTCTCCGTTCTCAGGCCATGTAGCTCCCGTTCCAAGTAGCCATATCGCTGGCCATACCGCCATTCCTTCTGGTATGTGGTCTAAATCGATAATAAACAGCCCTCCATTGTACTTTTTATCTGTGTAAATACGGATGGCCTTTCTTTTTGCTCCGGGTTTGTAGCCTTCTGATTCAACTTCGATTTTAGTTTTTCCATCGACAATTTTTATCAGTTCGTTCCACTTTCCGTAATGTACTTGACCGTGGGTTGGGTCAGGCTGGTGGAAAAAACTCCATTTATCACCTTTTTCATTTCCTTTGATAAACTGATTTCCAGTCCAACTATCTTTAAGAGTATATGCCATAGTTGATAATGCCTCCTTTGAAGAATTTGGTTGGGGGAGTGTAGGATTCCCTAGCAAGAAAGATTGTCGCCAGGGGTGACATTTAACACTCCTGTAAACTGTTTGTAGAGTTGTATTCTATTTTCAGCTTGTGGAGTCTGATGCCCTTTCCCACATTCAATACCTCCATTGATAATGTTAATAGTCATTCCAAACCCAGACGTGCTGATGGCATGGTGGCATGATGCTTTGGGTGGTTGGGGAGTCATCCAGAACCACAGCGCTGTCGTAAAGGAAATGACGTTATTCGTTGAGACTAGTTCAGGATGATTGAGTAAATCCTTTCCAATGGCTTTTCCGCACGCACCGTAATTATAGTTCCACGACAATTGGATCGGTCCGCGACCATGATAGTTTTTGCCTGCCGCGCATGGATAGGTAGTGTTCGTTGCATCGCAGTAACGGCTTGACGGGTTTTGTTCTTGAATGTAGTGTAGACCCCCTGTCTCGTGGGAAATGTTAGCCAAAAATGCAGCTGCCTCGCGTTTACGTTGCTGCAAAGAACCCTCGTTGCAGAAATGCGGGTATTTTTTAACTGCTGTTATCAGACTTTCATAAGTGTAAAAATCATTATGGTTGGGAAACATAGTTTTGTAAGCCTGATGAGACACTATATTTACGAAACCATCACCTGTACTTCCACCTGTATTTCCATTACTAGAGTGAGGAATGCATATTTCCTGACCTACTTGTAAATTATGAGCATCTTGTTCCCTAAACGGAGTACCATCTGGTTTAAGAATTTCATGCCAACGGTCACTACTATGCAACTCTTGTTGGGCAATGCTAGAAAGCGTATCTCCCTTCTTGGTGATGTATGAACTACCTATTTTACAACTCATGATTTCTCCTTTTTCAAATTAGAAGCTTGATAAACATAATTTGATTTCCACTATTTATATAGTTGTAAGCAAAATCAAATTATGTATTTAACCAACTAGAAAGTGGATATCTTAATCCCAACTAATAGTTACCTTCAATTCTTGAGGATTTGGATGTTCAATTAGAGTACTTTGCTCGCACACATCATCAAATGGAAATCCATAAGCTTTATGATCTATGCTATGAAGATGCCAGAATTGAGCATAGAAATTAGCAGGGTCATTTTTATAGAACTCTTTAGGGTTACACTTATTTGCTGGATTCTTGACTATGTGCCTGTTAAACATGGCGCTAACTTGAGCTTGAATTGCCTTTTGAATCTCATCACCTTTTGAAAAGACTCCATCACATTTAAAGACTTCCCAAGATTTTGGATGGTCTATTGTATACTTTGCATTAGGTGAATCTGCTCTGGTAAAAGTGAAAACGTTATCTTCTACTTTTCCGATAAATGTTCCCTGTGGCATTTTCAGTTCAAGTTTATTTGACTTGTAATGTTGCCACACATCGTGAATGTAATCATCGAAGTATTTCGCGTGACTACCACCTTCAGCAAAATCCCCTTTAAATGGCGATATTATTCTGTAGGGTTTTTCAACCAAAGATTGAAATTGAGCTGGGACAGTTCTAGCATATTTATCGAATAAAGCACTCCTTGATTCAGTTATACCAACTTGTTTTGAACCATTAGGTGCAATTAATTTCATGACCATTGGAAATCCAAATTGGTCTACTTGAGTAGTATTGCCGTGGAAGCCTGCATTATCAAAGGTAAACTCTATCCAATCAAAGTAAACGTCTACATTGGGGTCAGATCGATTAGCCGTGTTCGGTTGAACAATAGTGTTGTTGTCAGCGATTTTTAAGTATATCGGTGAACCGAGACTAATATAAACTCTACCTGAAAGAATATGCGGGACTTTTATTTCAGAAACCTCCTTAATAGTGTGTAAATAATTAGAATAATTTTGCCCCTTTTTAGTTAGATGATTTTGTGCATTATTATCGCTAACATGACATGGAATTAAGTCACCGTTTTTATTCAGGTGGCAAGTTTGATTCGATTCATTTAGACCAGTAATTACAAAGTGAATTTGATCGGAGGGGAATTTGTGATTCGTATTGTTGGTAAATGAAAATTTCATGATGTTCTTCCTTGAAATTTTAGTTTTGTGGAATGTTTTGAATTGAAAGTATACTTACGAAGGTGTACCAAAATCCTGAGTCTAGTAGTGTTTGTCCTGAGACGGAATGACACTAAGATAAGCAGGAATCATTGATATTCCTGGTTTTGAGGTATGTCGTGTGAGGTGTGGGGAATGAAGAAGTAACCTCTGTTTCATCTCTAAGAGATGAATGTTGATTAACACTACACCCGTTGCACCACTTTCAACACCCTGCCAGACGAGGTTTCACATGAGTCTTAATGCCATTCGTCCTGAGACGCATCGTTGAAGGCATACCCAATGCCAATTTCCCGATAATTGAGGCTGAGAATATTTCGGCGATCTCCTTTATTGTGAGGCGTTTCGTTAGTGGCTTACGCCTTAAAATTTTCGCTTACGGATGCCTTTATTTAAGTTTAGTTTGCCCATTGAATAAACCCACTTGTGGTTACTCCATGTTTCGAGAATCGATTTTTTGCATCGTGGTACATATTAGCTTGTACAATGCTAGGAACTATAGCAGCTTTACTGTGTGCGTAATCCTCCCAAGATACTCCCTGGCTTGTTTGCAAGTCGTTCTCAGTCTCCGTTCCAGAGGTGTATAGTTGTGGAGAAAGATAGTCTATATTCCCGTTTTTAATGAAGGTTTCTATCATAGTGTGTGCGTCAGGAATTCTATAAGGGGCTGAGTGGCTAGTCGTAACCAAAACTTTTAAATTTTTATTTTTAGCAGCAGCAAAAGCGTGTTCAAAATGTGAGGTAAGGTTAGCTTCGCCCTCTTCGATGTCAAAAGCAATACCCTTATAATCGGAGAATTTGCCATTTTTAATGTGAGTAATAATGGAATCAAGAATTTCCTGGGTGAAGGAACCATTAGAATTTCCTCCACCTAAGGAAATGTATTTATGACCCACCAATCTGTCCTTGATTTGGGCACTATCTGATAAAGCCTTATCTGGTTTAGCCCATCCACTAAAAGCAATGCCTAATGTTGAGTGATTGAAAGGGTGACTAGGAGAGTACATCTTATCCCAGTAACCTTTAATTAAATTCATCTCTTCTAGAGTTTCAACTTCAGAGCTCATAACTTAATTTTCCTCTTTGTAAATTGACAGGAAGTTAATTGGTAGGGGTAGTGTAAAGATAGCTGCAACTAGGGCAAACACATCTTGTCAACAAGAACCTTTCAATATCAATCAAATCCAAAATCATCGCATTGCTTATTGATAATTGTTTAAGCGTAGACGCTTTGCGGTGAAGGGGTCAGAGTCTTGGACGCCACTTGCTTTATGCTGGGAGACCCGTCCAACGCAGTGGCTCCGCTTCCCGTCGAGTCTGAACCCGTGAACCTGAAGGGCTTGCCTTTAACATCGTCTTAACCTCTGAAAAACCAATCAAACAATAAATTCTTGTTCTCTCGTTTCTAAACTATTAAGGTTTTTGTTAAGAGAAATTAAGATGCATTTGCCCTGTACTTATAAATCAGATCGAAATTCAAAAACTATGAAATCTATCCCAAAAGTAAAATTTGCATTATATTTTGAAATTTCCTTTCGAGATTGAGCCTCTACTTTTCTATCAGAAAATAATCAGCTAGTTATGAAAAAAGCAATACTTTCAGAAATTTCACTTTAACTTTTTTCAATAAACAAGGCAGTCCCGATAAAACAAGTTTCACCACCAAGCATGAAAAAAGTTTCTTCCCCTATACCCCACACCTCACACCCCACACCCTTTTTCAAGGCAGTCCCTATGAAACAAGTTTCACCACCAAAAAAATGTATTTTCCCCTACACCCCACACCCTACACCCTTACACCCCTGTTTCAAGTTAGGAGGGAAGAAGATTTGACTTGTTTGTTCCATTGATCGCAGGCGGTACGCTGCCTGTGGGTTGCTTTTCAACAAACAAGGTTACACCCCCTGTGCGGTTGCTTCTAAGAAACCATATTTTCTGAAGTGAGTTCGACGGTTAGAAAAACCCAAAAAGCTTGCTAGAGATGAAGCATGAGAATGCGATCGCGATCAATTGATTGAGAATCGGCTAAAAAACACAAAAAAACGCCGAGACTAAAAATATCTCAGAAAAATTGGGGTCTCGGCTGTCTTGGAAAGTTCTGATTTGAGGGAACCTCGACTCAGACTTTTTGCTATGTCCGCTATTGTATCTTGCCTGGAGGCGGAGCGTCTCCGGCTTTGCTCGACATCACACAAATATTTTATGAGGTAGATGATTTCTGCAATCAATAGGAACACTTGTGGCAGCAGGTGCCACAATTACCATCGCTCAAAAGAGAACGTCGCAGTCAATTCCCGGATGCATTTTGTATTAACTAGTGTGGGAAACTCCTGTTGGGAGCAATATTTTTCCCTGCCTCTGGTACTTATGCTGCATTTCGTGCACTACGCAAATAAATTACCAAATCAAAGCCGATCGCTATAGCTGGCTTTAAGACCTAGTTTGTCTTTAATCGTTAGTCAAAAATCTGAGATTAATCAGGGTCGAAAATTTTGATTGCGATCGCAGATTTTCACTCTAGGATTGTTAAATTTAGCATCAACGACAACTATCTAAAGAGTGAAAGTTTTACCCCAAATTACAGCCATTAGTTAGTTGTGTAATTTAAGTAATAGCTGAAAAATATTACCTGTATCGCCAAGAGGTATTTTGTTTTCTTAAATATAAATAAATCTAATGATGCATTAAGCTTGACTGAATTAACCTTTTTCAGCGATTATAAAGACAGGGCTATTAAAAGCTAATATTATATTACTTGAATGCGATTCTCTGCTTGATGAAATCGCTGATTATTTACAGATGCCTTTATGATTGCAATCTATCAGATGACCACAGTATCTCTTTTTATTCTTAGTGTTATCTGCGGTTCTGAAAAATCCCATAAAAAGCAAAAAGTAAAAAGATAAAAGTAATATTCAATTGATGTTTCTTTTGTCTTTTGGCTTTTGAATCCCGCCTTCTACAGTCACTTTTTTTCCTGGAGGATATTGTAATGTCTAGTGTGTTTCGTGGGTCATCACTAAGGGTTGCTTTACTAGTTCTGGGAATGACAACTACTATAGTGAGTCCTATTGTAATTTCTGCACCAGCTTTATCTCAAGATACTGTTCCAAGTACCACTCCATCTACTACACCAACTCCATCTGCTACACCATCGCCAACTTCAACAGTTAATTTGTCAGACGTTACTTCCGATTATTGGGCAAGTCCATTTATTCAAGCTCTAGCTGACAATAATGTAATTAGCGGCTTTCCTGATGGCAGCTTTAGGCCGAATCAATCTGTCACTCGTGCTGAATTTGCTGCCCTAATTCAAAAAGCTTTCGGTAACCAAAACCGAGTTCGCCAATTAAGTGCGGGTGGATTTAGTGATGTTCCTGCTGGCTACTGGGCAGCTTCAGCAATTCAGAATGCTTACGAAATAGGGTTTTTGTCAGGTTATCCTGGAAATATATTTAGACCAAATCAACAAATACCTAAGGTAGAAGCGCTCGTTGCAATCAGTAATGGGTTGGGTTTGTCTGCTAGCGATACAAGTACTCTTAATAACTACTACACTGACGCCTCAGCTATCCCCAATTATGCCGTTAATAGTGTAGCAGCAGCAACACAAGCTAATCTTGTTGTCAACTACCCAGATATTAAACAACTTAACCCCCAGCAAGCGCTAACTCGTGCTGAAGCAGCTGCACTTTTATATCAAGCTTTAGTGAGACAGGGACGGCTACAACCCATTGCTAGCAATCTCCCAGCCACTCAGTATATTGTCGGTGGAGCTGGTGGTACTCAAACAGGTAAAGACATTGTTTCTCTGGCTGCATCCAGTAGTTCTTTTACAACTCTGACTTCTTTATTGAAAACAGCCGGTTTAGCAGACACTCTCCAACAACCCGGCCCTTATACAGTTTTCGCTCCTACCGATCAAGCATTTGCTGCTCTACCTGCTGCTACTTTAGAACAATTACAGCAACCACAGAACAGAGAAGCATTGGTTAAGATTTTGAGTTATCACGTAGTTCCTGGTGCAGTAACTTCTAGTCAACTCTCAAACGGCGAACTCAAAACCATTGAAGACAGACCTGTAAATATTCAAATCGATCGCACTAATAATCAAGTCGCAGTCAATAATGCTAGAGTTATCCAAGCGGATGTCCCAGCCAGCAATGGTGTTATCTATGCAATTAACCAAGTCCTCATCCCGCCTGATATTAACATCAGTCAGTTAAATCAGCCGTCACAAGGAGGAGGGACTAATAATGGTGGAACATCTGTAGGTAGAGCTACTCGTGGTGGCAGAAGCTATATCGGAGTTGGTGGTAACATCGGTTTAACCGGCGGCGATGCTGTAGGTGAAGGTAACTTTGCAGTCTTCAGCAAACTTGGTCTGACAAACTACTTATCAGTGCGACCATCAGTATTGTTTGGGGATGATACAGTATTTCTGGTTCCCTTGACTTTAGATTTTACTCCACGCGTAGGAGGTTCCGTGGGTCAACGAACCTTTACTTTATCTCCTTACGTGGGCGCAGGCGTAGCTATTGAAGCTAATGACGATACTGACATTGGATTATTACTGACTGGTGGTATAGACGTTCCTTTAGGTTCTCGATTCACGTTTACAGGTGGTGTAAATGCTGCTTTTTTAGACGAAACTGATGTTGGATTGCAATTAGGAGTCGGCTACAACTTCTAAGCATTACCAATATAAGCGCCCAAACAAAGGGCGCGTTTTTTACTCCTGCAACACATCAAAGAAACACATTAGACCTGTTTAGAAAATTTAATTATCGAGGCAGGTCTATTGGTATTTAAAAACTCAGCTTTTTCTTGATAATGGTGCTTTTCCAACAAGGTTATAAAAGATTAAGTGTAGATAATTTTCTTCAAAATAAAATAGCATTTTTAGAGGTTAGCACAGTATTAATTGCTAAAATCTTTGAAGCAAATGACTATCTACTTAGTATGGGTTAAACGCCCAGTTGACGCTGCCTCTCGTAGAGAAAAAAGTTAACAGCACTTCGCTGTAGATATTCTTCTACTTCAAGAGGTTTTTTGGCGAAAATTTTCTTTTATTTGGGGAATATTCAGAACAGTTCATCGCTTCGTCAGTGAGAACAATAGAAGGGTTGACTGCACATTTTAAATAATTATTATTTGAATAAAATCGACAATTTTTACAAGGAACTTTGTGTGAAATAGTAATGGGAAATGCTATCTTATAATCTAATAATGACCGGATTTTTTGCAACATTACCAAAAAAACTATCCAGCCGATAATAAACCCAAGGGGTGATAAAGATATAGCTAAATCTGGGATAGTCAATTCTTTTGTTGGCGTTTGTTGCTTTTTTATTTCACTATGGATTACTTGATGTAAATTTTTATTAGCTGCTACAGTTGTTTGCAGAATTTGATTATCATACATATTTTTCATCTTTTGCTATGACGTTTAATGCTTTGATTTTGGTAGATTCTAACTCTTTGAAACTTTATACATATGTGAGGCTGCACCCGCCCCTGTTCGCCTTTAGGCGTTACCCCAAAGTAGCTGACGCTCAAAGTTAGTTCTGTCTAAATTCTTATTTCAAACATCCTCTATCTTGTCCCTGCTAAATTACTTCTATATCAAAAAAGTAGGTAAGCAAGTATATTGATAGATTAGATTTATTTACTTGTATTTTAATTAACTGAAAATTCCTAGAGAGTTTTGAGTACATTAGGTAAAAGCTAAAAATTAATATTTACAAGGTTTTAATTATATGTTTACCAAAATAAAATTTCAGCAATATCTGTCAAGAGTTTTGCTTATTATTTATAGTTATATATCTAAGGGAAGAAATTATAAATTAATCGAATTAATTAATATTATTATGTTATAATTGTTAGACAAAATTATTTTATAAGTTTGCTGTACATTACACGTACGTAAAATTAAAGTAAAATTTATTACTTTAATTGATGAGCTAGTGGGTTTATGAATTAATATAAATAATTTGAGAAATAATCATGCTTGAGATTGTCCTGACTTGATTAATTACGTACATCAATTTTTGATTATTTCTAGATT
Organism: Nostoc sp. S4; assembly: GCA_029379225.1. Lineage (GTDB taxonomy): Bacteria > Cyanobacteriota > Cyanobacteriia > Cyanobacteriales > Nostocaceae > Nostoc. The sequence continues at coordinate 9,830 of JAQYWR010000080.1, read as the reverse complement.
ACTTTTGATATAGTAATTGATGGTTTAAAAAATCGGCATCGCTGCTGTTGTTGTCAAAATTAAATGCTATTTTGCCGTCAATATTAAGTATATTTTAATCTGAACTTATTTTTTATTTTGAATGCAAAAATGATTCCATTAGTAACTTATTTGTGAGAAAGTTTTTGCTTAATGTAAGGTTTTTAGAGTGCCTAAAGTGGCTTAATTATTTTGAAAATTATTAATTATATTTGATTGAGTATTGTAGGGTGAATTACCTGAAAAATTAGGTAATATTATAATTCCGAATTTATAACTTATGAATAAATTATAATTAATAGCTAAGTTATAAATTGTGAATAATTTAATTGGCTCTTTACCTATATAGAAAAAGGGGTTAAAACAAAGTAATTAAATTATTTTAATGATTAATTAAGTTTATTTGTAATAAATAATTTTAGACAATTTTCATACACAAACTTAATCAATTAAAAACTAAAAAAGTCATATGAGGCTGAATTTTATCAATATTCTGGATTCTAACGAATGCGACTTTTATTGGAAAACGAAAATTTTTTTGTTCAGTAATTAAACAGATATGGTATAAGACATAATATCTAGATTGATTGGAGGTATCAGACAATACTCAATCATTAGATTACAAATTACTAATATTCATTTTGAGGCAATAATTTATGATAAAATTTTGGCGAGAAATAATAATTTTTGTTCTCACAACAATTGTGCTGACAATGGTGCTAATCTCTCACAATCTAGTACCTATAGCTGAGGCACAACCTTCAAGAACATCAACAACTAATAGGTCGCTTCTTTCTGTAGCTTATCCGAATCGGGCGCTAAGTGCTTCTCCCGCACAACTACCACCATTACCTTATGCTTATGGGGCACTAGCAAAAGCAATTGATGCTGAAACAATGAAATTGCATCATGACGCGCACCATGCTAGCTATGTCAACAACTTAAATGATGCATTGAAGCAGTATCCAAATTTGCAAAAAAGAAGTGTTGAAAGTTTATTGCTGGATTTGAACAGCGTACCTGAAGATATTCGCACAAAAGTACGTAATAACGCTGGTGGTCACCTCAATCATACAATTTTTTGGCAACTGATGAGTCCCCAAGGTGGTGGACAACCATCGGGAGCGATCGCTCAACAAATTAATCAAACTTTTGGCAGTTTCGATGCCTTTAAAAAACAGTTTAATGCAGCTGGTGCAGCTCGCTTCGGTAGTGGCTGGGTTTGGCTAGTACGTAACCCTCAAAATCAACTTCAGATTGTAACTACAGCCAATCAGGATAACCCGATTATGGACGGTTTTTATCCGATTTTGGGCAATGATGTCTGGGAACATGCTTATTACTTGAAATATCGCAATCGTCGTCCTGAGTATTTAAATAATTGGTGGAATGTAGTGAATTGGCCGCAGGTTAACAGGCGAGCGCAACCTCCATCGCAATAATAAAAATATTACTAGCGATCCCGATCGATATTCAGTAGGAACGCTGTACTGAGTGTGTTAAGGAAATGCGATCGCTATCTTCAAAACATTGAAATTTTATAGCTGTGTTGCAGTTTAGATGAATTCGCCAATAGATTCCTTTAAGCCTACATCTCGCTTAAACGTTCGATTAAACGCTGCTTCTAATTCAGAATCTACTTGAATTGCTATTTTGGTAATGCAGAATGAAGCAATCGCAAAGTCCTAATGTTGTGATTGCTTCTCTACAAGATGCTCAGCGTAGCTTGCTTCCACGTTCGCGTAGCGTCCCGCAGGGAAGTGGTACGCTCCATTTCCGAGATGCTCGCAATCACAAAATATGTTTTTACACATTTGCGTCCCCTGTTAACAGTCATCAGTCAATAACTTTAAACAAGATAATTTTTTCTTGGTATTCCCTAAAAATACCATCCTGTAAGGGACATTACTCTTATTGTGCCCCTACAGATATGGTTCAATTAAATGAAAATTGCTGTAATAATTACGAATTACGAATTTTTAAAGCTCGCTGTTTATAACCGACTATCCATAATAAAACGATTAGCAATACAAAGGCTTTGATCGTAGATGGCTCTACTACCTTCTTCACTTCTGTAGGGGTTTGAGGATTGATAGTACACGGAATTTCAATAATTTGTGTGCCATTGGAGGTGTTACTATTGGGAGTCAGGTCGCATTCTCCTTTGTTGGTGAGAGACAAAGGTGGACTTGTGGTGGTAGGAGACAAAGGTGGACTTGTAGAAGAAGAAATAGATGGCTGACCTGAAGAATTATCGCCACCCAGTAGTAGAAGCAGAATTAAACCAAGACCCGCAACTCCAACTATTGGCCAGAGTGGAAACGAATCAGGATTGTCTTGTACGATGACATCTCCCACAGAAGCAGGGGAAGTATCGAGGCTTAGTGCTTCTGCGTCCAATGGTAGTGGATTGTCACCCAGCAAAATATTTCCTGGGATATCTTCTCCTAAAAGCTGATTGAATTGTTCGGGAATCGCGTTATTAGGGCGTCCGAATTCCCCACCGTCTTCGGAGTATGGAAACGATAGTACTTCAAAAATCCTGTTTTGGAGTTGATTCCCATCGCCAGAATTCAACGCATCCAAGCCTCTAGATATTTTATCTAAATAAAATTTCGTCATTTCTGGTGACATACCTAGAGACTCAATCTGCTGCTTAATGTTGGAAATTTTTGAGGCCTCCTCAAACAGCAGTCGTCCGTATGACAATTTCAAGTTTAGTAATCCATTTCGGAGGCTAAGGGAGTTATTGATTCCTGAGTATGGTGCCCAGTAAAACTGCTTGGTTACAAGTCCGAGTCCTTCTACTGGGTTACGACCTAAAGGTTGTCCCATCAGGTATTGAGATCCATCCATGATTGTGGAGGATTGGTTCTTCCAGAATGAGGCAAAAGGTACCGCAGAAAGATTGGGATTGTTACCGTAAAAGCTGGCAAAATTCTGGAAGTTTTTTTCCCCACCAGCTGCTCGTATCAGTAGATTTTGATAACTAGTTCCACCATTTAGGTCAACTAATCGCTGGATTACCGTTCCAGTTTTATTGCAAGTCAAACCAAATCCCACATTACATGCAGGAATTACTCGCATCTGACTTAGATTCTGGTTATTGATTTGGTACTGGAGATACTCAGATTCGAGTCCTCGTTGAATACCATAGCGGCCAATATTTAACTGTGCAGAAGCAGACTGACAGTTAACGAATGCTACTGCAACAGATGAAAATGCGATGGTTGCGAAGCGAACTGCTTTGAGCGTCACAATTCTTTGAACAATTGATTTAGACAAGATCTACCTCCACTGGGGACTGGGTATTAGGTATAGGAGAAACAAAGAGTATCGTCATAGGAAGCTTTTTTATAATTTGCTTACCCTCATTTATCTTCCTGATGAGAGTGTCTGTGACTGCTGACTAACTCTTAGGTAAATAAATATTGATTGTGATTCCAGTACCTTTGAGATTTCCTGATGAGAGTGTGTGATACAAGACTAATGCGCGGTTTGGCTGGTCAAAAAGAAACCCACGACGTGTGGGTTTAATCTTCCCTTGTTTGACTAGGGAAACGAAGGCTTCTAAATATCGACGTATACCTTGACGGTTCTCTTGGCTCGTATTCATATGATGCTCAATCACCATCATAAAAAAGTCCAAGCTTCGATTTTCCTGACCCTGAATCAGACTACCCTCATCTAAAAAAGAACTTGCTACGAGTCTGTTATCAACTTGTTTAACTTTAAAAATAGTAAAGTAACGCCCTTCTTGTTTAGGGTCGTTTGCATAACAAACCCAGGAACCTTCTTGATTTTGTGTAAAACCTTGTTCAGCAAGGTAAGAAAGCAAGGAATTAGTTGCCTTGGTTTGTGGTGGAGGTAATAAATCTTCAATCGGATCTAAAGAGCAAATCCTCTGGGTTGTTTTCTGTTGAGGAACAGCAGGAGTCTGTTGAGTGTTGACACGTATAGGCTTGTCATCAGACATTGCAATGTTAGACATTGCAGCCAACGCAGACACTTGGAAAACAAACGCTCCAAACAAACGAATAATAGTATTCATGTTTTACCTGTTACTTTTACTTATGTTGTCAATAATCAAGTCGTTACTAAATCAGATCGATCTAGTAGTGTTAAATCATTTACTAAATTTAAGTGTTTGCTTCATCTGGTCAATTAATTTCGGATTTGGCGAAAGGTTTGAGCGCAGATTTCCTACGTAGAGCTAAAGGCGCTTGCCTTACTTCTGAAAAGAAGCAAGTTACGGTAAGCGTCTGGTAGACAACAGAAGGCATTAAAGCTTTTCAAGACAAATTGCCACGTAGCATTAGCAAGTCCTTAAGCGTCTTTTGGATTCCAATAGACCACAAGGGTATGGGACTTGATAGCGTAGCGTTAGTGAGTCATCTAGTGATGATTTGAAATTTGGGATCAAAGGATTTGTTTCACTCACTAGGGGTATGATTTAATCTCAAATCTCAAATTGGTGCAATCAAAGGTTAGCTAGGTTTTCATAAATTAAATAGGATGATTTGATATAGGTAACTCCACATGAATAGACACAGACATCATCTAAGGAAAACACACAATATTAAAGTTTTTTTGACAATACAAAATCTGCTTTCCGATATTTTTGAATATACGAAAAACAACTGACATATTGTCAATTTTTTTATTTCAAAGAGCTAATTTTCTGCCATTCTTAAGAAGGTTTTGAGTTACCTTCCTGTCCGTAATGTTTACTAAAAAAGAGCTTCTTTAGCTAATTAATAGCTTCTATAACCAGATTTATAAAAGCTCTATGCTTTATACAGTATGGTTTTTACTGATTTTGGTGGAAGATTAAATAATGTTTTGTTTTTTTGGAAGTAGCACACCTGACTAGCTGTTTCAGCATGGTTGAAACTCAATGTATAAAATAATATCTCTTGACTGTAAAATAATATTACCATGAGCTTGAGACATGCAACACTTTTGTGGACAGTTGTCAAAGTTGTACACCGTGAATTGTAACTAAATCTTCATAAAATTTTCTGGAAAATAGTTGAAACTAAAAGTCAATTGACTTACACATGCCTAGTATTTTAGAATTTAATACTATTATTCTTTATTTTAGGATTTAATGTTTTAAATATAACAATAAATCTAAAGTAGCTACGGATAAAGAAGATATTCTGATTACTCAATAACTATGATTGTCTGAATCAGCTACAGGCGATCGCATTCAACAAAGTTAGTAATATTACAATCTGTTTTTGGAGTTTGGACAAAAAGGGATGTTCGCGGAAATTTTTCGCGAACAAAAACTTAGGCATCATAAATTACCCTAGTTATTTTTCAAACTGAGTGAAACAGAGTTAAACGCATAAATATCTGATACCGTTGACGAAATATTTCTTAAGGGTGGAAATGTTGTATGCTCTGGTGGGAACCGCACAACGAAAGTTTTCAAAAACCACCTCTTTAATGAATGCGTCAACGGTATAGTCATCTCGGTTCAATGCCGAAATGCTTCTTTTTGCCATTCTTTAAAATTCTTACAACTCATTGACACGCAAGCATTTTAAGAAATTGATATTGGCGAGTGCAAAACTTTTTGGTCTACTGACAATCAGACGCGCGATCGCTCGCTGCCTTTATGCCTCATTTACCCAGATTTCTCACCACAATTTTCAAACCCTTATCAAATCTAGATTCTGGTTTTTCACACTGCATCAAAAAATTATCTCTCAAAAATGCCCGAAACATATTTAGGGTAAGGATTATGAGGATTGCGTAGGTACAGCCCGCACTTCGACAAAGCTCAGTGACCACCGCAGGCATCGCTACGCAATTAAGCTTGAGCGAGTTCCTTTAGCAAAGTTTTTATCCATCAATTGTGTACTTCCGTTCGCCCGCACAGCGCGGAACATTCCAAATCGGCACAGTCCTATACCAAATGCCAGACGCATCAGCAATAAAGTCGGTACTTCGCGCACAGACTCGATCAAACCAGACAGTCCAAAACGCCTTGGATTTATGTAGTCCTGAAGAACCTGATTGGCGTTATGTAGCAGGGCGATTACATATTTGGAGTTTATAGAAAGATACTCAAGTGAGTCGTGGCTATCAGTACGGTTACTATGCTCGGACTGTACAATCAAAAGTTTTGTCAGGAGAATACGATCGCCGCATCTTAATCTACACTCAACAAGAGTTACAAATTGCCAACACTTGGATCGATCCTGACTGGGATGCCGACTAGAATGGCACTAAGACTCATGTGAAACCTCGTCAGGGCAGGGTGTGGGAGGTGTGGGAGGATGGAGAAGAAATCTTTCCCCCCACACTCCCCTCTCTCCTCACACTCAAAAAGCCAGTTATATCAGGGCTTTGCGATTAACTTAGTCCCATTCGGCTATATTCCTGGTGAAACTTGTGTCAAGAATCATGGTCAAATGTCAAACCCAATAAAGAGGCACATACATGCAACTTATTGAGCATTAATCTTGCGAATTTAGAGGATGAACAGCGAGCAGAAATTTGTCAGATTGCAGTACGTGTATTAGATAATACTGTTGGACTTACCTCACCGCCGTTTGCTGCTAGTGCCACTCACAACGCCAACATTTGATGGCACCCTCAGTTACCTGACTTTTCTTGATTCGGTGCAAACCTATAATGTACCTCATATCAAAAACAGCGTTACTGCACCAGAAATTGCATTGTGCATGGCAGAACAAATTTCGCAAGAAGCAATGCACCATCAGTCTTATCAATACATTATTGAAACAGTGATTCAGAGCGATCGCCGCACACAAGTTTATGATTTTTGGCGGAGCGATCGCATTCTAAAACTTCGATGCAAATTCATCGCCGGACTATACCAAAAATATGTTGATAACTCTACACCAGAAAATTATTTCGTATCACTGTTCGCAGATTATTTGTTAGAAGGATTGTATTTCTATAACGGATTTATATTTTTCTACAATCTCTCCTCACGGATGCTGATGTCTGGGAGTGCCGATATTTTTAGAATGATTAACCGAGATGAACTTTCTCATGTGCGGCTGTATCAAAAATTGATTCCAGAAGCGATGCAAATTTTCCCCCACAGCCGCGAACAAATCTATGAAATGTTTGCTCTCGCCGTCGAGCATGAATGCAAGTGGACAGAACATATTGTTGGAGATGATATTCTGGGCATTACAGCCAACAGTACAAAGTAGTATACAAAATATCTGGCAAATGCTCGCTTGAAGGCGATCGGTTTAGAGCAATTATGGACAGAAGCTATCTACAAGAAAAGCCCCTATACTCACTTGGAGCGTTTTTCAGATACTAAGAAAGAAGCGAATACAAAAGCAAACTTTTTTGAGGCGAGTGTGACTAGTTATGTTATGTCTTCTAGCATTGAAGGTTGGGATGATTTCTAAGAGAGGTTTATTATTGGTTTAGATGTCCAGACGCGATATATCGCGTCTTTAAAAATGCGTTTTTGCTGCGATCGCTCGCTCGTAAGTCCCGTTAAAAACAAAACTAAATTAACGATGTTATACGGAAAAATTATTGATAACACCAAGCTATGTACAGAAAAATTATTTATAATTCTTCCGTAAAGGGTGGTTATACGGCAAGATTCGGCATAATACCCAAATAAGGATGTAAAAAAACAAGTTTTCCGTATATTCAGACAGTAATTGGTTGCAATGCTTGATATATTAGGATTGAGAAAAAGATTATACGGAAACTTTCCGTATAATAAATAGTTAGCCTGACTTGAACCTGTCTATGACTAACCTGCTACCCTCTATATGTAAGGCTCAGGAGTTAAGAAAAATGGAAAAGGCATTTGGGCTAGAAGTTCCTGAAAATTTGGAGGATGCGTGCGAACTTAATCGAACAGCTTTGATCGTTTATGATATGCAAATAGGCATTTTTAGCCAGTTAAATGACGGCTCTAACATAAAAACTCAGGTCATAAAAGTTCTTCAAGCAGCGCGAGAAGTTGGTTTGCGCGTATTCTTTATGCGTCATATGTCATTACCCAAAGAATTGTCGGGTGTCTTTCAACTGAAGACAGCTAAAGCATGGCAAAGAGTAACCTCAGTTGATGATGTAAAGCCTTGGTTTCTTCCTGACTCGCCCGGATTTCAATTAATTCCTGAAGTAACTCCACTTCCTTGCGAAGCAATTTTCAACAAAATCACGATGTCTGCATTTGAGGGAACGCCTCTCGACATTGCCTTACGTGACTGTGGCATTCAAACTGTAATTATAGTAGGTGTAGCAACTGAAATCGGGATTGAGCCGACAATTCGCCATGCTGCCGATCTTGGCTATATCCCAATCATGGTGACTGATGCTTGTGGAGCGGGTAATGAAGAAGCTGGTCAGCGAGCCGTTGCTAGCCTTAAATTTATGGGGGATGCCTTCTTCACAACTGTAGAGGAAATAAGCTTAATACTTCGCAAGAAAGCTAAAATCTAAAGCGGTTTCAGGTGCAATCACAATGCATAGCCTAATAAACGTGTTGCAGCGGAACTTATCAGCCTGCTTAGTTGAGTTGCAAAGGCGATCGGCATCCGCCGAACACGATTGTTACGGAGGGAAATCATGCAGGAATCCACCGTTTATCGTTCGATCTGGAGAGAGGCTGAGGAACAAAAGACACGGGCTTACGCTATCAATCTCTTGCGTAAAGGAGTGGCGCTCAATATTATTGCCCCTTCCACAGGCTTATCGATTGAGGAAGTTCAACAACTTCAGCAGCAACTCAATGAGTCTCCACAAAATTAGCCCCAACTGTGTGGCGATCGCGGGATAATAACCCGGTTGAAGCGCACTGACGAAGAAAGGTTATCGGTATTGTCGCCAAAGCGATCGCCGAGCAAAATGACTTGGAATAGTAACTGTAACGACAATTTGTAACTACAATGGGATATTGTAGCTGTTGTTCAGTTATGGAATATAAATGGGATGAAGCAAAACGTCTTGCTAATCTTCGTAAACACGGCATCGATTTTACTGATGTTCCAGCTGTATTTGATGGCGATATCCTAACAGTTGAGGACGATCGCTACAGTTATGGAGAGCAGCGTTTTGTCACATTCGGTTTGTTGCAAGGGTGAATTATTGCCGTTGTCCATACAGAACGTGAGGATTGTACCCATATTATTTGTGCAAAAAAGGCAACAAAATATGAACAACGAACCTACTTCGAGCAACTCTCAAACTGATTGGCAACGACTGGATGCAATGAGCGATGAAGATATTGATTTATCAGATTGCCCAGAGATTACACCGGAAATGTTTGCTAAGGCAGTTGTGAGACGGGGTTTACCTGCGACAAAAACCAAGTCTCAAGTTACACTTCGCATCGATAGCGATGTATTGGAGTGGTTTAAGTCTCAAGGGCGCGGCTATCAAACACAAATCAATCAATTGCTACGAGCGTATATGGAGGTACATCAATAATAGGCAGGTTGATGTTGCATTTGACAACAAGATATAGCTGCATAACAAAAAGGTTATCGGTGTTGTTGCCAAAGCGATCGGCAACCCATCAACCGCACTGTTAAATCATCACAAGCCTATTTAATCCTGTACTAGTCTTGTCCTGTCACCAATGCGAATTCTGCTTGCATAAATTCACGTCCTAAGTAAGCCGCACGATCCAATCGCCTGACTGGAGAAGGTTTTGTTGACTCAAACAGTTGAATGCAAATTTCTTTTGCAGTTCTTCCTGTAATATCAAGTTCGGATGAACACTTATAATTAAGCTACTCTTGTTTTTGGCCACCAGTGGTAGCAAGTGAGACCAGAGATTAAATCATGTTGCT
>JAQYWR010000117.1 GCA_029379225.1 Nostoc sp. S4 | reverse complement strand
GCCCCCTGCCTCCTGCCCCCTGCCCCCTGCCCCCTGCCTCCTGCCTCATCCCAACAATAAAGATTCACACCGACCTGCTTATGTCTGTCATTTCCCACGGTTAATCCAAACACCTCTCAAGCCAGCTGTTTTAGCTCCGTAATAATCTTCAACGATACTATCGCCAACATGCCATGCTGCCTCTGGAGAACATTTATGTTTGTTTAAGGCAATAGCAAAAATTTGAGGGTCGGGTTTAGCTGCACGTACCTGAGTAGAAATGGTGATAGAGCTAAAAAAATCTCTTAATCCCAAACTTTGCAATACAGAGTAAATCCGAGAATCAAAATTGGACAGTACCCCTAAAGTAACTCCCAAGTGTCGCCAGTTCATTAAAGCTGGTATGACATCAGGATAAACGAACCACGGTTCACCAGTCCCAAAGTGGATATATAATTCACTAAAAAAAGCTGAAAAGTCAGAAAATTGCTTGAGAACCCCTGCACGTTCAAAACTGTTCAGGGCAATTATCCGCCACCAATCAAACTCACGCTGGGGAATATCTTCTAGTTCTGCATCTGGAAATATGGGGGGCGGTGCTGCTTTAAAGCTTTGGATGAAGGTTGTATTTAATGTGTCGGCAGAAACTTTAACGCCGAATTCCTCGGCTATCTGACTGTAAACTTCACCCACACTCCCTTTAACGTCAAAGAGTGTGCCCACAGCATCTAAAAAAATAACTTTTGGTTGTTCCATAATGGGGACTGGGGAGTGGGTACTAGGGACTGGGGAGCAGAGGGGAAGTGAGAGTAAGTGTTTCCACTCTGCCCCCTGCTTCTTCCCAATACTCAATACCCAGTCCCCAGTCCCTACTTAGAAAGTGTTTCTATAATAGGACGGACTAGCCAATTAAAACCAACTTTGAGTTGATAGTCTAAAGTTGGCAACCTATATAAGTAAGCAAGACGACGACCAATGTATGCCAAAGGCCCTTCTAATTTGATTCCTAAGCCAGTGAGCGTGGCGTTGTCTGTCCCCAATGCCATCATTTCTCCTAAGTGTTGATAGCGGAAAGGAAGTAGGGGACGATTGGTAAAAGAAGCCCAGATATTCCAAGCAGCATAATCAGCTTGTTGGAAAGCTGCTTGGGCGGTAGCGGGGACTTGCTGTCCTTGTGCATCATGACAGTCTGCCAAATCTCCTAAGGCAAAGATTTCTGGATGCTCAAAGACTTGCAGATTAGATGTAGTGCTGATTTGACCGCGCTGATTTTGCTTGAGGGGAAGCGATTTCACTACTGGTGCAACTCGTGTTCCCACAGTCCAAATTACTAATTCGACGGGAATTGTATCTACCTGATTTTTATATTCTAGGGAGATGGTATCTTGCCCGATTGATTCTACTTTGGTTTCTAAATCGAGAAACACGCCACGCGCATCTAAAGCTTTCTTTGCTGCTTCACGGTTAAATTCTGGGGAAGTTCGCAAGATTTGGTCGGCGATTTCAACGAGCCGAAAGCGTCCTCTTTCCCCTAGTCTGTCGGCTAACTTACAAGCTAACTCTACACCACTGTAACCAGCTCCAACGATCGCCACTCGAATCTTATCAGCATCGGATTCTTCTAAAAATCGCAGGCGTTCTTCTAAACGATAGGCATCAGAAATTGTCCGAAATGAATAAGCGTAGGCTATTGCGCCAGGTACTAAATCTAGCGGTGTCTCTCCTCCCAACGCCAGCACTAATCTGTCGTAAGGGATTTGGGGCCCCTCGTGTAAATCTACCCGTTGCTGGTCGATGTCAATTCCTGATACCACTCCTTGATAAAAACGCACCCCCGTACTTTGTAAAAGTTCTGTAAATGGTGGGGCAATTTCCCAGGTTTGCAGTTCGCCAGTGAGTAATTCGTAAAGAAAGGGAGAAAATAAAAAGCGATCGCTTTGATCTACCAAAACAATTTCGGGTTTTTGCGTAGATTCCCAAGGTAACTGGCTTAGACGCAAGGCTGTGTAGAGACCACCAAAGCCTCCACCAAGGATGCAGATTCTTGAAGTTTGTTGAGTCATCGATTCTATGGGACGGTCAATGCTAGCAGGGCAACTAACTTAAGTGTAATGATTTCTTTGAAGCCATCGTCATATCCGTTTAAAGGGGTTGCATTCCCAAATCTGGCATTTATACTCCAATTTTAGTGATAGCGAACAGCGATCGCTCTTCTTGCTCTCTCTTTGGCTGTGAAAATTTTTGCATTTTGTCATTTGTCATTTGTCTTTCAACAAACAGAAATGTTTCTTTACATCCAGAGCAAAGGGACTGATATCGTGACCAATGCAAGACCGATCGTTTAGGCTGACGCGGGGAGATTTTAATCACAAGTGATTAGCCAGACATGATATGACAAATGAAAAAATATCCCACTGTTGAGAGTCAACAGTTACAGTCATCACTCATCAACTTTAAACAGGATAATTTATTTCTTAAAGTTCGCAAATGCAATTTCTTCTTGGGACACTTTTGTGCATAACTAATACCCTGTTTGCCCGACCTCGAATTATTTACCTCGCTTAACTTCAAATCCTCGTAAGCCTTCTGGTTCTTCGTACTCCACCAAAACCTCTTTTACTACAGCAGCAGGTGGCCCCGAGTGACACCAGCGAACCATTTCATCTACAACCTGTTGCGCCCCTTCAAAAACTGCTTCTACTCGACTTTCGGGGAGATTCCGCACCCAACCAGTTAATCCTAACTGGGTAGCCGTATCGATGGTGGCGTAGCGAAAGCCCACTCCTTGGACTTGGCCAGAAATAAATACATGGGCGCGGACGAGCTTCGGCGGTGGTGTAGGATTGTGCATAGACTGGTCTATTCTTTACGATTTCCAGTCTACCTAGTTTTGTATACACAACCTGTTTTTAAGTTTAAGTTGCAAAATTAATCGCACTCTTGATTTTCGTCTTGGCTGTGATATGTGTAGTTGCAGTCTTGAGTGTTTTGATTGCAGCGTTTGTATTGGGTGCGATCGCGATCGTCAAGCGTGCTATAGCTTAAAATTTTGAAGAAAATTATTAAGCTTGGGTATCAAAATTTTACTATATTCTGATTTATGGATACTCAATTATTACGTGCTTATGTCTAATCTGCCACCACTCAATACAGACACCATTTGGGCAATTCTCAATGAGGAATTAGATGATGCGACAGTTAATCAGTTGCTATGGCATTATTTAGGCTATCGTTATGACTCATCAAATACACAATGGGACACTAGCCAAGTTGCACCAGAATGGCACAATGAGTACCCACAACCACCAGATTTTATTGACTCTCGACCTGCAACAGTCAAGTTAACTCGTTCCATTCCTACTGAAAATAAACAATTACTCAAGCAAAAACTGGGTTTCAAAGGTTACAAAATTGGTGAATTTGGCCCTCGGCAAACTCGCAGAGCAACAGCAGCCGGTTGGTTGTTAAGTTATCTACAACAGAATATCGATAAAATTAATTAATAACTTAAAAGAGAAAACTAATCAACTAAATCTCCCTAAATTAATTAAGAATATTTTATTTTGGAGATAATTTTTAGTATTAATTTTAAAAAAATATTTAATTTTTTTATTTTCATTTCTATCAGGTAAAAATTAATTTTACTGTAAGGATTCAGGTAGCAGAGTATTGACAAAGGGAACAGTTGAGGGAGAATATC
>JAQYWR010000079.1 GCA_029379225.1 Nostoc sp. S4 | reverse complement strand
GGAATAGTAATAGTTCTACCTCCTGCCTCCAGCATAGCTGCCTTCTGCCTCCTGCTATAAATGATTAACCAGACTTGAGATTATTACTTAACTGCTTAGAAGCAAATCAAACAGTAGATAAAATTTAGTCAATGCGGTAAGCAAAATTACTATTTTTTAATTATTTAACTATTGTGAGAATTCTCTCAGCTTTGGCAAAGTGTCTTTGGATTTGTTAGTTAAAAACTATCGTTCTAACTTATTAGGAATACTTTCACAACCACCGGGAATAGTATTTCTAGTTTTTTCGCCACCCCAAGCACAACAGTAGTGACGTGCAGACTCAGACATCCGTTGGACGTTAGTGAAATCAGCTCTTTCCACCACAGCGCCAGTATGTTCGCCTGTTTGATAATTTGGTGGTTCAGTACGACTGCGGGGTGATGCTCGATCTACTACTCCGTAGAATAAACGAACTCCGTTAAAGTCAGCACCACTGAGATTGGCATCATATAAAATTGTGCGCGAAAGGTTGGCTTTTACTAAGTCACAGTCGGCCAGATTAGCGCGGACAAGATTAGCTTCGCTCAAGTCAGTCCAACGCAAATCAGTCCCAGAAAGGTCTGCTGCTGCCAGTATTACGCCTAAATCGATCACACGTACACCTTCTAATCGGTCTTCCGCGTAACCACCCAGACCATCGAGAATCGGTCTACCTAATCGGCGATCGCGTTTTAGAGGTGATAGCAACTTGGAACGTGAGAGAAAGCGAAGAATTTTCGCTTTACCACTGCTATCAACACTACTTAAAATTGCCGCAGTGCGTCCTTCAGCGATCGCTCTTTCTTGAGGCCAATCTTCTAATAATCCTTCTTCATCTAATACTAAGTCGGAAACACCTTGGAAATAAGAATCAATTGTTTGCTGCTGGGTGATAATATTTTGCTGAACGGTCAGCAGATTTTGCTGAATTGTCAAGTCTTTAGAAATAACGTATTGTCGCCAAGCTACGTAAACGGCAATGATGGCGATCGAAATTTGTCCTAAAGCGCCAAACCAATCTGCTAAAGTTCCAGCAATATCCCAGCTAATCTGGCGTCCCAAAACAAGTAGGCGGTCGTGTATACCTGTAAACCTGATCAAGCCGATGATGGCTATTATTAATCCCAAAAAGCCAACAAACAATGTCCGTTCTTGCGGTGAAAACCACTCCTCAAAAACTTCTAGCAACCAAGGCAATAATATTGCTAGGGATAACACCAAAGTCACCAGTGTTCCGATCAGACCGACGAGCCAGTTATTAAGAATAATTCCGCTCAAAGTGGTAACGATCGCCAAGAAGATCAGCAGCAATGCTCTGGGCTTGACTGTGAATTGCTTGGCAATGGATTGTTTGAAGTCAGAACGAGCTTGTTTGAGAGCTGTTGTATTTTGGGAAGATTGTAAAGAAGAAATAGCCGATAGGGCTTGTTGTGTTGCTAGTGCTTCTGAGGTGAGATGATTTTCAGTTGCACCATCGTCAAAGTCATCTGGCTGCAAGTCGTGTTCTGGGATAGGTTCTGGGGTTGGTAGATTTGAGGAATTGGATTCAATCGTCATGTTTTCTATTTTGCCCCAGTTGATTGGGTTCAACATCTGTTTTATCAGAAATTGCCCGCACTTCTAGTTAGCGGTGTCAAGTTTCCATTCGGTTGCAAAATTTAATTGCGATCGCTCCGGCATTTAGTTGGTAAATAAATTGACAATCTTGCCTTTCTTGCTCGCGCTAACAGCTGCTCTTGACTCTTAACAAATGTACACAAAATATTCAATTTTGATTCGATGCGTATTAATTTCATATTTAGAACTGCTACCAATTCATAATAGGAATTACAGCCGTAGTCATATAGGTTAGGACACAATAACAAGCGTGAATGTTAGGAAGAGTAATGTTTTTACCTCCTGCCTCCTGC
Organism: Nostoc sp. S4; assembly: GCA_029379225.1. GTDB lineage: Bacteria > Cyanobacteriota > Cyanobacteriia > Cyanobacteriales > Nostocaceae > Nostoc. The sequence goes on along the minus strand of JAQYWR010000079.1, from coordinate 22,042 downwards.
CTCCCGCCTCTTGCCTCCTGCTATAGTACCAGTCTTATTATTTAGGAATTTGCCAGCTGTCGGAAGCGTTCCTGAATTTCCTGAATCGAAAATAATGCTTCAAAGTTCAACCCAGCCGACTGGTACAACTCTCCTCCCCCTTGGTGTCGGTCTACCAGTGCAATTACTTGATTAACGGTATAACCTGCTGCTTGAAGACGCTCAACTGCTTTGAGAGCAGATTGCCCAGTTGTGACCACATCTTCCAAGACTACTATTTTTGCACCTTCTGGTAAATTTGGGCCTTCTATATAAGCTCTTGTTCCATACCCCTTGGCTTCTTTGCGAATAATCAGCGCTGGTATCGGTCGATTTTCATAAACGGAAACTATGCTCACTGCTGTAACAATTGGATCGGCACCCATTGTTAAACCTGCTACAGCTTGCGTATCTTCAGGTAGCAAAGGAAATAATAACCGTCCAACTGCCAAAGCTCCTTGGGGGTGGAGTGTTACCTGCATCTTATTTACGTAATAAGAACTACGTAGCCCAGAAGCAAGAACAAAATCACCCTCTTGATAAGCTAGTTGAGAAAATAAATCTAAGAGATTGTAGCGTAAGTTAGTCAAATCAAGGGTGGTTGCCCAAATATTTGAGTCGGTAAGAGTTTCAGTAGGATACGTCATTACAAAACATTAAAAGTTGTGCTACACCAAAGGTTGAACCGATCGGAGTTCTGAAATTAAGCATAAATTAAGATTCGCCAAAAATTTGAGGAGTAAGGAACGTGGGTATAAAATTAAAAACCTTTGGTGGTTTATTAATACTGCTTGCTGCTGGTATTGCTTTTCCCTCTGTTGTAGCCGCCCAAACACAAACACCCAAGAGTCAAACTACAAATGATGTATTTGAACGGGCATTTTTTCAACACGATCGCAATTTTTATGAAAATGGCAGCCTCAAGCGTCAACTAGACTCATTCTTTGGATCTGGTTCAAGTTTTGGTGGTTCTTTCCCAGAAAATGAAATAGCCCACGATGCTGAGTTGGTTAATACTTTATATCATGATGTCCTGACTCAGCAAGCAGGCAACGATCCATATATTCGCACTCCTGATTTACCAAATCCCTATGACACATCACTAATGATGTCTCCCCGCTTGAATGCCAACAAGCTGAAAGTTGGAACTGAATTCAAGTTTTAAATACCACTTGGGTAAGAGTAGGGAGGCGGGGAGATAAGGGAGAAAAAGACGCAAGGAAACAAGCAAACACTATCTTTGCGTCTCTCCACGCGTCCTCTTTTGTATGCCCTTTTTTTGATAATTTAGTGCGCCCTGCTGGAATCGAACCAGCCTGAAGGCGAATTATGAGTTCGCTGCCTCCCCAATCGGCCAAAGGCGCTTATTTTGTTGGGTTTAGAGTTGCTATCAGCCAATTACTAAAACGCTGAAGTTAACTTTATTTGCTAATTTTAGAGTGAGGTATACTACCTCTGCCATCTTAATTTCAGCAAACCCTCTGATTTTAGCACAAATATATTGCCTGTGAATACTCGACAATAGTTTTCTAGATTTTTATACTACATAATCTAATCATGAAATAGTGCAAACTAATATTGATTAAGTTGCTTTAAGGATTGACGTGTAAAGCTTCATTCTTCTTAAAAACCAGCATTTTTGTGCGTTAGCTTGTCAACAATGAAAATAAATTCTACTGTACTTCTTACTTTGACTTTGTTATTCCTGATGTTGGGAGCAGGTTCCGTAAGCGCCTTTTTGGGGTTTGAACTGGGGAGTTCAGCACTTAAAGGCGTTACTACACCAGATGGGCGTCCTACAACTAAATTTGCCAGCACTAAAACGAATAATTCCCAACAGGGAGGGATAGCGTTATTAAAAGAGCAAGATATTCTAAAAATTGTTAAGGCGCGAATTGAGGGCAAGACCAAGGCTGCTAAATCAGAAAAGCTAGAGGAAGATGATGAAGAAACCAATACTAGCAAGCAAAAGCCAGAGGAAAAACCTCCACAAGTGGTTGAAGAAAAACCGCAGCCAGGTTTTCCAGTGGTTGCTCAGAGTGAAGGCGTAACCATGTCTGTGCAATCTGCCCGTTACTCTGGTGGGGATTTACTCCTGAAAGTAAAAATGCAGAACAAAGGTAAGGATTCTGTGCGCTTCTTATATAGTTTTTTAGATGTTACCGATGATAAAGGACGAACCTTGAGCGCTAGTACTGAAGGTTTACCCACAGAATTGCCTGCCAATGGACCAACGTTTTCAGGTACGATAAGCATTCCCACAGCTTTACTTGATGATGTCAAGAAAATATCACTTGCTTTGACTGATTATCCTGCTCAAGAATTAAAGCTAGAGGCGTCGAATATTCCTGTAGAAAGGTAGAAGGGGTGTTGGTGACTGGGGACTCGGATCTGGGGACTAGGCGATAGAGAAAAGTTTTTTGAGTGCCTAATTTCCAGTACCCAGTACCCAATACCCAGTTCCCCTAAATGGAGGGCGTGAATTTTACACGAGCTTTGGCAGTGAGTGGTTTTCCTAATTTAATTTGGACAGATGCAGGGCTGCGATTGTTGTCAGTTTTACTGCTGATTGCCATAAATGCCTTTTTTGTGACGGCGGAATTTTCGATGGTGAGCGTGCGGCGCTCGCGTATTCACCAGCTAGTTAAAGCTGGGGATGTGCCAGCGCTGGCAGTAGAAATGCTCCAACGCAGTATTGACCGACTGCTATCTACCACCCAGTTAGGTATCACTCTCTCTAGTTTGGCTCTGGGATGGATTGGAGAAAGTACAATTGTCGTGCTGGTGAATGCATGGTTAAAATCCTGGCCTCTACCTAATGGGATGACTACCTTCATTGCCCATTCTTTATCAATTCCGATCGCCTTTTTCTTAATTGCCTATTTACAAATTGTTTTAGGAGAATTATGTCCTAAATCATTAGCTATGCTGTATTCAGAACAGCTAGCTCGATTTTTAGGGCCTTTAATAAAAGCGATCGTGCGTTTTTTTAGCCCCTTCATTTGGATTCTCAACCAATCAACTCGTTGCTTATTACGAATTTTTGGCATCCAATACACAGGTCAAGGCTGGAGGCCGCCTGTCACCCCGGAAGAATTGCAAGTGATTATCTCTACAGAATGGGGGTCTACAGGTTTACAGCGTGCAGAGCGAGAACTGTTAAATAATGTTTTTGAGTTTGGGGATGTGATGGCTCATGCTGTAATGATCCCCCGCACCAGTATTGTGGCGCTGCCAAAAGATGCTACCTTCGAGACATTACTCAAGGAAATGGCTACTACTGGTTACTCCCGCTATCCCGTCATTGGTGGGTCTTTGGACGATGTTCGCGGCATTGTTTATTTTAAAGATTTGGCACAACCTTTAGCTGTAGGAAAGCTAACTTTAGAGACACAGATCCAACCTTGGATGCGTCCCGCTCGGTTTGTTCCAGAACACACGCCCTTGAGTGAACTATTGCCGATGATGCAGCAAGAGAAACCAGCTATGGTCATGGTGGTCAATGAATTTGGCGGTACTGTTGGACTGGTGACCATCAAAGATGTGATTGCTGAAATCATTGGTGACGCTAGCGAACCTGAAAACAACGACGATTTGCTAATTCAAATGTTGGATGAGCAGAAATTTCTGGTGCAAGCACAAATCAACCTTGAAGACCTCAACGAGGTTTTACATCTCGATTTACCCTTGACAAGAGAATACCAAACACTAGGAGGTTTTTTGCTGTATCAATTACAGAAAATTCCTGCCAAAGGCGAAACCTTCTATTATCAAAATCTCGAATTCACTGTGATGTCAATTATTGGGCCACGCCTGCATCAAATTCAATTACGACGTTTAGAAGAGTTAGGGGTTAGGAATAACTCCTAACTCAAGAAGCATACGTCAGGGGATCGACGAGTCCCAATTCGGCAAAAGCTGTTAGCCGCAAATGACAAGAATCACACACACCGCAGGCGAGATCGCCACCAGCATAGCAAGACCAAGTTAGTTCCCAAGGAACTCCCAATTGGTTACCTAGTTGAATGATTTCAGTTTTTTTTAGATTAATCAGGGGTGGAACAATATCAATTGGTTGTCCCTCGCGTCCTTGTTTAGTTCCCAGCCGAAAAACTTCTTGCATGGCTTGGATATAATCGGGGCGACAGTCAGGATATCCTGAGTAATCTAAGGCATTGACGCCGATATAGACACGTTCAGCTGCGATCGCTTCGGCGTAACTTAGGGCAAAGCTTAAAAATATTGTATTACGAGCCGGAACATAAGTAACAGGAATATTTTGAGCCATTTCATCCAGGGTACGCTCTTGGGGTAAATCAATAGTGTCGTCTGTAAGTGCCGAACCACCCCATTGTCGTAAATCAAAATTAACTACCTGATGTTTTACGACCCCAGCTTTTTGAGCAATCAGGACAGCTGAGTGTAACTCTCGTCGATGTCGCTGCTGATAATCAAAAGAAATAGCATGACATTCACAATCATCTTCTATCTTCGCTTTGTACAAAATTGTGGAAGAGTCCAATCCCCCAGATAACAAAATTACGGCTTTCATATCACTTGTAAATTTTGGATTTCAAATTGCCAAATCACGCTTCAACAAGATGTTAGCAAGCAATGCCAAAGACACTCTTAACTTCTATGAGTGATTGCGAACACCTTTGCACCCTAGATATTCCAACAAACAATCCATACCAGTTTCTCTTAAAAGCGGTGCGATGTCTTCTCTTGTGTGCCAGAGTACCCCAATGAGACGCTCTTGCTAGCTTGCTTGTTTGTAGGAGTACGACAAGACACGAATTGTCTACTACAGATGCTACAAACGATCATCCAAAAATCGTTTTTGGTAATCAGTGACAGTAATTCCCCATACCATTTTTTCTCAAAAAAAGCATAAGTATTACTCGTCTATTATTTTGTAATTTTAATACTATCAATTAAATATCGAGCTACTAATTAATTGTCTAACTGCAACCTTGAGGAAATCGCAGTACAAGAAACTAACTCTTAGAATTTTCCAGAATTTATACTTAAGTCTTACCGAATATTCTAAAGTTAATAAAAAGACACACATTTTTTCTATAAAATGCAAAATCCAAACCAAAGCCGAAGTATCCATACAAAAGATAGCTGGATTGCGGGAACCGATCGCAAACTTTGAAATTCTTCATAAACATAGCCTCTATGTTACCATCTGGATGGTTTTAGACGGATCGTAACTGGGTTTTTTTGTATAAACGCCAACGGCCGTAGCGTCTCTAAATTTGGTGGTTGAGGAGAGAATAATAGTGCAAAATAGCATGTCACTGGCAGAACCGAATCCATATACACAGCGCAACCAGCCACGACCAATCCGCATAGGCGTGATTGGGGTGGGTAACATGGGACAACACCACGCTCGCGTCCTGAGTTCAATGAAAGATGTTGAACTAGTCGGCGTGGCAGATATTAACGTCGAACGAGGGTTAGAAACTGCCAGCAAGTATAAAGTGCGTTTTTTTGAAGACTACTGTGACTTGCTACCCCTGGTGGAAGCAGTTTGTATTGCTGTTCCCACCCGTCTGCATTACGCCGTGGGCATTAGCTGTTTGTTAGCGGGAATTCATGTTTTAATTGAAAAACCGATCGCAGCCAGTATTTCTGAAGCAGAATCCCTAGTAAATGCTGCTGCTGAGTCTCAATGTATCCTTCAAGTAGGTCATATCGAGCGCTTCAATCCAGCATTTAGGGAACTTAGCCAAGTGCTAAAAACAGAAGAATTACTGGCATTAGAAGCCCACCGCATGAGTCCTTACTCAGATCGAGCAAACGATGTTTCGGTTGTCCTGGATTTAATGATCCATGACATTGATTTACTTCTAGAATTAGCAGCTTCCCCAGTGACCAAATTGACCGCTAGCGGTAGCCGTGCCCTAGATTCCGGTTATTTAGATTACGTAACTGCCACCTTGGGCTTTGCTAATGGTATAGTCGCTACCCTTACTGCCAGTAAAGTCACTCATCGCAAAATTCGCCGGATTGTTGCCCACTGCAAAAATTCATTTACTGAGGCAGATTTTCTCAAGAATGAAATTTTGATTCACCGACAAACAAATCCTAACTCTCTTACCGACCATCGACAACTACTTTACAGGCAGGATGGCGTGATTGAAAAAGTCTATACCAGCAATGTTCAACCTCTGAGTGCAGAATTAGAACATTTTGTCAACTGCGTACACGGTGGCAATCAACCCTCAGTAGGTGGCGAACAAGCTCTCAAAGCCTTGAGATTGGCCAGTTTAATCGAGCAGATGGCACTGGAAGAAAGAGTTTGGAATCCTTTAGACTGGCAATCGGAAGCAAGAGTACAATCATTGACGCCGACAGTCTAGAACCAGAGGAGCTTCAGGTGCTTCAGGGTAGAACAAAACAGGAGCAGCGAAGCACACAAGTAAAGGGCAGGGGAGTTTCAGGGGAGAATAACTCTTAACTCCTCACTAGAGCAAAGCTTTCCTGGCTTTGCTCCTAACTCAGCCCTCCCAATGTCCCAATACCTTCAAGGAAATCTCATAATATCCGCGTTCGTTAGTGGTGAGTTGCTGATACCTGCCATTAACTAGGTGATAAACCTCAACAGCAGCTCTGCTAAATTTGTAAATGCCGTAAAAAGGCACCTGAATTGCTTGCTCGTATACCCAAAATTTACCAGTAATTGGAGTGTTATCTCAATCTTGAGAACCATCCCCAGAAGCGCTTGACAGTAGTCGTTGAACTTTGGCGGGAACGAATCGGCTTATTTATCCTAGCACCGCATTGCCTTTGAGCGTTATTGTGCATCACCTACTAAAACACAAAGCGTGTTCGCTTTTCATTACTTTCTGGTTAGTCTGCAAATAATCATGTAGCAAATTGCAACCCCGTGCCAGCAATTTATCCAGTTCGATATCTGCCAAATCCTGGAAAATCACTGTACCGCTGGCACTTCCCACAGCTAAAGTCTTGCCATCAGGGCTGAAAGTGATGCTGGTTAACTCATCTTTATAACCTTTCAAAGCAATCAATAATGTTCCATCGCGGTTCCAAATCCTCACTTTATCATCACTGGAAGCTGCTAGAGTCTTACCATCTGGACTAAAGCTGACACTGATGAAACTATCGCCATCGCCATCAAGATTACTTAGCAACTCACCGTCTCGATTCCAAATCTTCACTGTACTATCGATACTAACTGAGGCGAGAATTTGACTATCAGGTGACCAAGCTACCCCATTTACCCGACGGCTATGACCGATTAATGTATGTATTAATTTACCATCTTTACTCCAGAGTTTCACCGTTTTGTCATCACTCGCTGACGCTAGCAACTTGCCATCAGGACTAAAACTTACCCAATTCACTGCATCTTGATGTCCCTGTAAGGTGTTCAGCAGTATACCGTTGCGGCTCCAAAGCTTTACTGTTTTATCTTTACTAGCCGAGGCAATTACTTGACTATCAGGTGACCAAGCTACACCCAAAACAGTATTATTATGACCCTCGAAGGTGTGGAGCAATTCACCGCCCCGACTCCACAACTTGACTGTTTTATCTTTACTAGCTGAGGCAATTACTTTACCATCCGGACTAAAACTAACTCCCCAAACTTGATTTTGATGTCCAGTGAAAGTACGCAGTAAGTTACCTTCTCGATTGAAAAGTTTTACGGTTTTGTCTCGACTTGCTGCGGCTAAAGTGTGTCCTCCAGGACTAAAACTGATACTTGTCACCCAATCATTATTATCAGCTTTGGGTTTTCGCAGCAACACATCGTCCCAATGCCAAAGTTTAATAGTTTTGTCCCGACTTGCAGAAGCAAGGGTGCGACCATCTGGACTAAAACTAACACTATTTACCCAATTATTATGTCCCTTGAGAGTACCAAGTAGCATACCTTCAGAACTCCAAAGTTTCAGCGTCTCGTCGGTACTTGCAGAAGCAATTGTGTTACCATCGGGGCTAAAACTAACGCTGGTGACTCCAGCACTATGCCCCGATAAGGTTCTCAGTAATCTACCTTCCAAACTCCACAATTTGATAGTCTGGTCTAAGCTAGCGGAAGCAATTGTTTTACCATCGGGCGACCAAGTTATACCCAAAACTGCATCATTATGACCAGCAAAGGTTCTCAGCAACTTACCCTCCCGATTCCATAACTTAATGGTATTGTCAGCACTTCCAGAAGCAATGGTTTGTCCATCAGGTGACCAAGTGACAGCCAAAACCGCACTATTATGTCCCTCTATGGTTTTGAGTAATCTACCGTCCTGAGTCCAAAGTTTTATTGTCTTGTCTGTACTCGCAGAAGCTATTAGTTGACCATCGGGGCTGAAACTAACACTATTCACTACAGCTTGATGTCCTAACAAAGTGGCTAGTAGCTGACCTTCCCGACTCCACAGTTTCACTGTTTTATCTTGACTGGCGGAAGCAATAATTTGACTATCGGGGCTGAAACTAACGCTATTGACCACATCATCATGTCCCGACAAGGTTTTGAACAAGCTACCATCAGGATGCCAAAGTTTGATTGTAGTGTCTGCACTGGCTGAAGCAATTAAAGAACCATCGCGGCTAAATACAATACTATTTACCCCAGATACATGTCCGTCAAAACGATTATATTCTCTAACCCCAGAAACCGCTTGATAAAGAGCCGTCAGCACTTGCTCTTTTGTATTGGGATCTACCCAGATTGTTTGTTGTAATTTTTTCCCTGCCTTTAAACCTTCTTTTAAAGCATCAATACCTTTTTGGGAGGCGAATAAAGCTTCGCTGGATACACTTAGGGTTTTAATTTCGCTATCTATTGCTGTGACAATGGAAACACTTAAACCGAATATCGCCAGTACAGAAGCAGTCAAGGCGATTTTTAGCGAGCGATTTAATTGAGCTTCACTGAGTCTTTGTTTTTTTTGGCTTTCTGCTAGTTTAGTTGTTAATTCTTTTTCTTTGAGTTCGGCTCGTAATTGCTCAATTTCTAACTGACTTATTTCCTCACGCTTTTGTAACTCTCGCAATTCTGTTAATAAACCCAATCCCTGTTGCGGATGAGTATCTATCAATTTGGTTGGCTGCTTTTTTTGACTTAGCTCGCTTTTAAGTCTCTCAATTTCAGCTTGACTTTGTTCTACTTTTTGGCGTAGCTGATTGAGTTGTACTTGTAAGCTTGATTCCTGTTGTTGTAAGTAGCGAATTAAGTCTACTAAATAATCATGAATTAATTGATAGCGTTCTGGTACGTCGGGAAACAGCACCACTAACCCAGAGCGGACTAAAATATCTAAAACTAAGTCTAATTTAGTAGCATCTTCTAATTCTGCTAGCTGTGCGGCTAATTCAGCACGAGTCTTAAAAGGTCGGTTGTTGCTTTCATCAGTTAATAAATACAAAACGAGTAAAGCTGCTCGTTCATTTTCTGGGCCGCAGTCTTTGAGCAGTTCCTTAATATATCGCTCAATTAGTTTGTTGGGTCTATACGGCTGATATTGTTCTAGAGTGGTAATTCGCTCATCTTGAATTTGCGCTCCCACAACTTGCAATTCAATCGGGCGTACTTCTCCAAATTCTGTGGATAAATCTTCAATCAGGGCATCAATTAACCGAGACTCTAAGTGTAACTGAGAACGCTTTGTCAAATTTTTGATAATAGCTTTTGCATATTCTGGAGAAAAATTATTTAACTGGTAGCGGATATTTTTATCAAGAATATTGTTGTTAATTGCTTCCAGTGCTGAGAGATGTTTAAAGTCTAATAAACGATGTAAATAATCTTCTCGTAATGAAAGAATAACTTTGACAAAAGATATTTGGAGACAGTCGCTAATAAATTTATCAAATGCTTGTTTTTGATTGCGATCGCTATATCCAAAGAAAAATTCTTCAAACTGGTCAAAAATTAAAACTGTAATCAAATGATGCTCGGCATTTTTTTGTAATTGTTGTAAAATATTCACAATGGTGCTAGGTGTGGCAAAGTCGGGTAAAACCTCCGCTTCAATGGCTGCTTCTAGCTTAATTTCAGACATCGCCTCAGTTAAAGATTTACCTAATTCCCTTGCCCAATCAGTATAAACTTGCAGTACCACAGGTATGGCAATTTGGTCGCCGATAGCTCGATTTTGCAATGCTGGAACTAAACCCGCAGTTACCGTAGAACTCTTACCCACCCCTGACTGACCGTGAATTACCGTTAGCTTTTGGTCAGCACGGCTAATTCTGCCAATTAAATTATTAATATCTCGCTCTCGACCAGAAGCCGCAATTTCTAAAGCAACACTGCTACTCCCAGCAGGTGACATCAAGGCTGGGTTTGTCGCCTGTCTTTGGGGTTGCAAGCGTCCCGCACCGATAAAAGCTCGAAAACCATACTGCTGTTCAACAGAACGCCGCTTCTGGCGAATGTAATAAGCTTCCAAATATCGCCCTTCTTCAAAATAAAGCGCTCGCAATGTCCGCAATAAACGAATATAACGATGGGCATTGTATTGATGGGCACTGCTTTCTAAAGCTTCTGGCAGTTCTTTTGTCGCCTTTTCTAAATATTCACGGGCGACTTCTGGCTCACGTAAATTACGCTGTGCTTTCGCTAATATTAAATAGGAAATTTGTGCTAATAGTAAGGGAAATAAGCAGTCATAAGGGTCATTCTGCTTTTGGGCTTCGGCTAATTTCAGCAGTGATACATGTGCTAAAATACTCGCTTGTACCCAGCGCGATTGCTGCACAGCTACTTGTGCCAGAAAACCGTAGTCACAAGCAAGTTGGATTTGACTACCATAATTTTGATGCAACTCCAAAGACCTTTGAGCAACAATCTGCAATTCTTCCCAATCTTGCAGATTTTGCAAAACTTCAGCCAGTTGACCAATAAATTCAGCAACTATATTTAGACACCCAGCTTGCTGCAAAATATTTAAACATTGCTGAAAATAAGATTTTGCTGCTAACCAATGACGGCGATTTTCTGCTTGATTTTGCTCAGCTAAACGACAACAACATAGCCCAATATAAAATAGCAAAACTCCCTGTCGCAGAACTAAAGGAGATGGGGGAGATGGGCGAGATGGGGAAGAAAAGGGAGATGAGATAGCAGGGGGGGAGGGAGAAAATGAAAAATTACCTCTTTCCCCTCTACTCCCTGCTCCCTGCCCTTCTGCCTCTTCACTCTGCCCCAGCTTTTGCCAAACCTGTAAACTTTTTTGAAAATGATTTAAAGCTGGAATAATGCGATCGCTAACATAATTATCTAGACCAAAAACAAATTCTAAATTAGCGTGCAATTCTGGTTCTAAGGTAACACCACGATTTTGTAATTCTCTGATGGCGAAGTGGAGTTCATAGTTACGTTCCCAGACTTGCTCTAAGGTAGAATAATTTTCGCTAAACTGGGGTGCTTGGGGTTGTGTGGGATTTGGCAATACTCTGGCAAACAAAGAATCAGTCTCTTGTTGGAGAAATTCCAGCAATGAGCGAGTTGTCATTTCAAATTGAATCGGTGTCGCTGCCCAACTGGCAAAATCCGGTGCTAAACGTACCACTTTTTGCAATACTTCATCATTCACCCAGACAATTATCGGAAATCGATGGCGCTTGCGAAATTCATCACGAATATGATTAATAGACCTTAAGAAATCATCAAGTCCATCTACTAACTCTAAACCCAAAATCATCAACGCTGATGGCGGTTGACGCTCGGTAACTAATTGTAAATGAATAGTTGTGTAAAGACTTCTGGCGTTGTGGGGTAAAACTACTTTTTGAATCTGGTATAATCCATCAGAAAGTTCTTCGAGTTGTTGCAACATTTGCTCTTGCAAAACTCGATAATTGCAGCAGACCAAAACTAGGGAAAATTGACCGTTAGAAAGTGCGATCGCTCTGCCTAAATTCCGTAGCGCCCGCTGATTACTTGCTCTTATATCTGCTTGTGGGTGTCCTTCAACCATGATTTAAATCTCTGCGTTTCTGCTAAAACTGGGTTGACGGCAAACCAAGCTCCCTCCAAATCGCGGTATTCAAATATAAATAGACTCCGCAATAAAGTGTGATATTCAATATCACCTCTGACTCTTTGTTGCTGCACGACTTGAAAAATCAGTTCCCACTCTTGTGGGTCAATAGCATTGCCTCGGTAATCGCGCTGTCTTTGAATCACCAATTCGACACACTCCCGCTCGAAGGGTGGATCTTGTTCCCGCAGACAATCGAACAACAACCCTAGCAAGTCGCGCACATGACCACCACTAATCAGACACAACCGATCTAAGGTTTCCAAATTATCAAACACCTCTGTAATTAAGCCTAACCGATCGCTAGGTAAAATGTCGGGAAAAGCTCTTGCTAACACCATTTGTCGCATCAATGCTAGTCCTTGGGGGAAAATCTCTCCAGAGCGCAAACGCACAGGTATCATCGGTAATACTTTTGGCGCTACTCCTCCGCCTAAACGATGTTGAAGTTCGGCGCTATCGTTGGAGAAAGTCAAAGCCAGAGGAATAGTATAGACAACATGACAATTTAGTTTGCGTAACTGTTCGCCACGTTGAATAAACAAGTATTCTGGTAGCGATCGCCCCGATGGTAAAGGTCGAATTGCTACTCTATCCAAATTATCAACAATTACTACTAGTCCCCTTTTCCCCTTGGCTTTGAGTTCTTTATTGGCACGTTCTAATAGTTCTTGATTAATTGACTGTAAAATATTCGCCGTTCGCGGTTCTAGATAGTCCCTTAACCGCCGCCGCAATTGGGGGCTTTCTTTAGTTTTAGCTGTAATTTTGCCGATTCCCACAGATAACTCAGCTTCAACTCCCAGTTCAATTGGTGTTTGCAAAAAATCGACAATTTCCCCAAATAACTTGGTAAAATAGCGAGGCTTGAGCTTGATTTTCATTGCTTCCAGGCTTTCACTTACCTGACCAGCAATCGCTAATAAAACATCGGTCACATCCACATCTGCCATTTCTAAGACATGGGTAGACTCAAAGTAAACTACATGAAATTGCTGCACTTCTAACTCAGCTTTCAGCCGCAACAATTCCGTTGATTTTCCACAACCGAGATGTCCGGTAAATAGCTGACAAGTTGGTGTATCTGGGGAGATGCGAGTAATGGTACGCTGTAAAGCCTCAATGATTTTGCCACCCCGCACCGCCGCAAAATCGATATAATATCGGCGATCGCTTGCATCTCCTATCATTAGAGGTCTACTTGGATTGCAAGCTTGATAAAATCTTTCTAAATCTAGGAGCATAACTAATCGAGTTCATTTAAGAATAGGGATGATAAAATTTATTTTTGGGAATTTCTCTGTTAATTTAAGTATATTTTGCTGAAATTAATGACTAAATAAAGTGCATTCAGGTGATTTTTCATATCTACGTTTTATATAGCACACTACAAAGCTAGCATTTGATTTTACCTAAGTATAAATACTGTTATAAGTACAAAGAGCAGAAATCTCAAATATAAAATAAGGTACTCTTATGAATATTAAAAATATCTCAAACAAAAAAAGGTACCGTTAAGTACAATCTGTGTGTTAGCTGATTTTGAAATGACAAGAGTCGTCCTAAGTTGACTATTACAGATTCCTTCCTGGTTCTAAAATGAAATCGGACTTCATTGGTGACAAAACTGGCTTATGCAAGACTCTAGACAAGAAATAAATGCCAGAGCTTCTATGGATTTGGAACAGCGAAGGACTTGGTATTCTCCCGTTGCTGATATTTATTACAATGCAAGAGCGCCCTATCCGAAGGAACTAATCGCTCGCTCTGTGGCTCTAGCCCAACTTGACTCAGAGGCATCGATTCTTGAGGTTGGTTGTGGGCCGGGAAATGCGACGGTAGCTTTTGCTCAATTTGGTTTTTCAATGACGTGTATTGAGCCAAACCAGGACTTTTGGCATTTGGCACAACACAACTGCGCTCGATATCCAAAAGTTACTATTTGCAATACTTCATTTGAGGAGTGGGAACTAGAAGCAAAAAAGTTCAATGCGGTTCTAGGAGCCAATGCCTTTCACTGGATACCGCTAGAGATTAGATATACCAAGGCAGCGTCGGCAATGTGCGATAACGGTTTTCTGATCCTGCTATGGAATCTAATGCCAGAACCGAAATACGAAGTTTACCAAGCGATCGAAGAAGTGTATCAAGCTTATGCGCCCTCATTTGCCCGATATGAAGGTGCCCAGATTCAAGCGGAGATTTTGAGGGGATTTGAACAAGAGATTTTAGACTCTAATTGTTTTAAAGAGTTGGTTGTTGAGCAAACTGCCAGTGAAGTCACCTATAGCATTGATGACTACCTCAAGCTTTTGAGTACCTCTCGCAGACTAGAGCCACAAGCCAAAGAGTTACTATTTGCAGGATTGCGGCAGAAGTTAGAAAAATTTGGAGATAGCGTTCAACTCTCGTTTCTTTCTGCTGTTCATGTTGCCCGCAAAGACAGCTAAGTTAAAAAATTAACTCGTCTTTTGCCAAGAGAAGATTGATTGTAGTGTTACGCTACTAAAATTGCTTAACAATAGACCTCTTACAAAAGTCTTTCTCTTCGTTATCTTCTCTGCGCCTCTGCGTGAGAAAAAATATTTATGCAATATGTCTAATCACTCGCAAAAAGATTTTTAGTATTTCCAGCAGAATTATTTGAACAAGTCTTTAAAGATTTACTACCGTAATTACAACACGATTGGCATCAACTTACTTCTAAAGCCCCCAAAGCTTTTAAAGTTGCTACCTCTGCTTGAGTCAACCCTGCCACCCTATTAATAATCATACCTTCGTAGGGGCGGGCTGGTCTCAAAGTTTGCCGACATTGCACTGTAGTAATATCCCACAAGTTGATTGTTTCATCCCAACTACCACTGATCAGAGTTTGAGCGTCTGGACTAAGAATAAGAGACCACACCCAATGGTGATGATTTTGTAGTGTAGCAAGGCAATTTCCAGTAACTAGATTCCAAATTTTGATCGTGCGATCGCTGCTACTGCTAATTATGCGATCGCCATCTTCAGCGAACAAAATACAGAGAACCTGGCTGGTATGTCCAGAGAATGTACGCAGACAAACCCCTGTGTCAATGTCCCACAGTCGCAGCAAGCAGTCATCACCACCGGTAGCAACATATTGAGTATCTGGACTCACCGCAACTGCCCAAACACGGTTGGAGTCTGCCTCCCAAGTATAAAGACAATTGCCTGTTTCAATATCCCAGCATTTAACTATCTTTTCATAGCCACTGCTGAAGAGAGTTCTGCCATCAGGACTAAAAGCGATCGCCAACACAGAACCAGGATGCCCCTCCAGTGTTTGCCAACATTCACCAGAACGTATATCCCATATCTTGATTGTATGGTCGTAGCTGGCACTAGCAAGCAAGTTACCGTCTGGACTCAAAGCAATTGCCCAGACCCAACTAGCGTGGCCGTGTAACGTTTTCAGGCATTGCCCTGTATGGGGACTCCAAAGTTTAATAGTACGATCTGCACTGCCCGTGGCTAGAAACTCTCCATTGGGACTGAAGGCAACCGAGAAAATCCGATTGCGATGTCCATGTAGTACGCGAAAAGGCTGGAGGCCAGCTTTCAAACTTTGCAGAGTATTGAGATTTAAATCCCAGAGTTTAATTGTCTGGTCTTCATGTCCACTAGCAAGTAAGTTTTGCTGCCAACTGTAGGCAATCCCATAAACAGCATTGCTGTGTCCTTGGAAAGTTTTGGTACTGTTTCCAGTTTGAAGTTCCCAGACTCTAGCTGCGTGGTCATCTCCACCGCTAGCAATTAAGTGTCCTTGGGGGTGAAAAGCAACTGACCAAATCCGATTTGTATGCTTTTCTAACGTATCCAGACATTTCCCAGTCTTGATATCCCAAATCTTCACAGTTTGGTCATAGCTGCCACTTACCAACTGTTCGCCCTTGGGGTTAAACGCTACTGAGGTCACTACTCCTGTGTGTCCCTGTAAGGTCATCAAACAAACCTTAGTATCTAGATTCCATAGTTTCACGGTTTGGTCGAAACTGCCACTTGCTAATATTTGCCCTTCTGCACTGAAGGCGAGCGCTTTTACCCAGTACTGATGCCCTTCTAAGGTATGCATACAGCATCCTGTTTCTAAATCCCACAGCTTGATTGTGTTATCTTCACCAGCCGTTGCTAAGATTTGCTGTCGGGGATGAAAAGCTACACTCCAGACACAAGCATGATGTCCTTCTAGAGTTTGCACGCATTCGGCTGTGGCTAGATGCCAGACTTTAACTGTGCGATCGTAGCTACCACTAACAAGGAGTTTACCGTTAGGACTAAAGGCGATCGCACTAACAATGCTAGTGTGTCCATGCAACGTGTTGAGACATTCTCCTGTGTTAGTATCCCAAAGTCTAATTGTATGATCTTGACCGCAACTAGCTAAAACTGGATGCACAGGGCTAAATGCCAGATTCCAGACCCAACTGTTGTGTTCTTGACAGCTAAAGAGTTGTTTGCTATTGCTGACATCCCAAACATAAATTTCACCATTTGTATCACTGGTAGCAAGGCAGCGCCCATCTGGACTAAAAACAACGCTAGTAATGCCGCCAAAGGTGGCAGCAAAAACACAATCTCGAAACGTTGTTTGGCTAAAATTGACTCGATATAACTTCAGCGATCGCAAATCGCAGTTACGGATGGTGAGATGCGAAAAGTTATACTCAGTTAAATTGGTTTCTAAATGTGCCAGTAAATTCAGCAGATTACCGCCACCATACCCAACTGGATCTATAGTTTCATTTTGGAGCTTTCTAACTAGTCTGCCTAGTTTATCCTCGAGCTGATGAGCAGAGCCAAGCGTTATTTGTAGTTGATTGAGGATAGGCAGTACAATTAAGTGAATTTGACTATCGCGAATGTAGTCTTTTGCTTGAGCTTGCATCAAAGCATGAGTCAGCAGGTATTGTGGTGATTCTGTGAATATTTCTTGGCAAACTTGCTCAATCAAGCAGTCTGTGACGTATTCCATCACCACGGGTTGCTGTGTGAATCCTCCAATATTGCTTTCTATCAAGCTACACCAGCGTAAAGATTCTAGGACAGAGATTAACTTAGACTTAGGCAATGTTGCTGTGAAGGCTGTTTGCAACTCTGTCGAGCAAAGCTTCTCCCGATTAATTGCCAACCAGTACATTACTTGCTGCTCCAAGCTAGAGAGTCTTTTGAATTGCTGCTCTAGAAGATTGCCAATGCCCTGAAATACAGTTGTACCTTCAGCAAAGAAGTAGGCGATGTTGCCTTCATATAAGTCCCGAATGGCGCTGGCAGCAATTTTCAAAGCTAGTGGATTACCACAGTAACACTCAATTAATTGGCGGGTTTCGTCTTCGGAGCCTAATAGCCCTTTGAGTCTCAGAATTGTTTGTCCTGCTGCAACTTCTAATCCTGATAAACCAAGGGTACGAACTGGCAAACCATCACCTTCTAATGCAGTGACTTCAGGAGGTTTTTTTCGACTGGTGAGCAGGATACAACTTTGATGTTTTGTTTCTCCCAACCGCCACAGAAGCTCGCCGTAGGGTTCGTAACCCTGACGGTAACAGCCTGTTAGGTTACTTTGCTGTAATAATGTATCAAAATTATCCAGAATCAGCAAGCATCGAGATTTGCGGAGGTACTCGATTAAACAAGTAATTTGCTCGTGAGGGTCAGGGGGCAATGTGGTAAGTTGCTGATGAGAAAGGATTTTGATGCAGTCCGTCACCTTGTCAGAGAAAAAAGGTGCGTGGCGGAGCGATCGCCAAATGATATATTCAAATTCTCCCTGCAATTGTTCTGCTAACTTCACTGAAAGTGCGGTTTTGCCGATGCCACCCATACCTAAAAGTGTGACTACACGAGTGCAATCGTCCACAATCCATTGGCTGAGGGTTTCTAATTCAGCAGTACGTCCATAGAATTGGGAAACGTCGATCGCTTCTCCCCAGTTTGTGTAGTTCGTGGCGGGTTGAAAGTTTGTATGCTTTTGTTGCTGTGCAGTTCGCTTCAGAACTCCTTGCAAATTATTTTTGGTAACTTTTTCTCCTAAAACTTGAGAGAGCGATCGCCACAGTTCATAACCAATATCTTTAATGTGACCAGGATCGTAATCGGACTCTATAGCCATATCTATGTAAGTCTGTCCTGCCCATGATTGACGAAATACAATTTCTTGAACTTTTGTTAAGCATCCCCGTTCTAATAATTGCTCTACTAGTGCGATCGCCTCTTCAACCGTCATTTATTTCCGTAGTAATACAGGTTAACTACAATCTTCGCACTATAAGCTTTCTTTATTAAAAAAGTTTACTTAAATCTACTAAAAAGATCCGACTTTTCTCCGACCTTTTCCGACCGTCAAACTTGATACCAGGCAGTAGAGTATTTAGATAGATAAGCAGTATTCATATTCCTAACTTCTTAGAGGGGATATAAAAGAAGCGATCGCAGAATATTATGCAACCTAAATATGGAACAACTTACTTAGACCTCAAAAGGAGAATTAATTAAAATGCACAGTATCAAGAAAACAGCAGCAGTAATTAGTTTTGTAACAACAATGTTCGGTTTTGCAGTGGCTCCCGTATACGCTGATGGGGTATTCTCAAGCTCCAATTTGAGGATTGGCAATGTAAATCTTTCTCTTAGTAACAATAATAAAGTTCTTACTAAGACTGATGCAAATACAGGGAAATGGCTGGGTCAGCAGAACTTTAGTGAGTTCTATGGCATGATGTGGGAACCTCAAAACAGTGTTCTCTTTGTGGCAGGTAAGCTAGAAGGGAGCAATCAACCTGTACTCGTCAAAATTCGTTCCACCGGTGGCGGAGGACAGAATATGTTTGCTCTAACACCAGACAGTCGTTCAGTCGCTGGGTACAACTATCGCATAGGTTCGCAGTTGATGAGAGTCAGGAGCATAAGCTATAACGGGCAATTGCAACTTGACAATGGTTCGGGAGTTGTCTACAGAATTAAAGGTGTCGGCGGTACTGGAGACAACATGTTTGCGCTAGTCAACAACACAACGTGTCAAACAGTACCTAATTACAGCTATTTGATTGGTTGTAGCTACTATTAGTGGCTGCGAGATATCGCACTGCTTTTAAGATGTAAGCGACTATCTTGAAAATTAAGCGATCGCACTTTTCACTACACAATAATTTTCAGCCATCGCTTTCTTGAACTAATAATTTGCTAATTCACAGTATTTTCGGAAAAACAAGCATATGAAATTATTAAAAACTCTTTTTTCTGTAGGAGCTATCTCTGTTTTGACTATAAGCTCTTTAAATGTTTTGATGCCTTCAACTGCCAAAGCACAAGTTCCTGACGGTCGGTATGAAATTCAGGGAACTCAGATCTTGTTTTATCCGGCAGGCGGAGGAAATCCATTGCTGGTCTACAACGGTAGAGGAAAAGCTACGCATATTATTCAATATGGCGGTGCAATTTACACAGCATTTGCGGGAGGATCTATTTACCGGAGTCCAGATGGGCAAAACCTTGGTGGCGGCGGTAGAACAACGAAACCCTACCCTGGTTCAGCGACAGTAAATAAAATGTTAGTATGCCAAAACGCACTTTTCACTGCCTTCAAAGGGGGATATATTTACCGGAGTCCAGATGGACTAAACCTTGGCGGTGGTGGCAATACTGAAAGGGTGTATAAAGGGACTGGAGAGGTAGACAGGATGACTTGTACTAACAGAGATAGTGTTATCACTGCTTTTACAAGCGGTCAGGTGTATGAGAGTCCAGACGGTCGAAATCTTGGTGGCGGTGGCAATACTAGCAGACTTACAGGTAATTAAAGTTCTTTGTAGGTTGCTTAGAGCGATCGCACTTTTCACCCCACGTCATTCAGATCCCCGACTTCTTGAAGAAGTCGGGGATCTAGTCTCCCAGGCTAATCATCTAACAACAGTCTTTTGAAACTAGTGCTATCAGGTAGGCTACGATCCGCCAAAAATTGCTGATAAGTCGACTCTTGCTGAATCTGCGTTTTAATATACTCTGTTTTGGGTAATGTTCCTGCTCGTAAACCTGTATACTCCAAATAACTGGAAAACTCCCATTCTCCGGGTTGCTGTACGAGTCCTGCTTTCACTGGATTTAGATGAATGTAGCGTGAAAGATTGATAAGATAATCAGTTTGTAAAATTTCAATACTTTGAAACCTTCCCTGAAATAATACGCCAGAGCGATTGAAACGCTTATTAATCGCCTTTGTGTAGGAAAGGGAGAGAGATTTCATGGCATCAGACAGGGTTTCATCTCTCAAATAAACCAAAAAATGATAATGATTAGGCATTAAACAGTAAGCGACAATATCTACTGCATTGGCGATCAGATGTTCTTTTATCAAACGGAGAAAATAAATATAATTTTCACGCTCAAAGAAAATCATTTGGCGATTGTTACCCCGATTATAGACATGGTAAAAGTTGCCAATTTGCAAGGTAATTTGTCGTCGCGGCATATGCAATAATTTGAGGTGTTGCCTTTAGTATTCCCTTTTAACACATCAGTTACTTTAGATCCCCGACTTCTTAAAGAAGTTGGGATCTAGGGGAAGCGATGCCTACGACAGTATAACTACGCACTTTTGATATAAGCGACCACAGAGCGATGCCTATGGCGGTAAACTACGCACTTTCTATATACGATGATTTAAAGACTAGGCAATATGAAAAAAAGTTATTTAGTATGTTCAGCTATAGCAATTTTCAACTTGACTGTTGTAGCTGCAATTCCTATTAAGAATGCTTCTGCTCAAGAAATTCCTAAAGCAGAGTGTATTTCTAACAGTTTTGGAGATACTAAGTGTGGTTATAACTGCGTACAAAATAGTTTTGGAGACATCCGCTGTTCAGATTGGCCTGGAGGTGCTTGTAAAGCAAACAGTTTTGGTGACATTACTTGCGGACCTCCAGCACCCGCAGACTGGCTTTCACTTTATACAAATAACTCTAATTCTAACAATCGTAATTCTGGTTTTTACGGCGCTTGGGCTGTACAAAGTGGTGAGTGGAATGGTATTTTGCGGATGCAAGGTAACTCTGGAAGAATGATATTAGTTAACAATAGTCGAGCAGCTGTAGAACAAAGAATGATCCTTAAAGTAAACCCTCAAGGTGGATATATTCTTGATGGGGAAGTTCTAACAAAGTATGTGCGTAGAAGATACAATGCTGATAATTTTTACATTCAGCAGTTTTCTAAAGATTCAATAAATGTGAAGAATTGCGACGATAGCAGTCAATGCTATTCTGTGACTTTAGTTTATTTAGGAAAGTGACTACTTTAAAGAGCGATTAAAAATATGATTTTCACTTACTTTACCATAAACGCGATCGCACCTTCGATGACACGCTAATATAGAGCGATACCTACGGCGGTAAACTACGTACTTTCCACTACACGTCAATCAGATCCCCGACTTCTTGAAGAAGTCGGGGATCTAGTCTCCACTAACGACGGTAAACTACGCACTAACTGGGTCAGCTACCCAGCAGTTAAAATATGGCTCTTGATTACACAATGATTTGGTGCGATCGCACGTTTTTGATTGGATGCACTAGTGCAATTGCTCTTTTTAAACAACCCAATAAGTAAGTGCGAATTGACTTGTCAGCGATTGCGCTATCACTTTTTTAAATAAACTAAAAATCAGGGCGATCGCTCAATATAATTAATCTTGCCAATTTTTTTTGTTCTAGTAAAAATTTCATCTATAGTCCGATCTTGATATATTGTTCTAGAGATTTGTACATAATCAGTAGGAGTTTTGTGTAGCAATGTCAATAACCGCATAGCTACTGCTGAACCGAGAGATTTCTCTAGTGCATTAATGCCTTTTACTCTAATTTCTACATCATCCATAATATTATTTTTCCATAGTTTTCATTATTCCTAATGTAGTCAATTTGGTTAATTAAATTGTAAGGATTCAGGTCTAATATTGAGGAAGTAAAGAAGGGCGAGACAGAGAA
>JAQYWR010000116.1 GCA_029379225.1 Nostoc sp. S4 | reverse complement strand
CCATTGAGTTTTACCCACTTGACAAGTTTCTATTTTTCTTAACTTGACACCAATGGCAAGATGCCCGCCCCACAATAAATAGTTGAATATTTTCATTGGGAAGTCCTAAATCCTGATGATTTCGTTCCTACATAAATCAGTTTTTTGTCAATCCTAATCTCAATGCGCTTCCCCTAAATGTGAAAACTCAACAAATGTTTCTAAAGAAAAGTAAACTTGGTAATGATTGAGCAGACTTTGCTCGATTATAAAAGCAGATGTTAATAAAATAGTTCAGTACCTCCAAAAACGTATCTAAAAGCAATGTCAAAACTCATTTCTCCAGTCAAAAGTAAGCTTTGGTCTGTTTGCAGTAGCATAAATTTGTCGGGTAAAGAGAAAGATTAATTAACTTGAAAACATCTGGCATCGTACTCGTTTCGGATTTTTTACAAAGAAAGGCAGAGGGTCGAGGGCAGATCGCTTTTAGCGTCTCCCCTTGGGAGAAGGCAGAAGGTTAAAACTTTAGTTCTGGGTAACAGCCACGTTTAAATGAATAATTATACCGAGATTGCTTGCAACGAGGTATAAAGCGAAAAGTACTGCTCTAGGGTTTCCCTTTGCAGGTAACTTTTCAAGACAGCGTCATGATTACAATCCCACTCTTTTAAGGATGGGTTCCCTTCTGCCTTCTGCCTCCTGCCTTCTGCCTTCTGAACGAAGGCTTGAGGCTAAAGATTTTGGATTAAGGGAGAAAAATAAATATGGGTAGTGATAGAGCAAGGGTTTCCTACGATGCAAATCAGCAATATCGCGCCGTCGTAGCACAGCAGGGGCGCGTCACTCTAGAGGCAGATTGGAATGAAGCACAGCAGATTGCCAGCGAGGAGCTGCGGGAGGAAGTGCTGGATATTGTCGGCCCTAGTGGTACTCCCGATGATGGCTATAAAGTCGAATTTATCGACCAATCCCTTGATTTCACCGTTAGTGCTGGCACGATGTATGTGGGGGGTATTCGAGCATTTTTGAGCAAATCTATTCAGTACAGCCAGCAATTAGATTGGTTGGATTATGTAAGTGATCCAGATTGGGTGGAACCTGAGAAGCAAGAAAATGGCAATTTGCAGCCAGAGTTAGTTTATCTATATTTGCGAGAGCAGGAAGTTAGTACGGTTGAAGACTCTGCCCTGCAAGAGGTTGCTTTAGGCGGCCCTGATACCACCCAGCGTACTCGCCTCATCCAGCACATCGTCCGTCTGTCCACAAAGGGAACAACTTGTCAAACTGCTTTAGAAGAGGCTATTGGGCGTTGGAAAAACCAGGGACTCAACTTTAATCCTCAAACCATGCGCTTGGAATCATCGGCTTTGTTGCAAGTCAGCTTTTCATCCCAACCTCCTCCTGCCGATCCTTGCGACCCCGAAACCCAAGGTGGCTATTTGGGAGCCGAAAACCAACTCATCCGGGTGCAGATTTCTGGTATTGATACAGCTACAGGTCAAGCTAAACTGTTATGGGGCTTTGATAACGCTTCATTTCTTTATCGGGTAGATGTGACGAACAACCCGTCTTTGAAATTGGAATCATCGCCAGTAGACGATTTCCACCGACCCAGAGTCGGTCAGGCAGTGGAAGTACTGCGATCAGCAGCTCAACTTAGCAATGGCGAATACATTGCCTCTGCCACAGGCCGAGTCTACACTCTGACTGCTCCCTACAATCCTGATACTCAAGAGATTACTCTCCCCGACACTCTCCCTAGCGAGTACGAGAACTCCGACCAAACCCCCAAGGTTTTTCTGCGCGTTTGGGAAGAAAAAGAAAAACCTGTTACCCCCGGTACAGCCATCGATTTGGGCAAGACTGGGCTGCAAGTGACTCTGCAAACGAGTGGTCAGCCCTTCCATGTCGGAGACTACTGGCTGTTTGCTGTGCGCCGCACTACCCCAACGCAGATATATCCAAAACATTATCTACAAGCTTTGCAACCACCGGATGGGCCTCGGTTGTGGGTTTGTCCGCTAGGGGTAATTAGTAGGAACAGTGACTTCGGCAGTGTTGAAGATTGCCGTCAGCATTTCGATGACTTGGTTAAGCTAACTAAGCGGCAAGCAGGTGGATGCTGTACCGTTATAGTCAAACCGGAAGACTTGAACGAGGGTATAACGTTGCAATCGATTGTGGATCGATTTAGCAACCGCGATCGCGTTACAATTTGCTTGATGCCTGGTATTTATCGATTACCGCGATCGCTACAATTAGGCTCACAGAACTCTCACCTGACTTTAGAAGGCTGCCATGATGGTGCTGAACTCCAAGCTGAACCCGGTAAAGAATCAGAGTTTTTGCATGGATTAATTGTATTAAATCGCGCTAATAGTGTAACCCTTCGCAACTTAAGATTTCAGCTACCGATTATCCCTTTTGTGAAAGCTGGTGGTGAGTTGACACCCTTTCGCAGCTTTAAGGGATTTGGTAAAAGTTTTCAGGATAATTTAAGAGTGTCAATTGGCATTCGTCCATTGCACAGTGCATTGCTGACAGTAGAGAATTGCCTGTTTCGTTTTATTGTTGAAAAAACTATCGACCTCTTTGCAGTCGGCATTTTTGCAAGTAGTGAGTGTTGGGGTCTGAAGCTAATCGAAAATCAATTTCTCCGAGATGAAGAATATCTGCTTGTAGAACAGAAAACCGAGCAAAATGAACAGCGATTCTTGGTTGGTTATTTATTGGCTCCTGCTTTGATTCCGATCAAGGGTGCAAATAATTCCCCTCAAAGAGGTGATGAATTTAGTATTGTGCCATCATTGTTGCAAGATGCTATTATTCGTGACAACCGCTTCACTGGCTTGACAACTGCGACATTAATTCTTGCTGATACTGGGTTGGTGCGGATAGAGAATAATACAGTTCTTCAGTGCATCTCTGGCTTTTGGCTAACACCCATCGAACTCGGAGAAATCTTAGGAACTAATCTACAGACAGGTGTATTGGGTCTTGTATTTCCGTTACCACCCTTTTTTGATGTGAGTGAGCTTGCCCATAAATTTACTGATTCCATTGATAACGTACCAGGAATTGATCGCTTATCACTCTCACTCCATGTCTTAGCCAATGACATTGATGCAGGGATTGTAGAGCAATCTGTAGCACTTTCTGGGCCAGGTTTAGTAATTGGAGGTAACAAGCGTTTAAACAGAAACAATCGCGATCGCTCCACAACTAGCAGTGTTATCTTGACTGCTAATAAAATTCGCAGAGGGAAAAACTTGATTTCTGATTTTCAAAAGCTTAGAGAACCTCAAATACAGAGCGACAATCCTTTGAATAGGGTAATTGTTGATCGCTCTACTTACACAGTCTTGATTTATGATGTCGAACTTTGCACGGTTACTGGTAACCTGATTATCAATGAGGACGCTGGACAACCAAGGAGTTTGGAAATTGGTGGATCTTTGGAGGGAACTGCGATCATCACGGCAATCACAGGTAATGTATTTCAAGGTGAACCAGATTTACCTACTCGTGGCGATATTGAGACCAGTATTCCTTGGAAATTTCTGAACACGGTCATTTAGTAATTGTGACGGTTCGCAATGGCGTAACAATCGTTGGTTGTGTTGCAAAAAATGACTAATATCAAGTTCGGATGAACACTTATAATTAAGCTACTCTTGTTTTTGGCCACCAGTGGTAGCAAGTGAGACCAGAGATTAAATCATGTTGCT
>JAQYWR010000078.1 GCA_029379225.1 Nostoc sp. S4 | reverse complement strand
AAAGCAAATAAATCTTCTCGTCCGAAAAATTTTTCCGGTTCATGAATTGCACGAGCAACGATGTAAGGATTCCTCCAATGAGTTCGATTATTCACATTCTTTCTCTCCACAGGGTTAGCTGATTGACTTGCTGTTTCTTATTTCCACCCCACAAAAAGTTCCGAAGAAAACTGCTTTGGTTCAACAAAGGGATTGATTGAGATATTGTGGTTAGATATTTAATTAAAAAATAGTAAAAATTTTTACTTAATTATAATGTAAAAAGATTACTTGCTGTATGTATAAATTACATTAAGTTTGTCTATTTTCGTAAATTTTATGTAAAAACTATATTTTTTTAAGTATTTTCACGTTCTGTAAATTTCCTTACCCGATCGCCAATGATAGGCAAATTGGTATAACTACCGATTTTCTTCTCCAGATAAACCTCATATCCAATTTTTTAGTACTAATGTACTATTTGCTGCTAAAATGCCTTACAAGTCAGCTAGCCTTGCTTGAGGTAGTATGAAAAAAATCCCAGACAGCTACAAACAGCCTATTCCA
Organism: Nostoc sp. S4; assembly: GCA_029379225.1. Lineage (GTDB taxonomy): Bacteria > Cyanobacteriota > Cyanobacteriia > Cyanobacteriales > Nostocaceae > Nostoc. The sequence goes on along the minus strand of JAQYWR010000078.1, from coordinate 23,988 downwards.
ATCAAAGTTTCACTGTTACAGCCGACACCTGTAACTACTGCCATAGTGCCATTGCAACCACAAGAGGAAAAAATTATTAGTGAGCAGGAGCGTTTAATTGCACAAGTCGAACGCGTCAACCGAATGGCAGGAGAGTTAGAAGCAGCGATACTGGAGTTGAAAGCGATCGCTAATACGTTCAACACTCAAAAACGTTACTCACCGATCAAGCCGCAACCATGCAAAAATATTTGTCAGTATTTGGCAGTTAGCGTTCCTTGGGTAAAACAAAAATCAGACAAGTCTTTTATTTTGACAACGCGAAGAGTTGATTTATTCCGAGCAGAAAGGGAAGCAGCACTGCTAGCACAGCAGCTACGTCAGCAAACCAAAAAAAGATTAGCATCGCAGCGACATAGAAAAAACAAGAATAGGGCTAATACCAACACAAAACGATTCTTCAAAAAATATTAGTCAACAAATCTTAAAGCGATCGCCATTTAAAGGTAACCCACCTCTGAGGTTGTAACAGTTATGCTGATTAAAGTGGTAGAAGGAATATATTCTCAAAATTGCCAGTTACCACAAGACAATTGCTAATTGCAACCACAATTGGTGGCAAAAGGCACATCTGCCCCCAGATTTGCACTTGTGTAAAACCAGAGTGCAATATTAGGGACGATGAATCAGCGCTCAAAAGGGGTTAAAAGAAGGTGTTAAAGACACTTTTAGTGATTGCCGTTGGTTTTTTACCGTCCCTATTTTCATTGTGGGTAATCCGCAAAACCCGATCGCGATCGCGCTTACGGATGAGGCAGGCAGCGATGAATTTTCCTCGCGTGCGGGAAGCGCAAAACTTCAGATCGGCTGAAGGCGATCGCTATTATTTAGAAGGGGTGGGTTACCTGATTGGCGACATCAGCTGCAAATTTAATGCCCGATCCGGCTACATCCGCTGTGCTGTAAATCCGGACGGCCCGTGTAACGGTTGTCGTCACTACCAGCCAAAAGAATTAGCTGGGAATGAAAAAAAGCTTGATAGTCTGTAAGAATCCAGAAGTCAGAATAATTAAAGAATCATCAGAATATTAGTACCACATTTGGTGGTTGAACCTGGGAATGATAAAATCATTGCCTACTATAATAATTTGTATTTACAAACACTTTGAATATTTGTCTTTGTATGGTCAAATAAAAATGATTTAATATACAGCAGATTTCAGGATGGTGAGTTATCCAACTTGGCTTTGGTAGCTCGATATCAAGCCTGTTTTACTTGCCAATTCTGCTTTAATTCTTGCAAAAGTCTAAATTTGCCTCGTCTTGTTCGCAGATTGTAACCTTTACCTTTAGCTTTTGCAAACTATCTAATAACTAGATGATTATTTAACGATGAAAAAAACTTTCTCTAAGATAACAGCATTATTATCAAGTTGCACTTTACTACTCACAGGCTGCGGTGGTGGCACTACTACTGTGACAAATTCTCCAAGTAATAGTCCAGATAGTACTACGAATAACACTGCAACTAATACCGCAGCAACCACGGGTACATTATCGGGTGCGATTCCCATTGGTATTGCCGTTGCCCAAACTAGCAATGTGGCATTATTGGGTCAAGAAGAAGTGGCTGGAGTCAAAATTGCTGAGAAGTATTTTAATGCTAAAGGTGGAGTCAACGGTACTCCAATTAAATTGGTGTTTCAAGATACTAGCGGTGATGAAGCCGGAGCAATTAACGCTGTTCAAACTTTAATTAATAAAGATAAAGTTATTGGGATTGTTGGCCCAACTTTATCACAGCAAGCCTTTAGTGCCGATCCGATTGCTGACCGTGCAAAAGTACCAATTATTGGTCCATCAAATACTGCAAAAAATATTCCGGAAATTGGTGATTATGTGGCTCGTGTTTCGGCACCAGTTTCGGTTGTCGCTCCTAATTCGGTGAAAGCTGCACTCAAGCAAAACCCCCAAATCAAAAAAGTTGCAGTTTTCTATGCTCAAAATGATGCATTTAGCAAGTCAGAAACGGAGATTTTCCAGCAAACAGTTAAGGATCAAGGACTGGAAGTAGTAACAGTCCAAAAGTTTCAAACCAGTGATACAGATTTTCAAAGCCAAGCTACCAATGCGATTAATCTCAAACCAGATTTGGTGATTATTTCTGGTTTGGCTGCTGATGGTGGTAATTTGGTACGACAATTGCGCGAATTGGGTTATAAAGGTTTAATTGTTGGTGGGAATGGTCTAAATACATCGAATATATTGCCAGTTTGTAAGGCACTTTGTGATGGTGTATTGATTGCTCAAGCTTATAGTCCAGAACATCCAGGAGAAATTAACGCGGCATTTCGTAAAGCCTATACAGAGGAATATAAAAAAGAACCACCCCAATTTAGTGCCCAAGCTTTTGCAGCAGTGCAAGTTTATGTCGAAGCATTACAAGCTTTAGATAAAAAAACCAAAGTTAATAAATTACAATTACCAGAATTACGCACGCAATTAAACAAACAGATACTTAGCGGAACGTACAACACACCTCTGGGTGAAATTGGTTTTACTCCAGTGGGTGAAGTCGTACAAAAAGATTTCTATGTAGCTCAAATCAAAATGGAAAAAGACGGAAGTCAAGGTAAATTTACATTTTTAAAATAGTTGCTAGATGAATATCAGTCTATTTTTGCAGCAATTATTAAATGGCTTATCCATTGGCAGTGTTTATGCAATTTTTGCCTTAGGATATACCTTGGTTTATTCTATTTTAGGCATTATTAATTTAGCTCATGGGGCAATTTTCACCTTGGGTGCATATTTCACTTATACACTCATGGGTGGTAACTTTGGATTTAACGGCTTATTAGCTAATGCAGCCTTGCCGATAAAATTACCATTTGTTATAGCTTTGATTTTAGGAAGTAGTTTAGCGGGATTGGTAGGGGTAATAATGGAACGGGTTGCCTTTCAACCTCTACGGCGTCAAGGATCTGACCCTTTACTAACTGTTGTTTCCAGCTTGGGAGTAGCAGTGGTAATTGTAAATTTAATCCAGTATTTAGTAGGGGCGGAAAGTTACACTTACCCAGCAAATACTTATGGGAATTTACCACCTTCTATTAACTTTGGTACTGAAGAAAAGGAAATTCCGATTCGTACCGTTCAGATTATAATTTTTGCTGTATCAGTAGCGATTGTGGCAATTCTCAGCTATTTTATCAATCGCACAAAATATGGTAAGGCAATGCAGGCGATCGCCGAAGATCCAACCACCGCTAGTTTATTAGGAATTAATAGCGATCGCTTTATTATCTTAACATTTTTTATCAGTAGTTTCTTAGCAGGATTAGCAGGAACTTTAGTCGCTTCTAGTGTTAGTATTGCCGGGCCATATTTCGGCATCGCCTTTGGTTTAAGGGGTTTAGCAGTAATTGTCTTAGGTGGTTTGGGTAGTATTCCCGGCGCAGTTTTAGGAGGATTAGTTATTGGATTAGTTGAAGCTTTTGTCCCGGCGGAATATTCCGGTTATAAAGACGCTGTAGCCTATGGAATATTATTTATCATGTTGTTAGTTAGACCCCAAGGCTTGCTAGGTCGTCGGTTTATTCAGAAAGTTTAAACAGAGGTGGCGCTATGAAAACATACACCAAACAAAAATTAACTTTTGATGATTTTTTGGAGCAGTGTCCAGAGTCAGGTTTACATGAACTTGTGGATGGAGAAATTGTAGAAGTGCGTGCAACTAGAAATCATGATGATGTTGCTAATTTTATGTTGTTTGGTTTCAATGATGAAATTAGACAACTAAACCTAAATTATGTAGTCAATAACACAGCAGTTTTGAGAACTATCACTGCTAATGGAATAGAGCAAGGGCGTAAGCCTGATGTCAGTGTAATAGATAAAGATGCATGGCGCTCAAATCGTTCTGCTTATTCTGCACTTGAAGAACCCATTCAGTTAGCTATAGAAGTGACATCAACTAATTGGGAAGATGACTACATTGATAAATTAGATGAATATCAACGCTTAGGTATTACAGAATATTGGATTGTAGATTATTTAGCAATTGGTTCAAGAGAGTATTTAGGAAATCCCAAAGTTCCGACTGTGTTTGTGTTTCTACTCAATCCTGAGGGGAAATACCAACGCACACATTTTAGAGGTTCCGAACGAATTGTGTCACAAACTTTTCCGGAACTGGTGCTGACAGCAGAGCAAATATTAACAGCTTAAAAATTGAGAAAACTAATAACTTGATTAAGCTTAATCAAAATATTTTACAATGTCTGAATTTTTTTCTACTTATGAGTCACCAATAGTTTACATGGTATTGGAGGCTTTATTAGGATTATCGCTTTATTTACCATTGATGGCTGGACAATTGTCTTTGGCTAGTCCGGGATTTTATGCTTTAGGTGGATATATTGCAGCGATTTTATCTACAAAATTTTTTCCATCTAGTAATAATTTATTTCCGATTCCATTACTGTTATTGGAAATGTTAATTGCAGGTTTAGTTTCTGGTATATTAGCTATAGTAGTGGGAATTCCGGCATTAAGATTACGGGGAATTTATTTAGCGATCGCCACCATTGCTTTTGTAGAAGTTTTACGAGTTGTATCTTTAAATTTAGATATTACAGGCGGTGCTGTAGGGATTTTTGGTATTCCTCAACCATTCCCCAGTCAACTTGAATATCTGTGGATTGCTCTGCCATTACTATTAATTAGTATGGTATTATTTTACCGTTTAGAACGCATTCGCACAGGTCGGGCATTTATCGCCATCCGCGAAGACGAATTAGCTGCCAGTGCAATGGGAATTAACCCCACTTATTATAAAGTCTTAGCATTTACTCTTGGGGCAATTCTTGCCGGAATTGTAGGTGTAATCAGCGCTCATTTTCTCAATACCTGGAATGCTCGACAAGGTACTTTTGATGCTAGTATTACCTATTTAACGATTGTTTTAATTGGTGGTTCTAGAACTTTTTTAGGTTCGGTGGTAGGTGCTATTGTTTTGAAAGTTTTATTAGAAATTATTCTGCGAAGAATAGCTGATATCGAAGGTTTACCCAATTGGTTAGCCCAATTTTTACGCGATGGGAGATTAATTATTTATGGTTGTTTAATAATTTTAGGAACTATATTTTTTCCTCAAGGATTTGTCACACCAGATATTTTAAAAAAGTGTAAAAATTTATTGATAAAGTTAATTTTAAAAACATCAAAGCAAACAAGTTAGGGAACTCCATGAAATAAAAAAACTATTTAAAGTTACTGACTGATGACAGATACGGAAAACACAAATGCACCGACAATTATAATTAGTGAAAAAGCAGCCGATTTGATTAAAGCCGCAGCCCAATGACAAACAACATTATTTTAGAAGCTAAATCATTGACTCGCCGCTTTGGAGGTTTAGTAGCGGTGAATAATGTATCTTTTTCAGTCAATCAACATGAGATTTTTGGACTGATTGGTCCTAACGGTGCTGGCAAAACAACACTGTTTAATTTGATTACAGCTTTTATTCCCCTTTCTAGTGGAGAATTACGCTATCAAGACGCAAATATTTCCCAACTACGCCCGCATCAAATTGCGAGCTTAGGTATCGCTCGGACTTTTCAAAATATTCGTTTATTTGGTGAATTATCTGCCTTAGAAAATGTGGTAATTGCCCGACATTTGCATAATAAAACTAATGTATTAACAGGAGTTTTGGGATTACCACTAGCGCGTCGAGAAGAGAAAAAAAGCAGACGAAAAGCTTTACAATTATTGGAGATGGTAGGCTTGAGCGATCGCGCTGAGGAAAAAGCTAAAAACTTCGCCTATGGTGACCAACGTCGCTTAGAAATTGCCCGTTCTTTAGCTCTAGAACCGCAAATTTTACTTCTCGATGAACCTGCTGCGGGAATGAACCCTAATGAAAAGCAGCAACTAAGTGAATTTATTTGTAGTTTGCGAGAACAGTTTAATTTAACAATAGTGCTGATTGAACATCATGTACCTTTGGTAATGGGTTTGTGCGATCGCATTGCTGTTTTAGATTTTGGACAATTGATTGCTTTAGGTGAACCATCTATAGTTAGAAATAACCCGGCTGTAATTGAAGCGTATTTGGGAAATGAATGATACAGCAGAATTTGTGTATTGAGAATACACAATTCAGGAGTAAAACAGCCTTTCCCCCAGGCTTTGAGACTTACATTGCATACTTCATCAACTTAAAATGCACTGTAACTAACTTGAGAATTACAAAACCTGTTGCAATTCCTCAATAGTATTTGCACTTACAAGATTTCCTAAAATTGTCTTCAAACGCTCTAAATCCTGAATTTGGTTAATTTGTGGCATCAAGTATAACCCGCGCTCTCCGAATTTCAATTCTAAATTAATTTCAATCGCAGAAAGTATTCCCCGTGCTTCTCCACATACTTCCCCGTAGGGGTACGCCTATGCACTTTTTATAAATTGAATTTTAGTTACATTAAATAACCGTGATTTTTCTCAAGAGTGAATTTAGTTTTGGAAAATTGGACTTGATAAATTTGATTGCTACAGTGATTTCAGTTAGGCTCTCTTTCTAATTAAATTCCTCCTTTAGGAGGTGACACTAACACCCTTGGGAAGATGTGGCTAATTAGCAAATCAGTATCAAATATATCAGGGACTAAGCAACATCCCTTACAAGGAGACTGACTCAATGAATTTGCAGGCAATTTGGCAACTGTTCCAAGAGACGTTTCAAGAATGGAGTGAAGATAAAGCCTCTCGGTTAGCGGCGGCCTTAGCTTATTACACAATTTTTTCTATTGCACCTTTGCTAATTATTGTAATTGCGATCGCAGGCGCAGCATTCGGCGAAGAGGCGGCAAGGGGTCAAATCGTTGGACAAATTCAAGGTTTAGTCGGCAAAAGTGGCGCAGAATTCATCCAAACAGCTATTAACAATGCTAACAAACCACAGACAGGAGCGATCGCTTCGATTATTAGTGTTGTAGTTTTGCTATTGGGTGCTACTGGTTTATTTACCGAGTTACAAGATTCTCTCAATACGATTTGGGAAGTGAAACCGAAACCCGGACAAGGCGTAACTAACATTATTCGCCTACGCTTTTTATCATTTGCAATGATATTAGGAATTGGCTTTTTACTTTTAGTTTCTCTGGTAATTAGTACGGGATTAACAGCATTATCAACTTATTTTAGTAACTTACTCCCAGGTGTCGATTTCCTCTGGAAAATTATTAATTTTCTCCTTTCTTTTGCCATCACCACATTTCTGTTTGGACTAATTTTTAAAGTTTTACCAGATGTCAAAATTGCCTGGAGTGATGTTTTAATTGGAGCTATTCTTACCTCCTTTTTGTTTTCCATCGGCAGGTTTTTGTTAGGACAATATTTAGGTAATGGCAGTTTTGGTTCAGCTTATGGTGCTGCGGGTTCACTGGTAATCATCCTAGCGTGGGTTAATTATGCAGCACAGATTCTTTTCTTTGGTGCGGAGTTTACCCAAGTTTACGCTAGAAGGCACGGAAGCGGCATCACCCCAACAAAAAATGCCGTACCTATGAATAATAAAACTTCTACTAATCAAGGGACGAACAACAATAGCACTGCTCACAGAAAGCAAAATAACAATAATAAACAGTCCTTCTCTAAATTAATGAGTCGCTTAATTCGATATTTCTGGCAACCCAAACGTTTGAAATCTAGAAGAAGAAGCCAGCATTATTGATTATTTCAATCGAAGACAAATCTTTAGTCAACTGTTATGTAGTTGATTGGTCTCTAAAATCAAATAAGCTGCAAAATTGCTCCTTCAATATGACAGTAGAAATTTTACTGTCATATTTCACATTCACAAGCCAACTTGATTGAATGCCAGGATTGCAACTGGAGCGATCGCACTTAAATAGCGAAGATGCTACCGATAACAGAATGGTTGCTGACGCCACCTCTGATTGCATAAGTTTATTATTCAGAAAGTTATTCAATATGATACTCTTATAAAAAACAAGCTAAAAAAGGGAACAGCTTTAGATGCGAGAGGTTTATCTTATCATAATATTATGTTTTTCATTTTTCAAGCACTAAAAGTTTTGACAAATAAAATAATAAAAATAATACAATATATACAAATTATCTATTCATCAACTTGGATAAAAACTATAAGTTTTAAATAAAAATTCCCATTATATAAGTAAGTCAGGGGGAAAAATACAACAGTATTAGTAAAGATAAACGAGACTGAAACCCTCTTTAATTATGCCTTATACCTCATCACAACTATAAATATTTATGCCGTTCTATTTATAAACACTTATGATATTTTCAATCATATTTAAATACTATCAACAGATAAATTAATGTTAATCAACAAATTATTTTTTATCAATTGGCAAGCAATCTTTGTTCCTAGTATCAGCGTCTTGGAATTGATTATACGCGGGTCGCTGGTTTATTTAGCGCTGTTCTCAGTGCTACGCTTTCTTCCTAGCCGACAACTAGGAACTCTAGGAATTACAGATTTATTGGTAGTTGTGCTATTTGCTGAAGCTGCCCAAAACGCTATGGCGAGTAATTATACATCAATTACTGAAGGCGCTATTCTGGTAGCAACTGTGATTTTTTGGAGCTATTTGCTCAATTGGTTAGGCTATAAACTTCCCCAGTTTCAACGCTTTATGAATCCGCCACCGCTCTTGTTGGTAAAAAATGGTCGGATGATTCAACGACATCTGCAACGAGAGTTAATTACAGAAGACGAATTGATGAGCAAATTACGTCAGCAAGGTGTGGAATTTTTGGCTGATGTCAAGTTGGCATATATGGAAGCTGATGGTAGGATTAGTATCATTACCTCAGACTCAAAATCTAATTCCATCGCTGGGCAAAAAGTAGAGTTAAAAAGCGATGTACGCTAATTAAACTGTAAAATATGACGGTTGTATTCTGTGCCGGATTGTGATTGAGCGTTATACTCTGCCCGAAATGGGTAATCTGTGGAGTGAAGCCTATAAGTTAAAAACCTGGCTGCAAGTAGAAATCGCAGTTTGCGAGGCTCAGGCTGAATTAGGTTACATTCCAGCTGCTGCGGTTGGAGAAATTAAGGCAAAGGCAGATTTTGACCCAAAGCGGGTGCTAGAAATTGAAGCTGAAGTTCGCCACGATGTAATTGCTTTCTTGACAAATGTCAATGAATATGTTGGTGATGCCGGACGCTATATTCACTTGGGGCTAACAAGTTCCGATGTCTTGGATACAGCTTTAGGGTTGCAATTGGTTGCGAGTTTGGATGTGTTATTGCAACGTCTGGAAGATTTGATTGATGTGATTCGCCAAAAGGCACAGGAACATCGTCAGACAGTGATGATTGGTCGATCGCATGGGATTCACGCCGAACCAATCACTTTTGGTTTCAAGCTAGCTGGGTGGTTGGCAGAAGTCTTGCGACACCAAGAACGCCTGAAAATTCTCCGTCAAACCATTGCTGTAGGTAAAATTTCTGGTGCGGTGGGTACCTATGCAAATGTTGAACCGCGTGTAGAAGCGATCGCTTGCCAAAAACTCGGACTGCAACCCGATACCGCCTCAACACAAGTAATTTCCCGCGATCGCCACGCCGACTACGTGCAACAATTGGCGCTATTAGCAGCATCCATCGAACGCTTTGCTGTAGAAATTCGCAATCTGCAAAAAACAGATGTTCTAGAAGTAGAAGAATTCTTCGCCAAAGGTCAAAAAGGCTCCTCAGCTATGCCACACAAGCGCAATCCCATCCGTTCGGAACGGTTGACAGGAATGGCGCGACTTGTGAGAAGCCATGCCGGTGCTGCCTTGGAAAATGTTGCCCTTTGGCACGAGCGGGATATTTCCCACAGTTCCGTAGAACGAGTAATTTTGCCAGACACTTGCACTTTGACACATTTTATGCTGGTAGAAATCACCGACTTAGTGAAAAACCTGCTGGTCTATCCTGAGAACATGGAACGAAATCTGAACTGCTACGGCGGCGTTGTGTTCAGTCAAAAAGTGCTACTTGCCTTAATAGAAAAGGGATTGAGCCGCGAAGAAGCTTATGCGATCGTTCAGGAAAGCGCTCATGCTGCTTGGAACAAGCCACAAGGCAATTTTCAGGACTTGATTAGCAAAGACCCCCGTGTTACCCAAAAATTGTCTCCAGCAGAACTAGAGGTGTGTTTCGACCCCCAACAACACTTGCGCCATTTAGAAGACATTTATCAACGGCTAGGTATTTAAGTTTTATTGGGTCATCGGGAGTGCTGACTGTTGAGAGCCAGTAGCTAAGTAGGTAGGTGTGAATATTTATCGTTGGGAGGAGGCAGAAGGCAGGAGGGAAGAGGGTTTTACCCGGATTTCTCACAAGAAGAGTGTGGGGAGTGTGGGGGGAAAGAGGAGGTGTGGGAAGTGTGGGGAGTGTGGGGGGAAAGATTTCTTCCCCATCTTCCCACACTCCTTGGATTTCTCAGTTGTGAGAAATCCAGGTTTAAGCCTATTTGATTTTTCTTAACATAGTTTTGTTTTTTCACACTGTTCTACTTACCCTGCGTGCATACTCTGGAAGATTATTCTGCTCAAAGGGTGAGGAATCGTTCTCCTTAATGCTTGATACTTAAGTATTGAATTGCAAATAACTATCAAAACAACCAAGTGATGAAAGACGTTCGATTAGAGATGCAAGACCCCCGGCAGCAATATCCCGCTCCGCCCTTTCCCCAACAACCGCAGCCCGTACCAGGACTTGCTCAAAAGATGCAGCCCCAACCGGATCACGGTGAGCAAAGCTACATTGGATGTGGAAAGCTTGCAGGTCGGAAGGCATTGGTCACGGGAGCCGATTCTGGTATCGGGCGCGCTGTTGCAATCGCATTTGCGCGGGAAGGTGCTGATGTGGCGATCGCTTATCTTCCTAGTGAAGAGGCTGATGCTCAAGAGGTGATCGAATTGATTGAACAATCAGGGCGCAAAGCGGTTGCACTTCCCGGTGACATCACCGACGAGCATTTTTGCCAAAAGCTGGTGACAGATGCAGTGCAATCTTTGAACGGTTTAGATATTCTCGTGAACAATGCTGGCGCACAGACATCTTACCCCTCAATTAGCGATATTACGACTGAGCATTTCGATAAAGTGATGAAGACAAATCTCTACGCGCTATTTTGGATTACCAAAGCAGCCGTTCCACATCTCAAGCCCGGAGCATCAATTATTAACACCACTTCAATTCAGGCATATCAACCTTCAGCGAGTCTGCTTGACTATGCGATGACGAAAGCGGGCATTGAGAATTTCAGCAAATCTCTCGCCAAACAGCTGATCGAAAAAGGAGTGCGTGTTAATGCAGTTGCACCCGGTCCATTCTGGACACCGCTACAGCCGAGTGGTGGTCAGACCCAAGATAAGATCGAGAAATTTGGTTCTGAAGTTCCGCTCGGAAGACCTGGTCAGCCTGTGGAAATTGCTCCTGTGTATGTGTTGCTTGCTTCCCAAGAAGGCAGTTACATCACCGGAGAAGTTTATGGTGTCACAGGTGGTATCGGGATTGCCTAGTTCAAAACGTTGAAACGACTGTAGGAGAACTTTTATAAGAGTCACCGATCTTGAAAACAGGGAAAACTTCCAGATTAATTCTGGTTGGTTAACTGCGATCGCAATTGTCATAATTGTATTAGGCATGATTGCGATCGCATTTTTATATCGAGCAGTTCAATCGAGTTGGGAGCAATCTTGAACGCTGACATTTACGATTTATATTGACTTATCCCTGGTTTTGTATTTAAGGGACTTGCATTCCGCGTTGCACAGCCGGACGTTGCTGTACTGTCTCTACCCAGCGTTTGAGATTTGGGTAATTGTCGAGTGTTAAATCTTGAAATTCATAAATTGCTACCCACGGATAAGTTGCAACATCTGCAATAGAATAGTTACCACAGATAAATTCATTGTCTTGCAGTTGTTTATCTAAGACACCATAAATGCGTAAAGTTTCCTTTTCGTAACGCTCGATAGCATAGGGAATTTTTTCGGGTGCAAAGCGTTTAAAGTGGTTAAGTTGTCCAAACATTGGCCCGACTCCTGCCATTTGGAACATCAGCCACTCTAGAACTTGAAAACGGCTTTTTTGCTCAGTTGGTAACAGTTTGCCTGTTTTTTCGGCTAAGTAAATCAGAATTGCGCCGGATTCAAAAACTTTAATCTTAGTCTCTTGGTCAACAATGGCAGGAATTTTACTATTGGGATTGATGGCGACATACTCAGGTGTAAATTGCTGTTGAGTAGTAATGTCAATTTTGTGGACATTGTAAGGCAATCCGACTTCTTCGAGCATCACGGAAGCTTTGCGTCCATTGGGCGTGGTGAAGGTGTAAAGATCGATCATCTGCTGCTACCTCAAAATCTTAGCAATTTCCGATGGTAGTGTAGCTTTGATTGAAAAATCAGGCTATTGGCCGATAGAGAGATCGCAGTAATAATAGAGGAGTTCTTATTCTCCCCTCTGCCACTCTGCTTTGCGTCTCCCCATCTCCTCATCTCCTTATCTCCCGATTCTCCAAAAAAGAATACTTGTAGTTTGCTGCTAGAATTATCACCATCAGTGGGTAGTATACATAACAAATACTTAGTTATTTATTCGTGCTGCGAGTGCTTTGATGATTGAAATCCTAGCCACACTCTCTGCCTCTGCGGCAGCAGGAATAAGAATAGGCATACCTTTGCTAATTATTGGACTGTTGCAGGGTAGTAGCTTGTGGTCGCAAGTTCCAATTTTATCTCACATTTCTGAGCCAATATTATTAGGCTGTCTTACTAGTTGGTCGTTAATTGAATTATTAGCCTCAAAAAAGCTATGGGGGCAAAGATTGCTACAACTGATTCAGTTATTAATGTCTCCCCTCGCGGGGGCAATTATGGGATTAGCAGTAGCTTCTGCCACAGCAGCACCAAACTGGCTGATTGCCTTTACTGGGGGTTTGTTGGCTTTAGTACTCCAGCTAGTTCAAGTTGGTTGGTTCTATCGGTTACGCGGCTTACCGTTGTGGGCAGTGTTTCTTCAAGATACCTTATGTATTGCTCTAGTACTTTTTGCCTTTGATGCTCCCTGGCAAGGAGGATTAATTGCTTTAATTCTCCTGTGGTTTGCAGTTCGTAGCGCCAAGCAGTGGTATGACTGGTATCACAAGGGAGTAGGGAGTAGGGAATGGGGATGAGGAGATTAGGAGATGGGGAGATGGGGGGAATAATAACTCCTTACTCAACACTCAACAGTAAACTGTTTACAGTCAACACTCCCGATACCCTTTACTGCAAAATGCCAATCATATGCAATACCCCATGACCGGTAATCAGCTCGATGATTAGGGCAATGAAGCCAAGCATAGCAATGCGACCATTCCAGACTTCAGCACTAGTAGTTAGACCCCACTCCCAACGCTCTTGGGGATACATTTTCACCATTTTTTTCATTTGCGCTGCTTGCGACAATTTGAAACTGGGTTTTTGAAGCGCATCAATTACTAATTCGGCTAGTGCATTAATAAATACTGGATGGGTATTGGGAGCAGGTACGCGACGGAAGTTGTGAATTCCTGCTTCTTCTGCGACTTCTCGATACTCAATATCAATTTCTTGTAATGTCTCAATGTGTTCTGAGACAAAACTGATTGGCACGACTACCAAATCTTTCACGCCTTGGGCGGCTAGTTCTTTAAGGGCATCTTCAGTATAAGGTTGGAGCCATTCTACTGGGCCAACGCGACTTTGATAAGCCAAGGTGTGGACATTGGGTCGATTAAGGGTCTGCATAATTAAGGCAGTACATTCCTCAATTTCTTGTTGGTAGGGGTCGCCTGCTTCTTCAACATAGCTTTTTGGAACGCCGTGAGCGCTGAAGAAGATATGAACCTCGTCAGGATTGGGAAATTGGTCGAGTTCTTGGGCTATAAGTTCCGCCATTGCTTGGAGGTAGCCTGGTTGTTTATACCAGGAAGGAATGACGGTGTAATCAATAGGTTGAAGCTTGGGATCTTCTTGCCAAAGCTTTTCTAAAAGCCGGAAGCTAGAACCACTAGTACTAATAGAAAACTGGGGATAAAGTGGTAAGATTACCAGGTGTTCTACATTATCTTGGGTGAGTTGTGCGATCGCCTCTTCTGTATAGGGATGCCAATAACGCATTCCTACATAAATTTTGGCTTCTTGACCCAAATAACCCAACTGTTCTTTTAGGGCTTGTCCTTGGGCTTCCGTAATCCGCCTTAGTGGCGAACCACCACCGATTTGCTTATAGTTTTCTTGAGATGTTCTGGTTCGCCGCGTGGCAATCAACCAGGCTAGGGGCTTTTGCAACCAACGAAACGGTAGGCGAATAATTTCCGGATCGGAAAATAGGTTGTACAAAAACGGCCCGACATCCTCTAGCTTATCAGGGCCACCGAGATTGAGTAATAAGACGCCTACACGACCCATAGCAGTTACTTTCCCCCAATCTTTTCAGGTTTTTTACTAATGTTAACAATATATCTTTATTAAATATAAAGCTTAATAGCAAGGAAATATGCAATGGCAACAATTTTAAGAGATTGGAGTTACCGCTATCAGTGGTTATATGATAGTATTTCTCGTTTGGCAGCCTTGAGTATCGGTGGCGAAGCCCGTTTTCGGCAACTTGCTTTGCAAGACTTAACAATTGACTCAGATTCTCAGATTCTAGATTTATGTTGCGGCAGTGGTCAAGCAACGCAATTTTTGGTAAAACTTTCACAAAATGTAACAGGGCTAGATGCTTCACCCTTTTCTTTGCAACGGGCGCGGCAAAATGTACCATTAGCTTCATATGTAGAAGCTTTTGCAGAAGAAATGCCATTTGCAGATAATCTGTTTGATGTGGTGCATACCAGCGTTGCACTACACGAAATGCAACCTCAGCAATTACGAAAGATTATTTATCAGGTTTATCGGGTGTTAAAGCCAGGAGGGGTATTTACACTCGTAGATTTTCACGCCCCGACAAACCTGATATTTTGGCCTGGGGTATCAGTATTTTTGTTGTTGTTTGAGACAGAAACAGCTTGGGAATTGTTAAAAACTGATTTACCTGGTTTGTTGGCAGAAACTGGGTTTGAGGTGCGTAAGTCAACTTTGTATGCAGGTGGTAGTTTGCAAGTTATACAAGCAAAGAAGTAAAAAATCGAAGTTGATTTTATCTATCAATCTCTGTTACTAGCCATTGCCACTCAGTAATTACAGTATTGGTTATAATGAAAAATCACAAATCTAAGGAGATTTAATGTGTCCAGTCAGAAATTATCCGTAAGTTTAAAATTGCTAATTATTACATTAATTACTGGTGCTAGTAGTTTAGCTATCAGTCTGCTTTTGGGCGCAATCAAACCTAATCATCTATTGGGAATTCAACAGCAAAAAAGTGACAGTAATAAAGTTAGTCAAGATAAGTTAATAACTGCATCTACACAAGCTTCATCAGCAACAAACCAAATAAATCAAGTGCCAAATAAATTTCAGGGAACAGTGATTTATCAAGCGAAACTTCAAGCAAATGAGAAAGTTATCGCCCTCACTTTTGATGATGGCCCAGGACCCAAAAATACAGCACAAATATTGGATATTTTACAGAAAAATCAGATCAAAGCTACATTCTTTATGATTGGGCAAATGGTGAAATATTTTCCTCTAGTTGCTAAACAAGTTGCAGCTGATGGTGAAGTAATTGGCAACCATACATGGCATCATTGGTATCGTCATATGGATGTAGCTACTGCGGCTAGTGAAATAAATAGTACAGCAGACATCATCTATCAGACTACGGGAGTGAAAACTACTCTCTTTCGTCCCCCTGGTGGCTTTTTGAATAATGGATTAGCCGACTACGCTAAAAGTCACAACTATGCCGTTATGATGTGGTCAGAAGAGTCGGGAGACGCTCAACGTCGTTCGCCTCAAGTGCCAAGGATGGTCAAAAATGTGCTAAAAGATGCCAAACCAGGGGCAATTGTACTAATGCACGATGGCGGCGGGAATCGTTCTCGGACTGTCCAAGCTTTACCGCAAATTATCGACGGTTTAAAGGCGCAAGGTTATAGATTTGTGACAATACCAGAACTACTGCAAATGCAAGCTCAAGAAAAAATAGTAACAGCAGGATCGTCTGTAGTCACAAATCATGAATATCCAAACAATCAGCTTAATCATTAGCGATCGCACACAGGCAGCTGACCTCTAATTTTTGCACGATTAGGCGAATTAGTAACTTATAAATTAGGGGTATTTAAACTGGATGGCGAAGGAATAATAGTAATTGAGGCTACCCAAAAATACGATTATCCAATTGAGTTAGATATGTAATAAAATTCTGAAAACCCTCAGCGATACTCTGCTCTTACTCTGCGTACCTTTGCGTTTAAATAAAAGAAAGATTTATCAAAGTCAAAATTTATTTAAATTCTGTATTAATTAATCAAATACGATCGCACCTAACAAATATTCGTGAATCAACCTCGGTTGACACCAAATCATCCAAAAATTTTACTCTCTAATTTGCAAGTTATAGTTCAATCATTTATCTATAATATTAAATATCAACCCGCTAAAAATTTCTCAACTTCAATTGCTTAATTTTCACTAGTCACAAAATATAGCATAAGGTTGAAATATCTGCCTATCAACTTTAGGCTTAACTAAATATCATTCCAATCTATTAGAAGAACGAATTTTTTTAATAACTTATGATGATAAAACCTCTATCTGGGGAGCGATTTAGCACTTAAGCCAGATGAAGTAAATATAGAGTGCTAAAGCAAATGGACATTGTGTTCTATGAAACTGAATTATTTAACAAAAGGACTCTCCACTCTAGGACGTTGGATAGCCACAGGATTGTTTTGCGTATCAGCGATCGCTTTTATTTGGCATGGTGCATTTTTTGTGAACAGCTCAGCGATGGCTAGTCCTACAACAAACTTAATTGCAGCCGCAGATCTCGACGATGCTAAAAGCAAAGCCAGTGAAGATGCTGGACGAACCAAGGGTTTCGTTCAAGAAACACGAGACAAGCTTAAGGAAACAGCGAAGACCAATGCCAATAAAGTAGACGACGCAACAGATAATGGTAGCTTTGTTGGGCGCAAAGCACAAAGGGATGCGGCTCGAATCCAGGAAAGAGCAGACCAAGATGCAGACCGCACACAGAAAGCGATAGACGATACCAAAAATGTTGTTGAACGCGCTGTTGAAGGCATCAAAGATGCTTTTAAATAGATAATAGTGCAATAAAGCAAAACTAAAAGTCTAAAGGTAAAAGAAAGAACTCTTATTCTTTAGACTTTTTGCTAATATCATCTAGTGAATCGCTGCTTTTGATGGGGTTTTCCAACCCAGGGAACTGGTGTTAGGCGCGTTAGGAGAGTTTTGCTCTAATTTGTTTGGACGTCTTTCCTCATCCACCAACATGGATACCAGGACGCCTTTCGGGATCTTTTTCAGTGCGACGCAGTACTTCACGGGTAATCACAGCAATATCGCCTTCACCGAATAAAATAAAACGCAGTAAGTATTGTATGGGGTTTCCCTCAACCCAGCCGAAGTAAGCATGGGGAATCTTACCTGTTTGATCGCGAATATATAATAGTAAAGCTGCGATCGCATTGGGTACTGCTGCACTCTCGGCACGTAGAATCCGGTAATCGCCAACTTGTAGCCCTTTTACTTTTACTACCTCAGCAAATTCCGAAGCATCTGACACCTGAATTTCGAGAAACAGAATTGAATCGTCAGGTGGAATATGATTGTCATCACGCACTTCTTTCTCTTTTAAAAAATACTCTAGGGCATCGCCTTTATTCAACCGATTTGCAATTATTCGTATTGCTCCTTGGCTTTCTTCAGCAATGAACTGCTGGGCACTATCATCAACTTCAATTCGATCGACTCGCAGTTCAGTTGAACGCCAAACGCGAGAAATTAGGGAAGTGCAAATGATTGCACCGATGAAACATGCAGCAATCCGAATCCCTTCTGGTCTTTCAATGATATTAACAACAGTGGTATACACAAACAACACTGTAATAATTCCAAAGACAAAGGTTGCGCGCTTCTCTTTGTGACGGCGAGCTGATAAAGTCACAGCAAAGGCGGCTGAGGTAATCAACACCAGCACCCCAGTTGCGTAAGCCCCACCTTGAGCTTCCACATTTGCTCGGAAGATAATTGTGACAACAAAAGCGATCGCTGTATAGACTAATACTAAAGGTCGGCTGACTCGTGCCCAATTGGGTGCCATACCATAGCGTGGCAAGTAACGAGGCACAATATTTAGCAGCCCTGCCATTGCCGATGCACCTGCAAACCACAAAATGGAAATAGTGCTTAAATCGTAAATTGTGCCAAAGGTATTACCAAAATACAGGTGTGCCAAATAAGCAAGGGCACGTCCGTTGGCTTTGCCTCCTTGGGCAAATTCTGCGGCAGGAATCAGTAGAGTAGTTATAAAACTGGTAGTGAGCAAAAAGAAGCTCATAATCGCAGCAGCGGTAGTAAGCAGCTTGCGTGTATTCTGAATCCTAGCTCTAGGATACTCGTAAGTGTCGCTGCTGCTACCTTTGACTAGGGGCATCACTGTAACGCCAGTTTCAAAACCTGACAATCCCAAGGCTAACTTGGGGAATACCAAAAGAGATACACCAACTAGTATCAAAGGATTAGAATGGCGACTAAACAATGCAGTTTGCCATTTAGGGAGCGCTTGTGGGTGAGCTAGGATCTGATAGAAACCAACCCCAACCACAATAAAGTTTAACAGCAGATAAACTGCCACTAAAAACACTGCAATGCCAATCGCTTCTTTAAAACCTTTGAGGAAAACTGCACCTAGTAATGCAATTAATATCAGAGTAATAGGGATCGCCTGATTGTGAACCCAATTTGCAGCCAGGGGATTTTCGATAATATGGGCTGTCGCATCAGCAGCCGACAGCGTAATTGTGATAATAAAGTCCGTTGCCACAAACCCCAGTAGGCACAGTACAAGTAATTTGCCTTGCCACCAGGAGAGCAAACGCTCTAACATCGCGATCGACCCTTCCCCATGATTGCTTTCGGCAGCAATGCGCCGATAGATGGGCAATGCGCCAAACAGCGTTAGCAGAACTAGAATCAGCGTCGCCATAGGAGAAAGAGCGCCAGCTGCCAGTGCTGCAATACCAGGTTGATAGCCAAGGGTCGAGAAATAATCTACACCAGTCAAGCACATTACCTGCCACCAAGGATGCTGGCGATGTGATTCTTCCTTGTGGTAACGCCCTTGCCGCTTTCGTCTATCTTCTTCCAGCAACCAGCGGATAAACTGTTTGCTGAGCCGTTTTTTTGAAACAATTGATTTAGCCATCAAATACGCTTGTGTTGCAAAAGTCAAAGTGACTCATAGAATCTTGGCTTTTCTTTATGCACTCTCTATTTTGCAAGAGTGCAGAGTTAGAAGCATCGGAATTGGAGTTAGGAGTTATTCTCCTATTTGTCTCGCCAGTTCCTAGTTCCCACTGCCCGAAGAATTTGCCAACAATCTTACATAGGTTGACAGGAATAGAGCTAACTGTTATTATCCATTAATTTTGTGACTTTTGAGAGCCAGTTCGCTCAATCAAAAAACTCGCTCACGCTACTGTTGTTTTTTAAGTTCCGACAAATAACAGGCAATGCTTTGCAGTGAGTCTAATCTTAAATCTGAGCAAATTACACAAAAGTACAATTTTATTCAAATATCAGAAATTATGCTTATATATGCTGTTTTTCGCGCGGATGCACTAGGGACACAGCAATATTTTGCGCGTTACTGAACTGCCCGTCATAGACATCGCTTCTATTTAAGCTCAACAATAACCACCATGTATCTGATGTAAGTCCGGAAATTGTTTTCATCTGATTGTAGTTATCTCAGTTTGGAATATAAAAATTATAAAATAAACATCTTCCTAAAGATAGATTATTTAAGGATTGCTGTTTGCTTAAGTATTTTTCTTAACTAGTTATGCAACTCGGACATGCCTGCAATAGCCAACAGGCGTTAAAACTTTTCGGCAAACATTGGGCCGATGTGGCACTGATGGATTTGCGAATGCCTAAGAGCGAAGGAGAGGGTCGCGATCGCTGCTATCTGTGCTAAATTTAAACACACCCGGATGTTGTGTTAACTAGCGATGAAGATATCTATCGGGGCTTGCAAGCTGGTACAAAACGCTTTGCTCCTACGCTTCTAAATTTTTTCTGCACTTAACATTTAACGAGGCAGAACGTCATCTAAGCCAAGTTGAAGACGGGGCAAAAGCGGCGAATTAATTGATTGGTTTAGTCGGTATTGTTGTTGAGTATAAGTATCTTCAACTAGTTGACAAACAGTGAACGTAGGTTGTTTGGGTTTACCAATAAATGCCACACCACCCAATCCTCGATAATCGACAATCCAATATTCACGAATACCTAAAAGTGCATATTCTTCAACTTTCCGGGCATAGTCAGTTTCCCAGTTGGTGCTAACAACTTCCACCACCAGTTTAATTGAGCGTCCAAGAGTAATTACAGGTTCTCGTTCCCACAGGGGTTTGCGGTGGAGAACAGTTTCATCAAGAACCACGACATCAGGACGACGAGCTGTAGCTGTATCTGCAAACGGGTAAATTAAACAAGTGCGAGGAATGAACCAGGGGAGTTGTTCTGCAACAAGGTAGATCCCAATTTGGGTTGCAAGTTTGCCACTCACTGTTTCGTGAGGGCCAGTTGGTTCGATGTCGATTAGTTCTCCGTCTGCTAGTTCATAGCGGGGATTGTCTCGGTATTGGGAGAGAAAATCTGCAAATGTCAGCGTTTTTGGGGATATATATGTCATTAAAGTCAATGTGGTGAATTTAACTTCTTTAAACTCTGTTATCTACCGATACAAGTCAATCTTAGCCCTATCCTCTAATAGCGATCGCTCCAACGCAATTACAAATTCTCGCTCACCTCAGGAATTGTTAACACCTTTGCTCGCAACCATAACTAAAGTGCTACAATCAACAACCATGCTAGGGGTGCCTACATCATCAGGCTGAGATCACACCCTTAACACCTGAGTCTGGGTAATACCAGCGGAGGGAAGCTGTTTATCGAGGAATTCAATATGCGAACAGAATGGGTTGCTAAGCGGCGTGGGCAGAGTAATGTATCTCAAATGCATTATGCACGCCAAGGTGTTATCACCGAAGAAATGCACTACGTCGCCCAGCGGGAAAATCTCCCTACTGACCTCATTCGTGAGGAAGTAGCGCGGGGACGAATGATTATCCCGGCTAACATTAATCACACTAATTTAGAGCCAATGGCTATTGGCATCGCCTCTAAATGTAAGGTAAATGCTAATATCGGCGCATCACCCAACTCTTCTAATCTGCAAGAAGAAGTGGATAAGCTGAATCTGGCGGTGAAGTACGGTGCTGATACTGTGATGGACTTGTCTACAGGTGGTGGGAATTTGGATGAAATTCGTACCGCTATTATCAAGGCTTCCCCAGTTCCCATTGGTACAGTGCCAGTTTACCAAGCTTTAGAAAGTGTCCACGGCACAATTGAAAAGCTAACTGCTGATGACTTTCTTCACATTATTGAAAAACACGCCCAGCAAGGGGTAGACTACCAAACCATCCACGCTGGAATTTTAATTGAACATTTGCCTTTGGTAAGAAGCCGCATCACTGGTATCGTTTCTCGTGGTGGCGGTATCCTGGCACGGTGGATGCTACATCATCACAAACAAAACCCGCTTTATACCCACTTCCGGGACATTATTGAGATTTTCAAAAAATACGATGTCTGCTTCAGTTTAGGAGATTCCCTGCGTCCTGGCTGCACCCATGATGCCTCAGATGCGGCACAATTAGCTGAATTGAAAACCTTGGGACAGCTAACTCGCAAAGCTTGGGAAGATAATGTACAGGTGATGGTGGAAGGGCCTGGACACGTGCCAATGGATCAAATTGAGTTTAACGTCCGCAAGCAGATGGAAGAGTGTTCCGAAGCACCTTTCTATGTGTTGGGGCCATTGGTAACAGACATTGCTCCTGGCTATGACCATATTACTTCAGCGATCGGGGCAGCGATGGCGGGATGGTACGGTACAGCAATGTTGTGCTATGTAACACCAAAAGAACATTTGGGATTACCAAATGCCGAAGATGTGCGGAACGGGTTGATTGCCTACAAGATAGCAGCTCACGCAGCGGATATTGCTAGACATCGGCCTGGTGCAAGGGATAGAGACGATGAACTTTCTCAAGCGCGTTACAATTTCGATTGGAACCGTCAGTTTGAATTAGCACTCGACCCAGAAAGAGCTAAGGAATATCATGATGAGACTCTACCAGCGGATATCTATAAAACTGCTGAGTTTTGCTCGATGTGCGGGCCGAAGTTCTGCCCAATGCAAACTAAAGTTGATGCGGATGCGCTGACAGAATTAGAGAAGTTTTTGGCGAAAGAGCCTGTTACTCAAAGTTAATTTCTACTGGGAGGCGGTGAAGCAAAGAGAAATAGTTTTGTACTAGGCATAAATCTATTTCTTGTGGTGTGGCTATATTGCTGCAACGGACGGGCGAGACTGTGCTACCCATAACTTAACCTAAATTGTGAACCGTAACCTCACTAGAAGTTGACACTTAAAGGATAAGATGGCCGCTTTTAAAGGATAAAGTGGCCATCCTAATTAAGCACAAATTCTTATTTTTAAGTTGTACATAATCTACGACAATTAACTTAGTTAAGCTTCTCTTCTTTACGAGACGCTACGCTTAGCTTATTCTCCTTTAAGATTAATAGAAATAATAATGTTTTAAGCCCTTAATGCGGCAACTTAGTTAATATTGTTATGTTTCCATATAAACTATGTCCAGTAAAAAAATTGAAAAACTAACTCCAGAACAAGAAGCTTTAATCTCAGTTTATAAAAGCAAATGGGAAAAGATTAGATTTTCTACTCAGCGAATTGATAGAAAAAAAGCAGAGTCAGCTGTAAAAGATGCCTATGCAATGGTTGGTTTACCCATTCCTAAAATTACTTTTTATGATAGTCCTGACGCTGCGTGCAATTGGTTTTCTAACCAGCTATCCTTCCAAAAGATAAAGAACTGGGAAAATAATCAAGATACTTCTTCTTTGAATAACCTGCTATTTTACCACATAGTTGAGAAGCTAGAAAATCTTCTATCTGAACAAATAGATAGTAAAGTTTACGAGCAATTCGGAGACATAGTTTATTACGCTCATGGTGCAGGAAAACCATTTAACAGTCAACTATACAAGCATTTGTTAAATAAAATAGAAAGTAGAGTTTCAGAAAATAGTCAATTTGCTGAAGAATATCGTTATCTGGAATCTCAAATTAATGATTCTTTTCAACCCGAAAATCATTTATGGACAGCCAGTTTTGATTTTGGCTTTTCTGTCTTAGGTCTTACTGATTTTAAAGAAGACTGGAAAATATTTCAATCATTAGTTCAAGAATGTGGTTGGATTATTGAAGATAGTGAATTTTGCATTATTTGCGATCGCCCGACAAAATTATTATTAGATAATCAACAGCGGTTACATGCAGAAGCTGAACCAGCTATTGAGTACGCTGATGGTTTCAGTGTCTACGCTTATCATGGTGTAAGATTACCAGAAAAATACAGTAAATTACCTCCAACAGAATGGCAAGCAAAATGGTTATTAGAAGAAGATGACTTAGAACTTCGACAATTGCTAATTGAAATTATTGGTTATAAAGGTATTAAAAAAAAATTACAAGCTGCTGAGTTAGATTCATCTCGAGGATACACGTTATTAGCATTAGCTTTAAAGAGTGATGTAGAGCCGATTTACCTGTTGAAAATGACCGATGATGAGACCTGACTTTTGCCGTTAAGTCTTGAAAGGCTTACAGGTAAAGGATTTAAGCAACAG
>JAQYWR010000077.1 GCA_029379225.1 Nostoc sp. S4 | reverse complement strand
CATCGCTGCTTATACAGCTGCATTGGAAGTTAGAACCCGCAGTGCCTTTCCTGAAGATTGGGCAACAACGCAAAATAATCTGGGAAGTGCTTACAGTTACAGAATATTAGGAGACACAGCCGAGAATATTGAAACTGCGATCGCTGCTTATTCTGCTGCACTCGAAGTCACAACCCGCAGTGCCTTTCCTGAAGATTGGGCAACAACGCAAAATAATCTGGGGATTGCTTACGGTCAAAGAATATTAGGAGAAAAAGCCGAGAATATTGAATTAGCCATCGCTGCTTATTCTGTTGCACTCGAAGTCACAACCCGCAGCGCTTTTCCTGTTGATTGGGCAAGTACGCAACATAATCTGGGGAATGCTTACAGTGACAGAATATTAGGAAACAGAGCCGATAATATTGAATTAGCGATCGCTGCTTATTCAGCCGCACTCGAAGTTAGATCCCGCAGCGCCTTTCCTGAAAAATGGGCAGGTACGCAACAGAATCTGGGGAATGCTTACCGTGAGAGAATACTAGGAGACACAGCCGAGAATATTGAAAGTGCGATCGCTGCTTATTCATCAGCACTCGAAGTATATACCCGCAGTGCCTTTCCTGAAAATTGGGCAATGACGCAAAATAATCTGGGGGGTGCTTACCGTGAGAGAATACTAGGAGACACAGCCGAGAATATTGAAAGTGCGATCGCTGCTTATTCATCAGCACTCGAAGTTAGAACCCGCAGCGCTTTTCCTCAAAGCCACGCAGGAACTTTGTTAAATCTCGGCATTTCATATCAAAACAAAAAACAGTTTGACTCCGCTTACAAAAGCTTTGCCGATGCGATAACAACAGTCGAATCTTTGCGGGGAGAAATTCTTTCTGGGGATGAAAGCAAACGCAAACAAGCAGAAGAATGGAATCAACTCTATAGATGCATGGTAGAAGTTTGCTTAGAATTGGGCAAGCTTACCGAAGCTATTGAATATGTTGAACGTAGCAAAACCCGTAACTTAGTTGAACTTATCTTTGAGCGCGATTTCACAAGCATCTTTCCTCAAGAACTTGTCACTAAACTAGAACAACTCCGAGATGAAATAGCCAGTGGACAGTATCAACTCCAGAATAGCAAAGCCAAAAATCCAACAGCTTTAGCTCAACATCTCCAGCAATTGCGACAGCAACGCCAAGAATTGCAAGACAGTTATTTACCTGTTGGATCTGGCTTCAAATTTGACCAATTCCAAAACACTTTATATGACAGCACTGCAATTATAGAATGGTACATTACCACAAATAAAATTCTCGCTTTTGTTGTCAAAGCTCACGGGCAAGAATTAACATTTTGGCAATCGCAACCAGAAGACTTAGATGCTTTAATCAATTGGGTAAATGAATATCTAGGCGACTACTACAACCCAGAAGACCAACATAAAATTCAATGGCAGAATCAGCTAGAAGAACGCTTACAAAACTTAGCAAAAATTCTGTATATCGAAGAAATATTAGCCCAAATACCCCAAGAATGCGATAGACTAATCCTCATTCCTCATCGCCTTTTGCACCTGCTACCTCTCCATGCGCTACCCGTCAAATCATCGTACTTATTTGACTTATTTGCCAACGGCGTAAGCTATGCACCTAGTTGTCAAATCTTACAACAAGTGCAACAGCGTCAACGTCTTAATCTTCAATCTCTGTTTGCCATCCAAAACCCCACAGAAGACTTATCTTTTACTGACTTGGAAGTAGAAAGCATATTATCTTGCTTTCCCTCCCACCAAGTATTAGCTAAACAACAAGCTACAAAAGCTGCTTTATCCCAAGCCGCAGCACAATTAAAACAAGCAAATTATCTCCACTTTTCTTGTCACGGTTCTTTTGACTTCAATTCTTCCGAAAATTCTTACCTACTATTAGCAGATGCCTATGTTTCCGATACGAAAACTGTAGATTTAAGTAAATGTTTGACATTGGGTAATTTATTTGAACAAACCTTCGACTTTAGTCAAACTCGTCTCGTGGTTCTCTCAGCCTGCGAAACAGGTTTAACTGACTTCAATAATACCAGTGATGAATATATCGGCTTACCTAGTGGCTTTCTCTACGCAGGTAGTAGCAGTGTTGTAAGTAGTTTATGGACGGTAAACGATTTATCAACATCCTTTTTGATGATTAAGTTCATTCAAATTTTAAAAAATGCTACAGATATGTCAATACCACTTGCTATGAATCAAGCCCAGCGTTGGTTGCGGGATGCTACTAAAGAAGAATTGCAGGAATGGGTAAAAAAATTGGCGTTAGATAGCACTAATAAAGGAATCATACGTCGTCAAATTAATAATATGACTGGAGAGCAACCATTCAACTCTCCCTTTCATTGGGCTGCATTTACTGTTGTTGGCAAATAGGAAAATAATAATGTCCGTTCATGAAATAATTGTTAATATTTTTATCCATCTGCTGAATACTCAATCTTCTCTATTTTCAGCAGAGGATAGAATTACACTAATGCAATTAATTAATAACCAACCTGATAACATTAAATCTTTATCCGATGCTATCTCAGATTGGCTGTCAGAACATCCTGAAGTATATGAAGCTTTCGCAAAATTTGAGGAAATAGGACGAAGAGGACCAGGCGATAAGCAAGCAAATACAAATATTCCCAAATACGAACTTGATAAAAAGAATATACTTAATGAAATTAAACAAAGTTCGTCATCTGCTAAAGAGACAAAAAAACCGACTTCGACTTAGATACCCGGCTTCTTTAAGAAGCCGGGTATCTGAACACCGCGACATTTATCTTTATTTTAAAATGGATTATTTTTCAATAGGAAAGATAGCTTATCCCAAACTAACTCTTTATGCCTTTCATCTAAAGCATAGTCTGTTACAAAAACCTAAAATCCCTGTAAAAAATGCCAACGATTTATGGTTAAAATGCCAGCAGCTTGGTAAACAACTTGGTATTCCTAAACTAGAAACTTTACCTGAACTGATTGAAAAAGCAAATAATAAAAAAACTAGCATCACTGGAGAAATACTTCCCGAACGTTTCTTAAAATTTACCGCTATTCAACATCAACAAAATCTACACTTAAACGGTGAAGCTAATCCTTTAGAAATTCACGATACCTACGCCCTTGATTTAACTCTACGTTATCCCGATCCAGAAGTAAAACTTGCTGATTTAAAAGGGTTAAATCCAGATAATTGCTTACTTTCTAAAAATATCAAAGCTTCTCTAGGACAAACCCTAGTATTTTTTGCTCGACCTGTAGGAAAAATAGATAACGAACAAGCATTCGCTGATGCTTGTGTGAAAGCATTATTATCAGAAGAAACTGTCCGAAAACTAGAGATTTATCGTCAGCATCAAGGGCAATTATTAGGTAGTCCGATATTTGAATATGAAAACGATCCTAACTCTCCTGAAGAACAGTGTCATTTACTAATTTGGTTAAATAGCCATTCCCTAACTACAGAATTAGAAAACAAAGGAGAATATTATTATCCTTTAATTGACCTTCTTCTTTGTCGCAGGAAAATTATTTATGCTCGTTCTGAAGCTATATGGTGTTATGAACAAGCTAGATCGGCTTATTATAAGCTGGAAAAGTATAAACAAGAATTTCAAGAGCAAAAAAATAACTCCATAGATTCAAAATTTGATAATTTCAATCAATGGCTTCAGGAAATACCAGAAATTTCTTTTAATTATGTTGATTATTTAAGAGATTTAGAACTGCACAGAACTACGATTAAAACTAATAGTAAAAACTATCGTTTATATCTTGACAAACTAAATAAAATAGGCATTAACTCAGATAATTTAGAATTTTTGTCCAACTTCCTAGAACTAGCTGAAGATACCTTTGTCGAACAAATTAACACAAACTTAGCTTATCTTACCTCCGGTCAAAACCTCTTTGACCAGATGATTGGCACAATTCGCGGCATAGTAGAGTTAGAACAAGCCAAACGCGATCGTTCTTTAGAAAACACCATTCAAGTATTAGGTATAGCCTTTGGTGGCGGTGCAATAGTTTCAGGTGTTGTCACCCAGCACATAGATAAACCCTTCGCACCAGGGATAATAAATTTTAAGTACCCAATTCACCCCTTAACATTATCCTTGCTAGGGAGTTTTCTAGCTACACTCGTTTGTTTTTTGCTGGCGTGGTTGTGGTTGTTGACTAAACGTAAGCAGCGTTAGGATAACTTATCCTAACTTATGTCATGTAAACATGATGAACAATTAGGCGTTTATAGTAAACTTCTACAACTTTAATTCCAGACTAAAATTCCCGAACAATATCTTGCCCAATTCCTTAAAATCTGACCTAAAAAACTGGGATACACTAATCTTTGCTTTCTCACACACACGAATAATCAACTTCACCAAATGATAAGGTTGACTTTGATTAGTTGTTGAGGCTATCCTCAACGATTCCATGATTCCTCCTAAATCTCCCAACAACTTCACATCTTTTCCAATTGCTTGTTCAAACACTAACAAAATCAATTGTAATTTTCGGGTTAACTCAATCGGGATGGGTTTATAACCTAATTGGGGAGTAAGTGCAATTAATTCGCTAATTCCTTGAATATTAACTCGATATTTTTCTATTTCCTCTTCGCCTTTAATTTTCTGTCCTAACCACCCGTAACAACGAGAACAAAATCCCGCAGGTGACAGCCTAGCCATCACAGGTAAACGCGAACCACAATGAGAACATTCTTCTATTAATCGCTGTTTGTGAATCAAACAAAATTCTACATCCTTAAATGACCATAATAATGGTTCATAGATAGTTTTGTTCTCCAGCTTCCACTGTTCCCAACAACAAGGACACCAAGCGCGATATTTCCGAAATAACCCCTTGTCATAAATCATTCCTTTCCAGCTTAAAAGGGTCAAAAAGCGTAAATCCTGACGCATTGTCAACTCTTCTAAGACAGTGACTAACTTTCCTGTCATTTCTCGCATTCCGTTGATAGTCGGTTTAGCATCGCTATTTCCCAATAGGTGACTCAGATTTTTTGCCAATAGCTCAGATTTATCCTCATCTTTGAGGATAAGTGGCGCAATTTCTCCCATAACTAGCTTTTGAGAGGTTAAACAATGCGCCTGCGCTAAACGATGGAGATAGCTACTAAGACTTTCTGTGTAGGGTGTTCCCACCGCCACAGGTTCAAGAGAGAATAACCGACTCCGTTGCGGGATTTCTAAAGGTTTTAGGTTCCAATGTTCTGAGTAAATAGTCATCTCTCTTGGATTAACCTAAACGCTGGTACTTTAGTTTTAAAAGCCAAATTTCAGGAATTAGTTTCCGATTCACTCTTAACCTCAATGCCGTAATTAATAAAGAAATCGGAGACAGATATCTCTAAAGCTGCTGCTAATTTAACAATATTTTTTAACGAAGGGTTACGCTCTCCGTTTTCGATTCCTGAGATGTAGTTGCGATGAAGCCCTGACTTTTCAGCCAGTTCTTCTTGGGATAAATCTAGCTCTCGCCTTCGCCGCCTAATCGCTTTGCCAAAGCGGTACTCAATACTGGAGTGTTTCTGTGTCACAAAACAATACTGAACCAGTATCGCCGTTAAATCCATCTACTATCAGTGGACTTATGCACACTATAAGTGTGATAAAGTTAAGTAGTATAGCATCAGATACACAAGTTCCTAACTTTATGGTCTGATTTTTATAGATTCATAAAATAAAGCGCAAAGTGCTTAGTAAGGACTATATGAAAGAGCAATTTGAACAATGGGTTGCTCGCCTTCAAATATCGGAAGCAGGGCAAAAAATTATTGAGAAAGTTCGCTCATCTGAGCCATCCCGTCGCGTTGGTGGCGGTAGCAAGAATGTTTCGGGACGCTACCCTAGTCGCAAGATGGGAGTCACGATTCAATTTGAGTCTCATCGGGTTGAACTGCCAATTGTCCATCAGTTAGAACATGATGAAGATGTTCTAGAATTCTACGATCAACCACCACAAATTAAACTTGACTATCAAGCAATTAACGGACGTAGATTAGGCATTTTACACACCCCAGATTTCTTTGTCATCCGAACTAATTCGGCTGGTTGGGAAGAGTGTAAAACTGAGCAGGATTTGAAAAAAATAACAGATAAAAACCCCAATCGTTACTTTTACTCTCAAGAAGATAATCAATGGCATTGTCCGCCAGGAGAAGTCTATGCTAACCAGTTTGGGCTTTATTACCGCATTCGTTCAGATAGAGAAATAAACTGGGTTCTCCAACGTAATTTGCAATTTTTAGAAGATTACTATCGCTCAGAATCCCTAGCAGTGGAAGAAGCGATCGCTCAATCATTACTTGCAATTGTGTCATCTCAACCAGGAATCACTTTAACAGAACTACTCCATCAGCCAACAGGAGCTAAATCTGACGATATCTACACCTTAATTGCTCAAGAGCAAATCTATTTTGATTTAAATGCTGCACCACTTGCTGAACCAGAAAGATGTCTCATCTTCCGTGACGAACAAACTGCTAGTGCTTATAGATTAATGGTTGAGCAGCCAAGTGTAAATATTCCAGCTATCTCTCCTGTAATTAATCTTGCCACTGGAACGCCTGTTAGTTGGGACGGTAAAGGTTTAAATATCATCCATGTTGGAGAAACAGAGGTTATACTTGGCGCAGAAAATAATCAGTTAATTGAACTCAATAAAGCTATATTTGAGAATCTGGTTCGCCAAGGAAAAATCACCAGTCTCCAAACACCAGAAAAAACAGCTATTAGCACAGAATCTTGGCAGCGATTTTATCAAGCTAGTCCTGAAGACCAAGCAGAAGCCCTTGAACGCTACAAAACTATCGAACCTTACTTAAACGGATATCCCCCAGAAAACGAAACAATACCAGCCCGTACCATTCGTGACTGGAAAGCTAAATATCTAACTGCACTTCAAAAATACGGTTGTGGCTACATTGGGCTTTTGTCCCATCGCAGTGTCAAAGGTAATCGTCAGCGCAAGCTGCCCGAAGACACCTTAGCAATTATGGAGAGGTTTATTTTAGAAGACTATGAAACTCTGAAACAAAAAAGAATGTGGGAGGTTCACGGGGCTTTAGTTCGAGCTTGCGAACAATCTGGTGTAATTGCTCCGAGTTATAAAGCATTTACTCAAGAAGTAAAACGCCGTACTGGTTACGAGCAGACTAAAAAACGCCAAGGTCGCCGTGCCGCTTACCAGCATGAATCCTTCTATTGGGAGCTTACTACAACTACCCCAAGACACGGCGATCGCCCTTTTGAAATTGGACATATAGATCATACTCAGTTAGATGTAGAGTTAGTTTGCTCTCATACAGGTCGCAATCTTGGCAGACCTTGGGCAACATTTCTCGTAGATGCTTATTCACGGCGATTGCTGGCAGTTTACTTAACGTTTGACTCACCCTCATATCGTTCTTGCTTAATGGTGCTAAGAATTTGTGTCAAGCGTCACGGTAGGCTTCCCCAAATTGTAGTCGTAGATAACGGTGCAGAGTTTCACAGCCTTTATTTTGAAACACTACTAGCTACTTTTGAATGTACAAAAAAGCAAAGACCTCCAGCCAAAGCTCGTTTTGGTTCGGTTTGCGAACGCCTATTTGGAACTTCCAATACTCAATTTGTCCATAACTTACTTGGTAATACACAAATAACTCGTAACGTCCGCCAAGTCACCAAGTCAGTTAACCCGAAAAATCAAGCTGTATGGACACTTGGTTTACTTTATGAATATCTTTGTGCTTGGGCTTACGAAGTTTACGATACAGACGAACATCCGGCACTTTTTCAAAGTCCGAGGGATGCCTTTGCTGCGGGTATGGCAATTGGTGGCAGTCGGGTTCACCGCATGATTCCTTACGGTGAAAACTTTCAGATTCTTACCTTACCTACCACCTCAGATGGAAAAGCAAAAGTTCAAGCTGGACGCGGCGTAAAAATTAACTACATCTACTACTGGTCTAATAGTTTTCGCGATCCCCAAATTGAAAATACCTCTGTGCAAATAAGATATGACCCGTTTAATATTGGTATCGCTTACACCTTTGTTCGAGGACAATGGGTACAGTGTATCTCTCAATATTATGCAGAACTTCAAGGTCGTTCAGAAAAAGAACTGAAGTTAGCTAGTATCGAGTTACGCAAACGCTCCTCAAATCATGCACAACAATCTAAAGTTTCGGCTAAGAATTTAGCAGAGTTTTTAGAGTCGATAGAAGCTCAAGAAGCTCTGTTAGAACAGCGTTCCTATGATGCAGAAGTTAAGGAAGTCTTCAGAGTCATTGAAGGTGGAAAAGCTACAACAAGTCGCGACGAACAACCAAAGGTTATTCAAGTTCCTTTTGGCAATAGCGATTCTCAAGCGGATGAAGATGAAGCGATCGTCCCAGAAACACTTGTAGTGTATGAAGAGTTTTAACTATGACAAAATCTACTGGATTTCCTCTTGAACTCCTCACACGGCCTGCTACAGAAAGGCTTGCTTACTTTGAAAATTACACCGTAGCGCATCCTCGACTTAAAGAAGTCTATGAAATTCTCATGCGAACGATTGCCGAACCCGCAGGAGCTTCATTTATCTTTGTTTATGGCCCTAGCGGTATCGGTAAAACAACTTTGCGGCTCCGCGTTGAGCAAAAATTAACAGAACTAGCATTACCTAAACTGGAAAGCGATCGCGCTCGTGTTCCTGTTGTTGGTGTTGAAGCTGTAGCTCCAGAATCGAGAAACTTCAACTGGAAAGATTACTACACACGCGCCTTAATCGCCTTAGAGGAACCCTTAATCGATCACAAGTTTGATTACGGTGTACGTGGTATCTCTCGCGATAATTTTGGAAAAATTAATGTTGAGTCGAAAGTAGTTGCACCTGCTCTACGCAGAGCTTTAGAAAATGCCCTCATCCATCGTCATCCAGACGTATTTTTTGTAGATGAAGCACAACATTTTGGCAAGATGGCAAGCGGATGCAAACTACAAGATCAATTAGACTGCCTCAAATCTGTGGCAAATATGACAGGCATTTTACACTGTCTATTAGGAACTTACGAATTACTGACATTCCGTAATTTGAGCGGTCAACTCTCACGTCGTAGTGTCGATATTCATTTCCGTCGTTATTGTGCTGACAATCCAGAAGATGTACAAGCTTTCAAAAGTGTATTGTTAACTTTCCAACAGCAGATACCACTTGCAGAGCATCCAGATTTAGTTACTCATTGGGAATATTTTTATGAACGTACATTAGGATGTGTTGGCATACTGAAAAATTGGCTAACACGCGCTCTTAAAGATGCTCTGGATCGACAAACAACAACAGTAACTCTCAAAGACTTACAAAAACGTGCTTGGTCGGTTGCTCAGTGTCAGAGAATGTTCAAGGAAATTCAAGAGGGCGAACGACAATTATCTGAAACGGAAACAGATATACAAAACTTACGCTCTGCATTAGGACTTGGCGCAAAACCAATTGTGCTACCTGAAGAAACCCCAAAAACTACTCGTCCGCCAGGAAAGGTTGGCAAACGCAAAGCTAAAAGAGATCCCATCGGAGTGCAGCAAGATGTTAGCTAGTGTATTAGAAACATACGAATCTTGGAATTTAACAAAGGTTCCTATTCCATCTCGCAGTCGGTTGTATCAATTAGATCCTATTGGTATTGGTACTCCATTAGTGGAAAGCTTAACTGGTTATATATCTCGACTAGCAGAAGCTCATTGTGTAACCCCAAAAGCTTTAATATCCAGA
Source organism: Nostoc sp. S4 (assembly GCA_029379225.1). Taxonomy (GTDB): domain Bacteria; phylum Cyanobacteriota; class Cyanobacteriia; order Cyanobacteriales; family Nostocaceae; genus Nostoc. The sequence continues at coordinate 14,913 of JAQYWR010000077.1, read as the reverse complement.
GAACTCGTGTCCTTTATACCCAAGACTTACAAAACTACAAATCTGTTTGAAATGCGAAGCTTGACTGGGGCACTCAATGGAACAGGTACGATGGCTCTTGATTTGGTCACAGTCCTAGAGTCATTGACTCTAAGTAGTGATTTGCGCTTTCTCACTTTATTAACATGGACTGATATCTTTCCCCAAAGGAGATTACTTCGTTCTAGACGAGCTTGGTGTCCCTACTGTTATGAGGAGTGGTATTCCTCAAAAGACAAAGTAATTTACGAACCCTTAATTTGGTTTTTTGAGGCAGTTACACTTTGTCATTGGCACAATCAGTCTTTATACCAGCAATGTCCTCATTGCAAACGAGAGCTTCCTCCTCTTGCTTCTTATTCGAGACCAGGTTATTGCCCTTATTGCTTAAAATGGCTTGATCTTACTGCTAATTACCCGTCTTCTGATAAAACCCCACCGAGCAAGGAAGAGATTATTTGGCAAACATGGGTTATCAAGACTGTTGGAGAATTACTTGCTAATACCCCTCACCTACCAAAACCTTTGAAAAGGGAAATAGTTGCTCAAGCGTTCTGTAGGTACGTAAACCAATTTACTGAAGGAAACACAGCTGCTTTTGCCCGTATGCTCGAAATTCCCAAAAACAAGGTTTGGATGTGGCAGATGGGAAAAGTCTTGCCAGAACTGAATGTAATTTTGAAAATCTGTTTTACTCTTCAGGTATCTGTGCTGGATTTTTTGACTCAAGAGACTCTTAAGGAGAATTCTAGTCAATTTCCTGCTACGCCTCAAAACCAAGTGAGAGATAGCAGTACAAAAAAGCTTGAAGTAAAGTTTGATAGCGATCGCACTAAACAATTACTTGAAAATGCGCTTCAAGCGAATGAACAACCGTTACCTATGACAGCAGTAGCAAAACGCCTTGGGTATCCTAAGCGAGTTCTTTACAGGCATTTCCCAGAGCTATGCCGAGCGATTTCAGCCGAGTACGTTAAGTATATGAAAGAATCTCGCATCAAACGAATCGAACACTGTTGCGAGGAGGTAAAACAAGCCGTTAGGCAAGTTCACACTGAAGGTATTTATCCTAGTGAGGCAGCTATTTCAAGGTTATTGGCTAAACCAGGATGTTTTCGCGACAAAAAAGTTCGCGCTGCCTTAAGGGCAGCGCGAAGAGAAATTTGTTTGGAACCATAACCTTGCCACCCTTTATTGGAAGCATAAGCTTGCCGTTGCGGCAAAGTTATGGGTAAAGTCACACAACAAAATTATCAGTTTTCACTAAATTCAATGGGGGTGGAGGGACTTGAACCCACACGACCTTTTACGGTCAACGGATTTTCATTCTCCCACAGTTTTCACTGCTACTTGATCGCACTAACCGCTTCAAGTTTTGAGAATTGGACTCTCCCTTTACCCTCGACTTAACGTTAGGGTAGCTCCCGTCGGGTCTCTGCACCTTCCGAATAATTAGGAGTTATGAGTTACGAGTTTTTATTTTACTCACCACTCAGCACTTACAACATTTTTCGGCTTGGCTCAGGATTGCCATGTCTGTTACCAGATTTAGGTTTCCCTGAGTTTGAGAGCTTCCACTTGAGGGATTTCTCCTTCAAGGCTCAGTTATCTAAGTCCGTAGCGTCTACCATTCCGCCACACCCCCGCAGGTGTTCGGTAACTATTTATTTTGTAGAGGCAGCAAATACCTCCTCATCTATTCCATCATCAATTGTGTCTTTTGTCCAACTAGATTGAAAATATTTTTCCAGTTGTAAGTCTTTTTTATTTTTTCCTAACTAATTTGGAGGAATTATTTTCGAGCTTGCTTGACAATAACATTGATTTGCCACTGGGTTTAATATATTAGCATCATATAGCTGAAATATGTCAATACTAACGACTTTTTTAATCTTTGTAATGGGGCAGCGATCGCGAATTCCTTGGTTTATTGATATTTCAGATGTCAAAGTATGTTAAAAGCGCCCTACCAGTAGCTAAAAGTGAAATTAAACACCTTCTTTCCCCACTACCTACTCTCTACTCCCTACACCTGTATTTATTGAAAGCATCATGATTACACTTCCCTGAGTTTGGCTCTTGCGCCTATGATGAGAAATAGATGCTTAGACAAAAAAAGTTATGATTGTCGCCCTGCTGTATCTGATTTTGGCTGGAGCTTACCTTCTAGTAATCCCGATCGCTGTCTTGCTCTACTTAAAGCAGCGTTGGTATACGGCTAGCTCCATCGAGCGTTTGTTGATGTACTTTTTGGTGTTCTTCTTCTTTCCGGGTTTGTTGGTTTTATCGCCGTTTCTAAATTTTCGACCCCGACCACGACAAATTGAAGTTTAACAAAATTGGTAGGTCATAAATCTCATGCGACGGATTGACGCTATTGGAATTAGCTTAGGCATTTTTATTGCTGGCGGCTTGGCGTATGTAGGATTACAGCTAGTCGGCTTCGATAATCAGCAAGCTGGTATATGGAGCCAACTCTTACTAGTGGCTGGGTTAGTTGGCTGGTTAGCTACCTATTTTTTCCGTGCGGTGGGACAAAAAATGACCTACCATCAACAGCGGGATGAGTATGAGCAAGAATTTCTGCAAAAGCGTTTGGAAGAATTAACTCCCGAAGAACTAGCACGAATTCAAACCGAGATAGAACAAGAAGAGCAATCTCAGGTATAAAGTAATCATTAGTCAGTTGTCATTTGTTCTTTGTCCTTTGTAATTTGCCTAAGAGGTTGTTTGAAAAGTACTGAACGAATACAATTTGTGATTACACGAAGCTTAGTCCACCTCAGTGACTAACGCAAAAGCCAGGTTCTTAATCTACCTTCGTAGGTTAAGTCTCGTGTAGGTGGGACTTTTAATCGCCAAGGGAAGTAATCAATTAGACTTTTCAAACATCCTCTAATGCTAATGACCAATGACTAATGACTAATGACCAATGACTGATGATCAATCGACCAATGACTAATGACTAATGACTGCAATTTCCGATTGCTTTGAAACCCTGAGGCACAATCGTGAGTGTGCTTTGATTCCATTTATCACCGCTGGCGACCCAGATTTAAAAACAACAGCAGCAGCTTTGGAAATTCTGGATCGCAGTGGGGCAGATATCATTGAACTGGGTGTACCATACTCCGATCCTCTAGCGGATGGACCAGTAATTCAAGCTGCTGCTACCCGTGCCTTGCAAAGGGGAACCAAATTTGAGCAAGTGCTAGAAATGGTGCAAGCAACTACTCCAAAAATGCGATCGCCCATTGTCCTATTTACCTATTACAACCCAATTTTGCACCGGGGGATTGAAAAATTTCTCCACCAAGTTGCTGCGGCTGGAGTGGCGGGATTGGTAATACCTGACTTACCTTTAGAAGAGGCCGCAGGTTTACTCGAATCAGCTAGGAAGATAGGAATTGATATCACCTTGTTGGTAGCTCCCACTAGTTCTGCCGAACGCATCCAAGCCATTGCTCGTTCCTCCCAAGGATTTATTTATTTAGTCAGCGTTACAGGCGTGACGGGGATACGATCGCAAGTCCAAACGCGAGTATCAGATTTACTTAAACAAATTCGTGGTGTTACTGATAAACCCATTGGTGTAGGCTTTGGAATCTCCGAAGCAGCCCAAGGGCGTCAAGTACGCGAATGGGGAGCAGATGCAGTGATTGTAGGTAGTGCTTTTGTGAAACGGTTAGCAGAAGGTACACCAGAACAAGGACTAAATGCGATCGCTGAATTTTGTCAAAGTCTCAAAGCAGCCATCAAGACTACTAACAGTACAAATACTCATCTTGATGAGAGCGAGAAAGTAGATTAAAAAAGTGTAACAACGTAGTTTTTTTATCCTCAGTTTAGTAGACAATTTGACTGTTCTGGTCTTGAATATTAACATCAGATATCAGGATGTAAAAAAACTAGCTGATAAAGTCGCTTATAGTCTGAGTATTATGTGAAACGGTCAAAAATTATGAGTGTGAGTGTGATTCAGTCACAAATGATTATAGTTACGTTGCAGTTGAGGGGCAAAGACGATGAGTGAGAGTATGGCATTTATCGGTGGGGTTGCTGTTGCTGGCTTGGCGGCTCTAGTATTGCTCAAAGGCACGAATATTCCCCTACAACCTAACTTCGCTGTTGCTCCTCAAATGCCGGGTACTGTAGTAGCACCCCAAGGAATCCAGCCACAATATCCTCCTGGGTATTATGGGCAGCAACCAATTTATCCTAATACTCAGCCAATACCTCCAAATTCTGACCAGCGTGTAGAAATGGAAAAGCTGAATATGCAGATGGAGAGTTTAAAAAAGGATAACGAACAGCTGAAGTTGGTAAACCAGCAACTCCAAGGCCAAGTTCAAAATTTTAATACTCAACAGCAGTGGCAATTAGCTCAACAGAATAACCAACAAAAAGCAGCATTCCAGCCACAAAATCCTTGGTGGTCTTCGCCGATGCTTTGGGCAGTAGGAGGCGCAACTCTGACTATTGGCGGTGGTGTTGTCGTTGCTGGAGTCTTGGCTTTGTTCTCGCCACGCCAACGTCCCACCCGTACTGTACAAGTGATTCACCCTTACCAAGGCCCCACACCGCCCTTGGTTCCAGTACGTCGTGCGGAATTTTTGCCTGCTTCTCGCTTAGAAGCAAGACGAGTTGAATCCCCAGAATACGACGAAATGCACTAATCAGGCAGAATTCATCTCATGTCTGGTAAATTACGTAACCGTGTTGATTGTTGACATGAAATCCTATCTTCTAAAAAGAGGTAGGATTGTTTATTTTTGACGCATCTACCCCTTTAAGGATGCAGTTGGTAAATAGTAGAGATGTTGCAATGCAACGTCTATTTCTATAAAACGTGAGTTCGACCAATCTCTCCCTGCCTTGAACTAGAGTTGAAGTCTATCCCTGTGTGATTCAAAGAGGGAGGGTTTTACATAGTAAAACTAGGGAGAGGTTTTTTAATTGAGTTAAAGTTACTCTCATAGCGATCGCTTCTAAAATAGAAGAATGCTATCAGCTTCCACTCAATTACTCCGATTGTCTCAAGGACAACTTAACTTACTAGAAGCTTGTCCGCGTAAATTTCAACACACTTACTTAGAACAACTCAATTCCCCTGCAAATCCCGAACACGAGGAACGGCAAACTTTAGGTAGTCGCTTTCACCTGCTAATGCAGCAGCGAGAAATGGGTTTGCCAATTGATAGTTTCCTGCAAGCAGATGCTCAACTGCAAAGCTGGATGGCGGGTTTTGCTGATGCAGCCCCAGAAATATTAACGTCTGCAAGCGATAATCAAACTTTTCGTGAAAGCGAACACTACCGCACTCTCCAAGTTCAGGATTATTTATTGACGGTTGTCTATGATTTATTGATTGCAGATAACCAACAAGCGCAAATTCTCGACTGGAAAACTTATCCCAAACCACCCCATAAACGCAAGTTAGAATCCAACTGGCAAACACGGCTTTATATGTATGTTTTGGCTGAAACTAGCGCTTATTTGCCAGAAAACATTTCTATGACTTACTGGTTTGTTCAATCCGAGGGCAAACCACAAAATATTAAATTTAATTACAATACTACTCAACATACGAAAACAGCAAAGAAACTTAATCAACTGTTAAATCAGTTAACTGATTGGTTGGAAGATTACCAAAATAACAAAGAATTTCCGCAAGTGGCACCGGGTAGTAAAACTTGTGATTATTGTCAGTTTACCCAGCGGTGCGATCGCATATCATTTACAGAAGAAACAGTCAAAGATACCTTGCCAAATTTCGACAGCATTCAAGAAGTTTCACTCTAACTATAGAGATTAATAGCAAAAATTTAGAAGTAGGGACTTAAAAATCAAAATAGTTAAAGAATTAAGAAAATATTTGATGAATAAATTTACTAAAAATATAGATACATTTGAAATTGTAACTCATTTCATTAGTATTTAAAAATTTGAAAATTTATGCCCACCTTTGACGAAACTGAAGCGATTTACGTTCGCGAATTAGGAATAGATGACATTGCTCCCGTTTATCACTTGGGAGAAGAGTTATTTACCAGCGATTTATATCCTTATTTATACCGCACTTGGGATGAATGGGAAGTCATTGGACTCTACAATACAGACCCAGAATATTGCCTCGTAGCTGAAACAGATGGAGAACTAGCAGGCTTTGTTTTGGGAACCATTATAACCAAAGCATCTTGGACTTACGGTTACATTTTATGGTTGGGAGTTAGTCCCAGATTCCAACGTCGGGGAGTAGCAGACAAGTTAGTTGATAAAGTTGTCGCTCGAATGATTGAAGATGGGGCACGGTTCATGTTAGTAGATACTGACCCCACCAATACTTCAGCATTAAAGTTTTTTCACCGCAAAGGTTTTGGTAATATCCGCCAGCATATTTTCTTATCAATGAATTTAAGTAAACATGAATATTATGGCAGATTAATTGATTACGAACACCAAAAAGCCGAAAGAGCAGGTTATAGGCGATCGCGTCCAGCAATTCGCGCTCGGAAACCCGATAGCGCTGCTAATGAAATACTAATTAATCCGTTAGTGAGTGAATCTCAAATCACTGAAGAAGAATTGCCAATTTGATAAAAGTTAGGAGCAGGCGCAGTGGTGGTACACTACTCGCTACCAATGAAATAAACAAGTCAAATCCTCTTTCCTTCTGTCTTCTGACCCGAAAAAGGGTGTAGGGTGTGGGGTGTAAGGAATATTCCTTTTTCATGTATGGCAGCAAAACTTGTTTCATCAAGACTGACTTCTGACTTGTTTCTTCAGACTAGAGACGCAATTAACCCAAGTCTTTCCAGGAGTTAAAAGTTATGAATTTAAACTATGGTCAATCTTATTAATATTAATTTTCTCAGAGAAAAAGACGCTGAGCAAATTGTCAAACAATAAGTTAGTATCTGGGTAATCTGAAGTTTTTGGGAAACAAAGGTGGATTCATGTTCCAAGAAATTATTGCTCAGATTGATTATTCTTTCTCATTTCCATATTTAGCGACAGTTTTAGGCATTACTAGCATAGCGGGAACACTTAGTTGGCGCTGGTGGAAACAAAACAATAGATATAACTCTCTACAATCACTTCCTTCTCCTCCCAAATACTGGCTATTAGGAAATCTTCCGCAAATATTAGCAGCAGTGAAACAGAAGAAGTTCTTCTTGCAACTTTTTCATTGGAGTCAACAGCTAGGTCCGATGTATGTTGTCTGGAATGGCAGCTATCCAATTGTTGTTTTAACTAAGGTGAAAGTTATTGAAGATACTATTATCAATGGAATGAGAGATGGTAGCTTGATTAGACCTGAGCTATTGCGTCAAGCTTGGAACGATATGGCTGGTCGCATTATGATAGGAGAAATCGGAAACGAGTGGCAGTGGCGACGCAAGGCTTGGAACCCAGAATTCAGTTCTAGCGGTCTCTCCAAATATCTTCAAGTTATTAGCCAAGCTTGCGAACAAGTAATTGAGACATTGAAAGAAGCTGCACCACCAAAAGAAGTTGAGGTAGATCCTCTATTTGTAGAACTAACAATGAGAGTGATTTCTTGTCTAGTACTAGGCATTCCTGTGGATAGAAAGAGTACTAGTGATGAAGGGTCACCTTTGGAAGTTTCCAAAGCGTATGAAGCGATGTCTATTGTAGGCTATCGGTTTCTACGACAAGCTACTGGCGAGAAGAGATGGATGAAATATTTGCCAACTAAGAATTCACGAGATTATTGGGCTGCAAGGCGATATTTAGAGGAATTTCTGACTCCCCGTGTAGACTTAGCTTTACAGATGAGAGAACAAAACCAGAGCAATTTATTACAAGTCAGTCCTTTGTTCCAGGAATCAATGTTAGTCAAAATTGCTGCTAAAGAACCAAAATACAATCGTGAAACATTAATAGGAGAATGCCTTGAACTCTTAATAGCTGGTACTGACACCACAGCCCATACTTTATCCTTTGCAGTCGGAGAGTTGAGCTTAAATCCAAGGGTTTTTCAGCAAGCACAGGACATTGTTGACCAAGTTTGGCAAAGCTTTGGCTGCATTAATGCAGAAAACGTCAAGGAATTGGCTTATATTAGTGCAATTCTCAAGGAGACGTTGCGCCTTTATTCAGTCGCCTCAGGCTCGACTTCATTGCAGACTCAACGCGACACTGTAATTGCTGGTAAAGTGATTCCTGCGCGTACAGGAGTATCCTGGTCAATGCTTGCTGCTGGAAGAGATCCACAAGTCTATACTAATCCAGAGGTATTTCTGCCAGAACGTTGGTTAGACAAGAGTAAGGATACTTCACTGCCAATGATACACTTTGGCTCAGGGCCTCATCGTTGCTTGGGAGAGCATCTATCAATGCTAGAAGGAACTCTGATGTTAGCATTATTGCTCCGCTACTTCGATTGGGAGTTAGTCAAGGGTCGTTCTTCTCTAGAAGAATTACAGCAAAACTTATTAATTTATCCGTCTGATAAAATGCCAGTACGCTTTCGGTTGAGAAATTGGGAGTAAAGCTTTCAGAACGTACTACTTTTATTCTTTGGATTTTTGTATTTCTATAGCAATCCTAAGTTATTTGTGAAAAAATCTATTGCCTATTGTTCGCTTCTAAGAATAATTAGACAATTTATTTAGGAATGCTATAGAAATACACAGATAAAATATACTAGAAGGCAGCTATACTAAAGGTTCAAATACTGCTAATATTGAAATTTCCACTTTTTGAATCTCCTAATCTATGTGAGTAGAGCTATACTTTCAAAAACCACAAAGTAAGAGACTTGAAGATTTAATTTATTACTTTCCTAACTTTATTTGTATGTCAGCACAACAATGGACTCTAGCAACAACAGAACAACCGCCAGAGTGGTTTATCCAAGCAGTTAAACAGCATACACCCGCATCAAATGGACTGTATGCAGCACAATTGTTGTGGCAACGAGGCATCAAAGAAAAATCACAATTATCAGCTTTTATTAACCAGAAAGCTTATCAAGCAGCAAGTCCCTTTGAATTTGGACAAGAAATGCAGCTGGCGATCGCCCGTTTACAACAAGCGCGTGATGCTGGTGAAAAAATTGCTATTTGGGGAGATTTTGACGCTGATGGTATTACCTCCACTGCCGTACTTTGGGATGGATTGGGAGAGTTTTTTCACCAAAATATCGAGTTAGTTTATTACATTCCCAATCGCTTAAAAGAATCCCACGGACTAAATAATCAAGGAATTGAGAATTTAGCAACGCAAAGGTGTAAATTAATAGTCACTTGCGACACGGGTAGCACAAATATTAATGAAATTATTTATGCTAAACAGCTAGGTATCGATGTCATAGTTACCGACCATCACACTTTACCTGAAGAACGCCCACCAGTTGCAGCGATTATCAATCCTCGATATCTGCCCAAGGAACATCAGCTATTTCATCTTTCTGGAGTGGCGGTAGCTTATAAGTTGGTAGAAGCCCTTTATCAAACTTTGCCTGATGTTCCCCAACATCCATTAGAGGATTTATTAGATTTAGTGGCGGTAGGATTAATTGCTGACTTGGTGCAGCTAAGTGGAGATTGTCGCTATTTAGCACAGTTGGGAATTCAACGACTGCAAGCAGATTTCCAACAGCCACCCGCAGCACGTCGGCGACCGGGAGTAGGGCGATTATTAGAATTGTGCCAGAAAAGTGGCGATCGCCCCACAGATATTTCCTTCGGTTTGGGGCCGCGAATCAACGCTGTTAGCCGCATCCAAGGTGATGCTAGTTTCTGCGTTGAATTGTTAACTAGTCGTGATGCCAAACGTTGTAACGAACTAGCCGAAGTTACAGAATTAGCAAACACTCGTCGCAAATCCTTGCAGAAAGACGTACAAGCACAAGTAGCCCAAAAACTCACTCAATTAGATTTATCAACCACCAGCGTCATTGTTCTCGAAGATGCCCAATGGCCTGCGGGTGTATTGGGCTTAGTCGCTGGACAAGTAGCCCAAGAAACAGGACGCCCGACGATTTTATTAAGTACAGAGGGGAGTGAAGATTCTACCCCTACACCCTTAGCCCGTGGTTCTGCGCGTTCGGTGAATTCCGTCGATTTGTATCAACTAGTAAAAGACCAAGCACATCTGTTGCATCGCTTTGGCGGACATCCTTTTGCAGCGGGTTTAAGTTTGCCAGTTGAAAATATTCCTTTATTTTCAGCAGCAATTAATCAGCAGTTACGGCAATCTTTGGGAGGTACAACTCTGACGCCAACAGTCCAAGCAGACTTAGTGGTAACAGTTGCAGACTTGGGGAAAGAGTTATTTTTAGAACTGAAATTACTAGAACCTTGTGGAATGGGTAACCCCGTGCCAAAATTGCTAATTCAAAACTGCTGGTTTGAGAACAGTTGGCATCGCAATCAGCAAGATTGGCGAGGAAAAAAGGTACAGTATATTAAAACTGAGTTTGACATTCGAGATGATTCGAGTAGAAGTCCCTTTCCTGGTATTTGGTGGGGACACTACAAAGATGAATTGTCGGTCGGAAGGTGTGATTGTATAGCAGAACTTGACTACAACACCTTTAAAAAACGCTATGAAATTAGATTAATTGCCGTGCGTCTAAGTGAAAACTTAGCACTGGATACTCAGTACTTACCATTCATCCTCGACTTGCGGAATCAAGACAACTCAGCACTTAACACTCAGCCCGGGCTAAACGCCCCGCTACCGCTAACAGCACTGATTCTCGAACATTGTCCGACTAACTGGGATGATTTACGTGCCTGGTTGCGGCGATTAACAACAAGCCACTCGGTGTCTGCGCTTGATAATCAACAACTAGCGATCGCTTGGTCTAAACCCAACCACCAACCACCAAAAGAAATTTGGCAAACCTTGGTTGGGATTGCTAAATATCTTAGTCGTACCAATCAACCAGTTACTCGCAGACAACTTTTAGATAGACTTGGGGTAAGCGATCGCACCTTATTTTTAGGAATCAAAGCTTTAAAATATTGGGGATTTACAGTTACAAGACAAGACCGCGATTTGCAATTCACCTGGAATCCTAGCAATGTCTTTGAAACCAATGGTGATGCAGCTGTTGCACAGTTTTTAGCCGCGGTTAGCGAAGAACAATTTCAGCAAAACTACTTTGCCGAAGTGCCTTTGTCTACTATTGTTGCGATGATTAATAGTTAGTGATATCATGTCCACTCAATCATTATTAGCTAAATTCAAGACTTCATCGTCAATAATTCCTGGTTTCATTGCCACATCCTTGCAATATTCAACAGCAAAGTTCTCTATTCTCTTTTCACCGTTTGCTTCAACAAGAAACTTTGCGTCATCATAAATTTGAAATGACTGGGAGTTGTATACATAAGCGATCGCACCTCTAGTTAGCAATGGGAGCGATCGCTTGTCTGCGACACGCTACGCCAACGCCAACGGGATAGGAGCTTTTAGTGCTGAGACTTTTTAGTTTAGGCAAATTGTTTCTATATTCCAAGGAGAATCAGATAAAAAATGATGTAACGCTTGAGAGTTTTTTAATCCTACTGCACGAGCAATTGCTGGTAGCGTTTTTGTTTTTACCTCTGATATCATTCCCAGATGCAAATACTTAAAACATTCAAAACTTCTTACCTCACTGAAACAAATCTTCGTACCCTGCACAGTACTTATCAATAAATGAAACTGTATTTACTGGCGATCGCGCTTCATGTTTTAATACTTGGAGCGATACATCCATTATTTACAGTAGTCCTTACCCAATGCCAACACCTTGAAGCTATTTTACTCTTCAGAGAGTGACAAAAGAGGGATAATTCTCAGAACAGAACCCTAAAGTATATTTTTAAATTTGTCATAAAATCTTTCGATCCTCCCTAGTCTTTTTAAAAAGTAAGCTAAGGAGGATCTAATTAATTAGAAAAGAAAATCTAGGTACCATGCCTGTGATTCTGTTGTCAGTTGCAAGACTAATTTTTAGTGTAGCTGAGTTACGTTAACTTTAAAAATACAGATAGTTACAGCAGTTTGCAAATAAGTAGATAAGTCGCCTACAAAACCCAAAACTCAAAATCAAATATACAGAGTTTGGTGTCTTTTGCCTCCTAGTACAAAATTTCTAACTTTGTACTTCATACTAAATAAAATTGCTGTAAATTTTGAGAAAGCTCATGTTGAATTTAGTAAAAAAATAAGTACAGTAATTTTTATGGATCGACTCAATGCTTGAATGGATAACTAATACTATCAACTCTTTGGGCTATTGGGGAATCGCTCTACTGATGTTTCTAGAAAACCTCTTTCCCCCTATTCCTTCAGAATTGATTATGCCACTGGCTGGATTTACGGCAAGTCCATATCAACCAGGAGGGGCAAAGCTCAATTTGATTGGTGTATTTTTTGCAGGACTTTTGGGTTCTGTATTAGGGGCACTTATCTGGTACTATCCAGGTAAGTTTTTGGGCGAAAAGCGTTTGAAAGCTTGGGCTGACAAATATGGAAAATGGCTGGCAATATCTAGTAAAGATATTATTAAGGCTAAAAGCTGGTTTAACCGACAAGGTAGCAAAGCAGTATTGATTGGTCGTCTTGTACCAGGAATCCGTACTTTGATTTCTGTTCCCGCAGGAATTGGCAATATGCACTTGTTGCCATTTGTGTTTTACACAACCTTAGGTAGCGCTGCTTGGGTGGGTTTGCTAACATACTCAGGATATATATTGGGTAGTCAATATGAACTTGTGGATAAGTACCTTGCTCCTGTGTCTAAAATTGTGCTTGGAGGTTTAGTTCTAACATTTGTTTTCTGGATATTCAAGCAGCAACTCAGATGCACCAGAAGATAAACAGAGGTGCTTTTGGTTTGAAAGCAGTGAAAGCAGGGGTTACATCTGGCCAAAATTCGCCTACACTATGCCAAATAATACTAGATGTGCAATTGCCAGAATTAATTTTTGGCGTATTTCTAGCTACACTTGACGCAACCTAGAATTTCTGGTTGCTCGCATTTTTGTAAGATGAGCATGACAACTTTTTACAGTTAAGTTAGAACTAGGAGCTTTCATGACAGACCAACCTTCCGCCGCCACCCCCATTAATGCCGCTGCCATACCGATGAATAGAGTATCGGCATCGACTCCCATAAATGCTGTTAATCCTGCAAAGCCAGCGACAACTTCAGGCAAAACCATTCTTAGTGTTGATTTAGGTAGAACTTCTACAAAAACTTGTGTGAGTCGCGAACCTGGTAGTGTAGTATTTGTACCTGCCAACGTCAAGCAGATGTCAATAGAACAGGTACGCGGTGGTGTATTTGAAGCGCGCGCTACCGACCCTTTGATGGATTTGTGGCTGGAATATCAAGGCAACGGATATGCTGTAGGTCAGTTAGCAGCAGATTTTGGAGCGAATTTAGGAGTAGGGCAATCCAAGGTAGAGGCTGCACTGATAAAAGTGCTAGCAAGTGCTGGGTACTTCAAACTCAAAGACGATATTTCAGTTGTCTTGGGTCTGCCTTTTCTTTCTTTAGAGCAATTTGAAAAGGAAAAAGCACAGTTAATCAGCCAAGTAGGTGGCCCTCATGTATTAAACTTTCGAGGCGAATCTGTGTCCTTGAACGTCAATAAGGTTTGGGTGATGCCAGAAGGCTACGGCAGCTTGCTATGGTCTGAAGCTCAACCGAAGAAAAGCCCCGGCAGTCCCGATTTTACAAAAATATCGGTAGCGATCGTTGATATCGGGCATCAAACTGTCGATCTTTTGATGGTGGATAACTTCCGCTTTGCCAGAGGTGCTTCTAAGAGTGAAGACTTCGGGATGAATAAGTTTTATGAATTGGTGGCTGCTGAAATTGAGGGAGCGGATAGTCAATCTCTAGCCTTAATTTCTGCTGTTAACAAACCCAAAGGCGAACGCTTTTACCGTCCGAAAGGTGCTAGTAAGCCAACCAATCTAGACGATTTTCTGCCGAATCTCATAGAGATGTTTTCCCGAGAAATTTGCAGCCGCGTGCTAGCCTGGTTGCCAGAACGCGTCACAGATGTGATTATCACTGGTGGGGGCGGTGAGTTTTTCTGGGAAGATGTTCAACGTCTGCTCAAGGAAGCAAAGATTAATGCTCATTTATCTGCACCTTCCCGGCAGGCGAATGCTTTAGGGCAGTATATTTATGGAGAGGCGCAATTGTCCGCCGTTCGCGCTGCTAGGGCTTAAAACTAATGTTCCAATGGTCAAAAAAGGTAGTTAAATCCGTCACGTTCAACCCAGGGCTTGCTGATGAAAGCTTGTTAGCACAAGTGGAAAGTTATTTGGAGAAACAACCCGACAAAACTTTCAGCGACCTATGTAAAGAAGTCCTGTGGCAATCCTTGTGTGTACCGGAATCTGTACGACCTGCTCCAAAAACAGCAGCAACAACACCGATTGAACAACAAATCGGCGAGCTGCAACGTCAAGTAGCTGGCCTTGAGGAACGTTTTTTTGCCAAGGGATCTAATCGTTTGGAGGCGATGGAACACCACCTACTGCAACTTTCTCAACAAGTTGCACAATTGGCACTCGTTGTCAATGAGCGATCGCTAATCCAGTCTCCAAGTCAAGTAGAAGTAGTAAATAATACTTCTTATACTGTTCCTGCCCCTCCTCAAGAGGTTGACCCTGTAATCAGTCGCCTTAGTCAGTTTCTCGATGATTTTTAAGGAAAAATCAGGTTTTTGAGCAGTTTTTGCTCCTATCATCAATCCTTAATAGTCTTTACTATTAAGGATTATTAATATTTATTCATATATTTTAAAAATAGATTTTTAGCGCAAAGCTCTTTAGGTTTTTGCAATTAATTAAGTTTACTCACATCTTGCACCTAACCGAATAAACCCGTAAAAAGTAAATAAAAAGCGCAAA
>JAQYWR010000001.1 GCA_029379225.1 Nostoc sp. S4 | reverse complement strand
TTATCCGTATTTACTTATCTTCACATAGTTTGGTTTTTTCACCTCGTTCTACTTATCACCATTACGAGTAATCACAAACTCCCCAATCTCTCCAAATTGAGATACGTACATTTTTGTGGCTGTGATATTCACAATTGTGAGGTAACTGTAATGAAATTTAAAGTAATTATGTTTATTGTTATTTTCATCGCTAAATAATAAACAAAAGTTAGTTAGTAATGTATTTGTTTGAGAAAATTTACCCCAACTAACAGTAAGACTTTATTGTGAACTATAAACCAGGCAACTTGATTCTAACAGGTAATTTTTTGTTTGTAAATTCTTCATTATTTTCTTCATTTGAGTAGTAATAACTGTAACGTTCATGCTGGGGAACAACTCCGTTTACTACCTGTCCCAAGACATTTTGCCCAGACTTTTCTAAAAGCTCTTTTGCAATTGTGGCACTAACAGAATCAACTACTCCTGGACGAACAACAAACAAAACACCATCAGCCATTTGACCTAAAGTAGCAGCATCAGCTGCAACATTTAATGATGGAGCATCAATAATTACGAAGTCGTAGTAAATAGAAAAAGTTTGAATTAATGCAGCCATTTTTTTTGAGTCCAGCAGTGAACCTGGATTAGGAGGTATAACTCCAGAAGTTAGGACATACAAATTATCCATTACTTGTTTGATAGCTGTATTAGTTTCAGCTTGCCCAACAATCAAATTACTAAGCCCTTGATTATTAATCAATTCCCAAATTTTATGTTGAACAGGACGGCGCATATCTGCATCTACTAATAAGACTTTTCGCTCCATTTGAGCCATTGTGAGAGCTAAATTAGCCGCTACTGTAGATTTACCTTCTCTGGGTATAGAACTAGTAATAACTATAACTTTTAATTCCTTATCAGCACTCATAAACTTGAGATTTGCCCGCAGCATTCGGTAAGCTTCATTAATAGGCGATCGCGGTGCATCTCTAACTACAAGCCTTTTAGTGTATAATTCTAGTTCTTCATTCCCACGAAGAGAGTTTTTAGATTTATTGAAAGTAGGAATAATCCCTAATAAAGTAAAATTCAATAATTCCTTTGCCTGCTCAACATTCTTAATTGATTTATCTATTTTTTCTAAAATATACACAATTGCCAAAGCTGCCAAACTAGACAATAAACCTGTACTCAAATACAAAAATATCGGAGAGGAAATTGACTCTTCTGGAACTTCAGCTTCCGATATCATGCTGGCATTACCCAAATTTTGATTTTCTGCTATTCGGCTTTCTTGCAGTTTTTGGAGTAAAAGTGAATAGGTAGATTGTGCAGCTTCTACTTTACGTTCTAATTGTCGCTGTTGTTGTTCTAATCTTGGTAGATTGTTCAAGCGTTGCTTATAAGCAGCTTGTAAATTAGATAAAGTAGTGATTTGGCTTGCTAAACCTAGACGAGTTGACTCTAAATCTACAAGTTTGGCAGAAAGTTGCTGTTGTAATTCTCCTAATTGAAAATTATTATTTAGTTGTGGCGAACTTATACCAACAACGTTTTTAATCCGTTGTTGTAGTAGTCCATTTAAAGAGTTTAATTTGTATTGTAAATCAATAATTTCTGGATGATTGTCTTGCAAAACAGTCCGCCTAGCTGCCAATTGTGATTCTAGCTGTTGGATTTCTTTAAGAATATCTTGCACCCCTGAAGTTTGGCTAAGGGAAGTCATAATTACAGCTTGTTGGGAGTTCATACCCAATTGTTTGCGGATTACTTGAGTCTGTGCCTCAGCATCAGTAAATCTAGATTTAGCTTCACTAATTTGCTGTTGTAATTGTGTGATTAGTTCCAGTGATTTATTTGCTTCTTCTTGTAGGGATACAATTTTATGTTTTTCTTTAAATTCTGCTAGTTCTGCTTCTGCTTGTCGAACTACTAATTCTGCATTTGGTAGTTGTTTTTCTATAAACTTGCGAGCAGTTGCAGCTTGAGTTCTATGAGAAGATATATTGTATTCTAAATACACATCTATGAGAGTATTAACAACTTTTGCAGCTATTTCTGGATTTGTATCCTTATAAGAGATACTTAGAATATCAGCTCCTTTAATCTCCTTTACTGTCAACATTTGCAAAAATTGTTTTGTTTTTAATTGTGCATTATTATTGTTTTTTAAATTAAGTCTAATTATTGTATTTTTAAGAACTGGAATAGAACGAATAACTTCTGCTTCTGTATTGAGAGGATTACTTTTATCATCAACTAATGGTTCTAATTTACCTATTTCTGTTCCTACTCCTGTTAAAGAAGAAGTAGTATTTATTCTTTGGAATTTTAACTTCCCTTCTGCTAAGTAATAAGGCTTTTTAAAAAATGTAGCTACTTGTAAGATTACGAATACACAGATAAAAACACTTAAAGCAGGAATCCAACGACGTTTTAGGATTTGCCCATAATTATCGAAACTTTTAGAAGATTCTTGTATTTTCATAAAAAAATCGTAAATACTTGATAATTCAGAAGTTAGAAATTATAATTCAAGAGTCAGAATAGGTTATTTTCAATACGAGAATTAAGTATAAATTTATTTTCAATAGAGTTTGAATTTTCCTAATTTATTTACTACTTATACATAAATTCTTGTCAATTATGAGTTCTGACTCGCTAGTTATTTGTTGATGTTTTCGATGAACTGCTTGAATTTGACTAATTACTATATCTAAATCTTCGTCTGTAAGATTAGATCCAGAAGGTAAGCAAAGACCGCGTGCAAATAAATCTTCTGCGACTGCACCACCAAAACATTCACACTCAGCAAAAATAGGCTGCATGTGTAAAGGTTTCCACACAGGACGGGATTCTATTTGTTGTTCAAAAAGTGCAAGGCGAAGTTGTTCTCGGTTTGTACCAAAAGCTTCAGGTTCTACTGTTATGCAAGTTAACCAGCGAGTAGCGTATCCATAATTAGCTTCTGGCATGAATTCTATTCCTGGCAGATTTTTTAAAGCCTGGTAATAAACTTCAAAATTATGTTGCCTAGCTGCTACTCGTTGATTTAAAACACTCAATTGACCACGCCCGATACCAGCTAATATATTACTAAGACGATAGTTATAGCCAATTTCTGAATGTTGGTAGTGAATAGCGCGATCGCGTGCTTGGGTTGCTAAAAAACGCGCTTTTTCTACTAATTCTAAATTATCAGAAACTAACATTCCACCGCCAGAAGTAGTAATAATTTTATTGCCATTAAACGAGTAAATGCCAATGCGTCCAAAAGTTCCTAATGAACGTCCTTTGTAGGTAGCTCCCAAAGCTTCAGCAGCATCTTCAATTAAGGGAATATTATACTGATTACAAGTCTGCAAAATAGGGTCAATATCTGCACTTTGACCGTATAAATGTACAAGCACAACTGCTTTAGGTAATTTGCCTTTTTTAGCACGGTGTTCGAGTGCTTCTGCTAACAGTTCGGGATTCATGTTCCAGGAAGTGCGATCGCTATCAATAAATACTGGTTTTGCTCCTAAATAAATAATCGGATTAGCACTAGCAATAAAGGTCAAAGTAGAACAAAAAACTTCATCACCAGCCTCAACACCAACTAATCGCAAAGCTAAATGTAGAGCCGCTGTACCCGAAGTCACAGCAACAGCATAACTAGCACTAGTTACTTGACAAAATTCTTCCTCGAAAGCATTAATGTGCGGACCAACAGGAGCAATCCAGTTACTTGCAAAAGCTTCTTTAACTAATTCTAGTTCGCGTTCGCCTATGTGAGGTGTTGAAAGCAGAATTGGTTTATTCATTTAGATTAACTGAATCAGTTTGCTAATTAAATTATATTTTTGTATGAATATTATTAGTTTTTACTCAATTCAAAGAACGATAGGCAGGAAAAAAATTTGATTCAAGTAAATTTTTTGGCTCGGTTTTTAAATAGTTTGCTTGTAGTTTAACTAAAGAATGATATTGTTCTGCATCTATAATTAGGCGGAGTGTTAAAAATTGATGTCTTTGCTTAGAAAAACCTGCTTTGAAATTGTAGAGACTATCTTTAGCTGAGCCAACACCACCACCCAAATGCAAAAATTTATTTCCGCATTCTTTAGCCCAAAATCGAACGTAATCAAACATTAACTTACTAGGAGCTTGTTTTAAAAACTCGTTTTTTGTCCCTCCTAGGTGGTACTGAACTATTTCACAGCATTCGCTAAATATTCCAGCACAAGCAATTTGATTATCGAATTCTATGAGACATAGGTAAATATTTTTATTTAAGGTTGCCAACTTATGAAAATAATCATTATCAAAATAAAAATCTTTTTTCGCTTCTACGCGGTTCATAGTTTCATTATATACACTTATAAATTTATCTATATACTTTTCTAACTTCACCATTCTTGCAGTAAATCCATTACGTTTACACCTATTAATATGATTGCGATGTTCTGGTCTAGTTTGATGCCATATTTCTGATGTTGATAATCTTAAATCTATAGATACAGTTTCTCCACTGACTTGAGATAATCCAAGTGGTAAAACTTCATTTAGTCCTTGGTTTAATATTGGATGTAGCCGGAAAAATGCTGAACAAACTTGACGATCGCGCAGCCCAGCTATTAACTGATTTACTGCTAGTTGCAAAAACTCTGGTGTATTAACTGCGGCTTGACTCAATAAAATTCCAGGGTAACCATAAGGAGATACAATATCCCAAATTAATGGAATTTCTAGTTTTGTAACAAATAAATTATTTACACAACGCAATAAATAAGGTAAAAACAATATTTTTTCATTTTCAAATATTAATATTGCTTGGGGAATAGCATTAATTCTTTTAGCTTCTAAATTTACATATTCAGGCAAATGGTATATATCATGATTTAATTTTTCTAAAATTTTCAACCACAATGGATCTGAGGAACTAACTATTTTATAATCCATTGATTTCTCCTATATTTAATTCAAATCACGTCTGGTAACTGATATCAACTTGCATGTAATTTGGATAATTGAGAAATTTTTCTTATCCTAATATGTGTAGATTAGTATGAGCAGTGTTTTTGTGAATATTAATCGTGCCCAGTCAAACGATAGTATTTATGCGGATACTTCCAGCGGATGAATTGCTCGACGAGTGGATTTATCTGCACTTTGGCAGGGATATATGCGACTGGAAAGCCCATTGTCTCTTTGAATTGGACTATTCCTGGCTTTTCTCGCCAGTCCTGACCGATGGCAAACTCATAGATTCCAGCAGAACGACGGCAGACCTGCACAAACTCAAAAACTAATATTTTATTGATATTGTTTTTTGATGCCTCAGTAGTGATGTAGAGATCCTCTCCATATGCAGTGCCGTTGACAGCGTACCCGCTGATATAACCACAAAGCTTTGCACCGCTAAGTCCTGCAAGAACCAGGCGACGTTTGGGTACAACATAATCCACAAGATTCATCATATATTTCTCTTTAGAAAGCAATGGTTTCAATTGCGTTCGTGTAGCCGCTGAGAGAAAGACATCATATCCCTGCTCTTGTAGCAGTTGTGTACCAGTTAACTCGACAATATTAAACAGATGGCGATTTTTGCGGATGTTTTGTCTGTTGTTCTTGTTGATGCTATACAAATCGTAGTCTTGAACGTTAGACAATAAATGAATCGGGATTGACCCATTAGCACTTAGCACGTCATTTTCACACAATGATGCTTGAAATCCCCAGCATAGTTGCATCGGACGAGTTACTTGTTGAATCTGTAAGCGCGCTAACAAATGGATTGGCTGATAGAAACCAAAACGTAGTTCTTCCCAATAGCACCCACGGTGAAAGATAACGTGTGCGCCTTCCTTGCAGCGCCAACTGGCGAATTCTTGTTCCGTCATCGAAGTCAGCACTGCTTCGGATACATCTCGCATTTGTTGAAAACTCATACTCCTTTACTTTTCGTATTTTGATTACTGGTGAAAAGCTTTTTCTGGTGCGATCGCAGTTGACGACCGACCAGACGATAATACTTATGTGGATATCGCCACTCGATAAATTGCTCAACAATCGGGTTCATCTGTACCTTTGCAGGAATATACTTTACCTGGAAACCCATTCCTTGTTTGAAGACACAGAGTTTTTCATCTTCACGAGAGTGCAGACCGTTAACAAGCTCGCGAATTAACCCAGACCGGCGACAGACTTGGGCAAATTCAAATAGCAATCCCGTACCAATGTAGGTAGATAATGCCTCAGTGGCGATGATTACTTCATCGATGTAAGCAATACTGTTGACGGCGTATCCTGTAACATAACCGAGAAGCTGTTCGCCGTTGAGACCTGCAAGAATCAACCGCTTACAAAGGGCAGGATCTTCAGCAAGTCCTTTGAGATAGTCTTTTTTTGAAGGTATCTGACGATAAGCTGTTCGCTTCAATGCCGACAAAAAGACTTCATATCCCTGCTGCTGCAAAAGCGCAGGTTTATCTAACTGCACGAGATTCACTCGCTTGTAACACCTTCTGAGATGATTTCGGCGATTTGATGTCACACTCTCAAGACTATAGTTTTCCAAATTGGGCAACCAATGAATCGGCATTGAGGCGTTAGCGGCGGTTGCGTCAACTTCAGATAAGGTTGCTTGAAATCCCCAAGATAGTAGCGTTGGTGAGTTTGCTTCTTGGGCACTCAAACGTGCTAACCAATGCAACGGCTGATAGAAACCTCGAATTGTCTCCTTCCAGTAACGACCCCGATGGCGAATCACATGCGTTCCTCGTTTGCGGTGCCAATCGGCGCATTCTTCTTCTGTCATTGAAGTTAACACCGCTGCGGATAGATCTCGTATCTGTTGAAAGCCCATATTTTCACTTCCTCTGCTATAGCCGATAAAAACCGCTATTGTTCATGAAGTTGACCTGTAAATTCCTCCGAAGTAACGTGACCTTCCTGGCTGATGCTTTTTCGTTGGATTACTTGCCATACAGTCATAAATAAAATTTTTAAATCAAGCCATAAACTCCAGCGTTCGATATACCAAACATCCAACTGAAATTTTTTATGCCAAAATCGATCCAATGTGCGGCGACCGTTAACTTGTGCCCAGCCAGTAATACCCGGCTGCACTTGATGACGACGTGCTTGCTCAGGTGTGTAGCGCTCAAGATACTTTACTAATAATGGACGAGGCCCAACAAAACTCATGTCTCCTTTCAAGACATTCCAAAGTTGAGGTAATTCATCAAGACTAGTTTGACGCAGGAATTTACCGAAGGCTGTGAGGCGTTTTTCATCAGCAAGCAGATTGCCTTGGGTATCCCGTTCATTGGTCATAGTGCGGAATTTGTAAAAGTTAAAAATTCGAGCATTTTTACCCGGACGAGGTTGGATAAAAATAACTGGGCTACCCATTCTAAAATAAATAGCGATCGCCACACCCACAAATAAAGGAGAAAGAAAAATTAAGGCGATCGCCGCCACAACTCGATCCAATATAAATTTAATTAATCTGCTATACCTTTTGAAATTAACTCCTTCAAAATTCCTATTATTCATAAATACACCCTTAACTCAATACTTCTCTTCGCCTCTGCGTGATTTAAATCCCTAATTCTTGATAGTATTTATTAAGTCGTTCAAAAACTAATTCTTCATCATAAGTAACTTCAACACGTTCGCGACTAGCTTGACCATAACTTTGTCGCAATTGTGAATTAGATAATAATATTCCCAAAGCCTCAGCTAACTTTTCACTATTTTCAGGTGGTACAATTAAACCTGTTTTTTCATGAATTACTGCTTCTCGACAGCCACGAATATCTGTAGTCACAACTGGTAAACCCATTGACATTGCTTCGAGGATAGAACGGGGTAGTCCTTCATGAGTGAATGTCGGCAACGTGAAGATATCTAGTAAACCTAAAACTTCTGGGATATCTTCACGTTCTCCTGTCAAAATAACATGTTTCTCAATTCCTAAAGATTGAATTTTTTGAATTAATTTTGTGTAGAAAGGTTCTGGATCGCTACTAAGTTGAGAGCCAATGATTAAAACTTGTAAATTCGGAAAATCAGGAAGTAGTTTGGCTGCCGCTTCAATTAAATATCCACTGCCTTTTTTCTGAGTTATACGTCCAATTGTACCAATAATTAAATTAGTATTATCTGGGATACCTAGAGATTTTCGTAATTGAATTTGGTGAGTGGAATTGAGGCGATCGCGTTGGAAGCGATTAATGTCTACACCGTTACCCAAATAACCCAATTTTTCTGGCGGACAAAGATTTAATTTTTTAGCTGTAGCAATATCTTCATGATTTTGGGTAAGAATCAAATCAGTTATCAAAGCAGCAAATTTCTCAACAGTAAAATAAAAACGATATTGACTAGGTGAGGAGCGATCGTGAAACGGAAAGCCGTGAGCAGTATAGACAATTCGTTTAACACCAGCCAGTTTAGCAGCAATCCGACCTAAGACAGCAGCAATCGGAGTATGTATGTGAACAAGGTCATATTGATTTTGCCTAATTAATTGCGTCAATTGATAAATACTTCTCAAATTCTTCAGCAGAGAAATCCGGCGAGCGATTTCTATTGGATGAATTACATACCCCTGATTTTGGAGTTTTTTTACTTCTGAACCTGGAGAACAAGCTATTTCAACAGATAGATTCTGAGACAAAAAATAATCTATTTGAGGTCGTAAAAGCGTCTCAACAGTGCCTCCAATTGCACATATATGCAGTATTTTCATTATTCCCGACTCCCCACCCTTACCCAAGAATTTCGGCTTGGTCGAGTAGTAGCTTTCTGATAATAAGAAGAATACCAAGCTACAAAACGTTCAATTCCTACCTCTATAGGCGTGCTAGGTCTAAAGCCTACATCCTGAACTAAATCATCAACATCCGCATAGGTAACCGGGACATCACCGGGTTGGAGAGGTAGTAAATTTTTTTCTGCTTTCATTCCCAAACAATCTTCTAGCACTTCGATAAAGCGCATTAATTGAACCGGTTGATTGTTACCTATGTTGTAAATTTTATAAGCAGCCTTACTCGTTCCTGGGTCGGGTGTATTTCCTGACCAAGCAATATTTGGCTGAGGAATTTTATCCATCACTCGGACAATACCCTCTACAATGTCGTCAATATAGGTAAAATCTCGGCACATTTTCCCGTAATTAAACACATCGATTGGCTGTTTAGCCAAAATTGCTTTAGTGAATAAAAACAGCGCCATATCTGGACGACCCCACGGCCCATAAACAGTAAAAAAGCGGAGTCCAGTTGTTGGTAGACCATATAAATGGCTATAACTATGAGCCATTAACTCGTTAGCTTTTTTAGTCGCGGCGTATAAACTAACTGGATGGTCTACATTGTCGCGAACAGAAAAAGGCATTTTAGTATTAGCACCGTAAACAGAACTAGAAGAAGCAAATACCAAATGTTGAACGCCTGAATGACGACAACCTTCGAGGATATTAATAAAGCCGACCAAGTTACTGTTTATATAGGCGTGAGGGTTCTTGATGGAGTAGCGGACGCCAGCTTGTGCTGCTAAATTGACGACCACATCAAAGCGTTGTTCAGTAAAGAGTTGGGCTATACTTACCAAGTCTGCCAAGTCTATTTGATAAAAACTAAAACCAGGTCTTTCCTGTAATTGAGCTAAACGGTCTTTTTTCAGCACAACATCGTAGTAATCATTGAGGTTATCTAAACCAACAACCCGATCGCCTCTGGTCAATAGATACTGGCTGAGATGAAAACCGATAAAACCAGCAGCACCAGTCACTAAAACCTTGACCATAATCTTTCTCCTATAAGCTCCAGTAATGAATATGGGATGGTAGTGTAGTTTGGCTAAAAATAGATTTAATATCCATCAATACTCCACCTGGACGCAAACAGTTAAGAAGTTGTTCGCAAGGCATATCTAAATAAGCTTGATGACTGACTGCAAGTATTACTCCATCTAAATTAGACAGGTTATGCCAATCGACTAAATCAATCCCATATTCTTGATGCGCTTCATCAGGATCTACCAGAGGATCGTGTAAGAGTGGTTCAATGCCAAATTGCTGCAACTCTTTGACAATATCTGGTATGCGACTATTGCGGATGTCGGGTACATTTTCCTTAAAAGTGAGACCAAGAATTCCTACTCGTGCTTGTTTAATCGACAAGTTAGCTTCAACTAAGAGTTTGACAAAACGCTGACCAAGGTAAGTACCCATACCGTCGTTAATCCGACGACCAGCTAGGATGACTTCGGGATGATATCCCAATTCTTCTGCTTTAGTAGTTAAATAGTAAGGGTCAACCCCAATACAGTGACCGCCAACAAGTCCGGGAGTGAACGGTAAAAAGTTCCATTTGGTATTGGCAGCTGCTAAAACATCGTGGGTGCGGATACCAAGGCGATCGCAGATCAGCGCAAGTTCGTTCATTAAAGCAATATTTAAGTCTCGCTGAGTATTCTCAATCACTTTGGCAGCCTCAGCTACTTTAATCGAAGAGGTGCGATAGACACCGACATCAATAATCGCTGTATACACACTTGCAACTCGTTCCAAAGTTTCGGCATCTTCCCCAGCTACTACTTTGACAATCTTTTCTAATGTATGAGCTTTGTCACCCGGATTTATCCGTTCTGGAGAATAGCCCAACTTAAAATCAACACCTGGTTGTAAACCTGATACTTTGGCCAAAGTTGCTTTGCAGATATCCTCTGTCACCCCTGGATAAACTGTAGATTCATATACCACAATTGCTCCAGGTTGTAAGACTTTGCCAACGAGTTCAGAGGCTTTTATTAGCAAAGTCAAGTCAGGATTATGATTGCGGTCAACTGGTGTTGGTACGGCAATTACAAAAAAGTTCGTGTCTATTAAATCATACAGTTCTGAAGTGATAATTAGACTAGAATTTATTAATTCCTCAGTAGAGATTTGGTTGGTGCGATCGACACCTTGCTTTAAACTTATAACTTTCTCTAAATTGATATCAAATCCAATAGTATGGGGAAATTTTTTAGCAAATGCTAGGGCAACAGGTAGACCAACGTAACCAAGACCAATAACTGCAATGCGGTTACTCATATCTCAATAAAAGTATATTTATAAATCTAAAATCAGTTTTATAAAGCTTTGCTCGCTGGAAGTCAGCGTTCAACGCTAGTACTCTAGGAGAAGCCTTCTGCTGGGCGTCTACATACAAGTTGAAAAACCCACTTTGAAGAATGGCTCAACTTTTCACAAAATCAAAAATGGTATTACTTTCTGATTTATATCTCAATTTTGTAACACTGTTTTGTTGTTTGAGTCATGCCAAAATGGCGCAGCTTCTACAAATAAAAAGACATAACCACATCTACGTAATTGTCTATGAGTTCTTATTCTTATATAGTAATCAACTTTGATTTTTGTATTTATTTGCTATCAGCAGAGAGTAGGAAGTAGAGAGGAGCCAGTACGCCTTTGGAAGCTCCCTCTGTTGTCGCAAGTGGCGTTATAAAATGGAGTTAAAAGCTTTACCCTACTCGCTCATCTGTTTGGATATATTAAAAAATATCTAAATTTTAGTCAAAGTATCGATTTCTCAAAATACTTATTGAGAAGAGAGCCTGTCTATTTCCTCGCCCAACTGTCGCCGGACTGATTCCAGTAGATTTATATCCCGCGTCCAGTGCTTCCAGTCAAGACCGACACGCCGAGCTAATGAAAGTACCCAATCTTGGCGCTTACGACTTTTAAGTATTTCGAGATACTCGTAATCTTCTACCCCTTCTCTGAGCCACTTGAGTCTCATCGAAGGAACAACTCCTTTGATACCTACCTGTTTTCCGGGATAAAACAACATCCCTTCACCAGGAAAATAGTCTTTGTATTTCTTCTGGAAATAAGTTTGAACGTCGTTCCAGGGGTCTTCTGTCCAAAGGTCAACTCGCCAGTATAAAATTCCCGTCAGTCCAAGGCTTTGGCTAATGAAGCCTGGATGAATTCTGTAGTTGATTGGTTCAAAGTCTATCTGCCATTTAGGAGAGTACCCATCTTGTACCAAAGCATTATAAGACCAAACTTTATTTCCTTTTTGCAGAACTTCAGTAATTTGGTCAGGAGCTTCATCATAGGATTCTGGCAATACTACCCAGATATCTACAGCCGAGCGCCCAGTTCCCGAACCATCATCATAAAGCGCAGCTGTGGGAGTCATTGCTAAGGCGGTTGCGATTCCAGCTTGATGAAAATTTCGCGCCCATTGCTTGACTGGTTCAATTAAATTTGGGCAGTTATCAATTTCATCGGCATATCTAGCGTAGAGAAATAAACCAGATTCATGCTTAGCAGCAGTGGTTTTTATCTTCTGGAGAGAAGGGGCTGGAGCCATTTTGCAACTATTAACGTTAGCCCCACTCCAAAAAGGAAGACTCCGGGAACGAAGTCCCCACAGCTTGATTAACTCAGGTTCATCTGCTGGATTAAAATGGGCATCAGGCATTAACTTATGTTTGAGAAGTTCTACCATGTCGCTTTTATCTTGATGTTCATAGAATGTGAACTCAGAATTGAGCGATGGCTCGAGCGGTAACTCAAAATTCCAAACCTTTAGGTGGATTTTACCTGCGATCGCTCCTTGGTCGCTACTAACAGTGAAAGTACCTTGATAGTCACCAGCTTCAGTGTTGCGCGGTACAAAAATGTCTACCCAAATAGGTTGGTTATTCTTAGCTTTTAAGTTGAATGGAACTGCATCTAATTCCGCACCTGTAAGATCTGTTTTGTTTTCAGGATTAATAAATGGAATCAATCCATCGGCATACCATCCAGTACCTAAAGGTGGATTTGTGCTGCCTTTTTTGTTAGGGCTAGAATGAACAACATGAACGTAATGTTCGCGATAGAGTGTAATATTTTTATTTGAAATTAGTCGATTATTTGACCCGGATAAATTGGAGACTGTAATATTCACATTTGTTAGACCGCCACTGGGTGCGTGAATTCCTATTTGAAAAGGTTCATATTCACCACGTGCAGCGTACAAATCAATCTGGGTTTTACTTCTTGGTGCGTCTTGTTGCTTTATTCTTTCTAGACTTGAAGCCACCCATACAAAAGGGCGATCGCCTAAGGATGAGTTGTTAGTTAATAACCAGATGCTTGAACAAGCAAATAAAGTAAATACTATTCCTAATGTTCCTAATGTTCCTAAAATAAGTTTGAGTTTGTTAAAAAATCTGATTTTTTTACTGAGAAGAGACATTTGAAGTTCTCCCGATCAAATATTAATGAAGCGAAAGATAAATTTTGGAGGTTAGTAAATGCTGTAAATATTAATTTATTCTTTAATGCTGTTTTTAAAAATAATTATGCAACTTTTAGATAAAGATAAGTTTGGTTTTGACAGTTGTTGTGGATGTGCGATCGCTAAAAGTCGTACTTACTAGAAACTAAACACTACAAAATCAGAGATTTTGTGGTGTTTTACTCTTTATTCATGAGCCAGTCGGACTCCAATAACCAACTGAAGCTGCGTTGATAAAATTTATATAAAGTTAAACTCTTATCAAACTCAAAAATTTTCTGGATAATCTATCAATTTAACTTATCTTCCTTTGAAAAGACTTCTTTAATCTAAAAGTATTTTTTTTATTGAAAGATAATACTTTTTTAATAAAATATCTGATATTGAAACCTAACTTAAACTAAGAGACCACTTAAATTGAAAAAACTATCACAGCTTTGACTAAAAAATAAGTATTGTTGAAGAAAAAGTTAATTAAGTTTTAAGTTTATTTTTATAAATGATAAATAAATAGCATAGATTAATATTTTAAAGATTTTGTAAAGAAGTTTATGAAAACTTTTACTCATGATAATTAATATAGTTATGGCAGTAAAAATTTATAAAAACAATCAATATCAATAAATTTTTGCTTATTACTTACGATTTGCGTAATTAAGGAATTTGCACCAAATTAATTATCTAATCTTCTTATATGGTATGGTGAGCATTTTATCTCTCTCTAAATTAAAGGGGTGGTTTTTGACTCGGCATAATCGATAGTTAGATATTTTTTATTTTTAAGTTCCTAATCAAATTAATAATTAAAGTTTTCCATTTAGGATTACGCAAATCGCAAGTAATTTATATTGAACTAATAAAGAGTTATTTGACTAAGGCTGAAGTGAGGCATTAGTTAAAAATTGCGGAGAAATGATATGGCAGTTATTTACGGTACGACAGGTTCTGACACCAAAAATGGGACTTCGGGAGATGACACTATATATGGTTGGGCTAATGGTGGTAATGCTAGTAGTACCTCCGGTAACGACACTTTAAATGGTGCGGCTGGTAATGATAATCTGTTTGGCGGGACAGGAAACGACAGTCTCATCGGTGGAGATGGCAATGACACACTTGATGGCGGTACAGGTATCGACAGCTTGAATGGGGGAACAGGTAACGACACTTACATCATTGACAGTGCTGCTGATATTATCACCGAAGCTGCAAATTCAGGCACAGATAGCGTCCGGTCTTCTGTCTCTTACACACTCATAGCCAATGTGGAGAATCTGACACTGACGGGAACTAGTGCCATTAATGGCACAGGTAACAGTCTTAACAACTTTCTGTTTGGTAATAGTAGTAACAATACTCTCAATGGTAGAACAGGTAATGACACGCTAGACGGTAATTTGGGAAATGATATCCTCAATGGTGAGGATGGTAATGATAGCCTACAGGGCGGGCCTGGTAATGATACACTCAATGGGGGATCTGGAGACGATGTCCTAATTGGTGTTTTTCCTGGTAGTTCGCTCCCACCTGGTTCAGGGGAGATTGATAGCTTGATTGGTGGGGTTGGGGTAGATAGATTTGTTCTTGGGAGTGCGACAAATGTCTTCTACGACGATAACAACACTGCGAATGCAGGTTTTGGCGACTTGGCTAGCATTAATGACTTCAACTCTAGTGAAGATCGAATTGAACTCAAAGGATCTCTACAGAACTACCGTCTGCAAGTTGTTGGAACTAACACACAAATATTCTTAGATAAACCAGGAACAGAGCCAGATGAGATTATAGGTGTTGTGCAGGGGAGAACCAATCTTAGACTTGATAGTGACGACTTCCTTTTCTATGAACGGGAAAATGCTGGACAAGCTACAAATAATACACTAGCCAGTGCTGAAGGATTAGGTTCTTTATCATCAGGTTCAAATGTTAATCTTTCAGGTGAGTTAGTTACAGTTCAGCCAGGAGATAATCCTGATTTTGACTTTTTTAAATTTTCTATAGCAAATTCGGCAACTGTAACTATCAAAACAGTGACACCTGATGATACAGTCCTCGGTCTGTTTAATAATGCTGGGACTTTACTGCAATTTAATGATGATAGTGGTAATGAACCAGATGACTTTGGGTCATTAATTACCGCTTCACTAGGTGCGGGGACGTACTCTATTTCAGTGAGTAAATATGCTTTGTTTCCTCAAAATGGTGGAACTTTCTCTGGGGAAAGTGACAGCATATCTGTTCCTTATACTTTAGAAGTAAGTTTAGGATAAGGACAAATAATACCATTTTGGATTAGGAATTTATGTGTTTGGGTTTTGTAAATCCATCTATTTCAATCCTTTTTTAAATTGGTATAAGTTTTTCAAACATTCTGTAAATCTTTTCACTGAATTAAAAAGATTTAGAAAAAATCATCTGATTATGTTTATGGAGAAAATCATGAATGACGCTAAGTCAACCAGCCCAGATCAGCGCAGATTTAGCAATAAATTCACGCTGAAAAACCACTTTTTTTGGGGAAAAACACTTCTATTAACAATATTTTTGTTAAATTATGGAACTATTGTAGTTAATGCTGCACCTCAAGCCCTGCGTGCTGATATTAAGATTCGCAATATTTTAAATACGGCATCAATTTCTCCTTCTGTTCGGATTGTAAAAGATCCGCGAAACAATACACTCTATTATCTCAAACGCAATGGCGAGATTTATAAAGTTAATTTAGCTTTATCCACTAGTACACTTGTCTATGACTTTAGTAATCATAAGGTAGCTGAAACTCAAGGTATGGCCATTGGCCCTGACGGTACAATTTATTTAGTTGGCAATGGAAACCTTGGAAACGATCAGACTAAAGCAATTATTGTTAAAGGTGTAATAAACTCAAGTACAGGACAGCGTATCTGGTCTGTTTTGGCTAAGAGTGCAGGTTATCCTAAAAGCAAAACAGCCTATGACCATCGCTTCAATGGTGTGGTTGTTAGCCCAGATGGTAAGTATATCTATGTGAATAGCGGTTCTCGTACCGATCATGGTGAAATCCAGACTGCTGGAGGTTTATATCCCAATACTCGGGAAGTAGGATTAACGGCCTGTATAATCCGTCTTCCTACTAATGGTCAAAATCTCTTTCTTGCAAACAATCGAGCAACTTTAAAAACAGCTGGTTATATTTTTGCAGAAGGAACACGCAATACTTTTGATATGGCTTTTGCGCCTAATGGGGATTTATTTGGTACAGAAAATGGCCCCGATCGCGATATGTCAGAAGAATTAAATTGGCTACGTCAGGGTCAACATTACGGCTTTCCCTGGCGTATAGGTGGGACAGACAATCCCCAACAATTTCCCAATTATAATCCTGCCAATGACCGTTTATTAAACCCCAAATTTAACGCAGTTATCAAAGGTTACTATTATAACGATCCGACCTTTCCAGCTCGGCCTAATATCACTTTGACTGAACCAATTCCTAATTTTGGCCCGGATGCAGACAATTACCGCGATCCTCAAAATGGCCAAATCAAAGATGCGAGTGTTCTTGGACAAAGTTTGAGTACTTTTACAACACACCGTTCTCCTTTGGGTTTAGTTTTTGATACACAAACAGCAATGAGTCCAGAATTTAAAGGAGATGGATTTATATTAAGTTGGACTCCAGGCGATCCTGTTGGTGAAGCTGTAGCAGGCCCTTTTAAAGATCCCAGCCAAGATCTGTTGGATTTGAAATTGACTAAAGTAGGAAATAGCAATTACCGACTTCAAGCCAAACGTATTGTCCAAGGTTTCAGTAATCCCATTGATGCTGAAATTATCGGCAACAAGATTTATGTTATAGAATACGGTGGAAATCAAGGGATTTGGGAAGTTACTATGCCTCCTAAGTAATAGAATTTAGAATTTGAGATTTTGCTACATCTTAGAGCGCAGGAAACTTCCGCTCTAAACTTTTAAAGACGGATTTTGGATTGAGAACAGCTTTCTGATTCTTGAATTATGAACGGCAGTTGTTCTACTTGGTGAGACGCTAAGAGGATGTTTGAAAAGTTACGATTGATGTATCAAATATTTTTTACCCCTCCCTAACCCTCCCCTTATAAAGGGGAGCCACTGCGTTGGGCGGCTCTGCCGACTTGAAGCAAGTGGCGTGAGGGAACCGGATTTTTCTTGTTTTCCCCCTTTATAAGGGGGGACTAAGGGGGGTAACAATGCAATTAAAATCACAGCCAATCACTTTTCAAACAAACTCTAAGACTGCACTGCCTCTTCTTTAATTTTGATGTTTTTTAGAACTAACACATTGTCATATAGTGCCTCGTATTGAGCCACAATGGAGTCTAAAGAAAAATATTTGATGACTCTTGCTCGTGCTGCTTTTCCTAAACTTTCTCTGCCTTCTTTCCCGATATCGATTAATGCTTGCCAAGCATTTGCTAATGCTTCTGGATTCCTTGGGGGTACGACTTTTCCAGTATCACCGACAATCCAAGCTGAGTCTCCCACGTCTGTAACTACACAAGGAACACTACAAGACATAGCTTCGCCAATGACATTGGGAAAGCCTTCTCCAGACGAAGAAGAAGAAGCGATATCAAAAGCAGCGGTTAAATGAGGCATATCGTGACGTTCACCTAGTAGATGTATGTGTTTAACAAGCCCTAATTCATGGATTAATTCAGATAAAATCTGATTTTGCCAATCAACTTTATTGCCTGCGAGAACAAATTGAACGTTGGCAGGCTTTTTAAGTAATATTGCAGCAGCTTGAAGAAAATTAAAATGGTCTTTGATGGGGTGATAACGACCAATCAAACCAATCAACAAAGTATTTTCTGGAATATTTAATTCTGAACGGATCTTGAGGCGTGCCTTGGTTGATGGAATAAATTTTTCTGTTTCAAACCCATTGGGAATTACACAGGTTTTCTCCAAAGAATAACCACTTTTTTCGTGTTGTTGAGAACTATTCTGAGAGTTATAAATAATTTTTGTAGGTAAGGATGAAAAATTGGCACACAGTTTAATAATAGTAGTTGTTAACGGTTTTTCTAAATCTAAAGAAGAAAGTGAATGACGCACGTTCCAGAAAACAGGTACTTGTCTAAATATAAAAAGTTTGACAAATTGTGCAGCTAAATTTCCGTGATACATCCAACCTTGAATTAAATCAGGTTTGAGTTGGCGTACTATGTGAATGATTCGCCAAATGTCAACTAGTTTTAGCTTTCCTGGTTTCATACCAATGGTATAAACAGGAATGCCTAAATTCACAATGCGATCGCCCCATGTACCATAATGCATTAAAGAAACAACAACTGGACTAAAACGCTCTCGATTCATCCTGGAAAGAAGTTTATAAAGCATGACTTCAGCACCACCAGTAGAGAGTCCAGTAATGATGTAAATGATTTTCATCATAGATTTCCTAGTTGATACTTTTGCTCTAACCAACTTGCTCTAGTCATTGCAGCCATCAATGAAAACATGATGAGGATATAGCGCTCCTCTAAAACATTATGGCTAAATAGTCCCCAAAGAAGAATAAAAGCCGCAAAAGCCAAGCCAATATATTTAGTTTCTCCACGAGCGTGCTGTGTCACTGCATATACTAATAGAGGTAAAATAAAAGCGCCGATAATTCCATGATCCGCCATATAATATAAATACATATTGTGTGTAGATATTTCCAAATTCCACGTTAAAGTTGAGCCAATTCCATTACCTAAAAAGGGATGTTTAGTAAACATCTGCCAAGCCAATTGAGCCACTTCTAAACGTGAATCAGCAGAATCTTCAGAATCAGAAGTTGAAATATTTTGAAACCAAGCAATTCTTTCTAAAGAATTTTGATTTAAATTCAAATTTTGTAATAGTTCGTCCCACCATTGTGAGCCTAAGCTAATAATGAAAATCCCTATTCCCAAAGCCCAATAAAGTAATTTGTTCAAATGAAGCACGCCTACGAACGTAAAAATAATCACTACAAGTAACCAACCAAGAATAGCTCCTCGGGAAAATGTCAAAAAAACTCCAATACCGACGATAGACACGAAAGGTAAACGATATATTGGCTGTAATAGACTCACACTAAAAATCATGCCAAGTATTAATGCACAGCCATTACTGTTAGGATTTAAATAAAATCCAGCAGCCCGACCACCATCACCTAATGAATTAAACACGACGGGGTTAATAAATTCCAAAAAGTTATTAAATATACCCATCAATACTGCTAAAAATATAGTCCATCGAGTCAAGTAATGAATTTTCGGATGTTGAGAAAAGATTAATGACATGCAAAGGAGAAAAACTACTGTTAATATTCGTTTTCTTAATTCTTCAAAAGCAAGTTCTCCAAAACTAGAAAATAGTACAAACCACAATAATGAAATAAAAATATAACCAAAACACCAACTAATTACAGAGAGTGGTATGTACTTGTTGGATGAAAAAAGCAAGGGAATAGAGAATATAGCAAACGCGATAATCCAAACTAAAGGAGGTTGAGAAAGAATTCCTGATGTATATAAATAGGAATTAATATCTGTGAAGAAAGTGAAAACAGCCCCTAATGCCAGGGCAGATTGGTAATAAAAGAAGAAATTGAATTTTTTATTTAGAGATTGATTCATGACACAAACTAAGAATAGTGGCTTCGGTTGCAAGGACTAATTGAGCTACTGAAAATTTGTCAATTATTCGTTGTCGAATTTGAGTGCGATCGCAACCATTAATAACGAGATTTTCTATCAATTTCTTCATAGCAGTTTTCAAAGCTAATGGATTTTTCGGAGGTACTACTACATCCGTATCACCAACAATCCAAGCCGAGTCGCCTACATCTGTCACCACACAAGGTATACCGCAGGCCATCGCCTCTCCAATTACATTGGGAAATCCTTCTGTATAAGATGAAGAAGCAGTGATATCTAGAGCATTGTAGATTGCAGGCATATCTGCACGCCCTTTTGCCCAGATAACTTTCTCACAGATACCTAGCTGATGAGCTAGTTCATCCAACTCCTGTGCATAGTTTTCTGAACCACTACCTACACAAACAAAATGCACATTCTGGCTATCTTCACACAATAGTGCTGCTGCTTTGAGAAATGTTGGATGATCTTTTCTAAAATCTAGTCGTCCTACTAAACCAATTAAAATCGTATCTTCTGAAATTCCCCACTGCGATCGGACTTTGGTTCTAGCTTCTAAGTCAGGCTGAAAAAGTTCGATATCAATACCATTAGAAATTACCATCATCTTGTCAGCTGGAAATCCATGAGTTAGATAAGATGCTTGACCTGCATAAGAATTGACAATAATCAAGTCAGCAAAACTGGATAAAAGACACTCTAACTGTAAGATTAAACAACCTAACCAATCATAAAAATCAGAATCAGTATTGGAATTACGTAATCCCCAAACTATACGGGTTGAGGGAAAAAAAGGTTTTAAGAAGATAGTGAGTAAATTTGGCGTTCCCCCATATCCATGCAATATATCGGGATGTATACGCCGAAGATACTGAACAAGACGCCAAAAGAAGCCAAATAAATGCCAACGTCCTTGTTTTTTTAAATAAATTATTGAGATATTACTATCTTGTAAGTTTTGATCTAGAGATAATGAATCACCAGCATAAAAACATAAAATGGTTACATCAAAGTATTCTCGATTGAGAGCTTTTACTAATGTGACTAATTGTCTTTCTGCTCCGCCGTAGTTCAAAGAGCGAATCAAGAATACAATTTTCTTTTTCATTTAATCAACCTCGGAAATGGTGTAGCGATATTTACCAGAATGATTAACAGGAATATTATTCACGAACTCAAAATTGACTACACAATCTTTTCCCATCATCAGCTTGCACTTGGCGACTATATCATCGAGTTCTTCGGTGAAATAATCAGAATTAGCTTGAATAATTTTGATTGTAATTTCTAAATAGTTTTTTTGAATTATTTGAAATTTATGTATCCAATCTTTAAAGTACAGAAGATGGGTAAAATATTCTCCATCTACTAAAGTTCCGGTATGAGTTTTAAAAATATCAACATTTCTCCCGGAAACTTGCTGTAGTATTTGTCCAGATTTATATTCACGAGATAAAGTACCGCGATCGCCAATTTTATATCGAATCAGTGGCATAGCAAAGTTTATCAGAGAAGTAACTAAAATATTACCTTCAACTCCTGGCGGTACAGGATTATTATCATCATCTACAATCTCAATATAATTACCCCAAGGAGCTACCCACAATCCCTTCTCTCCTGGTTTTTCACAGGCGATATCACTAACTTCTCTAGAACCATAACGATTAAATACTTGACATTGAAATACACTCTCAATCTTTTGGCGCATCCATGTGTAAAGTGTTCCAGCAGAAGTTATAATTGCTTTTTGAGGAATAAGTTTAATTTGTTCAGCTTCAGCAAATTTTGCTAATTCATAAATTGCCTGAGCGTAGGCAACAATTAACTTTGGTTGTTTTGTATTTAGCAATTTTAGAAAATTTCTCATTCTTTGAGTAGTCATCTGAAAAGCATTCATATATGTAGTATTTCTAAGAAAATTAAAAAAGTTGGCTTTCCATCCCATTGTGCCCTGAAAAATATCTCTTTCTGAACCCCACAAACGTACTTCTGGCTCTCCTAATTCTCGTCCAGCTATATAAGAATAAAGTAAGCTAATTGCTGTAGAGTGGTCATTGTATTCAGCATCTTGAATTAGTTTAATTGGCTCTCCTGTCGAACCACCTGATGTATTTAAATACCACTGGCGCTGTGCTAAATCTGTAGATTTTAGTTGTTCAAAGTTAGTACGAATAATATCTTTGGTCAGGATTGGTAATTGACAAAGATATAGCTCTGGTTTTTGTTGAATAATTTCTTTATTAGGCAGACTATCAATTAGTTTGGCATAGTATGGAACAAATTTATAGCAGTGAGTTAACATTTTTGTTATTAACTCTTTTGTTGGATTAATAGAAATATTAGATAAACTTTCTTTGATAAATTGATTATACAGGTGAGGAAAATTGTAATTTCTAGAAGAGGCATAAGTAAAGTAAAGAGATTTTCGGAGATTCATTGTTAAATTGATTATATTTTTAGAAGAAAACATCTTTTTGCACTTTCAGGTACAAAGAAGATAAAAATAATGACTTTTGTCATCAAGCTGATTCTCTAAAATTTGCAGTTTTCAGATAAATTTGGGTTGATTTTTAATAACTTGAGCTAACACTTCTTCCCACATTTCCATTATTTTTTCGATACTAAATCGTTCGGTTACTTCTGGCGCACGAGCAGCTAAAGATTTTCGTTCTTGTTCGTTAGATATCAATCGTTCTATTGCTGCGGCTAATGCCGAAACATCTTCATTGGGAACTAAAATACCATCTATACCATCACGAATAATCTCTCGTGGCCCACTAGGACAATCTGTAGATATAACTGGTAAACCACACGCCATTGCTTCACAAAGAGCATTGGGAAAACCTTCAAAACGGGAAGACATAATAAAAAAATCTGCCTGTTGTAAAAAAGCATAAGTATTATTCACCATTCCCGGAAAATGAACGCGATCGCTTAGTCTTAGTTGATGACGCAAAGTTTCTAATTCTGGACGTAATTTACCGTCTCCTAAAATAGTCAAAGTCCATTCTGGATAATTATCTTTTAGTTTGGCAAAAGCTTGTAGCAAGAAATCAAAGCCTTTCTCTGGGACAAAACGTCCCATTGCAATCAGCGATCGCTCTGTTGAAAATTTTTCTGATGAATGTTTTTTTGTTGGTGGGAATACAACCATATTAGGAATAATACAGCTATTATTTTGTAGTTTGGCTGGAAAATAATCCTTTGCTCGCTGAGTTTGAAAAACAATTTTATCTGCAAATGGATAAGTCCATTGTCGTAGTTGTTGCCAATTCCAACCTAAAGAACTTTTGATGGGATTACTACGTTCAGAAACTACTATTGGGATGTTCAACCACCGCGTTGCTAGTAAAGCGATCGCATTAGTTTTAGACATAAAGCTAATTACGGCATCTGGTTTACTATTAATAATTGCATTTCGGATAATTTGGATACGTTTTATATTATTCCAGATACCAATCATTGCAGTCGGAGATTTTTCAGCTATCCCCAAGGGAATATAATTTACATGGGAGTCAAGATAAAAGTCGGGTACTTTATTGTTATCAAATGTTAATAACGTAATTTGCCATCCTTTAGCTGCCCAGTAATTTGCCATAATTGACATAATCCGTTCGGCACCACCATAGGTAAGGGAATGAATAATTAATGTTAGTTTCATTGTGGTGCAAGATGAGTATATAGAAAATCACCCAAAGGCGCTCCAAACACAGATAATAGAGATGAATAAAGGGTTGATATAAAAATTATGTTGTTGAAGTTGTAGAAAAATTTTGAAGTTTTTTATTAGCAAAATATGATAAAAATAAGAATGCTAAGGCAGAAACACAGGCTGTTGATAAAGCAATACCTGCAACGCCAAAATAGTGGAGAAATAAATAGTTTAAAATAATATTGTTGATAAGATTATAGGCGGAAGCCCACATCAATATATGATTGGCTTGCATTGCTGAAATTAATCGTACTACCATAATTCCCGCTACGTAAAAAGGTATTTGGAAAGCAAAACAATTTTGAATTTGAGCTACTAAATGAGTATCATTAGCTGTAAACGAACCTCTTTGAAAAAGTATTTTGACTAGAGATTCAGAAAACACAAATAAGAATACTGACAATAGAGTAGTTGTGACAAAAATTATCTGCATATATCGCTTAAGTGTGCGACGTGTGCCTATCCAATCGTTAGCAGCAATCATTTTAGAAAAATAGGGAATCACAGCAGTACTTAATGCTGTAGTGGCTAGAGACATGGGAAATGCGATCGCTTTGTTACCGTAATTAAGTGCTGCGACGCTACCAGGTAACAACATTGCTGCCATAGATTGATCGACTAAGTTTGTACTACACATTAAAAGTCCCCCTGCAATCATTGGGAAATATTGGCGAACAACTTGACGCAGATTAGTGTCAAATCCATACCATTTCGGAACCCATGAAATGCCTTGTCGGTGCAGTGCTATTCCTAAGAGAATTATTTCTAGTACTGCACCGCAGACTAACCCAGCAGCCAAAGCAAAAATACCCAAAGATTTCAGCGTTAAAAGCAATACAACGGTAACAGTAGGAGTAATAATTGGTGAGAATGCTGCTAAAGCAAAACGCTCTCCTGCATTCAATACAGCACCCCAGATGACAATAATCCCACTTAAGAGAACAAAAGGTGCGATCGCGCAGAGCAAATGAAAAGTCAGCTCTAACTTTTGCGGACTAAATCCAGTGGCAATTCGTGGTAAATACAAAGGCGCTAGAATTACCATCAGTATTGTTGTAATTCCTAACAGTCCTAAACCACTGATTGTGGCTCCACAGAAAAGCCTTTGAGCAGCTTTTGTACCTTCCTGCTCTCGTATTTGCATATAAGTAGGTATGAGAGCAGTATTAAAAGAACCAGCGATTACGTTAATAATAAAAGAAGGAACCAACAAAGCAATTAAAAACGCATCTATATCATCTCCAGTGCCAAACCTCTGAGCAACCACCAATTCTTTACCCACAGCCGCTACTTTAACCAATGCTGTCAATAAACCAACTATCATCGCAGCACCAAAAATTTGGCGATTGATAGAGCCACTCGTTAGCTTCTTCCAGTAATCAACAAAGCTTTGCAAATGCCACATTATACAATTTTGTATTTTAGATTAGCAATGTCTTGGTGTGTCTGATTTTTACGAATTTATTGGTTGCAATGATTTTCAACTTATTTTTGGACAATAGAAAATTTTTAATTTTGAGGAACTTAATCGAAGACTTAAAATTTAAAATTTAATAAATGTGGTTTATAAAATTGAGATAATCTGAAATATATTTTCAGAA
Organism: Nostoc sp. S4; assembly: GCA_029379225.1. Lineage (GTDB taxonomy): Bacteria > Cyanobacteriota > Cyanobacteriia > Cyanobacteriales > Nostocaceae > Nostoc. The sequence goes on along the minus strand of JAQYWR010000001.1, from coordinate 248,604 downwards.
TATGTAAATATAATTTACCTTTCCAAGTAATACCATTCACACAGTTAAAATTCTTGACAACTTCTCCACCAAACTTTTCTTTAAACTCATTAATACCTAATTTTTCTCGGTCTGTATTTCCGGTATACCACCCGCCAAAATCATAGCTAGAAATTCCCAAGTTTTTAAATCTCAGAATATCCTGCCAGTGATGATAACGATTCGCTCGTCCTAAAATCGATTGGTAGGAAGTATCATTATTATTTTTTAAAGATGCAGAATGCAAAAGACGAACTCTATTTTTATTGCGATAATAAACATGCCAAACTAAAGAATCACCATCTTTTAACTTGACACGTGAGATATCAATTACACCAGCATCTACACGATTTTGAAGTTGAATTCTATTAATTTTAGTTAAGCCTTTTTGAGAAGCAAATAAATCATAAAAATTAGAAAAATCATTGAGAATATTAGAGTCTATACTCTCCCAATATTCATAAATCACTTGGTCTTTTTGCTCTGCTCGCCTAATCTTATATCTATCATTACTACTAATATTTTCCCAAAGTTGATTATGACTTTTAGTTAAATCAATTAATCTAGTATAAAATTCATCAGATTGACTACCTTGAATGGGTTGCATCCATTGTCTATAGTGAAGCACATCTACATTCTGTAATTCTCGTGTCTCTTCATCAAACCAAACTTCTCCTACTGAAAAGATAAATTTCTTTGTGATAATTAACATCTTTTCTATTCCTCACTATCTTATTCAAACTCAACTTATTTAAATCTACTTGTAGCTAGGAAATTTTAATTATGATTGCTGCCTGTAAAAATAAATAACTTAGTAATCCTAAATTATTTCTTCAAACCTTACCTTCTTTATTTTTCTCTCTGCGTCCTCTGCACATCTGCATGAGAAAAATAAATTTTACAAATTAAATCGAATTACTATTAGCCAAACTTTTAGTTATTAAACTTGCATCAAAAACTAATCGATAACGCTTTCCGTCCACACATGCAATCCATTTATCTTTATCAACTTGGTGAGCATCAATATGGTGCATACCTATTTGATTCCAACCGACTCCACTTGCTTTAATAACTGGATTATTTTTAATTTCCTTCTCTTGATAATTTGTTGTCGTCAATTCAGTTATTTGAAACGCTTTAACTTGATGACCATATACCCGCTCACAATCTTGAGTATATCTAATAATTTTGCCATCGAAGACTATAACTCTACCCGCTGGTCTTGCTATATTTTTACTTTCCTTAATCACTGGACTTTTAGGATGCTCAATCCAAGTATCCATCAAATCTCGAGAATAATATAGACGTAATGTGTTTCTTGCTTGTGATGTTGCACTCAACAACCACCAAAGATTATTGTCTTGAAAAATACTAGGATCTACAAAATCTTTTTCAGTGAGTAAAGTTTTAACAAAAGACCATTTAATTGGAAAATTAGTTGCTTTATATAAACGAATAGAACTAGCTTGTGAAGTTTCTGGAATCATATAGTAATCATTTTGAAATTTGAATACATATGGATAAGACAAATGAAACGGTTCATCAAGTATAATTTGTTGATAACTCCATTTGTATGCATCATTGCTAGTCGCTAGTCCTATTACTCCTTTATTTTGCAGACTATTTAATACTTCAAAGAACATATACCAAATGCCGTCCTCACAAACCATAAATGGGTCAGCAACAAAGTATGCTGGGACATCAGTTATATCCTTGGCAGTCAAAACTGGATTAATAATTGTGTTTGGAGAAACAAAATTAAAAGGAGATTCGCCTAGATAAATTCCAATTGACCACTCACTTCTTCTTGTGACAAATATCTTAACAATCTTCTTAATTCCAGATAAATATCTACTATTAACTTTAGATACTTTATCAAATACTTGCAAAATAGTATTATAATCTTTAGACATATTTATTTTGACAATTAAGTTAAATTACTCACGTTGAACAATCAAAGTAGATTACTATCTGCTAGTTAAGATTTTACCTGTGCCAACATATTCATGTTTGGCTTAGTTCGGAGTGAAGTATTACTGGAAATATTTGCTCCTACATAACTATCTAAGTGTTTGGGTTTATAGCCTGGTACTAATTGCTCAAGTAAAAATAGAATTAAATTTGTATCATTTTTCACTGCTGCTTGACATAAAGTTGTCACAGTTATATCTAAATTTTCTGGAATCATTTGACTAGCATTTTTTACTACTAACAGTTTTTCGTGTTCGGTTGGTTGATATTCTTCTCCAGTAATAAATAATTCTTCAAATAACTTTTCTCCTGGACGCAAACCAGTAAATACAATCTCAATATCTTGGTTGACTTTATATCCAGAAAGACGAATCAATTCCTTTGCTAAGTCAACAATTTTCACAGGTTTACCCATATTCAGCATTAAAACTTCACCACCATGACCAAGTACCGCAGCCTGCAAAACGAGTTGAACTGCTTCTGGAATAGTCATGAAATAACGACGAATATCTGGATGAGTAACGGTTACTGGCCCACCTGCTGCAATTTGTTTTTTAAAAGTGGGAACTACACTACCTCGACTGCCTAAAACGTTACCAAAACGTACGGTTACATAAGGTTTACCACTTTCTCTTGCAGCTTGCAGCACCAACATTTCAGCGACTCTTTTACTCGCACCCATAACATTTGTAGGATTAACTGCTTTGTCTGTAGAAATCATTACGAAATGTTTCACATCATATTGCAGTGCTAGTTCTACTAAATTTTTTGTTCCCATTACATTGTTAGTGATTGCTTCTACTGGATTTAATTCCATTAATGGGACATGTTTATGAGCCGCAGCGTGGAAAATGACATCAGGCTGGAATATTTTAAATGCATGTTCTAATCGAGACTTGAAGCGGATATCAGCAATAAAGGTAGAAATATGAGGAGTATTAATTGATAATTTGCCTTCATTTTCGAGTACTTGAATAAGTTGTTCTAATTCTTGTTGGATATTAAATACAGAATTTTCTCCATGTCCCATCAGTATCATTTCAGCAGGATTACATTTAAAAATTTGACGGCAAAGTTCGCTACCAATGGAACCACCTGAACCTGTGATCAATACTGTTTTACCTTGAAGAAATTGGGAAACTTTTTCAAAATCTATTTGTACGGGTTCGCGTCTGAGTAAATCTTCAATTCGTACATCCCGAATGCTATCAACTCGTACACGACCATTGAGAATTTCATGTATGCCTGGTAAAGTGCTAGTTTGAGTTCCAGTTGCTTTGCAAATATCTACAATTTCTCGAATAACTTTACCTGTAACTGTCGGCATAGCAATGATCGCTTTATGGATTTGGAGAGATTGTAAAACATCAGGAATTTGATAGCGATCGCCAACTACAGGAATCCCACGTATGTATGCCCGAAATTTTCGAGGATCGTCATCAATGAAAGCAACAGGATGAAACCCTAATTGAGGATTTCTTTGCATTTCTCGTACCAAAGAAATTCCAGCATTACCAGCACCAATTATTAATACGCGTTCTTGTGGTTTAAATACTGCATCTTGTTGACTAATTCTTTCTAGAATCGGAATACTAAAACGCAGTCCCCCAATAAAAATGCATGAAAGTAAACCATCGATTAATGGGAGCGATCGCGGCAGTAAATCCAGTCTTAAATATGGAAAAAATCGCATTACATCAAAGAATACTGCTTGGATTACTACTGCAATCCCCATAACTCTAGTTATATATAAAAGTTCTTCAATACTCGCATAGCGCCAGTAAATTCTATAAAAACCCAAATTCCACAATACACTAAGTTTTATTGCTAAAAAAAGTATTGTTACAATTCCTAATTCTGATTTATAATCTTCGATAAAAAACTTTCCATCTAAACATAAATTTAGAGCTAATAAGACTGTTATTAATAAAACAATAATGTCAAATAAAAATAAATGTCTATTTCTGAGATTTAGCAGATTATTTAATAACTTACTAATTAATTTTTGAGGTAACCATTGAGAAACAAATAACAATGATAAATTCATACCTATCAAGACCTCTAAATCTAAAAAATTATCTCATTAAGTAGACTTCTTGCAAAAGTCCTCCTTTGCGTTCTCTTCTCAGCGCCTCTGCGTGAGACAAAAAATATTTATGCAAGAGGTCTAGTAAAAACATTCTTTAGGGAAAATTCGAGTGTATATTTTATTGAGCATTATCACTTTTATTAATGAGATGATATCTGAAAAATTACTTCTAATATTTTATTAGAGGTAAAACCAAGCAATCACAACGGTTTTGGGATTGCTTGATTAGGGTCACAATGATGAGAATTTGAGCGGATATAATATTAAATATTTTGGCTCAAAGTAAATACTCCTAATTTTGGCAATTAAAGATTGAAAATTAGGTAATTTAGTTAATCCATTTTGATTTTTAACTCCTACAGCTTAGGCAGAGAGTAGAAACTAAAAAATTAACCTTTTCAAGTTGTACAGAGTTATTTCAAAAATCAAATAGGAGTCCTATAGTCATCTTGACGACTATTAAAACTTTTAGTTGTTTTTAATGTTTTATCGTTCTAACAACTTTGTAGCAGTTTCTTATCTGTTGCGTCATGCCAAATTGGCGTAACTTTTGCATATAAAAAGACATAACCATATATACTTATTTATATGCTAGTAGTGATTATCACTTTTTCATTGATCGAGAAGTAGTCAGCAATCAATAGTCAGAATTGACTAACATCTAGCAGTCCGAAATCATTTGTGAAATTTTACTCCCCAGGTTGTTGACGGTTGACTGTTAACGGTTGATAGCCAACAGCCACCACTGATATTTTTCACTTTCTATTTGATTGCTATAGTATGTTACAGCCTTAGCCTAAGGTACGCTGCTTCTTTTTGCTAATTGCATTGTGACTTCTTCTTTAATTCCTAACTAAACCTTTACTTCCAAAGATTTTAGTAATTCGGTATTTACACCCGATTCACGAGTGAGGGCAATTTTACCAGTGCGGGCGATTTCTCTGAGACCAAATTTTTGTAACACTTGGACGATCGCTACCATTTTACCCGGATCTCCCACAACTTCTAAAGTCAGAGAATCTTCCGCCACATCCACGACTCGCGCCCGAAAAATCTGAGATAGTTCGATTACTTCTGAGCGATTGCTGCTGGTAGCATTCACCTTCAACAGCATTAATTCTCGCTCTACACAAGGAGTTTCGGTAATATCCTGTACCTTGAGAACATTGACTAACTTGTATAATTGCTTGGTGAGTTGTTCGATCACGCGATCGTCACCGGGTACAACCATCGTAATTCGCGACACACCTCCCTGTTCAGCCGGGCCGACAGCAAGGCTTTCAATATTAAAACCACGACGGGCAAATAAACCAGAAATGCGGGACAGAACGCCCGCCTCATCTTCTACCAAAACTGAAAGAGTATGTTTCATCTTCGCCAACGCAGGCTAGAGCGGGATTTGAGTAACGCAGATACTAGTACATAAGGCAAAAGTAAAAAGTTAAAAGTAAGAATACTTAGACCTGAAGCTTTTTACCAATTCTAGATAATAATGTACTAGCTAAAGGACTGCGCTATACGTACCGAGCCACTAAATAATAATAAGTGAGACCTTTCATTTTAAACTCAATAGTTACACTCATTACAATTTCTAAAGAGAATTTGTAGAGAAATTATTTTGCAAGCAGGATTCTCTTTGAGTAAATATTTTTCATCGACAGATGTCAGATCTTACTAAAGCTTGTATACTCAAGTCTGGTTTAACCTCTAATCGGAGATGAGTTGTTATGGGTTGGTTACAAAGACTATTTGGAATGGAAAAACCTGACAATGCTGAAGTAAATCCCACTGCCCAAGCAGTACCCCAAACTCCTAGTACTACTGATACGCAATCAGTACCGCCAGAACGTTTAGGATTAAATGGTGAATATGACCAAAGTGGTTTAGCAAAGCGGGTAGCATTGGCATTCGACCAAGACGCCCAACTCGACGATGTTAATACCCTTTGGGTTGCTCAAACAGGTAGCACTGTAGTGTTGAAAGGTAAAGTTCCCAGTCAACAAATTCTCGATAGAATGGTTTCTGTTGCCCGAACTGTAAATGGTACTACAGATGTTGATACTGACCAAGCTACGGTTGAATAAGCAACAAGGAGGTAAGGAAAGCAGGAGGACAGGAAAAGCAGGGGAGAATAATTCTTAAATCCAAACTCCTAACTCCAAACTTTTCTCTCAATCCAATCTAAAATTGCTTGGTTGACTTGTTCAGGACATTCATCATGGGGACAATGACCCACGTTTTCTAAATTCAGCACTTCTAATTTTTCGTTGTACTGAGCAAATTGGCTTGCTAAAGCTGGGGGAACAAAGCGATCCTTTTGTCCCCAAATCAATAACATCGGAATTGTTAAGGTTGGTAATACTGCCTTAACATTGGGACTAAAATTAATTCCAATTGTAGCTTTAAACAAAGCACTAAAAGCCCTCGCCGAACCTCGGTCTTGGGGAGGGCCAGCTAAAATTTCTATTAGTTCATCGGTAATTGCTTCTGGTTTAGCGTAGGCGAGATTAGCCCAGCGACGCAACACGCCTGGACGGCGCACAAAGTTAAACACAGGCTTGAGAATCAACGGCGAAGCAACAATATTTTTAATTCCTCTGACCACTGGTCGCAGCACAGGAGGAATTGCTTCTTGTTCCAGTGAAGGATCGGGTAAACTCATCATCACCATACCCCGCACCATGTCGGGATGAGCGGCGGCGGCGGCTAAAGAAATCAGCGAACCGTTGGAATTGCCGATTAATATTGCTGGTTGACGGATAAACGTTTGCCAAAAATCATAAACTTGCTCTACCCAAAGTTCGATGCTGTAATTAGCTGCGGCTTTTTGGGAAGCGCCAAAACCGAGCATATCTAGGGCGTAAACTGTGTGATGTTCGGCTAACACCTCTAAATTATGTCGCCAATGACCAATAGAAGCGCCAAAGCCATGTAACAGAATTAGAGGTTGTGTGTTCTGGTGATTCTGGGCACAGCGAATATAAGTATAGCGAGTTTGCCAGCCCCGCCAAACCCAATCTCTTTGATTACCAACTCGCTCCTGCCAGTGTAGTGTAGTGGTCACAGTCTTCTCTAATTTCTGAGCGTTGATAATACTATTATAAAACTTTGATTTTTGACACCATCTGTAAAACCAACGCCAAACCTAACCCTCAGCTTTTTCGCTACTAGCATTGGGGAGTAAGACTCAACGCCTCTCCCCTGTTTTTGATTATTATTCTTGTTGGTTATGGGGTAATAGGGACTTACACTTTTACTTTGTTCGTGAGCCTCGATAAATTCGCTCCATTTGCTCTGGAGAAAGCACTGTCATTGGAAACCATTCATGTGCGCCATTGGGGACTTCTTCGGATGATGGTAATGCTCGTTGTTGAGTTTTAGTGAAACGTATTTCCACATTGCTTAGTGGTTCAAATATCTCATCTCTTTCCGATGGCATAAGCTGATTTTGGGGCAAGATATAGGCGTGCTTTTCTGCATCGTATGCCAAGACTTCTCCTGTTTCAATTTGATAAATCCAAGCATAAATTTTGAGTTGCCCTTGGTGGAGCTTAGAGTGAATTACTGGATAAGTTCGTAAATTTTCGATTTGGGTGAGTACATTCTCAGCAATAATTATTTCTAAGAGTTCTTCGCCTTCGTAGTCACTATAATTATCTTTTACTAGTCGTCGGGTTGCCTCTGCATACTTGAGCCAGTCATGTACAAGCGGCATTTCTATCCGCAAGCTGTCTAACTTCATTAACCCCTTCATAGCACCACAATGCGAGTGACCACAGACAATAATTTGTTGAATATCTAATGCTTGAACAGCATATTCTATTGTTGCCCCTTCACCGCCATTAGTTGCACCATATGGTGGAATAATATTGCCTGCATTGCGGATCACAAACAATTCACCTAAGCCAGCTTGTGTAATCAGGTTTGGATCGATACGTGAATCCGAACAAGTAATAAATAGTACTCTAGGCTTTTGACCATGAGAAAGTTGTTCAAACAGTTCTTCATTAGCGGGAAAATAACTACTTTTGAATTCGCGTAAACCTTTAATTAATTTTTTCATAGTCGTGGCAGATGTAATAACTAATAGTTGGAATTTTTCCGGAAAATTGAGTTCTCAAATTAAGCAAGCAGGGACAGCTTAATAATATCTGTAAACAGATTGACTTAGTTAATAAGGCTTTTGCTATTGTACCAGAGGCTTAGTCAAGGGGTGAAATTGATTATTGTATTGTTTAAGTAGTCTTGCCAAACTACCCTCTCTGGTGGCAGTTGTAACGTTAAATCAATTTGCGATGAGTAAGAACTTTGGTATTTTTCTTCTTCGACTTAGCTAATTTACCAGACCCGTAAGGTTCAGCAGTTCAATATTCTTACCATAATTAGCGCACTGATGTTTACGGACTTATAAAATTACGTTGCTAACAATTCACCAGAAAGTGATTAACTATAATGATGTCTATTTTTTAGGCAGGATTCAGAATTTTTATTCATACTTGTTATTTCTAACGGTACAAGACAAAGAACTAAAAATAGTGCAATCTAAGAGTAGTGCAAATATTAGAAATTATGGACGCTGCCAAACGCCTTGCTACTCTCAACCGCATCCGCAAACTCAGCCGTTTGATGGATACATCAATACATATTCCTTTGACGCGTATTCGCATTGGAATAGACCCAATTATCGGTTTAGTTCCCGGTGCTGGTGATTTAATTAGTACAGCGTTTTCAGCTTACATCATAATTTTAGCTGCCCGCTTCGGCATCTCACGCCAAGATTTAACTAAAATGATTTTCAACGTGGCTTTGGAAGCAGTCGTTGGCACTGTGCCTTTTGTGGGCGATTTATTTGATGCTTTTTATAAATCCAATATTCGTAATTTGGCAATTTTAGAGCAACATTTGACAGTGGTTGAACCAGAACTTAAAGAAGTGTCTGATGAACTTTACTCTGATAAGTTTAGCCAAGTATAGTATTACACTGCATATAATTGAGGCTGGTAATACTCATCGCTTTCCTAAAATATGGAAGTGAGATTAAAACTAATTCTGTAACTTCTCAAGCTCTGCATTTGTAAACGGATTCTTCCCTGTTCGTAAATCTTTCACCCAACGCTGCCGTTGTGCTTTACTATCTTTATCCTGAGTCTGGGTGATGTATGATTCAAAGTCCTCAATTGCTCCTTGGGTGTTTCCTGTCAGCGCCCTTGCCAGCCCACGACTGTCACGATTATAGCTATCGTCAGGTGCAAGGAGAAAGGCTTTGTCACAGGCAAATAACACATCCTTGGCATATCCTTGCAGACTACCTTGACGACAAAGCGTGTTCCAAGAATCAGCAGAAATTTCCACGTTGGGATCTAACTTTTGGGCATCTGCGTAATCTGCTAGCGCTTCCTTGACTTTACCCTCTTTCACAATTGTCTCTCCTTCACTAATCAAACGTTCTGCCTTTCCTTTGTTAGCAAACTCTTGTGCTTTTACCTTGGGGTCAAATTTTAAACTGGGATTCCATTTAAAGGCTGTGTGAAAGGTTGCAACTGCATTATCAATATTGCCCGTTCTGGCTTCCTTTTCACCTTCTTGAACTAAAAACGGTGCTGCTGCTATTAAGTTAGATTTATTTTGGCAAACCTCTAGTGTTTGCAAGTCTTTGGGATTGGTGACAAGATAATCATTCAACCATTGACAACCGCGAGACAACAGCTTATCAAGATTGTCAGCCCGCCACACCCGCGCGGTCTTGTCATCACTGGCGGTGAGAATGCGTTTGCCATCCGGGCTAAAACTGGCGCTGTTGACTAAGCTGGTATGCCCTTTGAGTTCGGCGATTTGCTTACCAGAGATGTCCCACACCCGCGCGGTGTTGTCATAACTGGCGGTGAGAATGCGTTTGCCATCCGGGCTAAAACTGGCGCTGGTGACTAAGCTGGTATGCCCTTTGAGTTGATTTTGCTCGTGAATGTTGTCAAGAATTGTTTGTAAAGCTAACTCGGGGCTAGCAGCTGGATATTCTTCTAGTGGGCGACCATCTTTAACTAGCTTTTGCAACTCTTGCCCCGCCTGCATTGCTGACAGTAATGGTTCTATTTCTTGTGTTGGAAAGTACTGCCAAGCTGTGATTCCTTGTCGTTCTAACCTTGTGCCTGTCTGCGCTTCATCCTTAAGACGAGATGCTTGATTTGCCAGTACTCCGGCAATTCCTGCTAAAACAAAAGATATAAACAGTACTCCTGAGCCAATACGAATCCGCTCTGTTGCCTTTTTGTTAGCCTCTGCCAAAATTGTCTTAGCCTGTTGAGATTGTTTTAGCTCTTCTTCTGTTAGCAGGTGTTGCTTTCTTTCCTTATCCAGTTCCGCCATCAACTCATTTAACTTCGGCTGCTGTTGCTGGCGAATAAACAAAGCTATGTAATCATGCACTAGTTGATAACGGTCAAAAGGATTCTCTGGTAATAAAACCACTAAGCCAGATTTGACAAAAATCTCTAAAACCAAATCTAATTTATTGCCGTCTGTGGTTGCATCTGCGGCTAAGGCTTGCAAATCCCGTTCCAACTCAGCGCGAGTCTTGAGTGGACGAGTTCCTTTTTCATCAGTGAGCAAATATAACAACAACTCCGCCACCTGCTGATTCTCAACACCACAATCATTAACAACTTCATCCAAATAACGCTTAACCAATTCGTCCTTAATGCCGCGTTGCTGGTATTCTGCCAGAGTTGTAATGTTCTCCGTTTGCAATTGTGCCCCTACAACCTGTAACTCAATGGGACGCACTTCACCCAATTCTGCGGCTAAATCTTGCACAAGTTGTTCAACTAAAGCAGGTTCCAAGCGAAAACTAGTATTTTCAGTTAAACGCTGGATAATTGACTTGGTATCATCAGGCGAGAAGTTCCCCAACTTGTAAAGCACATTATTACTGAGAATGTCATTGCTAATAATCTTCAGGCTGGGCAAATCATTGCACTCTAGCAAGTAATGAATATAATCTACCCGCAGCGATAAGATAACTTTCAGCGATAGAACATTCAGACATTCTCCCAGAAACTCAAAAAATTGTTTTCTTTGTGCTGGTTCGGTGTAAATAAAGAAAAATTCTTCAAATTGGTCGAAAATTAGCACTGTGCGGAGGTTGCGCTGTTCGTTTTCTTTAAGTCTGGATATTAAATATTGCAAAGTTTCGAGTTCTGAGGCTGAACGTTGACCTTCTGAGGGTGAAAGTTGACCTTCTAAGGCTGAACTTTGACCTTCTGAGGGTGAACGTTGAGCTTCTGAAGATGAAAGTTGACCTTCTGAGGGTGAAAGTTGAGCTTCTGAGGATGAAAGTTGACCTTCTGAAGATGAAAGTTGACCTTCTAAGGCTGAACGTTGAGCTTCTGAGGATGAACGTTGAGCTTCTGAACTCAAAAATTGAAGTTCCAACTCTCCCCCTGCCCCCTGCCCCCTGCCCCCTGCCTCATCCCTCCCCAAAACCCGCCCCAACTCTTCCACCCAGTTAGTGTAAACGCGCATCGCTACAGGTAAATTATCTTGAATACCTATTGCTTGATTTTTTAAAGCTGGCACCAATCCTGCATTTACTAGCGAACTTTTACCTACACCTGATTGTCCATGAATTACGATTAACTTTTTATCTGGGCGACCAATGCGTTCAATTAAACGTTCTACATCCAATTGACGACCAGATGCAGCAATTTCTGGGGCAATACTATCTTTATTATCAACGCGCAGGGGTGCAAGTCCTGTTGCTCCTAATTGTTTTGTCGCCTGTAATCTGCCAGCACCAATAAACGCCCGCAAACCAAATTGCTGTTCCACGGAACGCTGTTGCTGTTTCATTTTGTATGCTGCCAGATATGCTTTTTGCTGAAAGTAAAGCTTTTGCAAATGACTGAGAATGTTAAGATAAAGCTTTAAATCTATCTGCGGGTTGCCGATATCTTTTGCAGTTTCTAAGTTATGAATTCCCTGTTGATAGTCACCTAAATGATATTGAGAACGAGCCAAAAGAAACCGATATAGACTCAAATCATTTGATATCAGGAGAGTGCTGCTGTGTGCCTCTACAATCTTTATCGCTTGCTGGGCAACCTGATTGGCTTCTAACCAGTGTTCTTCAGCTAAAGCCACCTCAGCTAAAAAACCGTAATCTTTTGCTAATTCTATTAGTTGATGATCGGCACGATGTATTTCTAATGCTTGTTCAGCGAGATTTTTTAAATGTTCCCATTCTTGTAAATCGCGCAAAATTACACCAATTCTCAAGAGAGAATTTGCTATTAATCGTTTGTTGTCTCCAAGAAGATTAATATATTGGTGAAGATAAATTCGAGTTTGATTCCAATCTGAATGATTAATATCTTGATTTTTAAAAGCTTTGAGATAACAGCAAAAAGTAATATCACCAAGAATTTTAATTTGTTGCTTTGAATAATTAAGTTGCCGAAAAAGCCCTAAAGCGACTTGATAATATTCTAAGGCGACATCGATTTTATGATTAACTTGTTTTGCCAAACCTAACAAAGATGATAAATTAGCTTTCAGTTCTGGATTTTCATCCTGTAATTCACTTGGTAAATCTCTCTGGGCTGCTGCTAATTCTGTTTCTAAAACTCCATAATCATCTAAACTTAAGTTGAGGGTATTGTTAAAGTATTGCTCGGCAAGTTGTTGGAGTAAGTTGATTAAATCATGCCGAGCGATCGCAAAATTCCTCGTAGTCGCCCAACTCTCTAAATCAGGAGCCAATAACATCAGTTGTTTGTAGATATCATCATCAATCCACAACACCAAGGGAAAAGCAAAATTATTACGAAACTCTTCCCGCACCTGATTAGCAGAAGTCAACATCACAGCTAAATTCGGCACTGTCTCTAAACCCACAACCATTACACAGCCTTGTAGGTTCTCCCCGAATTCCTCCCGAATGGCTGTATAAAGAGTTCTGTGAGATTGCTGCACCACCAACAGCTTAATTTCAACTTGACAGATTTGCCGCAATTTTTGAATCAGGCGATCGCGCTGTTTGGCATAATTACACCGTGCCAAAATCAGCTTGAACTGTCCCACAGAGGATTCGATTGCCCAAGCTAATTGTTGGAGAGAGCGATCGTTATTTCCAGGGTTATCTTGTGGTGGTTGCGGCGAGTCTGTCATACCAATTTTGGATTATGTTGAAATTTAAACGCAAAGGGGTGCAGAGGTAATCGCAGAGGAACGCAGAGAATATATCTCAATTTTTCCGTTCAATGATTCGTTGATGGCACAGAGCCAGCGAATTTATCCGTTGGGTCAATCTAAAATCCAAAATTGTCTGATTCCTCATTGCAACTCCCTTGCTTGTGCCAAAATCGGGTTGACATCAAACCAGGATTCGCCGCTATCGCGATATTCAAAGACAAAGCGACTGCGGATTAACTTTTGGTATCCTTGGTCATCGCTGACTTTTTTGTTTTGCTTGACGTGACGTAGCAATTGCCACTCATCATCGGAAATGGGCATCATCATTTCATTCCGACGCGCGCGAACAACTTGGTCTAAAGTATCACGCGTGAGGGGAAGCGCCATTTCGTCCATAATCCAAGTATTCAGAAGTCTGAGCAAGTCGCGCACGTGACCGCCACTCAATCTACATAAGCGGTCTAGGGCGGCGGTACTATCAAAAATTTCAGTAATCTTATTCAAGCGCTCATCTGCTTGCAAGTCAGGAAAGGCTCTTGCTAACACCATTTGTTTGATTAGTGCCATTCCCTGTTCGTGAACGCTGCCATCAGGCCATTGTACTGGCACCATCGGCAATACTTTGGGGTCTTCCGGGAATCTTTGGGTAAGCATTCCGTAATCGTTGGAGAACTTCAGCGATAAAGGCATGGTATAAATTAAATGACAATTCAGTTTTGTCAAAAATTCGCCCTGATCGACAAATAAATATTCTTGCTGCGGACGACCCCAAGCTTTGACACGATTATCGATGCGGTCAAGGTTATCGACAATTACCACCAAACCTTGTTTACCCTGCTGTTTAAGTTTAGCGATCGCAGGTTCCAATAATTCTCGATTAATCGCTTCTAACAAGTTAGTTTTCTGCGGTGCTAGATACTGATTGAGTTTTGCCCGTAACGTTGGGTCACTTTTCATCTTGGTAGTGATTTCACCAATACCAAAAGCCAAAGACAACTTTTCTTTGTCACTTGTGACACCAAAATCAACCCCACCCAGCTTGACTTTTGCCCCGGTCACTTCGGAGTTTAAGACCTTCCACGCACCTGCGAGTAAATCATTAAATCTCGTGGGTTCCGCCAGTGTAATTTTATCCAGACTTTGACTGACGCGACGAGCGATCGCCAGCAGTACATCAGCAATATCGACATCAGTCATTTCTAAGTCTTCGCTAGACTCAAAATAGACCACATGAAAGCCTAATTTTTCCAGTTCTGCCTGTAGCCTTAATAGTTCCGTCGATTTTCCACAGCCAATATGCCCAGTAAATAAAGTGCAGGTAGCTTCATTCGGCTTGAAAAAAGTAATTTTTTGCTTCAGCTTACCAATAATATCTCCACCTCGTACCGAAGAAAAATCAATGTAATATTTCACATCTGAAGGATTGTTGACGAACAGGGTTCGACTGGGGTCAGTTGCCAGAAAAAATGCTCGTAAATCTATGGACATGAGGCTGGTAATATGCTTATCTTCTATAACTTTTAGATATCCTTGAACACAAGAATAAAGTTAGTTACAGCATTTCAGGTGAATATTTCGGAGAATTTTTAGTTTGGTTAAGCACAAAGCCTCTGAAATTTATTTCGGTTTATCCAAAAGCTAAAAAAATGGGGAAATTTTTAACTAACCGTGCTGTTTGGGCTTGGATGCAAGAGAAAATTTCTGTTAGGGAATAGTAAGGGGTCTAGCCTAAATTTCTCACTTGTGAGAAATCCAGGGAGTGTAGGGAGTCAGAGAGGATGGGGAAGAAATCTTTCCCCCCACACCTCCCACACCTCCCACACCCCCCACACCCCCCACACCTCCCACACCTCCCACACCCCCCACACCTCCCACACCTCCCACCCTTCCCACACTTTTGTGAAAAATCCGGGCTAGGGGATGAGCAGAAAAGTCTGAGCGCCGTAAGCCGACGCTGAGAACTTGGCAGGGATGAAGGAGATTAATTTTGTTGAAGCTTTTCATCTCCTGTTTTTGTTAGTCAGGGACACTCCATAAATTTTTATGACTGACTTGGGGTAACGTCACAAATCGTAATCTCCCGCAGATTTTTACAGCTACATTTCCAGATACTTAAAAATGTCTACCATAAGGTCAAGTGAGGCTATACCAACGCACAAATTAGCTCAAATCCGTAGCATCTTCTCTTCTCATCTCCTCTACTCCCCCACTTTTTCCTCGCTTGTTCCCCTCATGACTAGGGTTTTCACTAGGTATTTTTTCCTACTTTTTTGGGGGTTTTTAGGGAAACAAGTACCCTAAAACTACAAAAAATCCTGAAATCTATATAAATTAATGGTTTCATCTATCCACATCAGGCTACAACACCTTAGAATGATTCATTGAAAAGTCGAGCCGATGGGATGTACAGCCGTTTTGAGTAAAAATACTCCCAAAGGATGATTTTTGTATTTCTAGAAACAGAGGTTTAATTACTGATGTATGAAAAAGCATCCGTAAAAAATCTCAAGTAAACTTTAGGAGTTTGACATGAACAAAGGTGAATTAGTTGACGCCGTAGCTGAAAAGGCTAGTGTTACCAAGAAACAGGCCGATGCAGTTTTAACTGCTGCACTGGAAACGATTATTGAAGCCGTTTCCTCTGGTGATAAAGTAACGCTGGTGGGATTTGGCTCTTTTGAATCACGGGAACGTAAAGCTCGTGAAGGTCGCAACCCGAAAACAAATGAAAAAATGGAAATTCCAGCAACGAAGGTGCCTGCCTTCTCAGCAGGGAAGCTATTTAGAGAAAGGGTAGCACCCCCAAAATCGTAGGTTCTTCAGGAAACCTTTTTTTGATGCGGCAACCAGCACACGGGGGAAATTTAGCCTGGGCAGCAGCACTGGCTGGCTGTCCCCCTGATGCTATTCTGGATTTTTCTGCTAGCATCAGCCCGTTGGGACCGCCAAACAGCGCCATCGCTGCGATCGTGTCCCAAATTGGTAATATTAAGCACTATCCAGACTCTAACTATAGTGAACTGAGACTAGCTCTCAGTCACTTCCATCAATTGCCGTATGAGTGGATTCTGCCGGGTAACGGTTCAGCAGAATTACTTACTTTGATAGGTAAAGAGTTAGCACAATTGGCGGCAACAATTTTAATAACTCCAGCCTTTGGCGACTACTACCGAACCTTGGCAGGGTGCAAAGCTAAAGTGCTGGAGTGTCCTTTGTCATTAGTCATTGGTCAAGAGTCATCAGTAATAAGTGCTTTGTCATTAGTTCTTGACAAAGATAGAAGTCTGAGCCAAGGCTTCCTTGGATCGGAACTTCGGGGACAAAAGACAAAGGACAAAGGACTGTTGTTAAATAATCCGCATAACCCGACGGGTAAGCTATTTTCGCGGGACTCGATTTTGCCCTACCTAGAGCAGTTTGCCTTGGTAGTGGTGGATGAAGCGTTTATGGATTTTGTGCCACCCAATGAAGAACAAAGCTTAATTGGGGTGGTACAAGAATATACAAATTTAGTAATATTGCGATCGCTGACAAAATTTTACAGTCTCCCAGGGCTGCGACTGGGATATGCGATCGCTCACCCTGACTATCTGGCTAAATGGCAGCTATGGCGTGACCCCTGGCCTGTAAACACGCTAGCGGCAGCAGCGGCAATAGCGGCACTCCAGGATAGGGAGTTTCAACAGCAAACCTGGGCATGGCTACCACCTGCACGAAACCAACTCTTTCAGGGATTAGGACAAATCCCAGGATTGCAACCCCAAGCAAGCGCTGTTAACTTTTTATTAGTTGAGTCTCAAAAATCTACTTCCCTGTTACAGCAAGAATTACTCAAGCATTATCAGATTTTAATCCGCGATTGCCTTAGCTTTAAAGAACTAGGCGATCGCTTTTTCCGGGTTGCTGTGCGTGAAGAGTCGGATAACCAACACTTACTCACAGCACTAAATGAGCAGGAACTGGGGACTAGGGACTGGGGGCTGGATACTGGGGACTAGGGAAAAGTTTTTCTAGTACCCACTACCCAATACCCAATGACAAATGACCAATGATAAATGACAAATGACTATTGATTACGATGTCGTAATTATTGGCAGCAGTCTTGCTGGATACTACGCTGCCCTTGCTGCCACCCAGCTAGGTGCTACAGTTGCCTTGGTGCAACCCAAAATAGACTATGGGTTTATTCATCATTATGCTCTGAGCGAAATTGCTAAACTGGCACAAAAATTGAGTAATACGGCTGGTTTTGGTATTCATGCCACACATTCTCAGACCTCAGAAGAATGTCATATATCTCTGGCATGGCAGGAAGCGATGGTGTATGCTCAAGCCGTTGTCTCAAATCTCGAAGAACAATATTCTCCCGCTATCCTAGCCGCAGTGGGAGTCGATGTCATCGTTGGCACTGGGCAATTTCAATCCTCACCTCAACTGGCTTTTATTGTTAACAGTCGCGTACTACGCGCACGCACCTATTTGCTCGCTAATGGCTCGCGTCCAGAAATTCCGGAAATTGAAGGATTAGAAGCCACAGGTTATCTTACCTTAACTAATATTTGGCAATGTTTAGATAAAGTGTCGTTACCCAAAAATTGGGTAATTCTTGGCGGAATTCCTCAAAGTATTGAAATCGCTCAAACTTTAGTGCGGTTCGGTTGCAGTGTGACGCTGGTAGTCAAGTATCCCTACGTTTTACCTCATATTGACCCTGAGATTGCCATACTGCTTCAAGCACAGTTGGAAGTCGAAGGTGTGCGCGTCCTGACTGCTAAACCAGTGACTCAAGTTAGACGAATTGATGATAAAAAGTGGATTCAGGCAGGAGACAAAGCCATTGAAACTGATGAAATTTTAGTAGCGACTGGCCAACAGCCAAATATTGAATCTCTAAATTTAGCAACGATAGGTGTGAAATGGCATGGGCATCGTTTAGTGGTGAATGATAAACTACAAACCACCAATCATAGAATTTACGCTTGTGGTGATGTAATTGGTGGTTACAACTTTGCTAATATCGCTAATTATGAAGCAAAAATTGCTCTGAAAAATGCACTCTTTTTCCCAAGATTACGAGTAAATTATCGCTACATTTCTTGGGCAATATTTTCAGTGCCCATGATGGCGCAAGTGGGTTTGACTGAGACACAGGCAAAACGCCAATTTCGTCGAGATGAAGTTTTAGTTTTGCGACAGTATTTCAAAACAGTGGCAGCAGCCCAACTCTGTGATGAAACCACTGGTATGTGTAAATTAATTGTACTACGCAATGGTGAAATTTTGGGAGCTTCGATATTGGGGGCAGAAGCTGGAGAATTAATTAATTTTATTGCTTTGGCAATGTCCAAAAAAATTAAAGTTAAAGATTTAGCAAATTTCTCTCCTGTCTATCCCAGTTTCTCAGAAATTCTCGAACAAATTGTTAGAGAGTGGAGTAAACAAAAGTTAAATAGTAACACTGCTTTGCAAGAGTTTCTAGAAGGCTTCTTTCATTTTCGCCGCAATTGGAATTTATGAATTAGTCATTAGTCATTAGTCATTTGTTTTTCTTTGCATCCTTGTGTCTTCGCCTCTCCCTCATCTCCTTCCTCATATCATGTCCGGCTAATCACTTATGATTACCGTATCTGTGCAAAAATCCCAAAAGCCTCTTTCCCCTGCTAAGAGCTCCCTGCTCCCCTGCCCTCTAAATGATAAGTTTTTAACAGGACATGATAGTAAGTCGGCATAATAAAACCAAACTATGTGAATAAAAATTAACTAGGCTAAAACCCTCTTCCCTTCTGCCTCCAACATAGCTGCCTCCTGCCTCCTGCCTCATCTCAACGATAAATTTTCCCACCTACCTACTTATCACTATAATGCCTGCGTTATTACCCAAACTACTGCTGCCCCTACCAATGGTACGCTAAGGTTATCCGTGCCGTGGGGTGAAACGGCTTCAGCTAGGGTTGCAAAAGTAGCAGTTATTATTGCTGTCAATAAAGCCCATTCCAAACCCAAAGGCATTGCTAGGGGGCTAAGAGACGACCCAGGAAGTAGCAACAGCACTAAGAAAATCGCTGCTGTACTCGTTACAAACATGGCTGCTGAACCCTCCCAGGAACGCACAGAATTACCCACCTGATATTTATGCTGCCCGAAACGCCTACCGATTAAGGCTGCCAGTGCGTCTCCCCAAGTCATCGCCATTATTCCAGCTACGGCAATTGGGGCGCTATCTACTGGGCCATTTGGTCGCCATAGTAATCCAAACAGCAGCGTTACAGAAATAGCAAAATAAACTGTGCCAGGCGAACTATCTTGGGTATCCATTGCGCTAATCACCCGGTAGCGGTAGAACAGGTAGTTGAGTCCAATAAATGTAGCAAAGGGTATAATTCCGATTTCCCAGCGATTAAACAACAGCAGGACACCGAAAACCCACATCCCTGCTCCAATATGAATTACCTTGCGAGTCAAATCTGGTTTCACACCAAACAGCCTACGTAGTCCCTCACCAATAACGAGTAGACCAGTTGCATATATATAAGAAACTACTAACCCGATAAAATAATTGTTTGTCATTTGTCATTTGTCTTTGGTTATTTGTGATTAACTACTTTTCCCGATCTCCCTACTGCCCCTAATCCCCACTTCGTGGGGGCCCCGAGTTCCCCAACTTTCCATCTCCCTTTCACTTACTCCGATCGCTATTTCGTCTAAAATTCTTTTCTATTAAGGAAACATTACCAATACCTTGGAGAATACCACGACCGATTAAACCTAAACCACGACCGATTACTTGGGTCAAAATGAAGACAACACCGCTACCTAACAAAGCTAATAGTGATTTTAAACGCGGTGCGATCGCATCACTAAATTCTAGAATCAGTGTGACTAATAAAGGAATATTAGAAAGTTGTTCTAATTCCTGGTTGCGTGGGGCATAAATTGAAGTTTTGGCTATTCCACGAGGTGCAATCACAAATATTTCGTAGCGACTTTCAAAAACTGCTTGAGCTTCATTTATGTAATTATTAAAACGATATTTCCATGACAATTCATTTCTAAATTTTTCAATCTCTCTTGTAGAAATCAATCTACTTCCATAAAAATTTTTTTTAATAATTTCTACATCTGCCAATGAATTGAGCAGTGGTTGTACTATACCATTTGCTACTTGAATTAATAAATTTTCTAAAATCATTGATGCTTGGAATTTAGCTTTATCACTGAATGCTGAATATGATACATTATTAATG
Source organism: Nostoc sp. S4 (assembly GCA_029379225.1). Lineage (GTDB taxonomy): Bacteria > Cyanobacteriota > Cyanobacteriia > Cyanobacteriales > Nostocaceae > Nostoc. The sequence continues at coordinate 228,096 of JAQYWR010000001.1, read as the reverse complement.
TATAAGTCTGTTTGAAATAAAAAATAATTATATAATTCCCAAGTTAACGGAATTTTATTTAGAATTTCTCTTTGAACAACTTCGGTTTGTTGCAGTAATAATTTAACAAGTTCTATATTTTTATCCTGAATTTTAATTAAATAAAATTTTCCAAAAAAATCTGTAATTGCTGCTTGCCATAAATCACTAATTAAGGTATTTCTTATTTCAAATAATTGATTGCTCTCAATTTCAGAAGCTCGCAATTCGTCTAATTGTTGAGTAAGTTTTTGGAGAATCAAATAAAGTAATTCTCGCTTTTTTTGTTCGCGTAAAATATCAATTTCTAAAGCGATATCTGTAATATTTTCTAAAGAAAATTGAAGTTTAGTAACGCAAGAAGCAAACAAAGCAGATTGTAACGCTGCTGTGGTTAGCAAAGGTGGTGGCGTTTGCGTTTGCTGAATCGCACTACTCGATGAAGTACCTGAAGGCGGCTCATCGGTAGTCAAAATATTTTCTTGTTGTTTTTCTTGTGATGAAACCAGCAACCGATTGAGCAACCAACGAGCTGCTAATAGTTCTCGTCGCTGTCCAGCCAGAATTGCCCGATCTAATATTGGTAGTCCAGGTACTTGTAATTGTGTTGTTACCGCCGCTAAGGTAACGTTAATGTAACCAATCCCTGACAAACGTAAATTATTTCGCAGCTTGAACAAAGGTTGGGGGGAGGGGGGAGAGACGCGATTAATCGCCTCTGTACAACAGTTATGGTCAAACCAATGGGAATTACCATCTGCAACTTGTCGCATGGTGGTGACTAACTCAGAAATAGGTGTACCTTTAGGACAGTAGCCACTTACACCAATAGATTTGGCAGCTAATAGTAATCCTTGTTCTTGAACTGAACTGAGGAGCAAAATTGGTAGGTTGGGGTACAAGGTTCTCAGTTGGCGACAGAATTGCAATCCTAGCTGCTGACTGCTAAAAGAGCGGCCATTACCTAATTCCAAAATTACCAAATTTACTTGGTTAGGGTCTTGTTGGGCGATTTCTGCTAAAATCTGCAAGGCAGCAGTATCAGTTTCTACCACTGCCGTTAGTTGTAGGTCAGCAATTGCTTCTAGAGCTACCCGCAATCCCAAACGAAAAATCGGGTCTTGGTCTACAAGTAGTAATTTCAGAGGGCGATCGCTCATAGTCTGCTCGGTTATACAAGCACTGTTTTTTCCCAATTAAAAAACAACTTTGAGATAAAACTTTGTCTTCCCCATTGTTACCTGTTTTCGCAAACTGAATAAATCGATCATAATTGCCATAGCAGCCTTCACCGTGTAATTAAATGAACCTAAGTATTCGGCACTGGTTGGCAGAACGCTATATCGCAATCAATCAAATCAGGGGATTTTCAGCAGGACAATTGGCAGGTATTGCTTACCGTATTGTTCAGGATATGGAAGTCAAAAGTCTGATGCCTTTTGATATCTGTACTTTGGTAGAAATCTTAGAATTACCCTTGGGTATTGTTTGCCAAGAAATCAGTATCATTTCCCAGTTGACAGCAAGCTTATTGCGTAGCCTCAGCCAAAAAAAACCTTTGAAACGTAACGAAGGTACATGGTTAGCCTTTCAGATTGCCTATCTTGAAGCTTTGCAAGCAATTTTAGAGCAGGAATCAAGCCTGCAAAGACCGTGGTTAGACCGAGCAAGAATACCCACCCAACCAAACATCCTGCAAGCGGAAGTGGGTAAATTCACCCTCCAAGACCCGCAATTACAAGGACTGCTGAAAACTCTCAGCCCAGGTAAATTGACTGACACTCAAGCTGAACAAGCACTGTCTTTAATTGCTGACTCATTACTCGTACAACAAATAAATAATGCTGCTATAGCTTGGTTGGTTGCCAATGGTGCAGAGGAAGCTGAAGCTAAACTCTTAACACAGCGTTTGCTCAACTCACTTCCTGGTGACTTACTGGTAGTGATTACCGAAAATGCTGCTCCTTTAGCGCAACTGCAAAAATTTGTTAGATTGGGAATTTTATCAACCGATTCTACGGTAAGCGATGAAATTGACTTGCACCGAGAACATTACCGGGCAAGTTTGATTAAAAATCTAAGTATGCCATTGCTGATGGAATCCTTTGCCCTTAAGGATATCTATGTGCCACAAAAAGGCTTACCAATACAAGAAAGCATTTCTGAGCAGGATAAAAAAACTGTTACGCCAGTTGATTTAAATACATGGGCACAACAACAACTAGCTGATTTAGAAACCATCGCTGTGATTGAGTCGGAACCTGGTTATGGAAAAACTAGTTTTTGCCAACTTTGGGCGGCACAGGTGGCAGAAAAATTTTACCCTGATTGGATGCCGATACTAATTAGGTTGCGAGATGTAAAATACGGCAAAACTTTTACCGAAACTCTCAATTCGGCTTTTGAAGTTAATCTTTTAACTTGGTTAGAACAAGAAAATCCTCGTTGTTTGTTGTTGCTTGATGGTCTGGATGAACTACCCCCGGAAGCTGTGGGTATCAGAACAAAAGCAATTTTTATTCAGCAATTGCTCAACTTTCAATCTCAGCACCGCCACAAAATTGTGTTAACGTCAACGACCTTGCAGGATATTGTCCCAGAAGTACCGAGCTTATTCAAACGAATTACTATCGAGCCGTTGGATGCAGAAGAACTCAAGCAATGGTTTCAGCAGTGGGCAAAAGTACAATCGTTGCCCATTGCTCAAAATTTATTTACATTCTTAAAACAGGCGGGGTTATTTGCCAAATCAAAGTTTCCAGAACTATCTGTCTTTGTTCGTCAACCTTTAATGCTGCATTTATTGGGCATTTTACACCGTGAAGGAATGCTAGATGAAGAGTTATTGCAGTTAACTAGCAAGGCTGCTTTGTTGTGGGAAATTTATCATCGCTTGAGTCGCTGGTTGTTGGGCTATCCCTTAAGTGGTGGAATCAAAACTATGCTATTGCGATCGGGATTTGCTCATATTCAGCGGACTCCAGAAGCGATCGCTAATTTACTCAATAATCGCGCTCCCCAAGATTTACTCGATCAGATGCAGGCGATCGCTTTAAAAATTCTACACTCCCAGCGTTATCAAATCAATTGGGTTGAAGAATATCAAAATTTACCAAGATTTTATTTTGAAATTGGAGATTTGGAAAGCTTACGCCCAGCCCCAGAGGCGCAGAGAAGAATTGGGTTTTCACATATTAAGTTGGGAGAATATCTTTGTGCAAAAGCTATTGCTAGGGAGTTGAAATTTCTAACTCAGCACCGAGATGAGCCTTATGGGACGCTTACTTTTATGCTTGATTCTCCTAGCAGTGTAGCCGAGCATATTTATAATTTACTCGGTTATGGGATACTTAGTCAGGAAATTGAAGAACTGGCGATCGAGGGATTACGCAAAGAGCAAAAAGAGCAGTTTTCTTTTGAAGTTTTATTTCAACGTCTTTTGTCTTTCTGGCGTGGTTACTGTCAAGGGCGTTGGTTAGATGAAGGAATAGCACATAAAGCTTTGACTCACTTTCACGCATTGCAAAACCCTGTAAATGTTGAGCAGATAAATGCTGCGGTGGGACTGAATGTATTTTTATTACTTTGTGCTTGCTACCAGGAAACAAAAATTCCTTTTTGGCCTTGCGGTAATCCAATCAATTTGACACAGTTCAATCCAGAGGCGTTAAGTGCGCTGATTGCTAGGACAACAGTTTTGTCCAAAAGTGCCTTTACAACCCGAATCAAGTCTTTGGCTGGACTCAACCTATCGGGAGCCTCTTTATTACAAGTGATATTAACTCAAATAAATCTTCAGCAAATAAACTTATCTAATGCGGAGTTAATTGGGGCGAATTTCACAGGCGCAAATCTTCAACAAGCAAATCTCGCAGGCGCAAATCTTCAACAGGCGAATCTCGCAGGCGCAAATCTTCAACAGGCAAATCTCACAGGTGCAAATCTCCAACAGGCAAATCTGATGGGGGTCAATCTGAAATTTGCTAATCTCACTAATGCCTGCTTATTTGATACCATTCTTACTGAGCATGACAAAAAATTAGCCGCCGATAATGGTGCTTTGTTCTCCAAAGAATCCTTTGAAAAAGTGAAAAATTTACAATCGCAGCAACCTTTATTCAACAGCGAAAAAATCATATCCAACACAAATGTTAATTCGAGTAATCCCCTAACAATTGGACTAATTGAAAGCTGTGAAGGCAGAATTTTACCAATAGATTCAGATGATGACGTAGTTAATGAAACTGTTTTTGGCAATAATTCTATTGATGAATAGGAGGTGGGGACTATCTGTAAAAGGTTGTCCCTTTTTTTCGCACCCACTTGACAAATGTGCAATTTTCTTAGCCTGTCATAGGTGGGTGGGGACTGGGGACTGGGAATTAGAAACTAGGAAATAAATTCAGAATACTTTCTCAATACCCAATCCCCAATACTGAGCCTCTAGCTTTCTTGTGAGTTGCGGTAACCATAAAAGTTAATACTATAGTCGGTGATCCGCACTCCTGTTTGTTGTTCAATTTGCTGGAGAAAATCTTCTGGCAGTTGCACGTGAACGTCCAGAATTTGATTTGTATCTATACAGTTGACATGACTATGAGAATCACTGATGTTGCCATACAAACGCCCGTCGCATCGTTCAATACACTCGATAATACCTTGACTTGATAATGCTTCTAAATTTTGATACACCGAAGTATGACCGATTTCTTTGCCTTGTTGGTTTAAGCGATCGTAAATCTCTCTAGCAGAAAGATGTTCGTTTGCTTGCCAAAGCAGTTCCAGAATAAAGCGACGCTGGCGACTGACGCGCATACCCAGGACTTGACACCGCTCTAACGCATCTTCTAGAGAACGAATTGGTCTTGTAGTAATTGTTTGTTTTTGCATATTACAGCTTGTTAACTGTGGGGGAATTTTCCCCTGTTAATGTTTATTGGTCTTTTAATATATGCATGGATATTGCACCCAATTTTTCTACCTGCACTTATGTTTTGGCTTTTGATGCTGCGGAAGTCACAGGTTGCAATAATGATTTTTTGCTTTTGATGTCTACTTTGCCAGAACTTAAACTAAAACAAACTCATTACAACTTTAGCTTAAAAATACTACAAATGTCTACCAAAGAGCAGAAGTTGCCTCGCTCAAATAGGTTTATTCTTGTAGCACAGCATATTTTAGGTGTAATAATTTTTCAGTTAAAGGCGAGTGACTATAGCAGCTATCAAAGTGATATTTATAATTAAGCAAAATATAGTGTGAGTGCCGATCGCTAGACATGAAAAGTTTTGTGAGTCAGGACTTTTTTGCTGAATCTAGCGTCAATCGCTCAAAACTGCTACTGTGGATTCTCGATCCTACAGTAGAGCAAAAAGAAAGTGGCTGCTGAGTCAAAAACAATTGCGATCGCACTCGATAATGACTTGATTAACAATTTGGATCTGTCACCTGCTTTCGTGGCGATCGAACAACTGCTGCAAGATGGGGTCGCGGCCCACGAACAGCAGCTACGCTTTGATATCAATTACAACAAAGAACCAAGCGATCCCCGAGAACTCTCAGAAATTCCAGAGATCCGGCTGTGGTTCGTGCGTTTAGACGCCAAATACCCCTGGTTACCATTTTTACTGGATTGGAAAGCTGGAGAATTTGTTCGTTATACCGCCATGCTAGTACCACATCAGTTCAGTTCTCAAGAAGGTATTCAGTACAATCCGGAAGCCTTAGAAATATTTTTGATGCACAAAATCTTTATTTTGGGTGATTGGCTCAAACAGCAAGGCATTCCCAGCTTATCTCGGCTGAAGTCTATGGCGCAAATGCTGGGTTATGAATTAGACGATGCTTTTTTTGAGATATTTTAAAGAATTCAGGAGGCAGGAGATAGGAGGCAGTCCAGCTTGAGGAACCCACGTTTTAAAACGTGGGATTGAAGCAAAGACCTTTGTATCTTGTGGCACTTTCCGCTTGTACCAGTATCCTTTTTTAAACTGGGCTAATAACCCGTAACTAAAGTTTTATTAATACTTATTTCCTTCTGACTTCAAAAAGGGTGTGGAGTGTAGGGGAAGAAACTTTTTTATGCATGGCGGTGAAACTTGTTTCATCGGGGCTGCCTTTTACCCTCTGTCACCTGCCTTCTTTGTCAGAATTGGTCAATCGCAAGGTGTCAGTCGCCAGAATTTTAACTTAATTCTGTGCGACTGGTAAATTAGTAAACGGGTTCAAGTTCCCTATAAAACAAGAAAATTTGGTAGTGCTTCTAGATGGTGGGTTTCAATCCTCCTCTAAAAGATTGCTGAATTCTGTGTTCTTGTTCAACCATCCCAAATTTTCTCCAAAACAGCGTTTGGTGAAATATCCGCTGTTTTGCCCGTAGGGGATTTGATAGCAAGGAATTTATCGTTTTTCGGCAACAACTTAGCTGGATCGGTGGGGCCAAGCAGGGCAATAGTATAAGTTTGTACTGCAACGCTCAGTTGTAGTGCCGCACTATCAGTAGACAACATTAAATTTGCCCCGGCAATCATGGCAGTTAACTTACCAATATCGCCTGGGGCAGTCACCTTGATATCTGGAGAAGACTCCAGAAGCGATCGCACAAACTGATCGTCGTCAGCCCCCTTAATCACCACCACAGGCAGATCCGGCTGCTTGTATTGGAAATCTTGGATTATTTGCCGCCAACTTTCCACAGGGTAGGTTTTATCCTGTTCTTTATCCTGAGATAACTGCTCAGAACGCCCATCAATCAAGATATAGCCAGTTTCATGTACTCCTAAACGTTTTTGTTCTTTTTGTGCCCACTCAATATCTGGTTTTGGCACATTTACTGCCAACTCTGGTACAGGAGCATTAATACCCAATGGTTGCAGCAATTCGTGATATGCTGCCGCTCCATACTGGGATGGATTGAACAGCACAGCCTGGGTTAGAAAAACCGAACCCTTGCCTTGGTAACCAATGCGTATGGGAATTCCCGTCAACCAAAGTAAAAGACCTACCGACCAACTTTGTCTCACAGCAATGGCAACATCGTACTCGCGATCGCGAATTGTGCCCACCAGGTTGCCCCAATCTGCCAGACTGTTACGGTCTTTGAAATCAAAAGCCATTACCTCGTGAACTGACTTGCTGACCTGGTAGGCTGCCTTTGCTTGGGGTTCAACAACGACATCTATCTGAGCGTTTGGGTAATAGCGCTTCAGGTTATCTAGAGTCGGAAACAAGAGAATTTGGTCGCCAATTGAGCCAGGTACAAGGGCTACTACTCGCATAATATTTATTGACGCTTACTCGCTCCTTATTTTAGGGGAAAATATATAGCTTAAAGATTGAGGAATTCTGTGTATTTACTAATTCCAGCTGCGGGAATCGGCAAAAGAATGGGGAGTAACCGCAATAAACTCCTGCTAAGAGTGCGATCGCAACCAATTATTGCTTGGACTTTGTTAGCCGCCCAAGCCGCCAGCGCGATCGCTTGGATCGGGATTGTTTCCCAACCCACTGACTGGCCTGATTTGAAAGCAATTCTCGCCGATTTGAAGCTAACCAAACCAGTCGAATTGATTCCAGGCGGCTCTACCCGCCAAGAATCTGTTTACAATGGCTTACAGGCGCTACCAGCCGATGCAGAACAAGTGTTGATTCACGATGGAGCCAGATGCTTGGTCACACCAGATTTATTTAACTCTTGTGCCCAAGCCATTCGCCACTGTCCTGGTTTAATTGCTGCGGTGGCCGTCAAAGACACCATCAAAGTTGTCGATGGACAACGAATAATTCAGAGTACACCCGACAGACAACAACTGTGGGCAGCACAAACTCCCCAAGGATTTGATGTCAAATTGTTGAAGCAGTGTCATGCTGAAGGTGTCCGTCAAGGTTGGGAAGTAACAGACGATGCCGCTTTGTTTGAAAAATGCGGCATTCAAGTCCGAATTGTCGAAGGAGAAGAGACAAATTTAAAAGTCACTACTCCACAAGATTTAGCGCTCGCAGAATTTATCCTTACAAGCAGAGGTTTTTGAGGAAGTGGGGATTGGGGAGATGGAGAAAATTCCTAACTCCTCAGTCAACCGTCAACTGTCAACACTCCCCAATTTTCAAATTGTTAAAATATTTTTGACATTTTAGGATATGATCCCAGAAACTTGTTGATTGTTAGTTGTGATTTGTCATTAGTTGTTTGTTAATAACTAATGACCAATGACTAATGACCAATGACTTATGACTAATGACTAAATGATTACAGCCACAGCGACTAAGATAGAAGCGATTCTCTATTTAAAGGGTAAACCCTTGTCGCTCGGCGAAATCGCCGAGTATGCCGCTTGCGATCGCGCTACTGTTAAGGAAGGCATGATTGAACTAATGGACAACTATGCCCACCGAGATAGCGCCCTAGAGGTAGTAGAAACCCCAGATGGTTACAGTTTGCAACTCAGGTCTGACTTTCATGACTTGGTGCAAACTATGATACCAGTAGAATTGGGTGTAGGTGCATTGCGAACTTTGGCGGCGATCGCTCTCAATAATCCGATACTCCAGAGCGACTTAATTAATTTGCGGGGTTCAGGAGTATATCAGCACGTTCCAGAACTAGTTGAACTCGGTTTCGTCCGCAAGCGGCGAGATAGCGATTCTCGCTCCTACTCGCTGCAAGTAACCCCAAAATTTCATCAATATTTCCAAATTGAAGAACTTCCGCAAATACTTGCCACTAACCACAAGCAAGAACAACTAGAACTTCAACTAGAACTTAACGGAGTGGGGAGTAGGGAATAGGGAATGAGGCATTGGAGGTGTGGGGGGTGTGGGAGGTGTGGGAGGAAAAGGAAGTGTGGGAAGGGTGGGAGGTGTGGGGGGAAAGATTTCTTCCCCATCCTCCCACACTCCCCTCTCTCCCCACTCTCCCCACTCCTCTTAATGACTTATACCCGTGGTGAATGCGCTACCCTTGTACTATGGTTTAGAGTAGAGTTAGCAATTAAGCTAAATAAAACTGCCAATGGTGTTTAATCCTGACTTTTTGAATGACAACTCTGAGGAACACCCTAATCAACTTCTTTCAGATCACTCTGAGGAATACCCCAATCAATTACTCAAATATCTACAGCATCAGTCTCCTGATGTTTTAGCCCGGGTCGCCCAGTCCGTCAGCCCCGAAATTAAACAAATCATTTCGCAAAATGTTCAAGGGCTAGTGGGAATGCTCCCAGCAGAAAATTTCAATGTGCAAATTACAACAGATCGGGAGAATCTAGCAGGGCTTCTAGCATCGGCCATGATGACGGGTTATTTTCTACGTCAGATGGAACAAAGGATGCAGTTAGAGCAAAAGTTATGAATAATGAGTTGAGAGTTGAGAATTAGGAGTTAGGAGTTATGGAAAGTTTTTAACTTCTAACTTCTCGCTCTTGTACAAACGCGATTAATCGCGTCTCTCCTCACTCATAACTTCTAACTCCTAACTATTTTTTGGGGTAAGTTCCTAATTGCACTTTGAAGGTTTGAATTTTACTGCTGCGGTTAACTTCGATCGCGAGAATATCCCCAACTTTGCTGGACTCTACCAACTTCTGTACTTGGGCTGAGGTTTTGACTGGTTGAGAGTTGACTTTTTGAATCACGTCTCCAGGAAGGAGTCCTGCTAAGTTGGCTGGAGAGTCCTGCGTTACTCCTTTAATCACAATCCCTGCTTCCTGCTGAATATTTAGCTGATTTTCTTGATTAATCTGCTGTTTTCTAATGGAAGTCAGATCTACCATGTCAATGCCCAAGAAGGGATGTTCTACACGCCCTTTGGTAAAAAGTTCATTGGCAATACGGGCAGCAGTTTCAATAGGGATGGCAAAACCGAGTCCTTGAGCATCAGCGCGGATGGCAGTGTTAATACCAATGACTTCGCCTTGGGCATTTAACAATGGACCACCAGAATTGCCGGGGTTAATTGCTGCATCAGTTTGGATAAAGGTAACTCGCTTGTCTGGGACACCAACTTGAGCGCTAGTGCGGTCTGTAGCGCTGATAATACCAATGGTGACAGTATTATCTAAACCCAGAGGATTGCCAATAGCGATCGCCCACTGTCCTGGTATCAAGTTTTGGGAATTTCCCAGCTTTACTGTCGGCAGATGATTCTCATTGATTTTCACTACAGCCACATCAGTCATCGAATCAACTCCCACCACTTTTCCCTCTAAAGTCCGACCATCCTTGAGGGTAACTTGTACCGTGTCTGTATCGGCTACAACATGAGCATTAGTGAGTAATTCTCCATCTTCACTCAAAATAAATCCCGAACCCGTACCGCGCTCAATGCGTTCTTGGGGAATTGGTTCCTCATCCTCTCCAAAGAATCGTCGCAACAAAGGATTTTTCAAAGCATCAGAAATAGGATTGGCTACTTTACGGGTAGCATTAATTCGCACCACAGCTGGGCCAACTTTTTGCACTGCCGTTGCAATAAAATTTACATTATTGCCCCCAGTATTCCCAAACGCTCCGTTAGAAGAATTAGGAACTACCGATTCTGGAGGCAAAGCCGTCGTTACATTTTTTAACTGTTGGAACGAGGAATTTTGCGGCAGCAGATAACGACTGCCAAACAAACCTGCACCGCCGCCGATCGCCAGTAAAAACAGATAAACGGCCAGTTGCTTTAAGGATAACTTCATAATCATTCTACTTAAGGACAGCAATGCAGTTGCTAATTTCTAAGTGTAGTCAAGCTAACGGCAAGTGGACAGATCAATTTATCAGGAATTTAGGGATTGGGAGTGTTGATTGATAACTGATGACTGATAAATGAGGAGTTACAGCATATTTCAAGTGCATGAGGTACAAATTGACTGGTTTTGAGGCAGGAGGCAGAGGGCAGTTCTTGCAGGAGGGAGAAGAAGAATTTTTATTTTTAATTCTTTAGTTGTGTACCTCATTTAGTTGCAAACTGCTCTAAGAGTAAAAGTTATTTTGCCTGGATCGTCTCCCCTATGCCCAATGCGAATCCCCCAATCCCTAAACTCTCCATCTAAAATCTAAAGTTAATGCGCTCTTGACTTGTATACATGACTTTACCTTTTCGTCAACTATTTCTCTGTAGCTTAGTTAGCGCCTTAGGCCTAGTATCCATAATGCCAAGCTTGAACAGCGCCAGTGCTGTTGTAAGCGGTTGCCCAATTCCAGCCCTATCTCGCTTCCAACGTCATAAAGTAGTTCGTGGCGAAACTTTGGAGAGTATAGCGCAGCGCTACAATCTTATTCCTACAACTATTATCGGAATGAATCCGGTTTTGCAGGATAACGGGGCGATCGCTGCCGTTGGCAGTGTGCTGCAAATTCCTCCTTACAATGGGATTGTAGTCGAAGTGCCTCGCGGTCAAACTTGGCGGCAAGTGGCAGCAAAATACAAGGTTCGTGCTGATAGCCTTTTTGAGGTGAATGGCTGCCAACAAGACCCCAGAATCGTGTTTGTTCCGGGGGTAAATTGGTCGCCCAATGGTGTTGTCACCAAGTCTCCTGTACCTACTGATACAGGTACGCCAAACCGAGCATCTGTGTCTGGATATCCTTTGGCCCAGGTGGCAACTGTGGGATTAGCTTACGGCTGGCAGATTAACCCTAGTACAAGTCAAGTTTTCTTCCATAGCGGCGTTGATTTGTTAGCACCAGTGGGTACAGATGTGCTAGCGATCGCACCTGGAACCGTAGCCTTTGCCGATGACCAAGGTAGTTATGGCAAGTTGGTCATTATTAACCATAGTGGGGGACTGCAAAGCCGCTACGCTCAACTTGACAGTATCAAAGTCAGCGTTGGTCAGCAAGTAAAAAAAGGAGACTTACTGGGAACTGTAGGTACCAGTGGAACACCAAGTACCAGTCAACCGCATCTCCATTTTGAAGTGCGTTCTAGCTCATCTCTGGGTTGGGTAGCGCAAGATCCTAAAGGTTATTTGAAGAAATAAGGGAATGGGAACTGGGGGAGATGAGCAGAATAACTCTTTACTAGACAGTCAACAGTCAGCACTTCCAATGCCCCATACTTCGGCTACGCTCAGTACAAGTGCCCTATGCCCAATTCTCAATTTCGTTAGATTTGACGATGTGCATTCCTGCTTGTGCAAATCTGGCAAACGCTGCATCTGCCTGTTCTGTGTAATCCACAACACCAGGAACAACAACAGGAGAAGTGCAATCTTCTAGCAAGTAGATTTTTTGAGCAAGGGTGCTATCTACCTGTTTAATTTCTGTTAATAAATCGTCAATTGTCCAGGCTACACAATGACTTTTAGCTTGACCACCAATAATTACAATATCAAATTCTAAAAGTTGCTTTATTAGCTGAATATTCTTTTGAGCAAGTGGACGTTGTTCAAAATCTTCTAACACTTCTGGACGTAGAATAGAATAGTTTTCTGTTAAAGGATTTTCTCCTTTAATCTCAAATTGTGTTTGACTCTGACGAGCAATGCAGTGGAAAAATATTGCTTCCTCCACTGAGGAAACTAAAGCATGACCAATACCACCCAACATTGAATGATAAGGCCAAACGGTGAGTGGATATTTACCGTCTTGACTGAGTTTTTTAACATAATGATAAGCATGTTTTTCTAATAATTCATAATTGCCATTAGTTACACTATTAGCAACTGCTGGGTTGACTTTCCAAATACCTTGTTTGATATCTTTAGGAGTGATACTAGTAGCTGCTGGGGTGGGATGTTCTCCGGCGGCGTTCACCCAAAATATCGGATGGAAAATTTGCGTTGTTGTATGAGTATCTAAAGTGGGTATAATTTTTGTAATTACTCCCAAATTGCGATAGATAAATTCAGACAATCGTCGATTATCATTCACTGCTGCAATACCAGATTTTCCACCCACAAATAATTCAAATCCAGGAATGCAGAAGGTGTTTTGGACATCAATTAAAAGTAGGCAAATGCGGGTTTTATCTAAAGATGCAGGTTGAATTTTGTGTTGTTTCACCCATGTTTCGGCTGCTGCTGCAAGTTCTTGATAGTGTACGCGCCAAACTTCGCCGACTCGATCGGGGTTAAAGTGCGACGGAATTGGTAGTTGGGTTATTGTTTGGGTATTCATAATTACAGTTGGATTTATTCTGTAATAACATCTATAACTTCAATACCCAAGTTTTCTTAAGTCTAGTGTTACGTTAGTACACATCATCATGAGAACCTAAGGTTAGCAATAAAATTTCTTCCGATCCTGATTCAGGATTTGTAACAAAATTAAATAAAATTAAATTACGATAATCAAAAGTTTTTACTATAATATTCCCTGTCCTTTTTTACTGTGCAAAAATGCAGCAAAAATTGCTTTGAGAAATCCTACATTCCTACTTTTTCAATAACTAGGGTTCCCCAAAGCCTAAAAGGATTTTTACTTTACTCCATTTTTTTTCTACGTAATCGTCTAAAAAAGTCCTAGCTGTGGCAATCTGGGAACAGAGATTTATTAAATCTGATATAGCTACAACAAATTTGCCATTACAGGTTATGCAAACTCTGCCCACACTCAATACTTCAAATACTACATTAAGCCAACCGACCTTTGATACAACCATCAAGCGGCGTCAAACTCGTCCTGTAAAGGTAGGTAATGTCACCATTGGAGGTGGCTACCCCGTTGTAGTACAGTCGATGATTAACGAAGATACTCTTGATATTGATGGTTCCGTGGCTGCTATTCGTCGTCTCCACGAAATTGGCTGTGAAATTGTCCGCGTCACTGTACCAAGTATGGCTCATGCTAAAGCTTTAGCAGAAATTAAACAAAAATTAATTAAAACTTATCAAAACGTGCCAGTGGTGGCTGATGTCCATCATAATGGAATGAAAATTGCTCTGGAAGTCTCCAAGCACATAGATAAAGTGCGGATTAATCCAGGGTTATATGTCTTTGAAAAGCCAAACTTTAATAGAACTGGGTATAGTAAAGCTGAATTTGACGAAATTGGCGAAAAAATCCGTGAAACCTTAGAACCTCTGGTAATTTCTTTGCGCGACCAGGGGAAATCGATGCGAATTGGGGTAAATCATGGTTCCCTGGCTGAGAGAATGTTATTTACTTACGGTGACACCCCTGAAGGAATGGTGGAATCAGCCATAGAATTTATTCGCATTTGTGAATCTTTAGATTTCCGCAACTTGGTAATTTCCATGAAAGCTTCACGAGTACCAGTGATGGTAGCCGCCTATCGCCTGATCGCCAAGCGCATGGATCAACTAGGTATGGATTATCCGTTACATTTAGGTGTTACAGAAGCCGGTGATGGTGAATATGGACGAATCAAATCGACAGCTGGGATTGCGACATTACTCGCTGATGGTATTGGCGACACAATTCGCGTCTCACTGACAGAACCACCAGAAAAAGAAATTCCCGTGTGCTACAGCATTCTCCAAGCTTTGGGATTGCGGAAAACAATGGTGGAATATGTCGCCTGTCCTTCCTGCGGACGGACTTTGTTTAACTTAGAGGAAGTGCTACACAAAGTCCGGGAAGCGACTAAACACTTAACTGGTCTGGACATAGCAGTTATGGGCTGTATTGTCAATGGGCCAGGAGAAATGGCAGATGCCGACTATGGTTACGTTGGCAAAACACCTGGTTACATTTCTTTGTATCGTGGCAGAGAAGAAATTAAAAAAGTCCCAGAAGACAAAGGTGTAGAGGAATTAATCAATCTAATTAAGGCTGATGGACGCTGGGTGGAACCGTAAGAGAGTGGGGAGATGGGGAGATAGGGAGTGTGGGGAGATGGAGAGATGGGGAGATAGGGAGTGTGGGGAGTGTGGGGAGAGAGGGGGGAAAGATTTCTTCTCCAGCCTCCCACACCCCCAATGCCTCATTCCCTATTTCCTATTCCCCATACCCTACCACTTCTCACTCCTCACTCCCAATGCCCAATTTTTAAAACTTTTGTATAGATGACGACCAATATCGCCTGATTGTCAAGTATTTTGTTGAAATTAGAAATACATGCTTGACCTCTACAGTAATACCCTGTGTTAGATTGAGCATACTGACTATAAATTTTCCCTCTGACGCAGCTGTCATTATGGTGATTACAAAAAATAGGCTTGTTTTGGGTGCTACGGCAGTAACACTCTCCACGATCGCTGTTACTAGCCTTGGCATTCACTCACGAGGTCAGGCTTTATTTAAAGCAAGTCCCAAAGAATTGGTAGATGAAGTTTGGCTAATTGTTCAGCGCCAATATGTAGATGGTACTTTTAATCAGGTAGATTGGCAGGCTGTTCGTAACGAGTATGTGAAGAACAAGTCCTACAGTAATCAACAGGAAGCTTATAAGTCCATTCGGGAAATGCTTAAAAAGCTCGATGACCCCTATACCCGGTTTATGGACCCAGAGGAATTCAAGAATATGCAAGTGGATACCTCTGGAGAATTAACAGGAATTGGGATCACAATCGGTCAGGATGAAAAAACAAAGCAATTAGTTGTGATTGCGCCAATTGAGGATACACCAGCCTTTAAAGCTGGTGTTTTAGCCAAAGATCTGATCCTGAAAATCGACAATAAAAGCACCAAAGGGATGGATACTAATCAAGCAGTATCTTTGATTCGAGGTGAAGCAGGAACCCAAGTCAGCTTGACGATTCAGCGCAACGACCAGATAAAGGAATTTAACATCAAACGGGCGCGGATTGAAATTCATCCAGTTAAATTTTCTCAAAAGCAAACTCCAGCTGGTAACCTGGGCTACATTCGCTTGAATCAGTTCAGTGCTAATGCTGGTAAAGAAATGCAAACCGCTATTACAGATTTAGAAAACAAAAAGGTATCAGGATATATTCTCGATTTACGTGGTAATCCAGGCGGTTTATTGTTTTCTAGTGTAGAAATTGCTCGGATGTGGATAGACAAAGGTAAGATTGTCTCCACCGTTGAACGCCAAGGAGAGGCAGAAAAAGAAGAGGCCAACGGACGCGCCTTGACGAATAAACCCTTAGTGGTACTGGTAGATAAAGGTTCAGCCAGTGCCAGTGAAATCCTTTCAGGGGCTTTACATGATAATAAGCGTGCAACTTTGGTTGGTACTCAAACTTTTGGTAAGGGACTGGTGCAATCGGTGCGTCCCTTGGAAGATGGTTCAGGATTGGCGGTGACAATTGCTCATTACTATACCCCCAACGGTACAGATATCAATCATAAAGGCATTGAGCCAGATGTGAAGGTGGATTTGAGCAAACAGCAGATGGAAGACTTGTGGCTCCATGAACGTGATAAACTTGCTACCCTAGCAGATCCCCAGTTTGCTAAAGCAGTGGAAGTGATAGGTAAACAAATTGCTGCTAAGGGTACACCCACAGCAGAAAAATGAAAAATCATGCCTACAGGGGCATTGGCACAAGAGGCTCTAGGACTAGAGGAAAACACTCGCAGCAAGTTCTCCTTTGCTCCTAGAGCTTGACTTAAACTGGTTGGCACTTCCCAGTTCTAATAAGTCCGACACGACGGGCGATCGCTTCTTCTTGTGAACTATAAGGTCCCCACTGCTCTATAATCTCTAGATTGTCCTCCCCTATATCGTCGTTGGAGACTATCTCACAATTACCAGCAGAACGCTTGACAATATACCAATTTTGTGGTTCGTTCATGCCTGAAAGAAAAATTTGATTTTTATATAGTAAAGATTTTACGGCATATAGAAAACATCTTCATGCTTGCAAACTAGATTGCTAAGATTGGCATTAAGAATTCTGTTCGTCTGAGCTCATGCTTTCACCGTTTCTAAGGATGAACCCCTACCTAGATAATCCTGAACCTGGGCTGAACACAGTCAATTAATTATTGTATTGCTGATGCAATTGTTCCTCAACTACGACCGAAATATCGAGTGGCAGTTGAAAAACGAGTATATTAAGTGATAGATGAAAATTTTATAACGTTTACAATCGCGCTGGATTTGATTTGGCTATAGCTACACTCGTGAACCAGTTTTGCCTGTTTCTGAAGCTGATGTTGCTTGAGCGAATGCATTACTGTAGGGAATTAGGATATTGAAGGTGGCAGATTTTTTCAAACACAAGTGCCTTAACTTGTCACTAATGAGTCGAGTGGAATTTCTATCTGAAATTCACTACCTTGACCTAGCTCGGAAAAGCATTTGATTTGCCCGGCATGTTTTTTGACTATAATTTGGTAGCTAATTGATAATCCTAGACCAGTACCTTTACCAGGTTCTTTTGTAGTGAAGAAGGGGTCAAAAATGCGTGATTGTAAGTTTTTTTCAATGCCATTTCCATTGTCTGCGATCCTAATGAGGATAGTATTGTCTGCTGTGACTTTTGTCTGAATCCTGATTTGCGGATGATTTGCGGATGACGTTTCTAGAGCATCAATTGCATTGATGAGAAGATTCATAAACACCTGATTAAGTTCGGCAGGATAACAATTTAGTAGAGGCAAGTGACCATATTCTTTAATTAATTCAATTTTTGGAATACCTCCATTGTCGAGTAAACGATGTTGCAAAATTACCAGCGTGCTATCGATGCTTTCATGAATATCAATCGCCTTAATTCCAGCATTATCTAGTCGGGAAAAAGTGTGTAATGACAACACTAATTGATGAATCCGGTTTGCGCCTACCATCATTGATTCCAGGGTTTTCGGCAAGTCTTGAGCAATATAATCAATATCCATAGCTATTGATTGCTTTTGGATTTTTGGCGTTGGGGTAGGATGTTGTTCTTGATAAAGATGTAATAATTTCAGCAAATCTTCGGCATACTTATCTACGTAGGAAATGTTAGCGTAAATAAAATTAATTGGATTATTAATTTCATGGGCAATTCCAGCTACTAATTGCCCTAAACTAACCATTTTTTCACTTTGAATTAACTGAGCTTGAGCCTGTTGTAAGTCTTTGAGAGTTGCAGCGAGTTCTTCCTTTTGACTTTGAGTTTGTTTGAGTAATTCTGCCTGCTGCAATGCTACGCCTAGCTGAGAAGCAATTTGGGTTAGTATATATACTTCACTCGCTTGCCATTCTCGGGGCCCATTGTTCTGGTAAACCGCCAGTAATCCCCAAAGTTGTTGACTTTGATAAATAGCAGTAATTACATAAGCTCTTGCCTGACATTGCTCTAGAATTTTTAGGTAGCACTTACTGAAGCTAGCATTGTAAATATCGTGACAAACGCGATACGTTTCATTTTTAGAAAAGCGTCCTCCATGTGTATCTTGTAAGTAAGTATCCACAATTGGAGGAATAGATAAATTTTTTAAGCTACATTCACTCACATTTTCTACTAATTCCGGTTGATGCACCTGTTGCTGAATCAGAGGTAACCACCCTTGTGTTAAGGATTCAGCCACAAATGTTCCACTCCAATCTGGATTGAAACGATATAAAATCACGCGGTCAGAGTTTAACAATTGTCTGATTTCTTGAGTGGTTGTCTGGAAAATATATTCTAAATCAAGAGACTGACGAATTTTCTCAACGGTAATAGCTACAATTTTCTGGGATTCTGCTGCTTTAAGTGCTTCTATTTGTAATAGTTCTTCAGACTGGGAAGTAGCTTTTTGTAAGGATTTTTTGGGCTGTGACACCATTTTTAATAATTTAAGATAATTAACAACCAGTCTAGTATGAGATTTAGAAATAATTTCTAAATCCTCTTAAATTTTTTATGAAAACATGAAATTTTTTGCTAATATTATGAAAATCAATTTATGAGAGAGTATCTTGAAGTTTTTGAGCAATAAACTTAAATTTTAACAAGTTTTAAGGAGTATTTCATTTCAGTGAAAATACTAACAGTTCTAATTTAAATATAGAAGTAGTATTTAATTTTTGAAAAAGCTGCGTACATTTGGGCAATAATCAAGAAATTTTTGTAATTTTGCGTTAACGTTTGAGTGCATCTACGTAGAGAAGCTCACCGTACTTCTTCTCTACGAGACGCTACGCGAACGGAGAAGCAAGGCTGGGTGTAGCGTCTCGCAGGAAAGGTATCGCAGCTTGTGGATACTGATTTATCATCATTCACTAACAAACAGCCCTGCACTTTTAAATGCAGGGCTTGATTTTAGAGAAATTCAAAATTACTTGCCGTTGCTGTTACTACCGTTGCCATTGCTAGCTAGGACGCGTTCGGCGAGTTTATCTGGTACTTCTTGCAAATGGTCGTATTCCCAGTGGAAGGAACCAACGCCTAAAGTGAGCGATCGCAACTCGACAATAAAGTTTTGCATCTCTGCTTGTGGCAAGTATGCAACTACATTATCCCAGCCTTGCCAATCGTTTCTCCCTTCGTAGCCTAAAATTTGTCCGCGTCTACCACTCAGCAGTTGCAACACCTTGGAGGTAAATTCGCTCGGTGTTGTCACTTGTATGTGCAGAATTGGTTCTAATAAGGTGGGTTGGGCTTGGGGTATTCCCGTTTGCATTGCTAATCGGGCGGCTTGCTTAAAGGCTTGTTCGGAACTATCTACGGTGTGGTAAGAACCGTTGGTCAAAGTTACCGCTACATCCACCACTGGGAAGCCCAGAGGCCCGTGTGCTAGAAATTCCCGCACGCCCATTTCTACACCAGGGATGTACTGTCTGGGAACCACACCACCAACGATAGTTTCATTAAAGTTAAATCCTTCACCGCGTGGTAGGGGCTTGATTTCCAGAAAAACATCACCAAATTGACCGTGACCACCGCTTTGGTGTTTGTACCGTCCGTGAACTGAAGCCACCGTTTTGCGAATAGTTTCTTTGTAAGGCACTTGCGGTAAGTGGGTTGTCATTGGCAAGTTATATTTGCGGCGCAGTCTATCTAAGGCAACTTGCAAATGAATTTCGCCTTGACCCCAGAGGATAACTTCGTGGGTATCGCCGTGTTGTTCCCAAGCAAGCGAACAATCTTCTTCTAATAGCTTAGTAATGGCACTGCTGAGCTTAACTTCATCGTTGCGCTTTTCTGGTGTAATGGCGAGGGCATACACAGGTTCTAACTGTTCAGCTTTGGGTAATTGCATTGCTGAGGACTGTTCTGTGGAGATTGTATCCCCTGTTTTGATTCCTTCTAAACGACTTAAGGCAACAATTTCACCAGCAGCAACTTCATTAACTGATTGCTGTTGTTGTCCCATCAGGTGGTAAATTCCACCAGTGCGAACACCGTTGAGGACAAGACCATCGGTTAATTTGCCTCGCCAAACGCGCACTAGGGAGAGTTTGCCACCTTGAGGTGTGTAATAAGTTTTGAGTACCTGGGCTATGGGTGTATTACCTTTGATGTTTTTTAAGCGCCGTTCTGCTGTGGTTTCTGGTTCGGGCGCTTCCCGTAACAAAGCTTCT
Organism: Nostoc sp. S4; assembly: GCA_029379225.1. Taxonomy (GTDB): domain Bacteria; phylum Cyanobacteriota; class Cyanobacteriia; order Cyanobacteriales; family Nostocaceae; genus Nostoc. The sequence goes on along the minus strand of JAQYWR010000001.1, from coordinate 207,728 downwards.
ATTAAAGGTCTAACACCATAATCTTGTTCTGCGACACCAAAGAAAACGGGGACTACTAAATCTGCCCCTAATTCCATTTTTAAATCTTTAAGGATTTCCTCTTGTGGTGGCTCAATATCTTCTAAAAGTTCTTCGAGTAAGTGGTCGTCAAAATTTGCTAGGGCTTCGAGCATTTCTGCCCGTGCTGTATGTTCTTCTTGTTTTAAGCTTTCGGGGAAGGGGATGGGGTCAGCAGGTGCGCCAGGATGATATTGATATGCTTGTTCGCTCACCATATCAATAAAGCCGGTGAGTTGTTCCCCTTGCATGATGGGATATTGGTGTGCTACTAGGGGACGGCTGGAAACTGCTTTGAGGGCGTGTAATGTTTCGAGGACATGAATATTTGCTCGATCCATTTTGTTGACAAAGACGATGTGGGGAATTTCCCAATCGTCCAAGAATTTAAATAGAGGAGCAAGGGTGAGGACGCGATCGCGTATCGGTTCGCAAACTACAATTGCGGCATCGACTCCTATTAAAGCATTGTAAGTTTCTTGGGCAAATTCTACGCTTCCTGGACAATCAACAAATGTGAAGCGAGTACCGTTATACTCAGTGCTAGCAGCGCTGACTTCTACACTCATGTGGCGATCGCGCGACTCAGCAGCACTATCTCCTACTGTATTGCTGTCTTTAATACTTCCTTTGCGAGAAATTGCCCCTGTGACAAATAACAAACTTTCTAATAAAGTGGTTTTTCCACTTAAATAAGGACCAACAATTGCAACGTTCCGCGAACCTGATTTTACTTTTTCGTTCATAAAACCTCCCTTGCGGTAATTCATTCACAACCGCATTACGCTATGTATATCAGGGATAAAAAATGGTTCTCTGGAGTCAAAATTACCCCTTCTTTAATTTGTTATTATCCTACCTTTAATCTCAAATTCAAAAAATTGTAGCCTGTCGTAAGATTTAGCTTAAGAAAAGTTAAGCATCACAAAGTTTAATACTCAATCAACAAGTTATGTAAAAAACTTCAGCATTGACCAAACTTTTTGTTAAGTAAACTAACTGAAAATTGTCGCGATTTAGAAAATTTATGAGATTATCACTATATAAATATCCCATAGCAACTTTAATAAGTTTAATATTAGTGGGTAGCCTCTTGTCACCCTCATCTCCCTCTGTACTGGCACAATCTAATAGCCAAACTGCTATAGACAAGTTAAATCAGGGGTTACAGGCAATTCAAGCGGGAAGGGTACAAGATGCGATCGCCGCCTTTAAACAAGCAAGTCAATTAGATCCAACATTAGCAGCAGCCCACTATAATTTAGGGCTAGCATTACGACAAGCAGGACAATTACAACCCTCTGCGGATGCATTTTATCGAGCCACACAAGCCGATCCGAAGTTTGCTCCAGCTTTTGCTAATTTAGGCGGTACGTTGTTAGAAGGCAATAATTTAGAGTTAGCTAACGATTACTTGCAACGGGCGTTAGAACTCGATCCCAAACTAGGATTTGCCCACTATAACTTAGGATTGCTACGAGAACAGCAACGAGATTGCGATCGGGCGATCGCATCTTTTAAAAAAGCCATAGAATATAGCAAAAATGCACCAGAACCTCCTTACCATATCGGTATGTGTTATCTACAACAAGGTAAAATCGATCGAGCTAGAGATGCTTTTAATCAAGCAGTAAAAATTAATCCCAAATATCCAGAAGCTTACTATAATATTGGTTCAATTTTGTTTAATCAACGTCAATTACAAGAAGCCTTAGAAGCTTTTAGAAAATCTGCCGAAGCTAACTCCAACTATCCCAACGCTTATTACGGCGCTGGGTTAGTTTTTATGCAGTTACAAAAATATAGCGATGCAGTACAAGTATTGCAATTTGCCAGAGATTTATACACTGCTCAGGGGAATTCTCAATGGGCAAAAAATGCTGCACAAGTGTTGCAACAAGCACAAAATTTAAATCGATAAATAGTAGATAGCGAACATTTATTAGTGTTGACTGATAACTGATAAATTATCAGCCTCTCTGAGGCAGAAAAGCTTAATATTGCGTAACATAAAATTATTGGGTTGACTCGCTGGTGTTGTCTGAAGTTGTCCTGATTGGAATGAAACGTACATGCAAAAGCGCCTAAAGAGTCGATTTTTATTTTGCGATCGCTGGTTAGATCGCCACTCAATTGTTCGCAATATGGAAGCTTTCCAAGACTTAATTGTGATTGTCTTATGTTTGGGTTTGTTTGCCGTGATGCTAATCCAATTATGGGGGATAGTTATTGCCCTCACGCAGCCACTAGATTATAAACATGTGACTGCAAAAATACTATTTGTGTTGATTTTAGTCGAGTTATTTAGACTATTAATGGTCTACTTACAAGAACATAGTATTTCTGTAGGAGTTGCAGTTGAGGTAACAATTGTTTCTGTTCTGCGAGAGGTAGTAGTTCATGGAGCGCTAGAAATTTCTCCCTTTCAGACAGCTGCAATTTGTGGCTTATTGTTTATTTTAGGTTGCTTACTGGTAGTCTGTGCTAAAACACCACATATGGATTGTATAAGTGCTAACACTAAATTGTGTCCTATTGCTTATAAAGGAGATAGGCAACGACAAAGGGATCTAGAAGTACAATATTCACGTCAATGTGAGGAAAATCAACCTCTTGGATAAGCTTTTATGAACAAAGGAGTAGGGGAGTAAGAAATCAAAAGATAAAAAGCAAAAGTAGCAATGATGTCTTTTTACTTTTCAATACTCCTGCTCCTTTGCTTGAGGCTACGGCTGAAAATCTCTAGTATTAATTGGATTATTTAAAGTGAAAATTTTTCTAAGTATCTATTTAATTTATCTCTATCTATAGGTTCAGTTATAATATTGCTGATTCCAATTAGTTGACTTAAAACTAAAATTGCTGCTTGATGGTAATTCTCACCTCCATTTGATGCTGAGTAATACGTTAAAACATAAGGAATAATATTGTTTTCAAAAAAGTCAATAGCAGTTTTCAATACACAACCTTCTGTATCAACTCCACAAATAAACACTGTCTGAATATTTCTTTGTTTAAGAAATTTTAGAGTTTCTTCATTGCAGGCAGTATATACAGTTTTATCAAAAACTACTTTCACAAATGGTTTAATATCTTCAACAATTTTTTGCTCTGTCTCATCAAAAAGTTGATGCCAATTTAAATATTTTACATACGGGCTATTAAGGGTATTAATAAATCTAGTAAATACAATATTTTTAAATATATTTTGCTCTAATAAATACTTAATTCTTTGGACAACATAACTTGTATTTTCAGCTATAAAGCCATATTGAATATCAATGATAAACAAGCAAAAATTCATAATTATTATAACAAAATAAATTGTCATCAATTATAGGCGATAACCAACACTAAATATAATAAATTAAGTAAAAATTATAATAATATATAACAACAAAGTTTAGTGTTAACTATAATGATGAAGTATAGTTCGTACTTCCATTAAAATCTCTCCCAATCGATTTTTACCACTACCATCTTCTCCACAACCCCAGTAATAGTCATGTGATGAGGTTTCTATAATTAATCGATTACCAGTTGATAGTAGAATATCTCGAATATCTGCATGATTCTGGAATTTAGCTAAAACTGCTTTGTACATAAATTCATCTTTAACTTGCTTCCAGTCTGAGCGAAGAGGTAAAGAGCGATCGCCACCAATATTTGCTGCTTCCAATGGTGTTTTTGCTTGCTGCACTTTCTCGAAATAAGGTGTACCTACATACTTCTGTGCTTGAAAATAGTGTTCGCTAGTTTGCCAAGAGAAGTTATCCAATCTAAAAGTATGTGCTGAGAAATTACAAAAGCAACCATAAGGAACTTCGTCAGCATAACAAAAGTAAATCGTTTTTATTGACCTATTCAGCAACTTTAAATTTAATTTCAAAGCTAGATGTTGAAAGTTGCGAATTTGAGATTTGTTTTTCATTGTAATTGGAAATTAAAATAATTATGAATTCAATATTAGCTTTGCTAAATTAATTTCATTGATTCCTGATTATTTTTTCTATTTCATAGTGAAGATACAAGCACAAATAAGACAGTTAAGACATTTAACAAAAAATTAATCAAACAGCCAATTAGTCATTTAATATATGACCGACTTTTGCAAGGTACTTCCGACGTATTGAACTATACCCTTTTTGGAAGATGAATTGCTGTTTGAACATGAGTATAAGTTAATTAGCAATTCTACAAGAGGGTCAAACAATGGTTGAAAATACAGGTAACGGACAGTCTCAAGAACCAATTAGCAACTTGGAGTATGATTTTCTCACCGTGTTGCACAACAAGGCTGAAGCTATTAAGGCTTACGATACTTACATAAAAGATGCAGAGCAAGCAGGTTCCCAGCCTTGTGTACAGTTATTTCAAAAATTACGGCAATCCGATCTTGAGCAAGCTAAAGAGCTTCGCCATCATTTACAACAAGTGATGCAACACGGTAAGATGTAACCTAATTTTAAAGGTGTCTAGATGCAAACACTAGTATAAGCGCCTTAGTAGGCTATGTCATTAGTGATATTATGCTGCTATAGACTAATGTTTGAGAATTGAAAGATGTAGTAGCGATCGCATACCTAAGTGCAGTGGCGGGCTTTGATATGTAAAAATTATTACGTATTAAATGGGAGCGTTTCTACTTTTGAGCGTTCCCTTTTCTCGTGTTGGAGAGGCTACGGGTAGCTTGCTTTGACAAAGTGGTACGTATTACCGTAAGCATAGCTTCTTTTGGCAAATTGTTCGTATGTCTTTTGCGATACCGCCACATCACAAAACCAGTGATAAATAAAATCAATGGTGCAAATCTAACAAAGACCTAGAGAATGCGGGTGAGTAAGCTGCCAAAACTACCGTAGTGCAGGGGAGTGAAACAGTTGAGGATGCGTGGCTGCTTTGCGGTTTGTTGGTAGACATAGCCCAATAGCAGCTTTAGAAATACGAAGTTATGCAAGGTTTTGCCCATCATGGTAGATAATTCGTGGCTAAATAAACGTCAAAACTCTACTGAAATCGTTCCCAATACAGTTAACGGTGCTTGAGGGAAAGCATAGTAGCCATTGGTGTCGTAATATTTGACATCAAAGATATTCTTAAAGTTGAGCGCAGCCCGCCAATTATCATGTTTGTAGGAGATTGCAGCATCAGTTTTGACGTAAGAAGGAATAGTAAAGGGATCGCTCTGGTTGGCAATGCGTGAGCCTACAAAAAAGATACCTGCACCAAACTGTAATCCTTGCAAGTCACCTTTTTGAATTTCATAAGTTGTCCATAAAGAAGCGCCATGATAAGCTGCATTTTCCAGTCTGCGTCCTACTGGAATGCTGTTATCCTTACTTACAAATGCATCATTCAAATACCCAGAAGCAATAATCTTCCAACCTGGTAAAATTTCTCCTGCTACATCCAGTTCAATCCCTCGACTTTTTACTTCTCCCACCGCAATTGAGAAGTCGGTATTGTTAGGGTCTGTTGTGAGTATGTTTGTTTTGGTAATATCATAGGCGGCTAGCGTTGCCAAAAGCCGTCGCTCAAAAAGTTCAGATTTTATACCAACTTCGTACTGTGTACCGCGAGAAGGTTCGAGTATTTCTCCACTAGCCGTTCTGCCAGTGTTGGGAACAAAGGAACGGCTGTAACTAGCATAGAGCGAAATCGGCTCTATGGGTTGATAGACTAATCCCACACGGGGCGAAAAGGCATTACCGTTAAACTCAGAGCTATTGATGTCTCCACCTAATGGTCTTGTACTATTGACGCTATCAACAAAATCGTATCTCCCACCAAGCAGCAACTTCAAATTAGATAGTAGGGTTACCTGGTCTTGCAAATAAAGACCTAGTGTGTCTGTTTTGCCAGAATAATAAGTAGCATTTTCTAGGGTTGTAGGACGGCCAGCACCATAGACAGGATTGAAAATATCGATTAAGCCAGTACTATAGTTATAGTTAGATAAAAGACCAGGTGGTGATGTGTTTCGACTCAACTCCAAACCTAGCAGGAGTTGATGGGCAATTGAACCAGTGTTGAACTTACCAATTAAATCATTTTGCCAGGAGTAGTCTTTAGTGAGGAGATCGTCGTTTACTGAGTAGTCGCGCTGCAAAGTACGACCATCTGGTTGAATGCTGTCAATGTTGACATAGGCACTGTTATCAACGAATGATTGGAAAAAAAGAGCGCTTCGCAGTTGTAAACTTTTACCGAAATGCCGATCTAGCGTTAAAGATGCGCGATGATAGTCTAGATTGTTAAAGTCATTAGGCTCTCCGAAGTTGCGAGTGATGGGAAGCGTCAGAACGGGGTTATTCGGTGGAAAGGCGCGATCGAATCCTCCACGTCGTCTACCATACTGATATTCAAAAGTGAGAACTGTGTTTTCGCTAGGCTTATAAGTGATGACAGGGGACACAGTGAAATTATCGTAATTATAGAAATCCCGGTAACTGCCGGAATTCTCGTAAGCAACATTCAAGCGATAGAGTAATTTTTTGTCGGTGCTGAGTGGTCCAGAAAAGTCAATGGTACCCCGATAAAAACTGAAACTACCTGCTGTAAATTCTGCTGCATAGTAGGGATCGCTCAAGGGTTGCTTAGTCACATAATTGACGACACCGCCCGGTTCAATCTGACCATACAATACAGAGGCAGGACCTTTAAGAACTTCTACTCTTTCTACGCTGGAACCATAGCTGAAGTGGTTGTCGGTTTTGAAGCCATTTGTCAGAATGTTGTAATTAGTAAATCCTCGAATCGTGTAGATATCAAATGCATTGGCAAAGCCTGTTAACGGCGACACGCCGGACACATTGCGCGTCGCATCGCTAATCCGCGTGATTTGCTGGTCTTTGATTACCTCTTGTGGGATAACTTGAATCGATTGAGGAACATCACGTAGAGGTGTATCGGTTCTGGTAGCAGTTGAACTATCTGTGATGCGGTAATTATCTTGTTCGCCAGTCACCACTAACTCAATTGGCTGATCGCCTGAAGTTGATGGTTGAGTTGGTTGTGTCTGATTTTCTGGCTGACTAGTTTGGGGTGGTTGTGTTTGCGGTTGCTGCTGTAATGGCGTGGTAGATGCAGCACTAGCAACAGCGAAAATTATCCCCTCATCTGGACTATCAAACAACTCCACAACTGGCTGACTCACTTCACCTGTGACACTCACCCTAATAGTATTAGCATCAAAGTTTGTCACCGTGATTTCGCTAATACCTGCTATTGGTTTATCTGAGCGAAAACTAAAGGCATCGCCCGACGGTAGGCGCAGTTGGGCATTCGGAATATCAGTGATAAAATTATTGCCAGTAGAGCGATTTACTAGCTGCAACTGTTGCCCATTTGAAGTTTGTAAAATTACCTCCACACCTTTAGATGTGGGATTTGCTTTGACTGCTGTCACTTGCACAATTTCTAATGTGGGTGTTGGTGACTGCACTAATAACATTCGAGCGCTAGTAAAAACGGGTTCTAGCTCGCTTAATTGCTTAATTCTCCTATTTGCATTAGTTGCTGTCCAATTTATCTGGCGTAAGTTACGATTTTCTTGGTTGTTTGTCAGATTCTGACTCTTACTAATTTCCTGTGCTGATACAGTCTGTGCAAAAAACACTGACATCAAAGTAGCTGCCAATAATGGCAGTTGCAAATTCCACATATTTCCTCACACCAAGATAAATTGAGTAGGCATTAGCAACAGAGCAAATATTTTTGCTCGTTAGTCGAGAAGTTTTCTCAAATTGCTCTTGGTAGTACAATACAGGATTTCAATCAAAAAAATGGCTCCAAAACGGAATTTTTTTGCGCCATAATTGGAATTTTGGGGCAGATTAATACAGTAATAGTGTCTAAATATTATTTTGCGTTTGATACGCTTTGGGATTTATGCCGTATTTTTTTCTAAACGCACTCGCAAACCGACTGCGGTTAACATAACCAACTATTTGAGCGACCTGTTCAATTTTCATTTGCCCTGACAGCAGTAATTGCCTAGCTTGTTCCATGCGATAGTCGTGTAAGTAACCAAAAACTGTAGTCCCAAAAATTTGACGAAACCCGCGTTTAAGAGTGTATTCGTTAATACCGACTTGTCGAGCTAGATCGATTAATGAAGGTGGATTACCGATATTCCTTAGTAAAATGTCTCTGGCGTGATGGATGCGATCGATTTCTTGAAGCCGTAGCAGTTTTTCTGTTGGCGCTGCTACTCGATCTGCTAGCTTGAGGGAAACTAATTCTAGCACTTTGCTCTCTAGATACATTTTGCGTGTTAATCCCTGATAAGGACAATGAAGAATCTGCTGGAGGGCGACTTGTTTGGCTGGAGTAATTAGGCTAGGACGTAGATTAAAATATTCTGGTACACCTGCGATCGCTTTTTCTAAATCTTGCGGTAGTTGTTCTCCATAACTTTCAATCAACGTCCTCAGCGTTTCTGGCTTAATTATCAAACTCACCCACCTCAGATCGCCCGATCCATCAATGCTGTTATTCGACTGTGGATACACACCGCCAAAAATATAGTCTTCTCCTGACTTTGTTGGTTGTCCAGCAAAATCTTGTCCCGATCCAGCTAAAATAAATCCAAATTCTAAACTGTTTTGGTGATGAGGATGAGTAATCCACTTGATTGACTGCGGCAAATAGGTTTCAAGAATTTCGATGAGAATGCCCTCACGAAGGGGAATCCAGCGATAATAGCCTTCACCCAGTTCTTTAGGATACCGACAAAGACGATCTTCTTGATGGATTGGGTCGATTAGGAGTTGTGGATTTGCTGCTTTCCTTAAGTCCCAAAAATCATAAACCGTGATGTTAATTGTCATCGTGTGTGTACTATGCGCTCGCTGTGTTTAGATATATTACATCTGTGCGATCGCTTCCTCTAAATCAAAAAATGAACCCCAAAGAGCCTTTGACAAAAGTCAAAGTCTCCCCTAAGAGCTTGCACGAAAGGGGTGGGGTGTTAGGGAACTTTTGCAAGAGGTCTAGTTTTTCAAAGAGTGAAAATTGCCTGATGTTTAAGCATGAAAAAAACAGATGGCATAGCCAACTGCTTTCATCAAAAATGCATTATTTTATTTACCTTGATACCAACTGATTAAGTGGAGCAACTCCAGCTAAATCTAAGATTGGTGCAATTAAATCTTCCCGCTTCACTGCCATCATATGCACACCTTGACACAATTGCTGTGCTATCTGTACTTGTTCGGCAGCAATTTTCATTCCTTCTTCAAGAGGGTCTTTGGCTTTTGCTAATCTATCAATAATATGTTGGGGAATATTTACACCTGGAACACACTTATTAATAAACTGAGCATTTTTTGCCGATTTTAACAGAAAAATTCCTGCCAAAATCGGTTTTTTATAGCCAGCGGCAATTGTGTCCATAAATTTTTCTAGCCGCTCGAAATCGGTAATCAACTGACTTTGAAAAAATTGCGCTCCTGCTTCGATTTTGCGTTCAAATCGACTTTGTAAACCCGACCAACTCTTACATTGCGGATCTACTGCTGCACCAGCAAATAAATCTAGCGCCCCATCAGTTAGGGGTTTTTCATTGCAATCAACGCCTTGATTCATCTTGCGGATTAATTGCAGAAGTCGCACACCTTCCAAGTCAAAAACAGCTTTGGCTTCGACATGATCGCCTGCTTTTACTGGGTCACCAGTTAGGGCTAATATATTGTGTATGCCCAAGGCATGAGCGCCCATTAAATCAGCTTGTAAACCAATGCGGTTGCGATCGCGGCAAGCAATTTGACAAATCGGCTCTATGCCGTTTTGTAATAAAATCACCGACGCCATTAATGAAGACATTCGCAGCACAGCGCGGCTACCATCGGTAATATTGACGGCATGAACCCTCCCCTTAAGGGTCGCCGCCATTTCGATCATGTGCGCTGGATCTCCCCCTTTCGGAGGTGCTACCTCAGCAGTAACTAAAAATTCACCTGCTTGCACGGCTCTATGGAAGGCAGTGGAACTATGGGTACGATGCATATCATTAGAAATCTCGATTTATTAAAGAACAAGTCAGAATTCAGAAGTAGAGACCGAATTATACTCTTACCAGAAGCCGCTCTTCGAGCGTCTGTGCGTCTGTACAAAATTCAATTGCAGAATTTTAGGTACTGACTCCTAAATTCTATCTTGTCTAATGGTATAACAAATCACACTTCAAAGGTAAAACTCATAATGGCAGAGAATAGCCTAGAGCGATTTTTACTTGTGATAAAGTTTGATTGGCGATCGCTCTAGCTTTTTCGCCTCCATCCCGCAACACACACTCTAAGTAGCTTTTGTCCGCCGTTATCGCTTGATATTTTTCTTGAATTGGTTTGAGGGACTCAATTACTGTATCTGTTAATAATGGCTTGAATTGTCCCCAACCCATATCCTGACACTCAACTACTACATCTTCTTTTGTTTTACCAGAAAGCAATGTATACAAAGTTAACAAATTATTACACTCTGGACGCGCTGGATCGTCAAAAGTCAGACCGCGAATCGGGTCGGTTTTACAACGCTTAATCTTGTATTGAATTTGATCTGGTGAATCTAGCAAATTAATCCGGCTTAAGTCGGAAGGATCGGACTTCGACATTTTACGTGTACCGTCCGCCAAACTCATCACTCTTGCCCCTTCCTTGCGAATCAGAGGATCTGGTAACTTCAGAACTGGCCGATCTGGTTTGCCAAATTGGTGATTTAACCGAGCTGCAATATCCCGTGTCAATTCCAAGTGTTGTTTTTGGTCTTCACCCACTGGCACTTTATCAGCTTGGTAAAGCAGAATGTCAGATGCCATTAATACTGGGTAATCCAACAAGCCTGCACTCACGTTTTCTCCCTGCTTGAGCGCCTTTTCCTTAAACTGAATCATATCTTGCAGCCAGTTTAGGGGTGTAATACAGTTGAGCAACCAGGTGAGTTCGCTGTGGGCTGAAACGTGGGATTGCACAAAAATCGTGGAGTGATTTAAATCAAGACCACAAGCTAGATACAAAGCAACAAGGGTATAAGTATCAGCTGCCAACTGTGTTGGGTCATGTGGCACTGTAATTGCGTGCAAATCAGCCACAAACAGGTAATTTTCGTATTCGCTCTGACCTTCTACCCAGTTGCGAATGGCTCCCAAGTAGTTGCCTAGATGGTAATTGCCGGTTGGTTGAACTCCAGAAAGAACACGTTGCTTGCCCATAAATTCTCAACTTAGTTATCTCAAATCTGCGCTAATCAAATAGCGTCTGGTGACAATTCGCTTCTCTTGTTTATAAGAGGCTGCATCAACTCAAACGCGCTTGGTGCAAAACTCATTTAATTTTGACATTTTCCATGTCAACTCGCCGTTGCAGAATTACAGATTTACTTATGACAGCGGATTTGAACTGAATTTTACTAGTTCGCAAAGTTTTTTCTACAAACGCGCCTTGCTTACGCATTTAAGAATCTGTATTGCTAGTAACTAACTACTTAGTAGTGGCATAAATTTTTATTAAAAATCTGACTATACTGTTCTTGGATAAAATTTTCAGTTGCGCTGGCTTTGCCTGTTAATAGATACTATTCTCAACAAGCAGCTGAGACTATTATCATGACTATTTATTTGACCGAGACAGACTTCAATGAATTATGTAATGATGTGCAGCTTAATCACTATCAGGGAAAAGTAAAATTTTCTACGTGGTTTGGTCAAGGTAGCAGTCATTGGACTATGCTGCGCCATAACCTTGAGTTGGTAATTCAACAAAGCGAGTATTCACAAGCAGTAATTCTTGAGAGCGAACACGATGATTTGCCTTTTCTCACATCTAAATTTTTGCTCTCTGGTGGTATGAGAACCACTACACCAAATGTGCCTGGAGTCAGCGACGATTATGAAGAAGTTGCAGGCTACAACTATTTATTTTACTTGCCTGATATTCGGGAGTTTGAGCATTTTCCTGCGAACCAACCCAAGCAATGTATCAGTATTTACTGGTATCCTGATTTCCTTTCTAGTTTCCAAAGTAGCTTTCAGGAATTACCAACTCTGCTCCAGCAGTTGATTGAAAATAATACAACAGAGCGGTTTCACCAGCCATTAGGAGCTATCACACCTGCAATGCGATTGGTACTTCAGCAAATATTGCAGTGTCCATTCCGAGAAACACTCAGACAAATGTATTTAGAAGCAAAGGTGTTGGAACTACTGACGCTTCAGATTGCTCAGTGGGGGGAAAATAATCTTTTATTAGAGCGATCGCTATTTTTTCGTCCCGATGAAATTGAACGTTTACATCATGCTAAAGCCATTCTCAATCAAACCCTTCAGCATCCACCTTCTCTTCTAAATCTCGCCAGACAAATCGGACTCAATGACTTTAAACTCAAACGAGGATTTCGAGAAATTTTTGGCACTACAGTGTGTGGGTATGTGCAATCCTTACGACTAGAACAAGCACAACAGTTACTCATCGGCACTAATTTAACGATTGCAGAAATTGCTGCTCAAGTGGGGTATGAAAGCACAAGTCATTTTTGCTACTTGTTTAAGCGGCAATTTAGCATAACTCCTAGAGACTATCGTCGGCACAAACGCTGATAACAAAAGGTAAATCCCGATTCAGATAAAAAAAATCCGGTTTGAGATATATGCGATCGCCCAATTTTTCGTATTCTCCTAAATAGAGTTAATTAACAGTAACTTGCAACTAGCAAGCTCTGTTTTGAGAAATCTGGTTGGGTGTGTGGGGTTATGAAACTGTCGCGATCGCTTTTTATTTCCTGTTTTTTTATTGCTGTTGCCATACAACCAATTCAGGCAAAGCAAGTAACTGAAATTCAAAGTACACAAGAATTAGACCGTTCTGCAAGAACAGTCAAAGAATGGTTTGCTCAGATACAACAGCAGAACCCGCCAGCCCAAAGTCAGGAAGCTGAAGTTGTAAAAGTGACTTCAGTGAAAGCAAATCCCACATCTAAGGGTGTGGAGATAATTTTACAAACATCAAAAGGAGAACAGTTACAAGTAGTTAATCAAAGTTCTGGCAATAATTTTATTGCCGACATTCCTAATGCTCAACTACGTTTACCTAATGGTGATGCATTCACATTTCGTTCTACTAAACCAATTGCAGGGGTTAGTGAAATAACGGTAACAAACTTTGATGCTCAGACTATCCGGGTGAGTGTGACGGGGGAGGCGGGTGTACCAACTGTTGAATTATTTGACAGTCCAGATGAAGGTATCATCTTCTCTGTGGCAACTGCTGCATCCATAGCACAACAACCTCAAACGCAACCGACTCCTGAACAAGAGCAACCTAGTCAAGCATCGCCAGAAAGTAATGAACCGATTGAACTTGTGGTGACGGGTGAACGAGATGAAGGCTATAACCCCTCTCGAACTAGCGTCGGAACCCGCACTGATACGCCCTTGCGAGATATTCCTCAAACCATTCAAATTATACCGCAACAGGTAATTAAAGATCGTAATGTTACCCGCTTGCGGGATGTGTTAAATAATGTCAGTGGTGTTGCACTCAACAGTGGAGACTATGGTGGGGAAGGGTTTGGCGTTGGTGACTATTCAATTCGGGGCTTCTCGGCACAAAACACACTCAATGGTTTTACAGGCATAGCTTCATCGGGAGATTTTTCTAACGTGGAACAGGTTGAAGTGGTGCGTGGTCCAGCATCTGTATTGTTCGGAGCGGGCGAACCCGGAGGTATAATTAACGTTACCACCAAACAACCGCTATCAGAGCCATTCTACGAGTTTGGCTTTAATACTGGTAGCTATAATTACTACCGAGGAACGGCCGATCTTTCAGCTCCACTTAATTCCGATCGCAGCCTGCGCTATCGCTTGAACATTGCACTTCAGGATTCTGATAGTTTTCGAGACTTTTTGGGGACGAAGCGATTTTTTCTTGCACCTACCATCGCTTGGGATATCAGCGATGATACAAAGCTTACCCTAAATTTTGAATACCTGAATCAAGAAACAGGATTTGATGCTGGAGTACCAGCGTTGAGTAACGGCTCGTTTGTACTGCCGATTAATCGTTATTTTGGCTATCCTAGTGCGAATGACATTAATCTCACCCAGCTACAGGGAGGCTATAGGTTTGAACATAAGTTTAATAAAAATCTTCAACTTCGTAATTCGCTATTTATCAGCTCGCAACATTCAGATTTAATAGACAGTGAATATGGCAGTTTGTCTGACGATAGATTCATTATAGGCACGTATGTCAAGGATAAACCTGTATATGAAACCTATGCGATGCAAACAGGGCTAATAGCAAACTTTAATACTGGTTCAGTAGCTCATCAGGTGCTGTTCGGTTTTGATGCAAACCGCGTGACAAATTCCTTTTCACCTTTGACTGCACCCTTACCGCCACTGGATATTTTCAACCCGAACTACAATATCGAATTACCTACTGATACTACTCCTAGCCGTTCTATTTATATCACTCAATCCTATGGAGTTTATCTGCAAGATCAGATTAAGTTGCTAAATAACCTGATTTTAGTGGCTGCTGGACAATTTGATTGGGTGAACAGCACTGGAAAGGATATTATCGCAGGTATTGTTGATAGAGACTACGGTGAAGCATTTAGTCCGCGCCTTGGCATCGTCTATCGACCGATCGAGCCTCTTTCACTCTATGCTAGCTACAGCCGTTCTTTTGTGCCTAATAATGGTCGTTCTCGAACGGATTCAGCTTTTGCTCCGTCACGCGGTACTCAGTATGAAGTGGGCATCCGAGGCGATTTTCTGGATGGAAAACTGTCAGCACTTTTAGCCGCTTACAACATCACAAAATCCAACGTATTGACGACCGATCCGGTCGATTCTAACTATTCAGTTCAGGTTGGAGAACAGCGCAGTCGCGGTATTGACTTGAGCGTGACTGGTGAAATCTTACCGGGTTGGAATGTGACAGCAGGGTATTCTTACATTGATGCGATTATCACTAAAGATAACACGTATCAAGTGGGCAGTAGGCTAAGAATTACACCAACTAATTCTGCTAATTTATGGACAACCTATAAGATTCAAAGCGGCAATTTGCAAGGACTGGGTTTTGGGTTAGGTGCATATTTTGTTAGCGATCGCCAAGGCGATCAATTCGATCCGCCCAACTTCAAGCTACCTGCCTACACTCGATTCGATGCGGCTCTGTTCTATCGACGCAATAACTGGGAGGTAGCAATTAATGCTGAGAACTTGTTTGATGTCGAATATTACACAAATTCACGCTATTCTGCTGCAAATTCTCCAGGTGCGCCTTTTACGTTAATTGGGTCATTAACCGTGCGGTTTTAATTGAGAAAACGAATCTCGTATTTTGACATTATGCAAAGGAGCATTGACCTTGAGTTCTAAAAAAGTACGTAACTTGATATTCACATTACATCGTTACTTGGGTCTAGCGCTAGGATTGATTGCAATCATCATCGGCTTGACGGGTAGTTTATTGGTTTTCCACACAGAAATTGACAACTTCGATCAATCTCATCAAAGTGGTATCATCATCCCTCAAAGAGAACAACTACCAATCGAAGCTGTCCTTAACACCGTCAAAAAAGCCTATGCCAACCAACCAAATACAACTATTCAACGGTATTACCCACCTCCAAAGCCAGATCGATCAATAAAGGTTATCCTCAAAACAAAGGAATTTGACTGGCTGCCAATCTACGTTAACCCGTACACAGGAGTAATCCTCAACCCTAATTCTAAGCCAAGCTCGATCCAAAAGCTATTTTTTGACATTATTTATCCACTCCACTACAGCCTTTTAGATGGTGACATTGGTCTTAAATTTGTGGGCATTGTGGGATTACTGTTCACAATCTTGAGCATTACAGGCATTATCTTATGGCCTGGTTGGCGCAAGTTGATTGCTGGCTTCAAAATAAAATGGAATGCTCATCCCAAACGGGTTAATTTTGATGTTCATAAAGTTGCTGGTGCGATCGCAACTACGTTTCTGGTCTTTACCTTTTTCACAGGCTTTTGCTGGAACTTTTCTGAATTTGTCAACCCAATAATCTACGCACTCACCTTCTCCAAACCTCAACCCAATTTGGTTTCTGTACCTATTTCCGGTCAGTCTCCACTTGGACTAAAAGAGCAATTAAAAACCGCTCAAGCTGCCCTACCCAATGCATCACTTAGTCTAATTGGCTTTCCAAGTAAACCAGAAGAGACTTTTTGGTTTAACTTTAATCTTGGCGATGTTTCTCTTGACCAGTATAGCGGCAAAGTTTTACAAGTATCTACGATCGCAACTGCATCATTAGGCGATCGCATCCTCAATTCCTTTAACGATTTGCACTATGGCACTTTCTGGGGATTGCCATCTCGGATTTTCTACATCTTTGTCGGATTTGCACCGTTAATTTTATTTTTCACTGGTTTTGTGATGTGGCGGTATCGTTATCGAAGACAAGCTCTGACAAAAGATAGCATTTATACAACTTCAAATTCACTTTATAAATAAAATTTCATCGGCGCAAACGCTGATAGCAAAAGGTAGATCCGGATTCCGATAAAAAAAATCCGGTTTCAGATATATGCGCTCGCCCAATTTTTCGTATTCTCCTAAATAGAGTTAATTAAGAGTAACTTGCAAGTAGCAAGCTCTGTTTTGAGAAATCTGGTTGGGTGTGTGGGGTTATGAAACTGTCGCGATCGCTTTTTATTTCCTGTTTTCTAGTTGCTGTCATTGTCAAACCTGGGCAAGCAAAAGAAGTAACTAAAATTTCTCCTATCCAAGAGCCAAATCGCTTTGCCAGAACAGTCAAAGAATGGCTGGCTCAGATAGAACAACAAACGCCACAAACAGAAGTTGTACAAGTTACCTCAGTCAAGGCAAATCCCACCAATAGAGGTGTGGAGGTAATTTTGCAGACCTCGAAAGGACAACAGTTGCAATTAGTAAATCGTAGTACTGGTAGCAATTTCATCACTGATATTCCTAATGCTCAATTGCGCCTACCATCAGGCGAAGCATTCACATTCCGCTCAGAAAAGCCAATTGCGGGTGTTACACAGATAACAGTGACTAATTTTGATGCCAATACTATCCGGGTGACAGTGATAGGTGATGTAAATATACCAACTGTGGAGTTGTTTGACAGTCCAGACGAGGGTTTAATTTTTAGTGTGGCAACTGCTGCATCCACAGCACAACAACCTCAAACGCAACCGACTCAGCCACAACAGCCGCCTGAAAGTCAAATACAGCCAGAACCATCAACACAAGGTGATGAACCGATTGAGTTGGTAGTCACGGGTGAACAAGATGGATATCGCGTACCTGATGCAACAACCGCAACAAAAACTGATACACCTTTGCGCGACATTCCCCAATCGATTCAGGTGATTCCACGACAAATAATTGAGGATCAAAAAGCAACTAGATTGCGAGATATTCTGCAAAATGTTAGTGGGGTAACACCAGGTGCAGGCTATCAAAACTCCTTTGATAGAGTGAGAATTCGGGGATTTACGCAAGAAACAACTTTTCGAGATGGAATTCGTGACAACTTTCCATCCACAGACTTTGCAAATGTAGAACGGGTTGAGGTACTCAAAGGGCCTGCTTCTGTGCTGTTCGGACAAACTGAACCAGGTGGAATTGTCAATATAGTGACGAAGCAACCTCTAAGTGACCCTTACTACAATGTCGATTTAGATGTTGGAAATTATGCTTTCTATCGTTCAGCTTTGGATTTATCGGGGCCTCTAAATACAGACAAAACCTTACTGTATCGCCTCAATGTTGCCTACGAGAATGCTGGTAGTTTCAGAGATTTTATTAGTTCCCAAAACATATTTGTTGCACCAGTTATCGCTTGGAAACTTAGTAAAAATACTGATTTAAATCTATTTTTTGAATACAATAACAGAGATTATAAACCCGATCGCGGAGTGCTTGCAATTGGCGATCGCCCTGGTTCGGTTCCTATCGACCGATTTTTTGGCGAACCTTCGATTAACCAAGGTACTACCACAAACTACAAATTCGGGTACAATCTCGAACACCGCTTCAGTCAAAATTGGCAATTGCGTCAGGCTTTTTCTACCAACATCTTCAAGAGTGATGAAATCCGCGTTCAAATAGACGAATTGCAAGCAGATGGACGCACAGCAACTAGAGACATCGCTAATTTTGGTGGAACCACCGACGAGGACTACAGACTCCAGACAGATGTTATTGGTAACTTCAAAACAGGAACAATATCCCACAAACTGCTGTTTGGCGTAGACCTGAACCGTTACACTGAAGTTTCTGATGGCTTTTCTAACGGCCCTTTTGCATCCATTGATGTTTTTAATCCTGTTTACTTTGTTCCGATTACTCGTCCCACTACACCTTACATAGTTCAAAATTTCACAGATACATTCGGCTTTTATTTGCAAGACCAGGTAACTATTGCTAACAACCTCAAGCTACTGCTGGGCGGTCGTTTTGATACAGTGAGTATTTTACAGAAGGACTTAGTAGCCCAAAGTGCAACGAACGACAATAATTCTGCCTTTACACCGCGTGTTGGCATTGTCTATCAACCTACCCCTCCTGTTTCTCTGTATGCCAGCTATGCAGAATCTTTTGTACCACAGTATGGACGGTCTAGGGACAACTCAGCTTTTGTACCAGAACGCAGCAAACAGTACGAAGTAGGCGTTAAAGGAGAGTTGTTTGACGGCAGACTTGCAGCAACATTAGCAGCTTACCACTTGACAAAATCCAACGTTTTAACTACCGATCCCATCGATTCTAATTTTTCGATTCAAGTAGGAGAACAAACTAGTAAAGGGATTGAACTTGATATCGTTGGGCAAATAACACCAGGTTGGAATGTGATTGCTACCTATGGTTATACAGATGCCAGAGTCACCCGCGATAATGACTTACCCGTAGGCAATCGCTTAGAAAACGTGGCAGAAAATACTGCCAGTTTATGGACAACTTACGAACTTCAACAAGGTAAATTCAAAGGGTTGGGCTTTGGTTTAGGTCTTTATTATGTGGGCGATCGCCCCGGAGATTTTGAGCAATCCTTTATCCTACCGAGTTATCTTCGCACAGATGCCGCGCTGTTTTATAAACAAAATAACTGGAGGGTTGGTCTTAATTTCAAAAATCTTTTTGACACTAACTATTATCTAGAAACCCAAGGACGTGAAGTTGTTTACCCAGGTGCACCGTTTACAGTGATTGGCTCTGTTTCTTTCACGTTCTAAGCTCAATAGGCATCTGCATCAAAGCTATGCATGGAGTGAGGTTTTTTGTTATCTGGAATACTACAGTGTGTGGAGAAAAAATGAGTCAGCTAGTATCTAAATTCAGTTACAGAATAGAGTGGTTGTTAATATTTTTAATTTTGCTGGTTCAGCCTGCAAAAGCGCAAGATATTTCCAAATCTAATAATCGGTTGAACAATCTAGCGAAAACATTACCACAAGCCAAGCCACCTCAAGCAACTGGGAAGATTAGGCAATTAAGTGAGCTAGAACCCGTTGTTACCAGCGCCAAAATGTTATTAGTGCAGTCATCAACACCAGCAAACACGCCACAAACAGAAGTTGTGCAGGTAACGGGAGTTAAGGCAAATCCGACTGCTAAAGGTGTGGAGGTGATATTACAAACAACCAAAGGCGAACAGTTACAAATCACAAATCGCAGTGCTGGTAATAACTTCATTGCTGATATTCCCAATGCTCAATTGCGCCTACCATCGGGCGAAGCATTTACATTCCGCTCCCAAAAGCCAATTGCGGGTGTTAGTGAAATCACAGTTACTAACTTTGATGCCAATACTATCCGGGTAAGTGCGATCGGAGAAACAGGTGTTCCAACTGTCGAGTTATTTGACAGTGCGGATGAGGGTTTAATTTTTAGTGTGGCGACTGCTGCATCCATAGCACAACAATCGCAAACCCAACCAACTCCTGAACAGCCAGAAAGTCAAACACAGCCAAAACCATCAACACAAGGTGATCAACCGATTGAGTTGGTAGTCACAGGCGAACAAGACGGATATAGTGTACCAGATAGCACAACTGCAACTAAAACTGATACTCCTCAACGCGACATTCCCCAGTCAATTCAAGTTATTCCTCAACAAGTCATTAAGGATCAACAAATTACGCGGATTAGCGATGCTGTAAGGAATGTAAGTGGTGTGACTATTCAGGGAGACTTTGCCAATTTGTCAGATACTTACAACATTCGCGGTTTTACCACCTACGCCACTTTGAGAGATGGTTTCTATGCCATTGGTAACTTTGTAAATCCAACAAATATTGAGCGGATTGAAGTGCTTAAGGGTCCAGCATCCGTGCTATATGGGCAGTTTGAGCCGGGAGGGGTGGTGAATTATGTTACCAAAAAACCACTCGATTATCCCTATTACTCTGCTGAGTTTACAGATGGAAGCTTTAGCACCTATCGTCCTTCCCTCGATTTTTCTGGACCGCTTAACTCAGACAAAAGCATTCTGTATCGTTTGAATGTTGCCTATGAAAACTCCGGTAGCTTCGTTGACTTTTTGAATGAAAAAGTCCTTAGCATCGCCCCTGCACTCACGTTCAAACTTGGGAAGGCAACGACGTTAACATTTCAATATGAATATCTCAATGCCGATCGCACTTTCTACGACGGTTTATTACCCGATCCTAACGTTTTCAACGTGCCGATTAATCGCTTCTTGGGAGAGCCAGGAGATTATTACTCGGCTCAATCGCATTTCATTAATTTAACTCTTAATCACAGTTTTAACAAAAACCTGCGGCTCCGCAGTGCCTTTTCCGTTAAGCTGACTGATGGTGATGACTTAGCGTTTCGACCGGACTCTCTTGATGCAGATGGTCGTACTGTGTTACGACGGTATGCAGTAGATAGAAACCTTTACCGCAACTACTCCCTGCAAACGGATCTAATTGGTAACTTCAATACGGGATCTGTGCAACATCAAGTTTTGCTGGGGTTGGAGTGGAATAAAGACCTCCAGGGCTTCGATTATCTCCGCAGTACCACTTCCCTGACTCCCAGTATTGATTTGTTTAATCCGGTGTATGGTGCTTCTCCACCACCAGAGTTTGATGAAGCCTCAGAGCGCGAGCGCTACGGCCGCGACACGATCGCCTTTTATCTGCAAGATCAAATAACGTTGCTGCCAAATCTGAAGCTATTGGCGGGTGGCAGATATGACTTTATTAATCGGAAGAATACCGTTCGACCACTAGATCCTACGGGCAACAATCTGATTGGTGATGAGAGCGTTGACCACTTGTATAATGAAGCTTTTTCACCTCGCGTTGGCATTGTTTATCAACCAATTGAACCGATTTCAATTTACGCCAGCTACAGCCGCTCGTTTAATCCCAGTGACTCGCGGACAGTAGATGGAACTCAACTCCCACCAGAACGCGGCACTCAGTATGAAGTGGGAGTCAAAGGGGAACTAATTAAAGACAGGTTATCTGCTACTTTTGCCGCCTATGATATTACCAAGGAAAATGTCGCTACAACGGATCTAAATAATCCTGATTATTCGATTGCAGCTGGAGAAGTGAAAAGTCGCGGTTTAGAATTTGACGTTTCTGGGCAGATTTTACCAGGCTGGAATGTGATTGCGTCCTTATTCCATAACGATGCTTTTGTCAGTAAAGATGATAGTCTGCCAGTGGGCAACTCGCTGGTAAATGCTCCTGGTATTGGCGGTAGTTTGTGGACAACTTATGAAATTCAAGACGGGAATTGGAAAGGATTAGGTTTTGGTGGGGGAGTATTTTATACTGGCGATCGCGAAGCTGAACTTCCCAACACATTCAAAATTCCCTCTTATGTGCGTGCTGATGCCTCAATTTTCTACAAACGCGATCGCTGGAGGGTTGGATTGAACTTAAAGAATTTTACCAGTACTCGGTATTACGATTCTCAAGGCTACTATCTTCGTCCTGGTGAGCCTTTGACTGTACTGGGAACAGTTTCAGTTGAGTTTTGATTCTTGCAATTTCTTAACTCATTAAGTGCTGTATGGTATCACGGAGCTTTTACCATGAACTCTAAAAAAATACGCGATTTAGCATTTACTCTGCACCGCTATGTTGGTTTAGCAGTAGGACTGCTGCTGGTTATCGTTGGTCTGACAGGTAGCTTGTTAGTGTTCGAGCAAGATTTTGACCGCTTTGCGATCGCTCAACAGTATGGACAGATTACTCCTCAACAGGTGCAGTTAGTATCCCCAGAGTCAGTGATGAATACAATTAAGACGAAGTATGCTGCACGAAGCGATCTCCATCTTTTTCGGATTTATTTACCAGATACTCCTGCTTCTCCCTACATAGGGCAGTTGTCAACAACTAAGGATCAAAGGACAGAAGTTTTTCTCAATCCTTATACAGGCAAAATTATTGGTGAGCGGATATCAGATAACACCTTAATAGGTACGATCCTTAGTCTGCACTACAGCCTGATGGCTGGTGAAACTGGAACTATAATTGTTGGCATTGCTGCCTTTTTCATGTGTGTCCTCACCATTACAGGTTTAATTCTTTGGCCTGGTTGGCGTAGATTAATTGCAGGCTTCAAAATCAAGCTTGATGCTCATCCTAAACGCGCCAACTTTGATATTCATAAAGTGGCTGGCATTATCGCTGTGGTTTTTTTATTCTTTACTGGCTTTACTGGCTTTTGCTGGAACTTCTACGATTTGACTGAGCCGATTATTTACGCTGTTACATTCACTCCAAAACCATCTGAGCCAGTATCCAAACCAATTCCTGGGAAATCAACTTTAAATCTAACCCAACAACTGAAAATTGCCGATGCTGCCTTGCCAGGTGCTATTACCAAGAGCATTTACTTTCCTAGTAAACCAGAAGAAACTCTACAAATCCGCATGAAGCTGCCACAGGAAAATGAAGAGTATGGTAATAGTAATGTTTATCTTGACCAGTACAGTGGTAAGGTTTTAAGAGTTGATAATGCTTTAAAGATGCGGTTGGGCGATCGCGTCCTCAACTCTTTTGTACCTTTGCACTATGGCACATTTGCTGGCTTACCCACCCGTATCTTCTACGTATTTGTTGGGCTTGCACCGTTGATTTTATTTATTACTGGCTTTGTGATGTGGGGGTATCGTTACCGTATAAAACTGACTACAAAAGATAAGATTTATACAAATTCAAATTGAATCTTTACAAATTGGCATTTTTATTTACTCAGTGGTTCAGGACTCACGCAACACAAATCAAAGGCAGTTGTGTCCTTAATTCTTTTAACCATTTGCACTATGGTACTTCCTGGGGACTTCTATCTCAGATTTTCTATGTCTTCGTCGGATTTGCACCGTTAATTTTATTTCGGCGTTGGGCGTTGCTGAATAAAGGAATGAAAACTCAAAATTCAATTTCTCAAACTCTTACTCTCTGCGCCCACCGAAGTTCAGATCGGCGGAAGCCGCCGCTCCGACTTCTCTCTGCGTCTCTGCGTGAGACAAAAATCATCCCATTGATCGGCAACGCCTTTATTTCTTACTGGCTTTGTGATGTGGCGGTGTCATTATCAAGCTAAAACTAGGATAAACGAAACTGCAAGACGCCGGAAATAAAATGCGATTATTTCTGGTAATTGTTTGGCATCAGGTTATTGTTCGCTCAACTCGTTTCCGTTTTCGGTGGCAATGGCTCCTAGGTAGAAAACCTAAAAAACTCTATTTAATAAAACATACTCATCTAGTTGAAATCAAGGGTACAACAATTAAATAATTAATGCTTAATTAAAAATATATATTTTTTGGGTCATCACTTTACTTATTTCTACCTGACTAACCAGATATTAAATTATCTCAAATATAAAATAACCTAACTTCATCTAAATAACTAAGTATAATACTGAGTTTTTATAGAAAAATAAGCAAAATAATTTACAATATTTTTTCAAAATAAATTATCTTGAACACTACAGAATTTATATAAGTTTGGTTAGGCTTTTTACAGATAAAAAATCACTGCCTAATCGGAGATATTCTCATAATTATGAAAACTCTAAAAGTTCTTCTTGCCACTACAGCTATCAGCCTCAGCCTCGTTAGTCTATCTAATCAACAGGCAAGTGCCGGCCAACTTGTAGATGGTTGGAACTATAGTATTGATTCCTTCCAAGATGGTTCTGGAGGTTCGGTTTTCGATATCAAAGGCATGGCGGTCAAAGACTCAGGTGACAAAGTTTATGTTGCTCTTACAGGCGGGATGCCTTTGGGTGGTACAACTGATCCCGATGACTACTGGAATCCGGGTCATTCAGTCCATATTGGTTGGAGCGACTTATTCTTCAATTTCTCAGGTAAAGACTTCCAAACAGCTAGTCAAAGTAGTCAGCTATTTGGTGTGAGATTTGCCGATTATGACAATAGCTTGGCAACTGGAGTCTACCAAGGAGTCCAAGCAAAGAGTATCACTACACAACATGGAGGCTACAGCAATTTGAAGTGGTATTACGACTGGGGTTGGGGTCAGAATAATACTCAAGGTACAGACCTAGCGACCACACAAGACGTTTACAACTACTACTACAAATCTGATGTCGCTCAGAATCCTACTTGGGATAATACACCGATTCTCAACGCTATTGGGTCAGGTACGAAAGTTGGAAATATCTCCATGCTCAACGCTCAGCAACTCAATGTTGCTGGACTAAATTTTGCTAATTTTTCTGCCAGTGGCGACTACACGATTGGTTTTTCGTTTGATAAGTCTTTAATTGGCGAGGGTAATTATGTTACTAATATCTTCCTAGAGTGCGGCAATGATGCAATAGCTCTCAAGGGCGATCTTAAATCTGTACCAGAATCTGCTGGAACAATTGGTTTACTGTTGACAGGCTTGAGTTTTATGGCCAGCCAACTTCCACAGCTTCGCAAGAAAAAGCAGCACGCTTAAATAAGTTTGTCTAAGTAAGTTTATCCCTAGTAGTAGGGTAGGCAATACAATGCTCGCCCTACTCTATTTATTCATATAAAATATAACGTAATCCCTCTTTTGTTACTTTAGGAAGAGAAAAAACAGCAAAAGATTTAACTAGCAAGAAGGAAAGTTAGGGGAGAAGCCTGAAAATCATTCATGAAGTCGATTAATTTTAAAAAGCAACGCCTTTATACAAGGAATATTAAATACTGTCAGCCAAGGTTGAATCAAACAGTAAAAAATATAAAGAGGGATTATAATAAGGTATTACCTTTGTACCAAACCCACCTGTCCTCCAATTAGTCCTAAAAATCCTGTTCCAAAATGCTGAATTTCTAAGAAACTTGCTTGCTCTGGTGAGGTTTTGTAAATTCGGAATGTCTTCATAATTCCCAAAGTAGCAGCACTTTCTAGAGGACCAACAAAGCTTGTATTTCGGTCTAAAAAATAATCTTTATTAGCCCATTGAGCCATCTGATTTGCATTTAAAAAATAACAGCCTGCATGAGGATTGAGGGCACGATGAAAGATAATTGGTGTATTCATAATTGAACCCTTGAGTTCTTGTTGCTCTCGGACATTTTGAAAGGGAGCAGTTACTCGCAAAGCCAAATCTCCATCAATGTAAGCTTTATGAACTAAGCCATGAGGGGAAATTTCATAACGATTTGGCTGGAGCAAGTTCGAGTCACCTGCTTGTTGGGTAAACCAGTTTAATTTAATAAAAAACCAAGGGTCATGGATGATTAAATCATCTTCTAGAAAGCAGTAGTAATCATATTGACCAAGACAACTTTGCAGAAAAACTTGGCATTCAAATCCTAAAAGCATAGGTTCTACATTAGTAGAATGATGCCTGTATAAATGAGATAGTACAGAAAGCTGATTCAAAAGATGATTATTTTGAGTTGTACAAATAACAATATCTAATTCGTGAGATAGGGGTTGATTAACAGGAAAAGCTAATCGCTGAGCAATATTAATAACACTTTGAGATTTACCAAATAATTGGTGCAAAGTAGTAAGACTTTTACTTAAAGCTTGCAAGCGGGGTTGGGGGTCTTTGCGTTGGGAAGCATGACGACCTTCATTGCTAAATTTAAAAAAATGAGCAATGGTAAGAAGAATTCGCATTTTAAATATTAGTTTTATAATTATTTGTTATTGGTCAATGGTCATTTGTTAATATCTAATACTCCAGATCGCAATTTTAATGCCTAATTTCCGCCGAATCCTTTATAAATTTTAGGAGTTTGGCGCTTTTTAAAACTTACATAATTTTTATTAGCGAAAATCCATTGTAAATGCTGCGGTAACAGTTTTGCCAAATCGTAATGCTTGAGAATTGTTGCTCGCGCGTTGGCACGAATTGCATTCATTTCTTGAGGATAATTTAGGGCTTCTTCAACACGATTAGCAATATTTTGAGGAGAAAAGAAATCTACCAGCAGTCCATTAACTCCATCCTGTACAATCTCTAACACTGGCGCAGTCTTGGATGTTACTAGCACACATCCCACGGACATTGCTTCTAACATTGACCAGGATAAAACAAAAGGACGAGTTAAATAAATATGTGCAGAAGAAGCTTGTAATACCTGAAGATATTCATGGTAAGGCAGGCTGTCTGTAAAGTGCAGCCTTAATAAATCTAAAGATAATTTTTCTAGCATTAATTGTTTATAAGTTTTGCCATCAGGAAGATTTTTCCCATAAGCAACTCTATCTTCTCCCACAACTACTACATGGCACTTAGGTCGCCGCTGTTGAATTAACGCTACGGCTTCCATAAACTGAGGAAAACCTCTATAAGGTTCCATTCCTCGTCCCACATAAGTTACTAACTCTTCTACATGGGAAAGGTCGAGATTTATTCTCGGTAAAATTAGTTTCGCACCTGGTTTAGGAGTAAAAAATTTTGTATCAACGCCATCATGACATACTGTGATTTTATCCTGAAATTCTTTAGGAAACTGTTGTCGCTGCCAATGAGTAGGAGAAAGTCCACGATCGCAACTATATAAATCAGTCAAAATTGGTGCATTTTTCACGCGAATTCGACATACATCATCAACATTTAATGGGTCGCTAGGATCAAAATCTGCATCAGAACCGCGAGCATGATAAAACCACTCGAAATAACACAACAATTCTGCTTTCGGAAACACATCTTTCATAAACAAAGTCGGCCCCCAACCAGAATGACCGTAAACGATATCTGGAACGAAACCCTCAGCTTTTAATTTTTCTCCAATTCGATAAACAGCTTGACCAGTGAGTACAGCATTTTCCAGGCTGCGAACGTAGTGGTGGGTCTGGGAAGCAGCTTCACGAGAAGGAGTATAAATAGCTTTATAAACACCGGATATTTCTCCTTCTCGACGATTTGTACAGAACACAACTTTGCAATTATTATCCTTACCCAAAAACATCACCAAATTGCGAAATTGCGCGGGAAAGTTGGGATGTAAAAATAAAATCTGCATAGAAATAATTTCAATTTTTGTAATTAAAAATAAAATAGTAGTCAGGATTTATAATTTAGAATTAGTCATTATTTTAGTATGGTAGTATCTAACAATTATATTTGATTTACGAAAATTAAAAATAATAGTTTTCCCAACTCTTAAATAATTTGGGCATATTTTCTCTATTAAAAAAATAATTATATCTATTTTGATTTATCATAATTTATCTCAATTCTTCAACCATTCTAACTGCTAAATTGTCACAAAATTTTTTAGATTATTAAGATTATTTACAATATTTTTGTCATTAAATAATTAGTTAACTTAAATTATTATTGAATACCCATACTAAATTAGGTTCATAAATAGCATCTAGAAATGAAGTAACATCTCCCTAATCCCCCTCATCGAATGCAACTTGGTATCAGCACTTGTAATTTAGCGCTGTTTTAGCGAACCGTTGCCTGAAAATGCGAAAATAATCACAAAATTTGGGTGATGACCATGAAATTTATTGGTATTGATTTAGGTTGGAAATCGCAACCAAGTGGACTTTGCTACTTAAAATGGATAAATGGACAACTGCAACTACTCGATTTAGACCGCAAAGAAGCCATTGCAGATATCCTGAGGTGGATTGATGAGTGCGTACAACCAGATGAACCAGCTATTATCGCTGTAGATGCACCTACCCTCATACCCAATGAGGGTGGAAGTCGCCTTCCAGACAAACTCACTCACAAATACTTTGGTAAATATCACGCCGGATGCTACCCAGCTAACAAAAACCTACCCTTTGCCGATCGCACTATCAACTTTGGCTTAGAATTAGAATCTCGCGGCTATGTACACGCACCCACCATCGAACCGCAAAAACTTGGCAGATATCAAATAGAAGTCTTTCCCCATCCAGCAATTGTTCATCTCTTTAACTTAGAACGCATCCTCAAATACAAAAAAGGACGCCTCAGCGAACGTCGCTTAGAATTAATCAAACTTCAAAATTATCTTGTCAATATCCTTCCCTCTCTTTCTCCTGCTGTGCGTCTGGACGATTCATTTTTTTTGGAAATTCCAACCACAGGCGCAGCCCTGAAAGCAACTGAAGATAAACTAGATGGTCTAATTTGCGCTTACCTTGGTGCATACTGGTGGTATTGGGGAGAACAACATAATTTGGTACTTGGCGATCGCACTACTGGCTATATTGTTATTCCTCAAAGGATTTTAGCTTAAAATGGGTGTTGGGAAGTAGGATTTGATCTCACGCAGAGGCAACAGAGGACGTACAAAATAAGTGTTAGATTATTAAGGTAATAAAGCTGCAAACCCAATCTCCAGTTCTTTTTATAGAGGATTTATGCAAGGAGTTAGTTCTAATTTAAGCTTAAAAGAGCTTTATGAAATTGATGAGCATCTTTGGTTAGAGGAAACAATTAAATTATTAAAAGCTAATCATTTAGAAGAATTAGATTTAGAAAATTTAATTGAGGAGCTAGAAAATTTGAGTCGAAGAGACAAAGCCAGGGTTGTTAGTTTATTAGAACAAATTATTAGACATCTTTTATTGTTGCAATATTGGATAGAAGAATCTCTATATAATTCTGGACATTGTAAAGCAGAAATTAGAAGTTTTAGGAATCAATTAAAACGTAACTTGACAACAAATTTATACAAATTTTTAGAAAAAGAATTAGCCTCAATTTATGAAGATGCTTTAGGATATGTTATTGAGAAAACTGAAGGCAAACTCAATAATTTACCTCAATCTTGCACTTATATCTTAGAAGATCTGCTAGATATTAATTATCTACCTGAAATTATATAGAATAGAAGGCAATATATCCCTCTTTTGTCAGAGTGGGAAAACTCAATCTGTGAAACCCTTTTGGCACTTGAATTTCCGCTCTTTTACTATAAATTTTAGTTACTCTTAGAAAAGAAAGCCTCAAAGCTTGATTAATTTCAACTCTCAGAATTTAGGTTCGATTATTGTTTTCCGAGAGTGACAAAAGAAAGATATCTGGGTTAGAGCCAAAAACTATATTGTTACGTAAGTTTTATAATAATTATACTTTAAGCAACATCCTCTGAAAATTTACCTGATAAAAGGCGTCGCTATTAAATCAGCAACGCCTAATCTTGAGTATTCAAAAATTATTTACTACTCTTACTCTGCCCAAGCAATCAACCTTGGCTCATAGGGATTAGCCAGGTGTTCATTTTTTGGCAATACCCGTAAAGACAAGCCTTGCAAACCAGAGTGAGTGTATGTAATATTAGCCGTGTAACTACTCAATCCTTGGGCATCTTCACCTTGGTAATCCATTACCACTGGTACGGCGTTGACAATATCACCATTGGCGTCGATCGCACCTTGATATAACTCTACCTGTACATCATTATTAACCAAAGTTGCCAAGTCAACTTTAGCTTTCACAGCCACAGTTTGGTTAACTTCAATATCCGCAGGTGTGGATACATCGATATCTTTGATTTTGATGTTGAACCAGTGTTCGCCAAGTTTTGCTTTCCAAGCGGCTAGTTCTTTGGCTGGGGCATAGTTATCAACTGTCAAGGTATGATAGCGATCGCTAGCAGGAAAATAAGCTCTAAGAGCATATTCTCCTACCATCCGCGCTGTATTAAAGAATGGACAATTCAAACGAATTGCATCTTTCATTTTGGCAACCCACGGACGCGGTAAGCCATCACTATCGCGATGTTCATAAAATAGCGGTACAACTTCCTTTTCTAACAAATCGTAGAGGGCGTTTGCTTCTACTTCATCTTGATAGTTGGGATCGTCGTAATTTTCTCCATGTCCAATTGCCCAGCCTGTGCGAACGTAATCAGCTTCATCCCACCAACCATCTAGGACACTTAAATTCGGCAATCCATTCATTGAGGCTTTCATGCCACTAGTACCAGAGGCTTCCCGTGGACGACGCGGTGTATTTAACCAGATATCACAACCTGCTACCATCAACCGGGAGATGTGAATGTCGTAATTGGGAACAAACACTACCTGCTTTTCTAAATGCTGTTCGCGGATGAAGTGATTGATGTCGCGGATTAGTTCTTTACCGGGAATATCTTTAGGATGTGCTTTACCAGCAATCACAAATTGCACTTTTCGGTTTTTATTGGTTAATAAAATCCGCTTGATGCGTTCTACATCGCGCATCCAAAGCGTAGCACGTTTGTAGGTGGCAAAGCGACGAGCAAAGCCAACGGTGAAAGCGTAAGGATCTAAAACTTCTTGGGCTTGGACAATTTCTGAGGGCGAAGCGCCGCGATCGCGTAAATGCTTCACCAAATGATCCCGCACAAACAATATCATGTCTAAGCGACAGCGTTCGTGATTCCGCCACAATTCTTCATCGGGTATGGCGTCCATCCGCTCCCACAGTGGGCTATCTACTGGTGCTGATGACCAATTTGGTCCCAGGTAGCGATCGTATAACTCTTGAGTTGATTTGGCAACACAACTGCGAGCGTGGACACCGTTGGTAATGGCGGCAATTGGCACTTCTTCTACTGGCACTTTCTTCCACAAGCCCTGGAACATTTGCCGCGACACTACACCGTGCAGTTGTGCTACACCGTTAGAAAACGTTGCCATTTTTAACGCCAACACTGCCATACTGAAAGGCCCAGATAAATCGCCTGTATTTTCCCGCCCCAGTCCTAAAAATTGTTCTTTCGGCAAGCCAAATATTTCTGCGTAGTACCCCAGATAATACAAAATTTTGTCAGGGGCAAACAAGTCAATCCCTGCTGGTACTGGTGTATGAGTAGTAAAGATATTGCTGGAAGCCACTACCTGTTTGGCTTCGGCAAAATCCAATCCCTCTTCCTGAATCAGCAGCCGGATACGTTCTAGGGCAGAGAAGGCGGCGTGACCTTCATTCATGTGGTAGGCGGTTACCTTCAACCCCAAGGCTTTGAGCATTTGTACACCACCGATCCCCAACATAATTTCCTGGTGGATACGCATGTCAATGTCGCCACCATAAAGTTGGTCGGTGATGTCGTGGTCGTAAACGTTGTTGGGTTCAATGTTGGTGTCTAGCAGATATAGAGGCACCATTCCCACCTGTACGCGCCAAACTCTGGCGTACACCTTGCGCCCTGGATAGTCTACTGCAATTCGCAGTTCTGAACCATCGGGATTGCGTTCTGGGTGCAAGGGCATATTGTAAAAATCGTTGATGGGGTAGCGTTCTTGCTGCCAACCATCAGCATTGAGATACTGGGCAAAGTAACCTTGCTGATAGAGTAAACCTACACCTACAAGTGGTAGCCCCAAATCACTGGCAGATTTCAGGTGATCCCCCGCCAGAACGCCCAAGCCTCCAGAATAAACGGGCAAACAATCTACAAGTCCAAATTCTGCCGAAAAATAGGCGTAACATTCTTTTGGCTTATGTTCGCGTTGTTTTTGATACCAAGTGCGCTCTTGGAAATAATCTTCTAATTGACGGTTAGCTCGATCCATTTGCGCTAGGAAGCCTTCATCTTCGACAACTTCCAAAAGCCGCGCTTGAGAAATAGTACCCAGCATTAACACCGGGTTATGATGGCTAGATTCCCACAGGTCGGAATCTAAGCGACGAAATAAATCTTTAGTCTCAACGTTCCAATCCCAGTGCAAGTTATATGCCAGCCGCCGCAGCGGTTCGAGTCGCGGCGGTAGTGAAGGAGAGACGTTAAATGTGCGAATTGGCTGCATAGGTTGGCAAAACTCCAAGTTTAGCTATGGTTATTGTTTACTTTATTTACCAATGTTGCCAATTCTTTATAGTCTAGTTTGTGAAAAAGCGATGACTTTGTTAAGCATTGAAAATTTTCTTCACCTCGTTGCTATAGTTGACGCCAAGGTATTTTTTATTCTATGCGTTACGACAAGCCATGTACTTGGTATATTAAAATTTAATCATTTACTGGCATGTATTCTGGAAAATAATTTAGTTTTGAAGAAATTATTTAACTTTTTTTTAGTATTTATTCTGGGGATCAATTTCTGTGCCTTGGCTGAGGCTAAAAATTTATCATAGCCAATCCGATAAGCTGGAAAAATTTTAATTATTTTTTAATAAATTTGTGCTGCTCTAGAGTCGTGATGATGAATAGATTAAGGTTAACCTAAGTTTATGCGCTCGTACGAGATTGTTTCATCCAGCCGAAAACTATCGCTGACGAAAACTCTAGCAAATATGTTAGCTAAAAAAGCGATGTCTACGACGGGCTACGCCAACTCCTTGGTATCAAAAATTGATACTACACCGAAAAACAATTTAATATCTTAATTTTATGCACCTAATGAAGGCTGATCCTTAGTGTTTTTTGACATGGAGAGAGCTACCGCTGCTGCATAAGCAATCTCCGCTGCCATTTGATAAGCAAGTTTAATGCTTGATGAAGCGTCTTTAGTTTTAGAAGAAGAAACTTTTTTGCGGCGGGATTCTTGCTTGACATCACCTGCGACAACCGCTCGCTGTAATAAGATCCATGCATCTAGATCTTCGGAGTCATAATCACTTTCAATCAGCGATCGGATTTTGCCTTCAGCTACAATACTCAGATAACCACTGGCGAGAGCTTCTTCTACAATTTCTTTAATTAAAGCCATAGTTTAAACCAAGTGTGTGAGTTTAAAACGATACCTTAGCTTGGGCATTGCATCTTGCTTTGTCAACTTTGACCCGAAACTGAGATCCGTTTTAGCTTTGAATAAAATTTATAACAAGTAATAGCAAGCACGCATCACCCGCTTGGTTCACCCAAATGGGTGATTTACAAATTTGAAGACATAAGTAATAAGGAAGAAGATAATTTATTGATTTTTGCTTTTCTCAAAAAGAGGGTGTAATTAAGTATAGTAGATATCATTCTGAATTTAACATCCAATCATAAATCTGTTTGGGGATAAGTAACGGTATAAATATCGACACCAAACCGAGAAAGTGATATTAGGTATTGGAAAAACAGGGAATAGGTGATTAATTCTTCTGTTTCATCTCTCTATTACTTAATTAGCGATCGCTTCCGTAAAAAAGTTAGCTTATTTTCATCATTTTCATCAGTAAATAGCCTAGAAAACAACTTATTTAATAAGATTACTCCACTTAAAATAAAATGTGTTATCGTTAAAAACAATTCTGATTAAAAGCCATTCATCTCATTACAAAGGTGAATTGGTTAGTCCGTAAATCATCCGTGTGCAACATGATTGGAGCAGCATACTCTAGAAATTCGTTGCAAGAAAGCCGTCATAGCAGTCGGGGAAGCGCTTACTTGTTTGCACCGATGGTTAACTTCAATGTGATGGCTGATGTGGGAGATAATCCACCTTAATTGAATTGGATTTTATTTGGATATTAAGTGCCAATCAAAATCCAACAATAATTACATAATTCTGCTAGACAGAAATTGTCTCTATTTTTTGAGAGAGTCTAGTTAAATGTATTTTTGTTACAAAATAGCTTGTAGGACTCAGTTGTTTTAAAACACTAAAACTCTCTGTGAGTAAGTAACCTTTGGATAAATGACTCTATCTGTAGTCGCGCAAACAAGCTTTTCAAATTTTCTGATAACCAAAAAAGTAGCCGATCTTAACTAGCAAATATTTCTATCAGACAATTAAATTGTCTGAGCTTTGACTCGGCAATGCACTGATATTGTTTTGTTTATTCACTCTCGTGAAAAACAAGCAAACTGGTTACATAAGATTGGTACACAAACTTCTAGTAACCAAGGTAATTTTGCATATCATTTGAGTAACTCTACACACCTAAGTAAAATAATTGCTCATAGAGTCAAATCTAGACTATGGTTTTTTCCAAATTTAAAAACCATTTAAAAATCTGGGAAAATATTAATTAGTACTTTAAATCTAAGTATTAATACACACTAATTATATTAGTGTGAGCAACAGATTAGGATACAACCCAAAAAAAGCTTCAAAACTGTCAACAAAACTTGATTGAAGAGATATGTAACCATGCATAACAAGCAATATTACTCAAAATTGCAACGCGCGCAAGAACTTTTAGTAACTACCGTATTAGGAGATATTCCAACAGTTATTTTGGGGCCAAAGTTGCGTAATTTAGGATATCGTACTATTTTTGCCCGAATAGGCAGCCCAGTTTATATTCAAAATGGTGTCGAATTTAACAGTACTTCTTGTATTGAAATTGGCAATGGAGTATATATTTTTCAAGGCGTGCGGATGGATGCTAGAGGAGATAAAAATAATAGAATTCGTCTGGGAAATAGAGTCGCTATTGAACGTTACGCTGACATAGGGTGTTTGTCAGATACGTATATACATATAGATGAAGACACCTTCATTGGCCCCAACGTGTGTATTGAAGGGCCAGGAGATATCAAAATTGGCAAACACTGTATGATTGCTGCTCATTCAGGGATATATGCCAATAATCATAATTTTGCCGATCCAATGGAGCCGATGAAATACCAGGGTGTGACTCGTAAAGGAATTGTGATTGAGGATGACTGCTGGCTAGGACATGGAGTAACAGTATTAGATGGCGTTACCATTGGTAGAGGCTGTGTAATTGGTGCAGGAGCAGTTGTCAATAAAGATATTCCTCCTTTCTCTGTTGCTGTAGGCATACCTGCACGAGTTATCAAAAAGCGAATTGGCAAAGACTTAGCAAAACTCCAGGAGAAATCGGGGTGTTGAGTGGTGACTGATGACTGGTGACTGGTGACTGTTGACTGGGAGATGGTAAGTATTCCCTGTAACCCTACTTTTTTGGGAAACTTATGCGGTTATTTAACGTCACAAAAATAGTCAGTCTCTAAGTTATTTTTTAGGGACATCTATCAAGTCATACACGCACGATTTTCAGTAAACTTGGACAAACAGGGAGTGCTGAGTTAAGAGTTAGTATTATTTTCTGTGTCCCTCATCTCCCAGCGTTCTCCAATCAACAGTCAACACTCAACAGAATATCGTCTCAAAAAGGGACGAGATGTGGGTAATATAAAGTAGCTACCTTTTCTGCATGGCAGATACTCAAAGAAAAGCTCTCTTTGTCATACCTGTTGGAGATATTTGTATGGTGACTTTAAAAATCATTGTTTATATTGTTGTTGCCTTCTTCGTAACTATCTTTGTCTTCGGATTTTTATCGAACGATCCAGCTCGTAACCCTGGCCGTCGAGACTTGGAGTAAAAGGGCGATAAATCATCCACGACTTTGGAAGGCGGAAGATACTCAACGCCACGGAAACTTACTGCGCTAAAGTTAGTAAGTTTCCTGCTCTAGGTAGCAGAAGGCGACAGTCGGAAGGCAAAATGTATATTCATCCTTTTGTTCGTCATTTGGCTGTTTGTTAGCTCAGTTTTGCTCAAATATGCTTCATCCAGTTCTGCCGCCCGCTCCGCCTCCTATCCTCGAACCTTTACAACCTGCCAATTCCGTCTCATCTGCTAGCAATACACAGTCTGGTTCAGGTGTCAAGACTGGGATACGCCCAAACCCGATAAAATTCAAGCATCATCAAGATTTGGCCCAGTTGGCGATCGCACGTGATACCAGAAGTTATCCGCGATCGCCAAGTTTGCTCAAATTAACTAGTCAGAAATTGGAAGTCGCCGAAACTCCATCCCTGGCCAATCCACCAAAAACTCTGCCAGCAGAATTTTCCTCTATCACCACCCCCCAAAGTGCAGCGCTTCTGGGGCAATCTCTAGAAATTGGTTATCCCAGGCAGCAAGTTAAAATTTCTAATGAAGATGAGAAAGAAAATACACAGGTATCCGAACGCTCTGACGAACAGACGCAGGGATACAAACAGCAAGAGCTAGAAGTTTCTCAACAACTCCAACAGCGATCGCTAAATCCTGACTCTAGTAGTAAAGAAAAACAAACCTTATTAGACTCTTTTAACTTTAACTCCACTGCCTCAGAGCCTCAGAGCCTCAGAGCTTCTCCCCCTGCTATTTCTGCATCGAATTCTCAATCAATACAAAATTTAATACAATTTAAGTCTCGCAAGCCAACAAACCAACTCTCTGCGCCCATCACCGTAGAATTTTATTCCCAAACCCAAGCACCAACGCCGACGCCACAAGTAGACACCAATCAGCCACAACCGCCAGCTAGCACGCCACAAGTAGACACAAATCAGCCACAAGCGCCAACTAGCACGCCACCAGCCGCACCGAGAATTGTGGAAGTAACTTCAGATCGGCAAGAGTATGACGAACAACGGCGAATTATTACGGCTGTTGGTAATGTAGTTGTGCGATTTGATGGAGCGGTGGTAGATGCCGATCGCTTGCAAGTCAGTTTAAACAACTTGATTGCTGCGGGGGAAGGCAACGTAACTTTAACACGGGGCGACCAAATATTGCGGGGACAACGCTTTACTTATAACTTTGTTCAAGATAGTGGAGAACTGCAAAATGGCAGAGGAGAAATTTACGTACCCTCAGCTGATACAGATTTTGCTTTCTCGTCCACAGATGTAACTGCTGGTGGAGTACCAAAACGCCCGCCAAGCGAACGTATTACAGCCAGTCAGCCGTTTTCAGGTGTCAGCAGTTCTGGAGGAATTGATGTCACAATTGGTGGTCAGGCTGACGCCAGCAACATCCCGCCCCCGAAAACTGGCGGTGCAGTCAAGCGCCTGAGGTTTGAAGCCCAACAGATTGACTTCTATCCCC
This sequence comes from Nostoc sp. S4, assembly GCA_029379225.1. Taxonomy (GTDB): domain Bacteria; phylum Cyanobacteriota; class Cyanobacteriia; order Cyanobacteriales; family Nostocaceae; genus Nostoc. The sequence continues at coordinate 170,512 of JAQYWR010000001.1, read as the reverse complement.
AAGGTTGGCAAGCAAGCAATGTCCGGATTACTAATGACCCTTTTTCACCGCCAGAACTAGAGTTACGTGCAGATAAAGTCACTTTGACGCGAGAGTCACCCTTGGTAGACCGCATCCGTACCCAGCGACAGCGTTTGGTATTAGATCAAAGGTTCTCTTTACCAATTCCGGTGAATCAACAGACAATTGACCGTCGGGAGCGGGATGTTTCACCCTTTATAGTCTCTCCTGGCTATGATGGAAAAGACCGTGGTGGTTTCTATGTTGAGCGCGGCTTTCCAGTCATCGAGACAGAGCAGACACGCTGGACAGTCACACCCCAGTTATTAGTACAAAGGGGTATACAAGAAGGAGTGGGTGACTTAGGCGCACTGTTTGGTGTAAAAACAAGGGTCAATTCTGTTTTGAGTCCACGAACTGTAGTTCAGGGGACTGGAGAATTAACGAGTTTTAACTTCAACAATGTGGAAGAAAGTTTCCGGGCGAATTTGGCATTGCGCCAAACATTAGGCGATCGCCTTCCCCATATCTTGACTCTACAATATAATTACCGCGATCGTCTCTACAACGGCACCCTTGGCTTTCAAACTGTCCAGAGTAGTCTTGGTGCTTTGATTACCTCTCCTGTGATTCCTTTAGGGAAAAGTGGCATTAACCTCAGCTATCAAGGAAGTGCCCAGTATATCGATGCCAACACCGATCGCCTAGACTTACTAGAACCAGTGCGGAATAACGATCGCATCTCACTAGGTCGCCTACAAGCTAGTGCATCCCTAAGTACTGGGTTGCGACTGTGGCAGGGAAAACCATTACCAGCCACAGCCAGTCAGGGATTACGATACACAGCTACCCCTGTAGTTCCTTACTTGCTAGCGATCGCTGGCGTTACTGGCACTAGCAGTTATTACACCAATGGGGATAACCAAAGCACCCTAACTGGTACAATTGGCTTACAAGGGCAAATTGGTCATTTTTCTCGACCCTTTTTAGACTATACTGCTTTCAATATTACTTTCTCTCAAGGTTTAAACAGCGGACTATCGCCCTTTTTATTCGATCGCTCCGTTGATAACAAAGTATTGAGTGCTGGGATTATACAGCAAATCTATGGGCCTTTCCGCTTAGGCTTTCAAACATCAGTTAACTTGGATACGGGTCAACAATCTAGCACAGACTACATTTTGGAGTATAGCCGCCGCACCTATGGCATCACCTTGCGTTACAATCCAGTGTTGGAGTTAGGTGGCTTCAGTATCCGAATTAGTGATTTTAATTGGAATGGCGGTGCCGATCCATTTTCTGAAATTAAGCCAGTAGTGAACGGCGTGCAACAGAATTATTAATCAAAAATGGCAATCACGAATGGAGCATTGGGCAGAACAAGCAAAGGGATAAAGGGGAAAGACTTGCTGTTTTATCTGCCTCATCTTTCTATGCCCCCTACACCCTACACCCTGTTCAATCTTATGATTCGGGATTTAAAGGCAAAATTACTGTAAATGTAGTACCAATACTAACTTGGCTTGTGACACTGATTTGACCGTTGTGAGCATCAACGCACCTTTTAACGATGACTAACCCCAATCCGGTGCCCTGAATTGATTGGACATTGGAGGCTCGGTAGAATGATTCAAAAAGTCTGGCTTGGTCTGCTTCCGGAATACCAATTCCTCGATCTTGAATATAAAAAATTGCTACTTTCTGAGCAGGGTCACATATTAAATCGAATTGAATATTGCCACCTCTGGGAGAATATTTAACTGCATTTGAGAGTAGATTACCAAACATGTAATCCAAGAGCCGTTCATCCATGACAGCATTCGTATCATCACTATGACAAGTAAAAATAATTTGACTCACACTCTTTACAACAGTAGAAAAATCTTCGATTAGTTCTTTACAAAATTGTTCTAAGTTAATTGGAGCAGGATTACATACCAGTTTTCCTGCCTCCGCATGACCCATAAATAGCACCTCTTCCATGAGTTTGTTCATGGATTCCACAGCTCCTTGAATACGCTTTATATAGGTACGTCTTTTAACATCAGTCAAATGTCTTCCTTGGATTTCTATAAGTTCTACTGACGTTTGAATAACCGTTAAGGGATTGCGGAACTCATGAGATACAGTCGAGATAAATAAGGACTTAAGGCGGTTAAGTTCTTGCTCCTTTTGCAATGCTTGCTCTAGCAATTTTGCTTGACGCCGTTCGCTAAGATCCCAAAAAACAACTACTACACCATTAATCTGGTCAGGTCGCCGTCTCAATGGTGAAGCACTATCCCCAATGGGAACTCTTTTTCCGTCTTTAGTAATCAGAGATGTAAATTCCCCCAAATAAACAACCTGTTGCTCCCGCAACACTTTTGTGACTGGGTTTTCTAAGGTAGCTTCTGTAACTTCATCAACAATATGAAAAATCTTTGACACTTCATTGCCTAGAGCATCTTTTTGCTGCCATCCAGTTATCACCTCAGCTGCCGGATTCATAAATGTCACCATTCCTTGCTCATTGGTGGCAATCACAGCATCACTCATGGAGTTTAGAAGAGTTGCTAACTGATCTCGATTCTCCCGCAGTTCGCGTTCTAACTGGTGTTTTAATAAACCGATTTCAATAGCTATTCTTAAATCTTTTGTAGTAAATGGCTTAACAATGTAGCCAAAAGGTTGAGTAATTTTCGCTCTTTCTAAAGTATTTTCATCACCATACGCAGTTAGAAAAATTATAGGTACATCTAGTTGTTCGCGAATATGAGTGGCAGTGGCAATACCGTCCATCTCACCTTTAAGGATAATATCCATTAGTACTAATTCTGGTTGAGTTTCCCATGCCTTGGCAATGGCAACTTTCCCAGAGGAAGCTGTACCCGTGACAGTGTACCCTAGTTGACTGAGTTGTCTGGCAATAGTTCTAGCCACAATCACTTCATCTTCAACGACTAAAATCCTAGCTTGACCCATTTGATATTTACTAATCCAAAGTTAACTGCGTGAATTGGATTTTGAATACTGTTCCCCGATCGCATTCTAGAGTAATCTCACCTTCGAGTTGTTCTGTAACTAAGTCATACACTAAAGAGAGACCCAAAGAAGCAGTATTTCTCCAATCTAAATTATCTGGTAAACCAATACCATTGTCTTGAATAGTCATCTCGATTCTATTATCAAGATTTCGTAAGCTAATACGAATTGTGCCTGCTTGTTGATTCGGAAAAGCGTGCTTTAGAGCATTAGAGATTAATTCGTTGATTACTAATCCACAGGCAATGGCTTGATCGATATTCAAACTAACTGAATCTATATCAGTTTCTAGAGCAATTCTCCCAGGAACAATTTGATAGGAAATTAACAGGCTGGTTGCCAAATTATGGATATAATCACCAACATCAATTTGTCCAATATTAGCGGAAGTATATAAATTTTTGTGAATTAGAGAGATTGACTCAATGCGGTTCTGACTTTCTCTAAGAACTTTAATGATTTGTGGATCTTTAAGTGAGTGAGACTGGAGTTGCAATAGGCTAGAAACAATCTGCAAATTATTTTTAACTCGATGATGTACTTCTTTTAAAAGAACTTCTTTTTCTGCTAACGCACTTCTTAACTTCACTTCCATTTTTTGTCTTTGCACAAGTTCAGTTTGAGCTTGTTCAAACATGCTAGATTGTTGAATGGCGATCGCCAATTGTACTGTAACTCCATCGAGCAAATCTAATTGATTTTCTTCCCACTCCCGAAAACGGGAACATTGGTGAGCAATTAGTAAACCCCAAAGGTGAGAACCAGAGTTTTGAGAGCTTACTTCTAGTAAAATGGGTACGACTAAATTTGCTTTGACACCAAACCGTTCTAATAAGCTAATATGGCAATCACTTAGTCCAGCTTGATAAATATTAGCAAGCGCTCGTTTGCGTCCTTGATAATACTCCACTCCTGCGCCTGTTTGAAAACAAGTATCATGAATTTGTGCACCTAAAGAAACTCTCCATCCAGGCTCTACGGATTCTGCCATAATTGTGCCAATCATCTCTCGGTCAAACTGATAAACTACCACTCGTTCAACCTTCAGCAAATCTCGCACTTCTTGAACTGTTGCATTGAGAATATCTTGGAGATTTAAAGATTGACGAATTCGTTGAGCAATAGTTCGCATCAATTGCTCTCGCTCGGCTTGAGCAATAATCGCAAGTTCAGTTTGCTTACGTTCTGTGATATCTTGCCCAATACCGATAATTTGACCATTTGCAAGTTTAACATTTGTCCAAGATGTATCTAATAAATGACCATCTCGTACCTGAATTCTAAAGTCACCCCAGTTGCGTTGTGCAGACTGAATAAAATTAATCACATCTTGACGATATTCGGGATTAGGATATAAGACTTCTAGGATATCAGAATTTTGTAAATCTTGAAATTTCCAACCTAAAACTCTTTCCCATTCTTGGTTTACCCACTGAAGTTTGTTATTGGTATTAATCAGTGCAATCATCAAGGGAATATTTTCAAAAATTAATTTTAAAAATTCGTTTTGTTCTTGAAGTTTTTTGTGTTCACTTTTAGAAATACTAATATCATATACTACTATTAAAATTGCTGCTTCATTGTTAAAACTTAAATATTGCAGTGAAGCACTCGCCCAAAACTGACTGCCATCTGCTCTTTTTAATTGAAGTTCATAATTACGGATATATCCATCTCGTTCAAGAATTTTTAATAGTGCTGTTAAATCTGCTAAGTCATAGTATAAATCTAAGATTTTTTTTTGCTTAACTAAATTTATTGGTGAAAACTGAAACGTTTGAATTAACTCTTGATTAGCGTATAAAATTAACCCATCAGACACCCGCAAAATCATTAATGGAACAGGAATTACTTCAGAAATAGCTCCAAATATAGCTTTATTTTCTTCAATATTTTTTTCTAGTTGTTTGTATGCTGTGATATCTTTAATATTAACTAACTGAGCTTTGGAATTGGCATAGTCTATTGGATGCGAGACAATTTCTACATCAATAATCTGTCCGTCTTGGCAACGATGTTGCCATTGTCCACAAAAGTGTAAGCTAGAATGATTTTGGTCTAAATGTTCCAACAAGATGGGGACATCTTCTGGACAGCGAATATCAGTTATTCGCATTTGTAAAAACTCTTCTCGTGAGTAGCCATAATGAACAACAGCAGCTTCGTTTACATCTAAAAATCGCAGATTTTTTTTATCAAATACCCACATAGGGTTAGGATTTTTAGAGAAAAGGAGATTAAAACTTTTTTGACTATCATCAATAATTTTTTGCCGATGCAACTCTAAATAGCCGATTATTTGTTGAGCCAACTGTTGTAAAGCTACTTGCTCCTTAAGATTTAAGTTTCGTACAGCAAAATCAATTACACAAAGAGTACCTAATGCAAAGCCATTAGAGGTAATTAGGGGAACCCCTGCATAGAAGCGAAAACAATTATTTGATGTTACAAAGGAATTTGTGGCAAACCGTTCATCCTGCAAAGTATCAGGGATAATTAATATTCGGCTTTCCAATATGGTGTAGCTACCAAAGGCAATGTTTCGTGGAACTTCCGATATAATTACTCCAATTTTTGACTTGAACCACTCTCGTTGTGCATCGACTAGAGTAATCAAAGCGATTGGTGTTTCACAAAAATTAGCAGCTAGTTGAGCTAGTCCATCAAAAACTTCTTCTGGAGGTGTATCTAAAATTTGATACTGATTAAGTACTTCTAGCCGTTGGCTTTCATTTTCAGGAAGTAGCATCGGTTGTTATATGAAAAAAGATTTTTTATAATTAATTTTAATTTACTTACTATTTTAAAAAACTAGTATTTATTTTGGAATAATTTATTTTTTAAAAAAGTTATTTTTTCTCAATTAGCTAAAATATATTTTTAAATTAATATTGTTTTAAAATTAATATTTTAACTCGATAATGTTTTGAAAATATTAATTTTACTTGATTTTCAATAATCACTTGATATTAATTAAACAAGTTTTATTAAAAAATAAAGAATCTTTATCAGTACTCTATATGTTTTAGAGTGTTTTCATACTACATATAATGTGATTATTGACAGCTTATTAAGCTCATTTTAATAGATAGTAAAATTATATACTAAAATTGTTGCCAGAGATTTAGCGCTAAAATTAAACCACTCTAGACACAGAGATTTTTTGATATCTCTGTGTCCTCTGCCTGGAAAGGGTTCGTTCTATCTTGGGCGTCCAAATGTAGTGATATATAAAACAGCTTCATCAGCAGGAATACCCAAAACTTCATTTACTTGGTCATCAAAGAATCCACCGATACCGCTAACGCCTATATTTAGGTGCATTGCCGCTAAATTCAAGCGTTGTCCTAAATGACCAGCATCCATATGTAAATAACGGTAAACACGATCGCCATACTGAGCGATCGCAGCTTTGAGATCCGCTGTATGAAACAGCACCGCTGCGGCATCCCGTCCTAATTCTTGCCCCAGGCAAAGAAAATATAACTCTCGCCGGAAATTTTTAAAACGAATTTGACGTAATTCTTGGGCTTTGGGCGCGTAATAATAACAGCCAGCTTCCAGTCCTTTGACGCCACAAACAGCAATGAATGTTTGTATTAAGTTCGGGTCAAAGTAATCTGGAGAAATGTCTAAACTTTGGTCAATGTAATTTTGTGGTTGATAAGTGAAATCGAGTAAGTTTTTTAACTCATCGAAAGTTAAATCATCACCATTGTAGGCGCGGGTAGAACGTCGCTTGTACATAGCGATATCTAAATCTGAGAGCTTTTCCCCCCAATATATAGGTGTAGTCCCAGTAGGAATTTTCAAACAGAAAGGAAAATTATATTTATCCTCCAAAGATTTTTCTTGTTTGATAGTTGGTAGATTCAGCTTGCCAGTTATACCTAGTTCAATCTGGGTGTGTTGATGGAAATATTTTAGTAGTTCTCCATCAGCGATTTGGGGATAACTGGTTTCGGTAGCAGAAGGCAGGGCAGTGCATCCCAATGGCAGATTTTGATTAATATCTAACAAGTCTGCCAGAGGTAAAATGGCGATCGCACCTTCGTGTTGTGGATCTATATAAAGCAAATCATTTACCGATTCATCCACAAAACCGCCGATTAAATGGGGGCGATAGTCAGTAATCGCACCAGCTAACTCGATATTACCCAAAAGGTGCCCCGCATCTAGAAAAATCCGACGATAAGCTCGGTCTTCATAGCGCCAAGCAGAACGGTAGAAAACCGCTGTCACAATAATTGCTAGTTGGGTATTTTCTAGCGAAGGATGCCAGAAACAAGCTGCTTGTAGGGTTTGCCAAACATTACTTTCCCAATAATGCATCAAGGAATGAGTTCGGCACTGGTAATTATACAGTCCTGCTGGCAATAACGACGTGCCACGAGAAACTAAATACACCTCCGCCGGGTACAACCCGCCAGCACTGGGAGCCGCACGTAAATATACCGCACTTCCCATAGAAGGCATTCTCGCCGTTAGTCCATAGCTGCGAAACAGCAACCGCGACAGTCTTTGCCACCGTTGAGCATCTGAATTATTAGCAAAAGCCTCTGGTTTTTCTTGGATATAAGGTTTGAGATCGTAAGTAGAGCCAATTTTGTATTCTTTGAAAGGTACTGGCTGCTTAGCCCAGTCTAACCTTTGATTTTTCAAAGCGAGAGTCTCAGGATCGTATTTAGTCCGTTCGTGATAATGCTGAGCAATTGATTGGTGTAATTCTGGCATAGTACTTTTAATATCCTTGGGCATCCTTATTTTTGATCTTGGCATTCATCAGTCTCATTATTTCGTGTCAATTAGTACAATCCTCAGACTTACAAAGTGGTAATTGGTAACTGAATTGGGAAAGTGAGAAGATAAGGCAAATCAGGGAGATAACACAGAGAAGGAGTTTAAGGTTTTGATTTTAGTTTTAACTCTTCTCCATCCTCCCTCATCTCCCTCATACCCCTTATCCCCCAACTCCCCTTTCGCTGTACGATATAAACGCAAAGATATCTCTCCACAGGTGGATGTGCAATGATACCTGTTCGTCAAACTTTATCAAAACCCGATATCCAACTTTCTTATTTAGAGTGGAGCCAAGGTCAAGAACCTCTACTGTTGTTACATGGTTTAGGTGACCATGCTCTTGTGTGGTCTAATTTAGCAGATCGCTTGGCGGCAGATTACCACATAGTTGCACCAGATATGCGTGGACATGGCGAAACTAGTAAGCCAGAGAGAGACTATAGCTTTGAAAGTGCGATCGCAGACCTAGAAGCACTCATGGATCGTCTCGGATGGACTTTTGCCCATATTGTTACTCACTCTTGGACAGGCAAATTAGCCGTCATTTGGGCAAGACAAAACCCAAAGCGTTTACGAAGTATGATTTTAATCGATCCAATTTTCATCTGGAAAATGCCTAACTTTTTCAGGCTAACTTTTCCGATGTTGTACCGCTTGTTGCCTTTTCTCAAAAGTATGGGTCCCTTCGCCAGTTACGAAGAAGCCGAACAACAAGCACGGCAATTAAAGCAATATCAAGGATGGAGTTCGCTACAGCAGCAAGTCTTCCAAGCAGGAATTGAACAAAAACCCGATGGTAATTGGGGGAGCAAATTTACTATTGCCGCCCGCGACGGAATTTTTGAGGCAGTAATGCAAGTGCCTGGTTTTACAATACCCCTTGACACCCCTGCCCTCTTCATCCAGCCAGAACAAGGTCTCAACCGCCAAAATTGGCAAATTCAACCCTATAAAACCTATTTGAAAAACTTACGCATTTGCCAAGTTCCTGGCAATCATTGGCCATTTTTGACACAACCAGATCCATTCAACCAGACTGTAGCAGCTTTCTTGGCAAAACACAGTTCAAAAATCTGATGATTATTAGACGGGATTATCCCACAGAAATAGAAGAATTAAGATGAGCGATGTCTAAGGATTGGGTACTGGCAAAGTATAGCTAATTTATTTTCTAGTCCCTAGTCCCTAGTCTCCAGTCCCTAGTCCCTAGCCTCCACTCCCCACTTTCCAGTTAGCCAGTCATGAGCCTTTGTATTAATCCCCTTTGCCCGAAACCAAATCACCCAAATAATCATCAAAACCGTTTTTGTCAAAGTTGTGGTTCTCATCTGGAATTGCTAGGGCGTTATCGGGTGAAGTGTCTGTTGAATGACGAAACAGGTTTTAGTAAAGTTTACGAGGCATACGAACAAAATACCCCCAAAATCCTCAAGATACTCAAAGAAGATTTATCAAGCGATCCCCAAGCAGTAGAACTATTTCAGCAAGAGTTAACTGTCCTTCTAAAACTGAACCATCCCGGTATTCCTAAGGAAGATAGTTACTTCCAATATCAAACTCGAAATGGTTTAGTATTGCATTGCATTGCAATGGAAAAAATCGACGGGTACAACTTAGAAGAATGGTTTGAGCAGCAGAATTGTCCCATTTCCCAAGAACAAGCGATCGCCTGGTTAAAACAGTTAACAGAAATTTTAGATTTAGTACATGGCAAACAATACCTGCATCGAGATATTAAGCCATCCAATATTATGATTAAACCCGATGGGCAATTAGTAATCATTGATTTTGGCACCGCCTATAAAATCAGCAAAACCTATCCAGAAGAACTCAGCGACAGCCCTAGAATGACAGCACTTATGTCATCTGGTTACAGCGCCCCAGAACAAATGAATGGTCAAGGTGTACCACAATCAGATTTCTTTGCCTTGGGACGCACTTTTGTGTTTTTGCTCACAGGAAACCATCCCTTAGATATGTATGATGTCCAACAAAATTTGTTGTACTGGCGCAATCACACCATCGATATCTCACCTTTACTATTAAATTTAATTGATTGGCTGATAGTAGCGGATGTAGAAAAGCGTCCTACTAATGCCCAGGAAATTTTGCAGGAATTAGAAGAAATTGAAAATCAACTAATAATAACTAATACTTCAAAAATTAATTTTATAAATAATTCTGAACTCGAACAGTTACCATCAATTACTCCAACTTTGTCCAATTTCAATAGTCAGCACAGAAAAGTACCACTACTCGGACTTTTTGCTGCATTACTATTGGTTTTAGGATTACTTAGTATAGTTGTTCTAGCGACGCAGACATCAAATAGTTCTTCGATCCAAAATTACGGGCAACTTCCCGAAAAAAAAGGTAATATTGATTATTTTCCCTATAAAGAAGGTAAAGATAGTCAGGGAAGAATTGCTAAATTTAACATAGCTGTTTTATCAGTACAATATAAATGGGTTGTGGGGAGCAATTTTCAAATTAAATATAACGATCAAATTATTAGTCTTAACCTATTAAAGTTGAATCTAGAACAAGAAGGTCTACAGAATATAATGGAAGATTCTGGTGAGATTATCTCTGTAGGTACAACTTCTTGTAAGGATAATATAAAATTTCAACAACGTATAGCTTTAGAACGAGCCGTACAAACACAGCTTTTAGTAAAACAAATATTTATTAATCAACCAAGCATCAAAAGCTATCGCTTATTAAACTTGGGTCAATTTCAACGGAGTGATTGTCAAGCAAATCAAGATTTAACTACATATCAAAGAAGTATTATAATTATTGGTGTCAAAAAAGAATCAACAGATGTAATTATAGATGAAGCTCTACGAAATAGGTTAGAAAAAAAGCCCTTTGCTGATTTTAAATTAGAAGATTATTCTCTAGGTTCAGTGGATAAATTTAAGACGATACCAAGGAATTTATAATATTTTTAGCAAATAGTATCAGCTGCCATGCGTAGCGTATTCTAGACATCTCCCCTTTATCGATAATAATACTACAGTCAGTAAATAGCAAACTTTCAAAAACCTACATAAAAACAAAGGTTTCAGCCCTGCAAAAAAATCAGTCTCACAACTGTGATTAACAGCGATCGCCTGAATATCATCTAGCATTTTTACTTGTTATACCCATTTACACTTAACTTTTTGCCGAAACAGGTCTTTAGCTCAAAAGAATAATGTATCAAGTGTTCTAACAGATTGAGAAATAAAAAATATCCGGCGTTGCTGATTTATGGGATGATTTTTTCACGCAGAGGCGCAAAGACGCAGAGAGGATAAAGAGCTTTGGATTTCAAAATATAAATTTTATCCCTCGATTCGGCAACGCCAAATATCCCACTGTTAAGAGTCATCAGTCAACAGTCATCTGTCATCAACTCCAAAAATCTCAAGCATTTTGCGCTTCTACTCAACAGACTGTTCGCTAGTTAATTGGGTTTCTAGCTTTAAACCGCTTAGGATAGATTTAGTCAAAAATAATCCCGTGCATCTGTCTTGATATATTTATCAAGGAGAAAGTCAAGCTATGAATTACATTCAAAAAACTGTTGTCATCCTGGGAATAACGAGTAGTGTATTGAGTGGAATACCTGTTGCTGTCCACGCTGCACAGCAACAACCAACGCGCAGCCAACAAATAAATTTTCAACAATACTATAACCAGGGTGTACAAAAGCTTGAGCAAGGCAACTTCTACGGCGCAATAGAGGATTTTAGCCGGGTAGTAGAGTTAAATCCTAGCTACTACGAAGGTTTCTGCCTGAGAGGTTTGGCAAAGTCTCAATTAAAAGACTTTAAAGCAGCCGTTATTGATTTCAATCAAGCACTGCGACTAAATCCCAACCATATAGATGCTTACAACAGTCGGGGAACTGCTCATGCAGAACTAGGAAACATTCAAGCTGCGATTACCGACTTTAACCAAGTTCTGAGAATCGATCCCAAGTCTGTGGATGCTTACTATAATAGGGGGTTTTTAAATTATAGGCAGGGAAATCACAAGCTGGCGATCGCTGATTTTAACCAAGCACTAAAAATCAATCCCAATTTAGCTGATGCTTATGGCAACCGGGGACTTGCTGAATATGCTTTAGGCAATCGCAAAAGCGCTATTACTGATTTACAACAAGCTGCAAGTCTGTTTCAACAGCAAGGAGACAGCCAGAAGTATCAGCAAACGCAAGCCCTTCTTCAGCAGATTCAGCGGTAATAGGCATTATCAAATTTCCCCTCTGCTAAGAACTCCCTGCTCCCTTCATCTTTCCCACTTTTCATTCCTCAGTTCCTAATTTTCTGTTTTCACCAGAACAATCAAATAAATGTAAACTCAAACGCTGGGAAAGTTCTTCACACACCTTTACTCCCCGCACGCTATTACCACGCGCATCCAGTGGCGGCGAAAATACGCCAATGCCCATCTTATTCGGTACAACGGCAATAATCCCACCACAAATTCCGCTTTTCGCCGGAATACCAATTTTATAAGCCCACTCACCCGCAAAGTTGTACATGCCACAGGTGTACATCACACTCAAAATATCTTTGATGTAACGCTTATCTACTGCCCGTTCTTTGGTAATCGGGTTAATACCTCTGTTAGCCAGGGTAGCAGCCATCACTGCTAAGTCTTGGCAATTCACCAGTACAGCACACTGCTGAAAATAAAGATCCAGCGCTTGTTCGATATTTTGGTCAATCATGCCAAAGTTGAGCATCAGGTGCGCCATTGCGCGGTTGCGATGTCCGGTACTGCGCTCTGAGGTAAAAACTGAAATGTCAACGAACACATCGCGGCCAATATATCGCCGGAACATCTCCAGCATCCGGTTGAGCCGTTCGGTAGGAGCAGATCCTTTGATTAAGCTAGTAGTGGCGATCGCTCCAGCATTTACCATTGGGTTATAAGGTCGCTTCGATTGCTCATCCAAAATAATCGCGTTGAATGCATCCCCCGTCGGTTCGACACCAACTCTCGTCACAATATAATCCCGTCCATGATCTTCTAAGGCAAGTCCATAAGCAAATACCTTGGAAATCGATTGAATGGTAAAGAACTGTTCCCAGTCCCCGACTTTATAATCCTGACCATCTACAGTGACAATGCAAATACTAAATAAGTCTGGGTTTACCTTTGCCAGTTCTGGAATGTAATTCGCTACTGCACCCTCACCCAATGACTTGTACTGGGAATGCAAGTCGTTGAGAACAGTTAATAATGACGAGTCTATTTCTAAATCTCCTGAATTTACTTGGTTTACTATGAGGCTGATAGCATTTTACGAAATACCTGGTATATACAGCACTTTTCTTTTACATGAGGTACAAAGTTAAAGATTTTGAGGCAGGAGGCAGAAACTCTTTATATTTGATACGTGAGTCCTACGTTTTGTACCTTATTTAGTTGCAAACTGCTGTATATCGCGATTGAATTTGATTGCCTGAAAAATACCGTATACCTTAAGGCAAGAGGCAATTTATCTTTCTTTATTGCCCATTGCCTATTTATACTCGATTAACTACTTAAACTACAAAACACTATGTGTGCTTTTTATTACAAAATAATAATTATTTAGAAGCGATCGCCAAGTTTTTCTAATTTTTTTAGCATTAATTATAAAAAAGGTTCGCTTGCGTATTATTCTTTTTTTTATACACAGCAATACTGATATAGAAAGTTATATAAATCACTCAGTTAAACTTAGTTAGAGATAATACAAGTCATGGTTAATTTAGCTAGAAAAAACTTCAAAAAAAGGATAGTAAACTTCAACTGATTTACATGACTATTTTATATCTAACTCCGATAACAACTTATTTGTACTCAAATCTAAAGATTTAATTAAATAAGTAATTTTGAGTATTTATGCCGATGTCTTTTAATTAAAATCATATTTATTTTTCTCAGTAACTTACCAAAAATTATGTTTTATAGACTACAAATAGGGTTGTTAGCCTTGGAAACTGATGTAAGCAAGGTTTTGTGAGTTTGGTTCACAAAAAATGCAAAGTTTTCTAAAGAAATTTTTGACTTACCTAAAAAAACGTTACACAGCCCAAATCCGCATTTGAGAAAGGTTTCACCCTGAAAATAGCAATTTGATTTGGATAAAGTTATCTATAATTACGCTAAAACCCTGATCCCCAAGCCAAAAGGTTCATGCTAGTCTGTTGCAGTTACAAAAAAAAAGTGAAGGCGGAACGAGTTCGAGTTTTGCTGAAGGGAATTCACTGGTGAAAATCCCGCGAATTATAAGGCTTAAGTTCTCTTAAGTTCTACAGTCGCTTTAAAATTGGACGCATGAATCAAAGACATTTTTGGACTATTGTTGCTCTGTCTCTAGCTGTTTTGGGAATACCCACAGTTGGCTGCACTCAAACCACCAAGGGAAATGCACTAGCTTCTCAAAAATCACCTGCTTCTGATGTAGTGAAAGTGGGAGAGTACAAATCAAGAGCAGGGGAACAAACCTTGGATGCTGTGATTACACAAATTCATCCTTACAACATTGGAGGACGTAAGGCGGCAACCCTTTATATCAAAAATATTCCCGTTCTCACCTTTGTGAGTTCTGTATCAGATACCAATGTTGAGAATAAAAAAGTTGGTGCAATAAACGAAATCAAGGGCGTACAATCATACGCCCTTATTAGTAGCAATTCACCTTCATCGGCGAGTATTGGAAATGTAGCTGGAGCAAATAATCAGATTAGTTCTGTTGATAATGACCCAGTTGAGATAGCTGGTGTAATAGCAGCTAAAATTAACCAGTTGAATCGGGAAAATGTAGATGCGAGTCAGATTACCGTCAGTTGGAAAGCAGGGGGTGAATCTAAAGTTGCAAATGTTGCTCAAAACAAGAGCTTCCCTGTAGAAGGAGGATCTGACGATCGCTATACAATCAAAGTTAACGGTGAAGAATTAGTAGAAATCAATCAAGATACGCGATTAGCAGATACCACCAACAATCTGGCCCAAGATGCATTGCAAGCAACCAATCGCTTGCGGAGACTACTAGGCAATGCATCACCCTTAAGCGAGATTGCAAATATGCCAGTGCGTCAGCCAGTATCAATACCTAAGCTACCCCGAGAGATTACCGTCGGGGGAGTCCGAATCAGCTTCAGAGGTATGGCTTCTTTTTATGGCTATGACGGTTCTGGCAATCGTACTGCTAGCGGTCAGAGGTTCAACCCAGAAGGAATGACTGCCGCCCATCGTACCTTACCTTTCGGTACACAAGTCCGTGTGACCAACACCCGCAATGGTCGTTCTGTCATTGTGCGGATTAATGACCGAGGCCCCTACATTCGCGGTCGAATCATTGACTTGTCTGCTGGCGCAGCTCGAATTCTGGGAATGATGGGTAGTGGCGTTGCACCAGTACATATTGAGGTTTTGGAGAAATAATGGGACTGGGGACTGGGGGGATGGGGAGATGAGGAGATAGGGAGGTGTGGGAGGATGGGGAAGAAATCTTGCCCCCCTCTCTCCCCACACTCCCCCATCCCTCCTCTCTCCCCACACTCCCCACACTCCCTGTTTGCCCCATGCCCATTACTTTAATTCCCCTAGTTCAACCATCTCCTCTATTTCAGATATAAACTAACGGGGGAGGGATGAGAGAACTAGGGGTATTTTTGTGCGCCTGCTGACAACAGTTGCAGCTTTACGCTGTTATTTGACTAGACGCTGCTTGCAAAACAAGCTGATTGGGGTTACAGAAAATCTGGCACTAGATGAGATAAATAGCTGGCATCAGACAGCAGTCGGTCTGGTGCCGACAATGGGGAATTTGCATCAAGGTCATTTAAGCTTGATCCAACGGGCGCGGCAAGAAAATTCCACGGTGATTGTCAGTATTTTCGTCAATCCCTTGCAATTTGGCCCTAATGAGGATTATCAACGTTACCCCCGCACTCTAGAGCAAGACCAACAATTTTGCTCCCAAGCTGAGGTAGATGCAATTTTTGTGCCGACTCCGGAAGAAATCGCAGTACCCCAGAAAAGTATACAAGAATCAAAGGTTACACAAGTTATCCCCCCATCTGCTATGATATCTGGCTTGTGTGGTCGTTCTCGGCTGGGTCACTTTCAGGGTGTCGCTACGATTGTGACTAAGCTTTTCAACTTGGTACAGCCTGACCGAGCCTACTTCGGTCAAAAGGATGGTCAGCAACTGGCAATTATTAAGCGGCTAGTAGCTGATTTGAATTTGCCAATAGAAATTGTTGCTTGTCCAACAGTACGCGAAGCATCAGGTCTTGCTTTAAGTTCTCGTAATCAGTATTTGACTGCAACAGAAAAACAGCAAGCGGCAGTGCTGTATCGCGGCTTGCAAAAAGCTGAAACTGCTTTTCGGGCAGGACTTCGCGATCGCAACAAGTTGATAGCAATAGTACAGCAAGAACTGACAATGGTCAGCACGCTTTTAGTGGAATATATTGAATTGGTTGAACCGACTACGTTGATGTCTTTAGAAAAAGTTCAGGAGGAAGGAATGCTGGCGATCGCAGCTCGTCTGGGTTCTACACGTTTGATTGACAATATTATTTTGCGCGATCGTCAACCCATCATTGCCATTGATGGCCCGGCCGGTGCTGGGAAATCCACAGTGGCGCGTCAAGTGGCAGCAAAGCTGAATCTAGTGTATTTAGATACAGGAGCAATGTACCGAGCTGTGACTTGGTTAGTACTGCAAAAGGGTATTGCCATTGACGATGAGTGTGCGATCGCCGAATTAGCTAGCCAGTGTCATATTGAACTGACTCCCACCCAGGATTTACAATTTGCTGTGCGGGTTTGGATTAACGGTACTGATGTTACCCAGGCAATTCGCACGATTGAGGTTACATCCCAAGTATCGGCGATCGCTGCACAAAGCGCTGTACGTCAAGCACTAGTTAAACAACAGCAAAGCTGGGGTAAAAAAGGTGGTTTAGTAGCTGAAGGTCGGGACATCGGTACCCATGTCTTCCCGGATGCCGAAGTGAAAATCTTCTTAACCGCTTCTGTAAGCGAACGCGCACGTCGCCGCCAGCAAGATTTTCAAAAACATGGTCAACCAGAAATGAGTATAGAGCAGCTCGAACGCGACATCGCCGAACGGGATTGGAAAGATAGTACGCGTAAAATTTCCCCTTTGCAAAAAGCGAAGGATGCGATCGAAGTTCAAACTGATGGTTTAGACGTATCTGAAGTCAGTACAAAAATTGTTAACTACTACCAGCAACGTTTATCTGAGTGGTAATGAACAGGGTGTAAGGGGTAGGTGTGGACATTGGTGTCAACTTAAGCCAAAACGCTTTGAAAATATCGTTTACAGCCAAAGGCTTGAAATCTATATTGGTGGGCGAAGCCTCCTGTCAAAGGTTAATGGTAAATTTATTCATTTTCCCTTTGCCTTTTTCCCCTACTCCGATCCTATCTTTCCTTCCCTAAGAATTGTTGCAGCTAGAGGCAGTAGAAAAATAAAACTATTAGATAAATTTATTTTTGGCTATTTTTATTAGTAAGGCAATTACCATTCCATTATAGATTATTTTAAGTATTAAATCATCCAGCTTTCGGTTGATTATTTAAATAGCAATTAATCTAACTAAAGGTAGAATTTTTAAAGCTTTAATTGCTAACTGCTAATTACTTAATACCAATCCTGAATGATTCGCGAACAAAAAAACCGCCGCTTCTTAAAGAACTAGGAAACATAAGCCTTGCGATTGATGTACTTAAAATCGGATTGCAATGTATGTCTTCAGATATAAAATATTAGCCATTTTTATTTATAGTAATTATATACTCGCGATTTGACTGATTTTACTTATTAGAGGAGTACTTTGTTTTTGTCTTCACTTTGGTAGTAGAATGACGATGTTAAGTTTTATGTTTCATTATAAAAGACATAAAACTACCAAAAATAAAAGCTGCTCATTTTCTAAGCTTCTGCAATACCTTAAAACTGGAAACCGCTAAAGAGAGGATTTCACACAATGGCATTTGTACAGCCCCCCCTACCCTTCGAGATGAATGCTCTAGAGCCATATGGTATGAAAGCTGAAACTTTCGAGTACCATTATGGCAAGCATCACAAAGCTTATGTAGACAACCTCAACAAGCTAACTGAAGGTACTGAACTTGCTGAGAAGCCCCTAGAAGAGGTGATCAAAATTTCCTTTAAAGACTCCTCTAAGACGGGAATCTTCAACAATGCTGCCCAAGTTTGGAACCACACCTTCTTTTGGAATTCCTTGAAACCAGCAGGTGGTGGCACACCCAGTGGTGACCTCGCAAGCAAGATTGAGAAAGATTTCGGTAGCTTCGACAAATTCAAAGAAGAGTTCTCTAACGCAGCTGCAACTCAGTTCGGTAGCGGATGGTCTTGGCTAATTGATGATGGTGGTACGTTGAAAGTGATTAAGACACCAAATGCAGAGAACCCTCTAGCTTATGGTCAGAAAGCACTTTTAACCTTGGATGTTTGGGAACACGCTTATTACATCGACTACAGAAACGCTCGTCCAGCGTTCATCAAGAATTTTCTAGATAAATTAGTCAATTGGGACTTCGTTGCTGAAAACCTAGCCAAGGCTTAATTAACAACCAGTTTTCAACTGGCTGTGACAGTGGCTTTTAACGGTTATCAAAAAATTAACAACAGTCATGATTTTCTATCGTGGCTGTTTTTGATTAGCTGGGTACATATAGCAATCCTATTTCGAGGAGGGGTTGAAAAAGGTACAAAAAAAGCTGAAACTTAAATTAAGAGCAAAAATCTGATCGGCTGTATATA
Source organism: Nostoc sp. S4 (assembly GCA_029379225.1). Taxonomy (GTDB): domain Bacteria; phylum Cyanobacteriota; class Cyanobacteriia; order Cyanobacteriales; family Nostocaceae; genus Nostoc. The sequence continues at coordinate 151,878 of JAQYWR010000001.1, read as the reverse complement.
TCTTATTCAAAAATGTGCAAAACCTTAGTACTGTTTTTAATAACTTTCCTCAACTGACAACTGAAAATTTAATTTTACGAGAAACAAAACTAGCAGATGTACCAGCAATTTTTCAGATTTTTGCAGATGATGAAGTAACGAAGTATCATGATTTAGAAACTGCCACTAGTTTAGAGCAAGTTCAGTTTATAATTGAGCGTCGTGCAGAGAGATTTAAAAATCAACAAGGTATTCGCTGGGGAATAGCAAAGAAAGAAGACAATATAATTATTGGTTCCTGTGGCTATAGTATTAAAAACCGCTTTCAGGCAGAAATAGGATACGAACTGGCAAGAGGATATTGGAGAAAGGGCTTAATGACAGAAGCTTTAAGAACTATCATTCACTGGGGTTTTCACCAGTTAAATTTAAATCGAATTGAAGCATTTGTCATGTTAGAAAATACTGCCTCTATCAAATTATTAGGCAATTTGAGATTTGTAGAAGAAGGAATTTTAAGAGAATATGGATTTTGGAAAGGACAATTCCATGATTTGAAGATATTTTCTTTATTAAAAAGTGACTATAGCAATCCTAAATGAGATACAAACAAATCTGTTCTCTGTACCCTGTACCCTCCCGACATGAGTAGTTTCTAAATAAAAGAGGATTGCTATATATGACTTTTGAGTTTTAACTTTTGACTTCCTCGCAAGGGCTGCCTCCTGTATCTTAAAAAGAGTAAGATGAAAATCAAAATATATGGATAGTAAAGAATTAGCACAATACATCGAATCAACGAATGGTATCAGTAAACCTTGGTTATTGGTTCAACTACGCCTCAAAAAACTGCAAGAGCGTCGAGCTACACTCACAGACGATGCCTACAACAAAGAATTAGAAGATATTTACCAAGACTTGATGAATTTAGGGGAATGGTGGCGGGGCATTGAAGATGAGGTATTTTAAAGAGACGCGATTAACCCAAGTCTTTCCAAGAGTTAGGAGTTTTGGTAATTTATGATTTCTAACTGAAATTAATAAAGGTGTAGTCAGGAATGGATTATCGGGATGCAGGAGTTGATGTTGAGGCTGGTCGAGACTTTGTAAATCAAATTCGCAACTTGGTTGAGAGTACTTTTAGACCAGAAGTAATTGGTGGACTAGGTGGCTTTGGCGGCTGCTTTCAACTACCAGGAGGTTTTAAGGAACCTGTTTTGGTTTCTGGGACAGATGGCGTGGGTACAAAGCTGAAAATAGCTCACATGCTCAACCGCCATGATACTGTGGGGATTGATTTGGTGGCGATGTGTGTGAATGATGTACTGACATCTGGTGCCCAACCGCTCTTTTTTTTAGATTATCTAGCAACCGGGAAGCTGGACAAAAAGCAATTAGTTGATGTAGTTGCGGGAATAAGTTCTGGATGCAAGCAAGCTGGTTGCGCTTTATTGGGAGGAGAAACGGCAGAAATGCCCGGTTTTTACCAGGTGGGTGAGTATGATTTGGCTGGGTTTTGTGTGGGAATTGTAGAAAAAAGTCAGATGTTGGACGGTTCGCAAGTACAAGTAGGAGATGTGGCGATCGCTCTTGCTAGTACAGGCGTACACAGTAATGGCTTGAGTTTAGTACGAAAGATTGTAAGCGATCGCAACTTTGCTTGGAGCGATACTCTAGAATTGTTAGGTGGCGAAACTATCGGCGAAACTTTCCTTAAACCGACGCGCATTTATGTCAAATCGGTTTTAGCAGCACTACAAGCAGGTTTGTCAATTCATGGTATGGCTCACATCACAGGTGGTGGTTTGCCAGAAAATTTGCCTAGATGCTTAGGAAAAGCTCAAGCAATTAAAATTGACTCTAACAGTTGGAATATTCCTCCTGTATTTCAGTGGCTAGCTGAAGTAGGAGAAGTCAACTCCCAAGGCATGTACAATACATTCAATATGGGAATTGGATTTGTATTGCTAGTGTCACCCGATGAAGTAGAGCAGACAATTAACCATTTTCAATCGCATGAAATTCCGGCTTTGGCGATTGGGGAAGTCATTACTGGTTCGGGAGAATTAGTAGGATTACCATTTAGATAAAAATTTTTTATATGTAATATAAATTTTATTTTTACTTTAGCAGAGTAATTTTCTTTATTAAAATTTACTCTCTAAGTTATTTACACAGCTAGTATCGGCAGACGATTAAGGGACTTCCTTTCTCAAAAATATTCTGCTGCTCAACAGTCAACAGCCATCAGTCAGCAACTTCAAGTGGTTGTTTTTATTTCTTGGAGTTCCCTAAAATTGATATGCAATATTTATTACTACTTAAAATTTAGAGGTAATTTAAACTATTTATGACTACTAACGTTGAGATTTGCTAACGTAGTCTTAACATATCGAAAAATTTGCTAATAAAGCTAAGAAATTGGCTGTCAACACTAATTTACAGTCTTGAGTATTTCTCATCTGTAGGTGTGGCGTTTTAGTGTGTTAGGAATATATATTTTTGTTTAGAGAGGGTTATGGTTGTAAATTTGGCCCGCACTAATGCTTCAAAAGAAGTGTTGAAGCAAGTATTCCAGAACATTGATGCACACAGTTGTCCGAGGTTATTCAACTTTCATATGCACACTGTCCATTCAGATGGGAGGTTGCAGCCGAGTGCATTGATGGAGCAGGCGATCGCAATTGGATTAAAAGGATTTGCGATTACCGATCATCATTGTATTAGCGGCTATCAAGCAGCACAAGCTTGGTTAGAGGATTGGAGGTGGAATAATCCCGGTGCAAGCACTCCTTTATTGTGGAGTGGTGTAGAAATCAATGCCAACCTTTTAGACATAGAAGTTCATATTTTGGGTTACGCTTTCGAGCTAGAACACCCTAGCATCAAACCCTATCTGCAAAGAAGGGCGACTACAGGCAAAGAATATCAGGCAAGTAATGTGATTGCTGCGATTCATGAAGCTGGAGGATTGGCAGTTTTGGCTCATCCTGCGCGTTACAAGCGATCGCATTTTGACTTGATTCCAGCTGCGGCCCAAAAGGGTATCGATGGTGTAGAAGCTTTCTACGCCTACAATAACCCCAACCCTTGGAAACCCAGTACCTTGGAATCAGAACAAGTGCAAAAGTTGGCTGATGAATATTTTCTTTTGAATACCTGTGGCACTGATACCCACGGTTTGAATTTGCTACAACGCTTGTAAAGATGAATTTATGCTTTTAACGGCAAATAGGCAACAAAGTAGGTTTTGGGCGAGGTTTAAATACTTGCCCAAAATGCTCGTCTTTAAAGGCAGGGCTTCAAACTCCTTGTTTTTTCGAGGTGAATTACCCACACTGTGACCTGACAGTAAAGTGTGGGCTTCCAACTTCACTCAAGAATGCCGCATCTTGGACTTGTGTCCCTTAATTGGTGTTTGCCTCCCCCATCTTTGAAGAGGACAGCATTTTGATACCTTCTGCTCTAATCGCTGCGTCCTTAGGGGTTCGTTAAAAAAATAGATTTTTACAAAGAGTTTTAGTCTTAACACTAAGCGTATTGACTTTTGACTTCCCCGCACGGGCTGACTATCTATTCCTTCTTCCTATTCTCTGTTAAAAGTTCCCTGCCTAGACAAGTTAGTCAGAAATCAAATTAGATTGCTATATTAAATACTGACTTTAACTGGAATTTCGATGATAAACTCTGCTCCATTACCAAGTTGAGAATTTACATAAATCTTGCCACGATGTTTTTCAACAATTTGATAGCTAATTGCTAAACTTAAACCTGTACCTTTATTAACAGGTTTAGTTGTAAAAAAAGGGTCAAATATTTTACTTTTGATTTCTGGAGCAATTCCAGAGCCATTATCTATAATTTTAACTTTGATAGTTTCTAAGTCTGTTAGTTCGGTTATAATAACAATTTGTTTTTGATGTTGATAATTTGAATTTTCTAATAAAGAATCTATTGCATTATTAATCACATTGATGAATACTTGATTTAATTGTGCAGGATAACATTCTACTAGTGGGAGATTAGCATACTCTTTAATCACTTCTATTTTTTGTTTAAGACGATGATTTAGTAAAAATAGCGTACTTTCAATTCCCTCATGAATATTTACAGATTTTTTATCAGATTCATCGAGGCGGGAAAAGTTTTTTAAAGAAAGTACAATTTCCTTAATCCTGTCAGTTCCTAATCTCATAGAAACGAGAATTTTTTGAAAGTCATCTATAATAAAATCTAGGTCAATCTCGCCAATTGGCTCTAAAATAATCTTTTGAGCTTCAGGATACTCTTTTTGATAAAATTGTATCAAACTCAAAAGACTGTGGATATGTTGGTGGAGATGATTAAAATTACCGTGAATAAAATTGATAGGATTATTTATTTCGTGGGCTAACCCTGCAACCATTCTGCCCAAACTAGACATTTTTTCGGTTTGAATTAATTGCACTTGAGTTGTTTGCAATTTACGTACAGTATCTTCTAATTCTTGTGCTTGTAGTTTAGCATTTACAGTTGCAGTTGAGAGTGCCTTAAAGTTATTGTAAGCCTTGGAATGATAGCGAATGCGAGCAATTAACTCAACAGCGTCTGGTAATTTAATTAAATAGTCATTTGCCCCCTCAGCAAAGGCTTCTGCTTTGAGCTTTGGTTCTTCTTTACTCGACAACATAATGATGGGAATATCACGAGTTAATGGATGAGAACGAAACCAACGTAGCAGCATTAAGCCATCGATATCTGGCATAATTAAATCTAAGAGAATTACCGTTGGCTCAACGGCGATCGCTTGATGGATTGCTTGAGTTGAATCGTTGAAATAATTAAAACTAATATCCGTTTCGTTAGCAATAATTCTACTGATTGCTTCCCCAATTATTACCTGATCGTCAATTAACAGAATCTTCACTGTTTCTGTGTGAATTTTTACTTCATTTAGACAGTTTGCTGATGCTAATTGCATAGTCAATTTAGGTAATAAAGTTTCTGTTTGCTGGACTTGACGATAGGTTCGCCGATTAGATTATGTAATTTTTACTAAAGATTTTTAAATAAAAAAGTTTAAATATGAATTATTTAAGTTGATTATAACCTAAGATATACAAAAGTAAATATATTGACATATCAAAATCAAACAATATTCTCAGCTTCTAGATAATGGATTTCTTGAAAGAAAAGACTAAACTATATTTATGTTCTTTTTAATAATTTAAGAACAGTAATTTTACGGGATAAAAAATTATTTTATATAGGTCGAGTTTCTGATAACCGTAATATCTTGGTACAAACAGTAGCGATCGCATCAACTGGCAAAACTTCTACGGCGGCTTTTAATTCCACCGCAGCTTTAGGCATACCATACACAGCGCAAGTTTCGCGGTTTTGAGCAATGGTGTACCATCCAGCTTCCCGTAAGAGTTTTAAACCTTGAGCGCCATCTCTTCCTATACCTGTAAGTAATATCCCAATTTCTTGTCCAGTCCAATGAGCGGCTACACTCTTGAATAAAACATCAATCGATGGACGATAATAACAATTTGATGGTTGTTCATCATACTCAAAACTCAAGTTAGAATTCATGACGAGATGATGATTTGTACCCGCTAAGAAAATTTTTCCCGCTTGCGGCGTGGAACCTGCACTCGCTATTTCTACAGACATGGAAATTTGTTCGTTCAACCAAACCGCAAAACCAGGAGCAAACTGAGCATCTAAATGCTGAACGATCGCTACAGCAGCAGGAAAATCTTGGGGAAAATGTGAGAGAATCTTAACCAATGCCTGGGGGCCGCCAGTAGAAGCACCAATCACAATTAGTGGTGGTAATGATTTTTGAAAAATTCTTGATTTTTTGATTGTTCGTCTTTGGGAAGATGCACCGATTAATTTGGCGATCGTCGCAATTTTTTTGAGTAAGCCTACACTACCCTCAACAGGTGTATTGATAGCATCTAAAGCCCCGTAAGTCATGGCTTCCAACACATTGGCAGCATATTTGTTAACGCTGGCAGTTACCATCATAATTGCACAAGGCGATTGGCTCATAATTTGCCGTGTGGCTTCCACTCCATCCATGTACGGCATCAGCACATCCATCAATATTAAATCAGGGGTATCAACCGCACATTTGCAGACAGCTTCTTTACCATCGTAGGCAACCCAAGCCAAATCATAATCTGGTATGGTAGCTAAAATCCGCCGCAGTGCTTCCACCGCCATCTGCATATCATTGACAATGGCAATTCTCATTAATTAACCTTCACCAATTAAGTCAATTACCGCTTTTAACAAAGTATCATCATGAAAACTGCTTTTGGTGAGATAATAGTCTGCACCTGCTTCTAACCCTTGAATTCGGTCTGCTTCACGGTCTTTGTAGGAAACGATAATCACGGGTATTTGCTTCAACATAGCATGAGCTTTGATGTGGCTGGTGAGTTCAAAGCCATTCATGCGTGGCATATCAATATCTGTAATTACCAAGTCATAATCACTGCTGCGAACTGCGTTCCAACCATCAATACCATTAACTGCTACATCAACTTTGTAACTGTTATTTTCTAAAAGTTTGCGTTCCATTTCACGGACAGTAATTGAATCATCGACTACTAACACGCGCTTGTAGGTTTTAGCCAGTACTTGCCGCGCCGACTGATTCACCTGGCTAAGTTGTCCGCTAGAAAACACCTTGGCAATAGAACGTACTAAATCTTCGACATCGACAATTAAAACTGGGGAACCGTCGTCCATCAAGGCGGCGGCGCTAATGTTAGGGACTTTGCCCAAGCGGGCATCTAGAGGTCGAACTACTAAACTGTGTTCGCCGATAAATCGGTCAACAACTAATCCATAATGGTTGAGGCGATCGCTAATGACAACCACTGGTAGTAAGTCTGGACTTACTGCAGCTGGCGATAACTCTAAAACTTGACGCGCCGAAATCAACTCCACAGGTTGATTGTCTAGCAAGAAAAACGGGCGATTTTCTGAGACAGCAATCTCTGATTTAGCTAACATCAGCACTTTTTCAATTCTTGTTAGCCCAAAAGCGTAGGGTTCGCCAGCAATCTCGACTAACAATGTGCGAACTACCGATAGGGTAAGCGGTAACTGCAAGTAAAAGGTCATGCTTTTTCCTGGGTGAGAAACTGCCCGCAGCGTCCCGCCAACTTCCCGTACTGTACTGTGGACGATATCTAGCCCCACACCGCGCCCGGAAATTTCAGTCACAGTCTGAGTAGTGGAAAACCCTGGTAATAACAGAAACTCCATTAACTCAGCTTCCGTAAGCTGGGCTGCCATTTCTGCGTTCGTCATTTGTTTGTTGACGACTTGTTGACGCAAAAACTCGATATCAATTCCCCGGCCATCATCAGAGATGGCGATCGATAACATCCCAGCGCGATGAACAACTTCTATTTCAATTATTCCTTCTTCTGGTTTGCCTGCGGCTACTCGCTCTTGGGGAGATTCGATACCGTGGTCGATCGCATTTCGCAAGATATGAGTTAATGGCGCTTCTAATCGGTCAAGAATATCTCGGTCTACCAAGGTATACTTACCCTTAATTTCCAGCTTCACGCGTTTACCCAACTGCCGGGAGAGGTCGCGTACCATGCGCGGCAAGCCTTGTCCGCCCTCAGTAAACGAACACATCCGCGTTGCTATCACTTCCCGGTACAGGCGATGGGCCAGATTTCCAGAACGCTGAGAAAATGATTCTAATTCGTTTTGGCGATCGCTAATTAACTGACTACATTCGCTGGTTTTTTGATATACGGCATTCAAATGTTCTTTAATGTGTTTATCAAGCGGGCGATCGCTTAATAGTTCCTGTAACTTAGTTACTAGGTTAAATAGCTCTAGTTGATTGGCTCTGACCTTGAAAAAAGAGTCTGTAAATGGTTCTAACCACTTGGTTGCGACTATCGTTTCTCCCACTAATCCCATTAAGCGATTGAGATTGTCCGTACTCACGCGTACAGTTCGGTTTTGGGTAGTAACAAGTTCTTCAACTGGAAAGGTAGGAGCAGGAAATGAGGCGATTTCTGCTGGTAGAGATTCTATCTGTGGCGTTGGCTGTAAGATATTGACTTGTGAAATTGCTGGGGTGGTTACAGAATTTGCAATATTTGCGATCGCATTCATTAGCGATTGCATATGAGGATTATTCCCTGGTTGTACATTTGGGTTTTCGGCTATGTGTTGTAGCATATCTACCCCTTGCAACAACACATCAACGCAATCAGCAGTTAAACTCACTGTTCCTGCTTGAGCCGCACTAAAACAATCTTCCATTACATGGGCTAGGGTGACAGCTGGCTCAATTTGGACAATCCTCGCTGCACCTTTAATACAATGGGCTGCCCGCATTAAAGCTGCTAATTCTGATTTAGGATCGGGGTTTGTTTCTAATGCCAACAAACAGTTGTTTAGTACCACAACCTGGGTTTTGACTTCCATGTTGAATAAATCCAACAAAGAAAACTGGCTGAGATTGGAATCTTCTATCATTACTGCGCCTTCCTCGCCAAAGTGGTAAATAATAGTTCATCATCCAAATAGCTAACAGTCTGCGAACGCACTTCCTGGTGTGAAGTCTGGAAGTTAGCAGGTTGCCACGAGAATAACCCTTTAGTGTAAGTTTGGCTTGCTTGACTCATATTCCTAGCAGCATCGCGCAATTTTGCCGGATCTAATCGATGCAGGCCGTAGAGTTCATCTACTGGAAACACCCAAGCGTTACCAGCCTTTTCAATTACCACCATGCGTGAATGCACTACTGGACTCAGCACTTGTAGGGGTGTATCGCTATCGATATTCAACAAGTGGCTTAAAGAAACACACAACAGCAATTCACCGCGAATATTGATTAATCCCCGTAAAACTTGGTTGTGACGATGAGGCAGAGTATGAATCACGCTCAGAGGAGTAGTTTCTTTGAAGACTTGAGCCGGAAGCGCTAGCCATTCCTGTTGCAAACGAAAAATCACAACTGTCAGAGTTTCCTTTGTACGCACAGCGTAGGAAGGCATTTGCGGATTTTTCTCGATTTTCGATTGGGCTAGTAATTGCGTCCATTCATGGCGATATTGTTCTGGTGTTGTGCGTTCTAGTAACTGGCGACCAGCTGCCGAATAAACCGGGCAATTGCGACAGTGAGCGTATGTACGTAGTTGCGGACAAGAGCGATCGCCTTCAATGCCGATGAAATTCCAGCAACGTTCTATATGTGATTCGGTTGTGATAGTATTCATGGCGGTTGCTTAAGAGCCTAGCAGTGAAGCGGTGGCAGATTCAGCCTTCACCTGAAATCGGGCAATTCCCTGGCGTAAACTTTGGGCAACTTGGTTCAGTTGAGCGATCGCTCGATTAATTTCCCGCAAAGAATCGGCAGTTTGCACTGAGGTACTACTCAACTGCACCATTGCTTCACTAATTTGTTGCGCTCCCACAGATTGAGTTTCCATACCCCGGTTCACCAATTCAAAACGCGGGTTCAGGTCTTGTACTTGCTGGATGATTTGTCCAACCTGTGTACTAATGCTGCCAACATCTGCCATACTTCTTCCCACTTCTGCGGCAAACTTATCCATCTCCATCACGCCTGTAGAGACTGAAGATTGCATCTGCTTGACCATATGCTCGATGTCGATGGTCGCAACTGCGGTTTGGTCTGCCAATCGGCGGATTTCTCTGGCAACCACAGCAAAGCCTAAACCAGATTCTCCAGCTTTCTCTGCTTCAATAGCCGCATTTAACGACAGCAGATTTGTCTGGTCTGCGACTTTGGTAATTGTCACGACAATATTATTAATATTGTTGGCCTTTTCGCTAATAACTCCCAGTCGAGCCGCAATGGTATTAGTAGCTTCTGCTAACTGACGTATAGTGGTTTCCATGCGAATTAAGTCTTTTTGGCTAACAGTTGCGGCTGTGGTTGTCAGTTGTGACATGGTGACGATTTGTTCCATTGTGTTTACCAACTCTTTGGAGGTAGCAGCAATTTCTTTGCCAGCAGCAGTCACTTGATTGGTGGAGGCTACCTGCTCCGCGATCGTTGCTTCTAATTGCTTACCCGAAGCAGCTATTTGAGTAGCAGAGGTAGTCACCTGTATTCCTGAGTTTTGTACTTGAGCAATCAAGCCATTCAGATTTTGGGTCATTGTGGAGAAAGCACTTAATAGCCTAACCATCTCATCCTTGCTGCTAGAGTCAGCCGTGATTTGATTGGTCAAGTTTCCTTGGGAAATTTCCTCTGCAACCCTAACAACATCAATAACTTGACTGGCAATTTGTCGGGCGCTCGCAAATCCCAAAACGATGGCAGTAATCGGGCCGATAACAATTCCCAAAGAAACCCAGAAGATGCTGCGAGCCAAGTTCCTCTTAACTTCTTGTTGTATATCTAATATGTAACTTTGAGTAAGTTCCAATAGATTAGATGCTTGCTCTTTTGTTTTTGCAAATAAAGGTTCCTCTTTGTTCGCTCCTTCAGAATCCATCCGCTGGCGTAAATTTAATGCAGCTTGAATGGTAGTAAACTCTGATGAATTTTCTTGTTTCTGACGAATTAATTCTAGGGATTTTTTCCAGGGATTGCGAATAGCGAGTTGATTGTATTGTTGCTCAATCTGTAAAAATTTCTCATGGGCTTGCTTCCAAAGAGTCACACTTTGCTGAAATGCGTCATACTCTTTCTTCTCTTGCTCAGTAAATGGTGTTGCTTCGTACTCCTTACTACCTTCGTCAATTTGTTTCCAAGCAAGCTGCATCTGAGTTAATGCATTTTGTCTTTCAGCAACAGTGATTTCTGGATCGAAGAGTAAGCGCTCTGCCGATTGAATTTGTGTCTGTCCTTCGTTTATCTTCCATAACCCGTTCATAGTGGGTATGTGATTTGTACCAAGGCTGTCAATATACTGATTTAACTCGCTGGTTGTAAACCATCCCAACAAGCCAACAATCAGTGCTATCAGCCCCATGAATAAAAACGAACTGACCATTCGCGTTTGCAAAGTCATATTCTTGAACATTAAATTTATTACTCCTGACAAATATTTGACAAAATAAATTAGATAATTTTTGACAACTACAAGTTACAAACAATCAGAAAAACTATCTTTTTTTCTTTAAATTGACATAAAAGCTGTATTAAAAAATCCGAATTATTCATTAATAAACTTGGCCAAATCTTTGTGTATTTCTGCGCTGGACTCTGTACCTCACTAAACTGGGAATTTCTATAAGGTAGGTTCAACAATTGTGTTATTAACTTTGAAGACAGAAACTTCTTGACGTAAGTTACGGGCAACTTGATTAAGTTGAGCGATCGCATTATTAATTTCTCGCAGCGAATCGGCTGTTTGTATAGAAGTGCTACTCAACTGCATCATCGCGTCACTAATTTGTTGTGCCCCTACCGACTGAATTTCCATTCCCTGATTTACAGATTCAAAACGTGGGTTTAAATCCTGTACTTGTTGGATAATTTGCCCAATCTGGGTACTAATATTGCCCACATCTGCCACACTCCGCCCTACTTCTGCCGCAAATTTATCCATCTCCATCACCCCTGTAGACACGGAAGATTGCATTTGTTTGACCATCTGCTCAATGTCGAGGGTGGCGACTGCGGTTTGGTCTGCTAATCTGCGAATTTCTCTAGCAACTACGGCAAAACCTAAACCATATTCCCCGGCTTTTTCAGCTTCAATGGCTGCATTCAACGACAGTAGATTAGTTTGGTCGGCTACTTTAGTAATTGTGAGAACAATATTATTGATATTATGAGCTTTTTCGTTGATAACTCCTAATCTCGCAGCAATGCTATTGGTTGATTTTGCTAACTGCTGCATACTTGTTTCCATCCGCATCAAATCTTTTTGGCTGATGTTGGCGGCGGTTGTTGTAGCTTGTGACATTGCGACCACTTGTTCCATTGTGTTGAGGAGTTCTTTAGAAGTGGCGGCGATTTCTTTGGCTGTGGCCGTGACTTGATTTGTCGAAGCCACTTGTTCTGCAAGTGTTGCTTCTAATTGTTTGCCGGAAGCACCTACCTGCGTGGCTGAGGTTGTTACCTGAATACCTGAGCCTTGTACTTGACGAATTAAGGTACTCAGCTTTTGAATCATAATTTTAAAAGATTCCAAGAGTTGTCCAATTTCATCTTTTTTATTGAATTCACTCTCAGCCAAAGATGAGGTTAAATCCCCACCAGAAATCTTATCTGCTACATTTACAGCAGTAGATACTCTACTGCCCAAAGATTTAGAAATTAGGGAAGTTATAAAAATAGCGATCGCTACAGTTAAAAGTGTCACCAACACCGCTAATAAGCTCATAAAATTGAGCATTGCTTTTGTACTTCCAATACTTCGTTCCATAATTTCTTTTTCTTGACTATTAAACTCATTGTTGACTTGAATTAATTTGTCATTTATATCTCTTGATTTTTCTAAAAAATTATCAACTAAAAGTTTCTTTTTGTCGATATTTGGTATTGCAACAGTATTTTTAACCAAATCATCAAGTTCCTCAAACATATTCTGCATTACTTGTAATCTTTGTTTTTGTGAGGTATCTTCAACAATATTAGATGCGCGATTTAAAGCATCCTGAAAACTTTTTCTAAAATTTGTGTATCTCTCTAAAGCATCCGGATACTTTTTCGTATCAAATAAATATCGACGAATAGAAAGATTCATATTAGATACGGTCAAAGCTATGTCATTTGCTCCTAAGATAGCTTCGTGTGATAATCCTACTTGTTTATAACTTTTTCCTACCTGATTGGTAGTAGCATAAACTATGACACTAAATACAAAGATTAAAATTGTGGGGATAGAGAATCCTAGTAAAGTCTGGTCTTTGAGTTTCCAATTAATAAGCATTTTTTTTGACAAGTTAATAATTTGAAAACGTAAGCTTAATATACACTACAAATAATTGCCTCAATTTCAAACTTTTTAGTTTGATGTTAAATCAGACTAGATAGTATCGTTGTTGATACCTGAAATAGCCAATTATAAAAAACTTTGAATTCCCAATCAAAAATTCAAAATTGGTATTAGATAGATTGTCGTAGACTTCTATCAAAGGTAAAAAAGCCTTCAGTGCCTAGAATTCCCAAATTAGGTACTGAATTAACAATTATTGGTTTTAAAATTTAAGGAAATTTATGAAGCTGCTCAAAACAATGTCAACAATTCTTAACTATTAAGTTAATGGTCTTAACTATGCTTCAACTGCAATAAATTAGTTAGGGTAGGCTTTTCCGACCCACCCATCAGGACTTTTATAAAATTTAGATATGTAAATTAGATGTGAAACAGCTTATTTATTCAGCTATATGCCCATTTTTTTAATCCTGTAATCTGTAGATGCGCTGCCAAAGCAGATTAGCACTAATCTTATCTCCCTGCTGTTCCTTGAGTAATGCTAGATGAGTCAATGCTGGTTCGTGATTAGGTTGGAGATAAATTGCTTTACGAAAATATTGTGCCGCCTGCTCATTGTGTCCCATTGCTTGCTGCACTTGGCCGAGGAGAACATAAGCTTCAGCATTCATTTGATTTTGATTGAGGTAATCGTTGCATAGTTGCACTGCTTCATCTAAGCAACCTCGATTGGCAGCAGTTTTAGCTAGATCTAATAAGTTTGGGTTAAGGTTGTTTGCAGCCTCCGATTTCTGGGGAGGAACTTCTATCTTATTCTCAACCGGAAATTGATAGCGGTTTTGTGTTGGTAACTGAGGAGCGATTGTTGATTTGTGATTGGTAGAAATAGTATAAGTTTTCTCAACAATATTTTGATGGTTAGTCAACTTTTTATAGACAATTGCTGAAGATTGGCGCACTGAGACAAACTGAGTTTTCATAAGTAACGCAGCTTCAGCATGGGCAACAAACAATAAACCCCCTTCGATTAACAACCTTTCTAAGACGCGAATAGTTTGTTCTTTAGTGGTGCTATCAAAGTAAATCAATAAGTTGCGGCAAAAAACTACATCATAAACCTGTGTATTAATTAAAAAATGAGGATTAGCTAAGTTAGCGTTGATAAAATTTACCAAGTTTTTGACTGATTCTCGCAGATGATATCTTGAATTTATTGATTCAAAATAGCGCTCTTGAAAGAAAAGATGTTTGCCGCGAAACGAATAATTATCATAAATTGGTCGCTGGGCTTTCAATAAACATTGTTTGCTAATATCAACAGCATCAATGTGAAATTGAGCAGATGTTAATCCTGCTTCTAAAAGTGCGATCGCAATCGAATATGGTTCTTCACCTGTGGCACAGGGTACGCTCAAAACCCGCAGTACACCTTGGGGTTTCTTTGGCAACCATTCCGATAATACATAATGTTTGAGAAATGCAAATGATTCTGGTTCGCGAAAAAACCAAGTTTCTGGGACAATTACACTGTCAATTAATATGTCCCATTCTTGCGGAGAATCCTGTAAATGTGCCAAATAGCTAGACATCTGGTTGATACCACAATCTGCCATTCGTTGATAAATAGCACTAGCGATCGCACCATAACCAATTGAGTTAACATCTAAACCAATTTTGCTTTTTAGTAAAGCTTCGATGACAGATTGCACGATTTGTGTGGTCTTCAGACCAATCTAAACTGCTGTGTTTAAAATACTTTCAGGCAAGATATTAACTTGCTCTGCCTCAGATAACAAGTACTTAATCCGGATGCACTGAATCATACCCTTGTCGTCTAAGATTATCTTGCCCAAATATGGCGCTGCATCTATCTGAATATTAGAATCAACAAACTCGCTTTCAGACTTGTGCAATGTTTCCACAACCTGTTGTGCGATCAAACCTAAAATATATTTAATATTATTAGACCCACAATGGTTAACTAATATAATCCGCGTACTCAAGTTATGGCTACAAGGTTCGCCCCCCATCAACTGGCATAAATCGATGACTGGGGTAATGCGTCCGCGATAGTTAAATACACCAGCGATGTATTCTGGCTTGTGTGGCAAAGATTTGAGCAAAACTAGCGGTACAACTTCGACAACCTCTTGAGAGGCGATCGCATATCGCTCATTGCCAACGTTAAACAGTAACATGAGCATGGATTTATCTTTGTATATTATTGACTCAAGCTACCTACTTTATTAATTGAATGTGAGTTCGACAATAGTAGAACTAGCAGCAATATACTTAAGTTAAGAAAAATTTATCCGTTAAGGCGAGTTTTTTCACACAATCAAATAGCAGTCCTATAGTCGATTTTTAGTCGGAATTACAATCATTGCGAAATAAGGTACTTCTGCGGGGTCAACTTCATCCAAGGGTATAATGCGTTGCTGTGTCATTGTTGCCCGTTCAATATATCTTGCCCGCGATGCTAGCCCTAATTTATGCAGAATGTCGCGCACTTTGGTAAAGTGACGACCTATTTTCATAATTGCTGCTGCATCGGTCATCAACAGTTGTGTAGTTAGTTCTTCTGCTGGCAGTGGGGCAGGCAGGACGGTGAGGATATCGTTGTAGTAGGTGAAAGGTACGCCCAAAGCTACCGGACAAGCCATCAGTGAGGAAACTCCAGGGACAACTTCTGTTTGGTACTCGTCAGATAACCGCGTGAACAGGTACATGAATGAGCCATAAAAAAATGGGTCGCCCTCACACAGCACCACAACATCTCGACCTGCTGCTAAATGAGCGGCGATTGGTTCAACTTCTTTGTCGTAAATGGACTTAGCCTTTTCTGGTTCCAAAGCGCGGGGGAGGTGAAATAACACCTCGATTTGATTCCCAGTTAGATATTGCGCGACGATCGCTCTAGCAATACTTTCACGATCTGTGGCTGATTGATAGGCTACCACAGGAGCCGCACGCAATAACCGCAGTGCCTTCAGGGTCAATAATTCTGGATCGCCTGGGCCGACACCAATTCCATAAAGACGACCTTTTGTTTTCATTATTCTTCCTCCGTTGCCAAGGCGTTAACTGCGGCGGCGGCGATCGCACTGCCACCACGCCGACCATGTAATGTCAAAAATGCTACATTTCTGCTGTCCGCTGCCAATGCGGCTTTTGATTCGGCTGCACCGACAAATCCCACTGGAAAGCCTAAAATTATAGCAGGTTTCGGCGCTCCATCATCAAGCATTTCTAATAACCTAAATAGGGCGGTGGGGGCATTGCCAATTGCGACTACTGCTCCTTCGAGGTGCGATCGCCATAATTCTAAAGCTGCTGCTGACCTTGTTGTATCAAGAGTTTTGGCAATATCTGGCACTTCGGGATAGTTGAGGGTACAGATAACTTGATTGTTTGCTGATAAGCGGCGTCTGGTGACACCTTCAGCAACCATCCGGCAATCGCAGAAAATCGGCGCTCCTGCTGCTAGTGCTGCCCTTGCAGATTGCACTGCTGTTGGTGAATATCCCAAGTCATTGATGATATCCGTCATTCCACAGGCATGTATGAGACGCACAGCTACTTTTGCTACATCAGGTGGTAATACATCTAGGTTGGCTTCTGACCGGATGATGGCAAAGGAGTTACGGTAAATTTCGTTGGCGTCTCGGATGTAGTCGGGCATGGTGGAAAGTTATGAATTTGCACGCAGAGGCGCACAGAGAGATAGAGATTCTAGATGGAGTTGGGCTAGTGAATAATTAGTTATATTTTATACATTTCTATGATTTTCTCTATTAATGCGGGTAGTTCGGGGAAGGTGACGTATTGATATAGTTCTCGGCCGAATTTATGACTGTTGTTGCTGTCACCAAGATAAACGTGATAGGCTTCGACTGTTTGATTGTCTACCTCAAAGTTGACACCGAGTAGGGTGATATCACTTTGGCTATGTTGGGCGCAAGATTTTTGGCAGCCAGTAAAGTGGATATTAATTGGGTGTTCGAGAGTAAGGCTTTCAAGATATTTTGCCAATGCCAATGCATGACTTTTTGTATCTGTGGCAGAAGCGGCACAACCTTTATTACCAGAACAGGCAACTAATCCACTTTTGATGTTGGTTGCTGAGGAATCTAATTCTAAGAGAGTAATTTCATTTTGGACATCGGTAAGCTTTTGTTGAGGAATATCTGTTAGGAGCAAATTCTGCCAGGGGCTTAACCTGAGGATACCATTGCCGTATTTTGTTGCTAAATCTGCTAAACCCCGCATCTGTCTACTCTCGATTCGTCCCAGGGGTAAGACGACACCAATATAAAATAATCCTTTTTGGCGTTGGGGATGGATGCCAATATGCTGATATTTCGTGTCTATTCTCTGGGCGACTGGGGATGTTTGACTGCAAGAAAGAGTAAAAGGTAAACGTTGCTGAACTTGGTGAAGATAATTTTCACAACCCAAACTATTTAATAACTCTCTTAAACGTAGCCGCCGCTGATTATTAATATCACTATGATTGAGATAGACATCCGCCAAAGCTGCTAAGACGGGTAAACAATCATTTGGTGGTAACAAAATTTTCGTATCGCTAGGCGGTTGTCCCTTCGCGCCTGCACTCAGATGCAGGCGGAAGTAAACATCACCGTCAACTAAGACAGCAGCAAATAGGATATCGTTTAGGCGATCGCACACTTGAACTACGCCACCACCATCGAAGCAAACGCTAAATTTTGCTGAGAGTTTTGATAAAGCTGGATGTGTCGCCAGATAATTATCCCAAGCTTGGACAAAAGGACGAGTGTCGATTAATTCTTGGGGGTCGATACCAGCAGTTGGGCTGGTCATAATATTCCGGATGTGGTCTACATCGGTATTGCAACAACCGAGTCCGATATTCTGTAGGCGGTTGAGAACTTCAGAATCGATTGGAGTGCGGATTTCGCGGATTTGTAGGTTAGCTCGATTAGTCACATCTACATAGCCGCCGCCGTGCAGTTCTGCGATATCTGCGATCGCGCGGCACTGTTCGCTATTAATTATCCCACCCGGAATTCTCATGCGAGATAGAATACCATCTTCGGCGGGTGTGGCATAAAACAAGCCAGGACAAGTGGCAAATCCAGAAACCAAACTAACAACTCCTTCCCCGTGCAACGCAGGGAGTAGACGGTGAGTGTGTCCTGAGGACATCCTGAGAGTTGGCATTCTGACTTAGGCGATTCCATCACAGCTGCGGCACAGTCCCGGAATTTCACCGGAGTTTCCCAACCCCAAGCTTTAGTAATTTAGCACGATCGGGCGGTCAATAAACAGGAGTTTGTAGAGTGTTAACTGTTAACTGTTGACGGTTGACTGAGGAGTTATTGTTCACCCCTCTGCCCCCCTGCTCCCCTGCTCCCCTGCCCCTCTGCCCCCTACCCTTTGCCCTACGCGGGTATAAGGCAAGGCTTTCAAAGTGGGGCTATATCAACAGCTCGAATCAGCAAGTAAATTGCTACATTAAATTTAAAGCGATTTACTCTATTCAGGCTACCGCCGCAACGTCGTGATTAGTGGACTTTTAGAAAAACTGCGTGTCTCGTTTGTTAAAGATCGGGATTTGCGTCAAACATCCTTGGGTAATAGTTGGCTGCAAATTATTTTGGTTACTAGTGTGGGAGTCACCGCCCTCATCTGGGGAGTTCGCGAACTCAAATGGTTGCAGGCTTGGGAGTTAAGAGTTTATGACCAGATGTTGCGATCGCGTCCGACACAAGCACCCGATCGGCGGATTTTGCTGGTAAAAATCACTGACGAGGATCTCCAACGAGAAAAATGGCAACTGTCAGATACTAAAATTAATCAACTTTTACAAAAAATCGAGTCTTATCAACCGCGTATTGTTGGTTTATATCTTTTTCGCCCAGAAGATAAAAATTTAGCAGCAAAGCAAAATCAAGACAATATTATTGGCACTTGCTTGTTTAGCAGCGTCGGGAGATCTGAAATTCCACCACCACCAAATTTTCCCATAGATAATGTTGGGTTTAGCGATGTAGTTGCCGATAATGAAAACGACCAAATTCTCCGCCGCAGTTTGTTATTCGCTCATTCTACAGATGATAAATGTACAACATCGTTTGCATTTGGGGCGTTAATTGCAATTAATTATTTGGAAAAACAAGGCATTGAATATAAATTCACAGATCAAGGAGATTTTCAGCTAGGTAAGATTATTTTCCCACGTCTAAAACCTAATTCTGGTAGTTACCAACATTTGGATGCAGATGGTTATCAAATATTATTAAATTACCGTCACCCTAATTACCTCGCTCCTCAAGTGACTCTAACGGAAGTTCTGAGCGATCGCGTTAATCCCAGTTTATTTAAAGACCGTCTGGTAATTATTGGCACTACCTCAGCTAGCTTGGTTCCAGGTAGCTTTTATACACCTTACAGCAGTTTACCAGATCAGCCAGCGAGAATGCCTGCTCTGTATATTCACGCACAGCTAGCGAGTCAATTGATTGGTACAGTCTTGGATGGGCGACCTTTAATTTGGTACTGGTCTGACTGGGTAGAACTAATTTGGGTGTGGGGCTGGGCAGTTTTAGGTAGTACTTTAGCATGGTGGTGGCGAAATCCGTTACTTTTGCTAATCGTGGGAGGAGTAACCCTAGTTGTATTAGTGGGAATCTGCATGATTTTATTTCTGCAAGCCGGATGGGTGCCGTTAATTCCCTCTGGTTTGGCTTTAATAATTAGTATTATCAGCGTCATGGCTTATACTAATTATCAAAATCAGCGCCAGACTCAGGTAATTATTCTCCAAGTTGAAAAACAACAAGCAGCGATCGCCCAATTAAATCTACTCTTAGAAGATAAAACAGCACTTCCAGATTCAGAGCTTGATTTTCCTCGCACAATCGATTCACCACAAATAAAATCTGGAGATTTACTTTTGAGTGGACGTTACCAAATCTCAAAAGTCTTAGGTGCAGGTGGATTTGGTCGCACTTATTTAGCACGAGATACTCAACGACCAGGTAATCCGACTTGTGTTGTGAAAAAATTAATGCCAGCTCGCCAAGATAGTAGATTTTTGCAAGTTGCTCGCAGATTATTTCACAGTGAAGCAGAAATTTTAGAAACTTTAGGTAAATATCATCAAATACCAGAACTACTTGCTTATTTTGAAGATAACCAAGAATTTTATTTAATTCAAGAATATATTGAGGGACATACTTTAAGTGAAGAATTGCCACCTGTACGTCACTTAAAAAACGAGTCATTTGTGATTGGAATACTCAAAGAAGTTTTGGAAATTTTAGTATTTGTCCATCAACATCGAGTAATTCATCGTGATATTAAACCAACTAATATTATTAGACGCACTCAAGATAATCAGTTAGTATTAATTGACTTTGGGGCTGTGAAATTGATGCAACCGCCGAGTAGCGAGCAAACAGAATTAGCAACAGTAGCTATCGGGACGCGGGGTTATGCACCTCCAGAACAATTTGCCGGTCATCCCCGCTTGTGCAGTGATATTTACGCTTTAGGAATGATTGCCATTCAAGCGATAACTGGAATACCACCACAGGAACTCCATCCAGATCCAGAAACGGGTAATGTGATGTGGCGACAAACAGCACGAGTCAGCGAAGAATTAGCAGTAATTTTAGATAAAATGGTTTGTTATCATTTTAGCGATCGCTATCAATCAGCTGCCGCAGTTTTACAAGATTTAAAACGTATTTAAATAATGCATAAAATTTAGCTCTTGTTGGGTGGACCGGAAAACCCTCCGAAATACTACGTTTGATTTTCTGTGTCTTCGGATGTACCGAGCTTTTTCAGAAATCAAATAGTAGTTCTATATTTAAATTTAATCTAAATAAAAAATAACGCGCTCGAAGGTTTTCTATAACCTAATTAACTGCTGCAATTACCAGTTGTTTTGCTAGGACATACCAATTTTGCAGATAAAAATCAAGTGTTAATTGAGTATGAGATACATCTTTCAAAAAATATTTCTTTGGATAGTAGAGTTATTAGCTAAAAAAGCAAGATGGTTAGCAGCAGGAGGTAATAAATGCGCCAACTCATTATCCAAGTGCTACGGGGAAACGGCAAAGCAGTTATAGACATCGCCAAATCTTACAATGGCGCAAACTTCTCACGATTGGAAAGAAATGCATGGGACGGAGTATTTTACGATATTTTGTAACTTTGGCAGTCACAATTGTAACTAATTGGCTATTTAGCCTGATATTACGCCAAGAAATTCCCACTACTTTAATGGTAGAAAACAGCCAAGTTTCAGCAGTAGCAGTAATTTTACCATTGGCAGGCGGAGCAGCTAGCTGGGGCGCTCAATTTAGTTCAGTCAGAACGAAGTAGTTTAGTATCTGGGGCAGCGACAGGGATGTTAGTAGCCGCTTCCTTAGCTCCACCTGCGGGAATTGTGGGTATGGCCAGTGCAGTAGGCAGATGGGATAAGGTCAAGATACCCTGCTTTGTGTTATTTATATGCAGTGTCAACTACAAGTTACAGCATCTAATGAGAAAATCCGTCCGAAATTGAATGAGTAAGGAAATTTGATGAAAACAGAAATTTCAGTAGTTTGGAATAAAGTTCAAAGCATGATTAACGGTTTCATTGCTTTGCTACCAAATCTTGTCTTAGCAGTGATTATCTTTATACTATTTTTATTTGTTGCTAGCAGAATTAAAACATTTGTTAAGCGATTAACCCGCAACCGTCGTTCTGCTCGGAACCTCGGACTAGTACTGGGAAGGTTAGCGCAAGGAACGACAATTTTGATTGGGTTGTTTATCGCTCTTTCGATTGTGATTCCTACATTTAAAGCCGGTGATTTAATACAACTTTTGGGAATAAGCGGTGTTGCAATTGGTTTTGCCTTCCGCGATATTTTGCAAAACTTTTTAGCTGGGATTTTGATTCTATTAACCGAACCTTTTCAAATTGACGATCAAATTGTATTTAAAGACTTTGAGGGAACTGTCGAAAATATTCAAACACGCGCCACAACAATTAGAACCTATGACGGTCGGCGGATTGTGATTCCTAACTCGGAATTGTTTATTAATTCTGTGACTGTCAACACTGCCTTTGATAACCGCCGATTAGAGTACGATGTTGGCATTGGTTACGGTGATGATATTGACCTAGCCAAGCAGTTGATGCTAGATGCAATGCATAGTGTAGACGAAGTTTTAAAAGACCCTGCTCCTGATGTATTGGTAATGGAACTTGCCGGAAGCACTGTTAACATCCGCGTGCGCTGGTGGATTCATCCACCACGACGGGCAGATAGTCTGACTTCGCGGGACAAAGTAATCACGGCAATTAAGAAAACGTTGACTGAAAACGGTATTGATTTACCTTTCCCAACGCAACAAATATTGTTTCACGACCAAACCGAACAAACAGATGGCGATCGCTCCCGTCAGCGTGAAGGTTGGCCATCTGGTAAAGGTGAAGTACCAAAGCCGCGCCGGATTACAGATTCTCTCAGGTTAATCGCTCAAAAGCAAGATGGTGGTAATAGTAAGGTAGATTCTCCAACAGTCAATAAAGACACATGAAAAATATAAAGTTGGGCAAACTGTGGGATACGCTCCACTCAAGTTACTGGTTCATTCCTTCAATTATGGCTATAGTTGCTACTGCCTTGGCATTTACAATATTAATGCTCGATCGCACAGGTAAGGCAAATGTTAATTATTGGTGGAGCTATACTGGTGGAGCAGATGGAGCTAGATCGCTTTTAGGAGCCGTTGCAGGCTCGATGATCGGTGTTGCTGCTACAGCTTTTTCAATTACAATCGTGGCGCTTCAGCTAGCTGCTTCTAATTTTGGGCCGCGGCTTCTACGTAATTTCATGCAGGATACTGGTAATCAAATTGTACTAGGAACATTTATTAGTACGTTTATTTATTGCTTACTAGTACTGCGGACTATTCATGGTGAGGGAGATGGATATAATCAGTTTGTACCACAACTTGCGATTACATTCGGTATTGTACTTGCAATTATTAGCATCGGAGTTTTGATTTATTTTATCGATCATGCTTCTACAATAATTCAGGCTTCGCATATCATTAAGAACGTTTGTGATGACTTAGATAGAGTCATCGATCGCTTATTTCCCCAAAAAATCGGACGTAGTATTCCATTCGGACAAGAACTTGCAGAAATACCTGAAGATTTTGACTCAGTTGCTTGTGGGGTAAGAGTTACTGATAATGGTTACATACAAGCAATTGACGATGAAGAATTAATTAAAATTGCTCAAAAATACAATCTTTTGTTGCGTGTGGAGTCTCGACCAGGAAAGTTTGTTATTAAGGACAGTAATTTGGTTATGGTTTTCCCTGGTGAATTGGTGAATCGAAAATTAAGCAAACAAATTAATGATGCCTTTATTTTGGGTAAAGAACGTAGCGAACAGCAAGATATCGAGTTTCCGATCGAGCAGTTAGTAGAAATTGCCCTACGTGCGCTCTCTCCAGGGATTAATGACCCATTTACTGGAATTCGCTGTGTTGATAGACTCGGAGCTGCATTGTGCCGTTTAGCCCAAAAAGATTTTCCTTCACCTTATCGTTACGATGAAGATCGTAAATTACGGGCGATCGCTCGTGCGGTGACATTTGAAGGATTGGTTGATAGTGCCTTTAATGGAATTCGGCAATATGCACGATCTGATGCATCAGTAACGATTCGTTTATTAGAAGCGCTCGCTAATATCGCAACTTACACTAACAATCCAGAATACCAAGCAGTTTTACAACGTCATGCTGACATGATTTTGCGCGGTAGCCAAGAGGGTTTGTCAGAAGAATTAGACCGCAAAGACGTACAAGAACAGTATCAAGCTGTTATCAAAGCTTTAAACTCCAACAGTCGAACTTAAATTATTCACCCGACTTTGGTGTATTATTTCCGTTGAACTGCTGAAATAATTTATCCAAGGGAGAAAGACGAAATCCCGGTGCTTGATAATCTTGAGACAAATAATTTTCTGGTATGGTAGTTTGATTCCCATCCCGAATAGCTGAATAATGGGGAGAAAGAATTTCAATTCCTGCTTCGTTGCATTTATCTTGAATATTTTGGTGCAGTTGTGAATAAATACTCGCCATCACTGTTGGCTTATTAGTATAGGCGTTTAATTCATAGCTGACATAAAAATCATCTAAACTAGTTTGCAACACAAAAGGAACAGGTTCCGCTAAAATATCTTTGGTTGCTAGGGCGGCATCAATTAAAACTTGATGTACCTTACGCCAAGGTAAATCATAGCCAAGCGTTACTGTAGTATGTAAAATTAAATGATAATTAGGGTCTTGAGCAAGAGCGCTGTAGTTGATAATTTGGCTAGTTAATACAGTTGCGTTAGGAATAGTAATTATTACATTCTTGATAGTACGAATACGGGTTACTAACAAAGTTTTTTCTACAATATCGCCCATAGCATCACCAATTTTAATGCGATTGCCAATCTGAAAAGCACGCGTATAAATTAGAATAATTCCAGCGACAATGTTGGCAACCAATGCTGTAGAACCTAACGATAACAAAATACCTAAAAACACAGATATTCCTTGAAAAGCTGGTGAACCAAAGCCTGGTAGATAGGGAAAAGCCAGTACTAATGCTAAGGCAATGATTAAAAAGAATACTAGTTTATATGTCGGCTCTGCCCAGTCAGAATAAAAACCGGAAATAGATAGAGTTCCATTACCTAATCTTGTAAATATTGGTTTAATAATTTTCAAAATATAGTAGGTGATAAAGAAAATCAATCCCAAGGCGAACAGTTTAGGACAGTAAGCTACAAATGCTAACAAAACCTGATAAAGAGCTTCTAGAAAATAACTAACAAGTTTAGAACTAAGCTGTTTCGTCCAAGGGAAAAAGCTCAACACTAAAGAAACATAGACATATATGACCCCTAATATGAGAATCAAGCGGAATATCTTAACTATCGTAGTTACAATACTGCTGACTCTAGATGCAGGTAAAAGTTCAATATTTTGAATTCTAATAGCAGGAATTCTGATTCCGCGCCAATTCTGTAGTCTATTAATAATTTTGGGAAAAATATAATTAAATATTTTCCCAAATATAAATAAACCCAGAGTAGCAAGAAAACTGTAGAATAGACCTTTTAAAATATTATTTAAGCTATGCTCTTCTCTATACTTAGTGATAGAATCACTGATTATTTGTACATATTCTTGAGCCAATTCCTGTTTACTTTTTTCTGCGGCTCTTGCATCGTTATCGGTAAGAGTAAATATTAGTTTCTTTCCTAAAACAATATTTGTAGTGTCTTGTTGGTCTAAAACTTTTAAACCATCAAGACGAATAGATGGATCGTTGGCTATTGTTTCAATTCTATTTGTAACTGCCTGCGATCGCTCTTCAGGAGAAAAAGAACCGACATTTTTTTTAATAATAAATAACGTTTTGTCTCCCAATACTACAGGAGTACCATCTATCTTACTAACAGCTTCTGGAGTTTGATTAACAGTAGGATTTTTTTCTTGAGAGTAACTAACTGTTATAGTGGTGATGAGTAAAAATAACATCACTACTACGAAGATAAATCTGTGAAAAAAAATTAAATATTTTTTATTACTATATAATATCATAGTATGAGCAACTATTTTAAAATTTCATATTTATTATAAATTATAAAAATACTAAATTAATAAATGTAATAGAAGTACAAAATATAATGCTAGGAAATATAACTCTTTACTTATCTTTAAAGACTTCCTTTTCTGATAATTCTAGAATATTTTTTAGTATAGGACTAGTATTTGATTCCTGAAAAAACTCTGTACATCTGAAGAGAGCGAAAATCGAACAGCGACTATCTATAAATTCTTGTAATTCTACATTAGCGTACCCTTCGGGAAGCAAGCTACGCGCAGCGTTCCGCAAGAAAGGTTACTGAAGATACGCCATTTCTCGATGCTGATTTATGATTGTTCTTTATTACACATATATCTTTACCCGTATTATCTTGCAGTCTTTTTCATAAATCAAATATGATTGCTATAGCAGTAAAACCTATACACAACTGTTGTAAAAAATTCTACACTTGAAGTAGAAACACCCTAAATTCACCTGTTACTCTATCTGTATACTATTGAGGAAACAGAGTAATGTTGAAAGTTTTTGCTGACAGGGGTGGTACATTCACAGATATTGTTGCTGTTACTAATAACCAACAAATTATAGACAGATTATCAAAACATCTTGAACGATTTTTAATTGTTCCGCTGCGTAATGGCCAATGGATTATAATTTATAAACTACTTTCAGAAAATCCCGAACAATATCAAGATGCGGCTATTCAAGGTATTCGAGATATTATCGGTCTTGACAGTGAAGAACTTATTCCTAATGAAGCAATAGAAGTGATAAAAATGGGGACAACAGTAGCGACAAATGCACTGTTGGAAAGAAAAGGCGATCGCGTCCTTCTGATAATTACTAAAGGGTTTAAAGATGCACTACGAATTGGCTACCAAAATCGTCCTCACATCTTTGCTCGCCGGATAGTTTTACCAACTATGCTTTACGAACAAGTGATTGAAGTAGATGAACGTTATGATGCCAAAGGAAATGAATTAAGTGCAGTCAATTTCAAACAAGTAAAAAGTGACTTAAAAGTAGTTTATAACACAGGAATTAGAAGTTGTGCTATTGTTTTTATGCACAGCGATCGCTATCCCAAACACGAACAAGAAGTAGCAGCAATCGCCCAAGAAATCGGCTTTACGCAAATATCTGTATCTCATCAAGTTAGTCCGTTAATGAAATTAGTTAGCCGAGGAGATACAACAGTAGTCGATGCTTATTTAACTCCTATTTTACGTCGCTACATTAACCAAGTAGCGAGTCAGTTACCGCAAGTAAAATTAATGTTCATGAAATCTGATGGCGGTTTGGTTGCAGCCGAACAATTTCAAGGAAAAGATAGTATTTTAAGTGGCCCGGCTGGGGGAATTGTTGGGGCAGTTCAAACTAGTAAAAGAGCAGGTTTTGAGTTAGTAATTACCTTTGATATGGGAGGAACCAGTACAGATGTAGCCCATTTTAAAGGAGAGTACGAACGACAATTAGATTCAGAAATTGCTGGGACGCGGATGCGAGTTCCAGTATTAGCAATTAATACTATTGCAGCTGGCGGTGGTTCAATTCTATTTTTTGATGGTTCTAGTTATCGTGTCGGTCCTAAATCTGCTGGTTCAATTCCTGGCCCTGCTTGTTATCGTTGTGGGGGGCCATTAGCGGTTACTGATGCCAATGTGATGTTAGGCAAAATCCACCCGCAATATTTTCCCTCAGTTTTTGGAATTGATGGGAATCTACCTTTAGATAAAGATATTGTGATTCAGAAATTTATACAATTAGCCCAAGAAATTGCAAGCGTTACAGGAAATCATTGTACACCCGAACAAGTAGCGGCTGGATTTATGGCGATCGCAGTGGAAAATATGGCAAATGCAATAAAAAAAATCAGCCTCCAACGTGGTTATGATGTCACTAAATATGTACTGTGTTGTTTTGGTGGTGCGGGTGGGCAAGTTGCTTGTTTAATTGCCGATACTTTGGGAATGAAAAAGATATTTTTACATCCTTATGCTGGAGTTCTCTCTGCTTATGGAATGGGCTTAGCTGATGTCCGAGGAATTAGAGAAGCAGGAGTTGAACAACACTTAACTCAAACATTAATCCCTAAATTACAACAGTTAATAGAATATTTAGCAACTCAAGCTAGAAGTGAAATCAATCAAGTACCGACTGAAGTAGAAGTAGTCTACAAAGCTAATTTAAAATATGAAGGTACTAACTCTATCTTGACTGTGGATTTTGCTGATGAAGTGGCAGTAATGCGACAAAAATTTGAAACGGAGCATCAATCTCGCTATGGTTTCGTTCAATTAGAGAAAACCTTAATTGTCGAATCTGTATCAGTGGAAGTAATTCAGAAAATGGATACACCAGAAGAACCCTTAATTATTCGTACCCGTTTGATACATGAATCTCCCAAATCTGTTGAGATAGTCAAGATGTTTACTGCTGATACATGGCATGATACACCTGTTTATCGACGCGAAGATTTACAGCCAGAAGATAAGATTATTGGAACCGCAATTATTGTGGAAAAAATTAGCACGATTGTAGTTGAACCATTATGGCAAGCTAGATTAACTCAACGGAACCATCTAATTTTAGAACGTCTATAAACTGACTATTTTACTGTAAAAAACTCACTAATGTATACAACATCTCAACCCGATCCTGTTCGCTTAGAAATATTCAAAAACCTCTATCAATTTATTGCCGAACAAATGGGAATTGTGTTACAAAACACGGCAACATCCGTAAATATCAAAGAAAGACTAGATTTTTCCTGCGCTATCTTTGACTCTTCTGGATTATTAGTAGCGAATGCTCCCCACATTCCCGTACATTTAGGCTCAATGAGTGAAAGTGTCCGCAGTTTAATTAATGATAAAGGCGACACCATAAAACCAGGAAATGTCTACTTATCAAATAACCCCTATAACGGTGGAACGCATCTTCCTGATGTAACTGCAATTACTCCTGTATTTTTGGAAAATGGTGAAAATATTTTATTTTTTACTCCCCTCTTTTACGTTGCTTCTCGCGGACACCAAGCTGATATCGGCGGAATTACTCCTGGTTCTATGCCTCCCCACAGTACAACAATAGAAGAAGAAGGAATTCTTTTTGATAACTTTCTCTTGATTGAAGAAGGAAATTTTCGAGAAACCGCAGTCAGACATCACCTTTCAAATCATACTTATCCTGCTCGGAACCCTGAGCAAAATCTAGCTGACTTTAAAGCCCAAATTGCTGCAAATGAAAGGGGAGCTCAAGAACTTCAGAAAATGGTTTCGCAATACGGTCTTGATACTGTTCGAGCTTATATGAAATTCGTACAAGCTAATGCTGAGGAGTCGGTGAGAAAGGCGATCGCAGTTCTCAAGGATGGTTCATTTATTTATCAAATGGACAATGGCGCACAAATTCAAGTTAAAGTGACAATTCACCCAGAAAATCGCAGTGCTACTATTGATTTTACTGGAACTTCTGGACAATTAAATAGTAATTTTAATGCTCCCAAAGCTGTAACTCAAGCAGCAGTTTTGTATGTATTTCGGACTTTGGTTGACGATAACATTCCTCTGAATGCTGGGTGTCTTAATCCTTTAGAAATTATTATCCCGGTGGGCTGTATGTTAAACCCAACTTATCCAGCAGCGGTAGTAGCAGGTAATGTAGAAACTTCTCAAACTATTGTTGATGCTTTATATGGTGCTTTGGGTATAATGGCTGCTTCTCAAGGAACAATGAATAATTTTACTTTTGGTAATGAGCGATATCAATATTATGAAACTATTTGCGGCGGTTCTGGAGCGGGGAATAATTTTGATGGAACTGATGGCGTTCATTCGCACATGACTAACTCGCGTTTGACCGATCCAGAAGTTTTAGAAACGCGTTATCCCGTACTTTTAGAAAGCTTTAGTCTGCGTTCTGATAGCGGTGGTAGAGGTAAATATTCTGGCGGTAATGGAGTTGTTCGTCGTATCCGGTTTTTAGAACCAATGACAGCTAATATTCTCTCTGGACATCGCCTGGTTCCTCCCTTTGGATTAAATGGTGGGGAAGCCGGAAAAGTCGGGCGCAATTGGATACAACGTCAAAATGGAACTGAAGAAAATTTAGATAGCACTGCAACCGTAGAGATGAATGTTGGGGATGTTTTTGCGATCGAAACTCCTGGAGGGGGTGGATTTGGGAAATTTTAATTCTAATTTGTTAAGAGGAGGGGGAGATGAGGAAACAAATGTATCATGTCTGGTTAAAGACTTATCATTAAGACCGCAGGGGGGTAGGGGAGCAGGGAGCAGGGGGAAAGAGGGTTTCCTGGTTTTTGCACAGATGCACCAAATTATAATTATCTAGGCGGATATGATATTACCAGCAGTGATTTGCGGCGATCGCCCCAAATGTTATTTGTCTTTTGTCATTGGTCATTAGTTATTCTCCCCCTGCTCCCCATTGCCCCTAATCCCCACTTCGTGGGGGCCCCGAGTTCCCCATCTCCCTGAAGCCCCACTCCCCCTTGATGTTCGCACTTAAAACCTTGATTCTGCCAATATGACATATTTACTTCGTTAAGTTTGATGATGTTTGAGCATTGCGGGTCAATAATTTGACTTAAAATCGCCCAAAATAAGCTGCGAGTTAAATCTAGTCCAGTTTTGACCCAAGATTCATGATTACCAGGAACACCTAACTCTGGAACGATTTCTGGCTCTACCCAAATACCATGAGCGCCCAAAAGAATCTGAGCCATCCATTTAGCCCTTGGCAAATGACTAGCTGAAGTAATCAGTTTTACTTTATGTACCCCCCATTTACGTAGTAGGGGAATACTATAATAAAAATTTTCAAAGGTAGAATTTGCACACTTTTCTAACCAAACGTTTTCTAAGGTTGCGGATTCCTGTTGAAAAATTAACCATATACAAGGATCTGGCGAACCATGAGAAATTAAAATTGGGATTTGCGGGTATTGTTTTGCTTGTTGGACAATGTAAGTTTCTCGACGAATACTGCCACCAAGCACAAAAAAGGTGTCTACTGGCTGCAAAGAAGCAGAAACTAAGGTTATAGTAGTAAAAATCAACCAAGCACCCAAAACAAAGTACAATCCAACAGTTAGTTTTTGTAACAATTGCCACAGATTAACCAAAGTTTTTTTAATGTAGATTAATGATTTGATAATAAATTTATGTTTCATGACTGATATAAAAAAGCTGATTTGATGACTAGCCAACAATACTCCGATTGAGAGATTGAAGTGCTATCTTATAAAAGTAATCTAAAGTACAAAGATGACGGCGATTGAAGTGTCACATCGCTAGTATAGCTTTCCGGAGAAGGCTAACAAACTCAGAAATGGTTATTAATAACTAATGCAGGATTTTGGCATTATTCAATGTCAAAGGCTTAAGAAAGCATAGCTGAGTTTGGGATATAAAAACTTAAAAATTTCTAGAAAGCCTGATTGCTAAACTGTCAACAACACAATTATTCCAGCCAATATACATGAACCAATCTGCGAAAAGTTACTCGCCGCTCCAAGTAGCCTTGATTGGTGGGGCGATCGCTACGACTGCTACCATGTCTGTGTTCGGTTTTGCTTGGACTCGCGGTGTACGCGCAGCCCTAAGTCTACAAGACAGCCCGAAAACGATAGTTGACCAAGTTTGGCAACTGGTGAATCATGAATATGTTGATGGTAAATTTAATCAACAAGATTGGCGAGCAACCAGGCAAAGCTTGTTGAACAGAGACTATTCTTCTCGTGAAGAAGCTTATGCTGCCATCCGCGAAGCTTTACAAACCTTGGGAGATCCTTATACTCGGTTTATGGACCCCAAGCAGTTTGAAGCCCTAACTAGCCAAACCTCTGGGGAAGTCTCTGGTATTGGCATTCGCATGGAAGTCAACGACAAAACTCAACGCCTAACTGTTGTCGAAGCCATAGAGAATTCTCCAGCCCTGAAAGCCGGAATTAAAGCAGGCGATGAAATTTTAGCCATTGACGGCAAACCCACTTTAAAAATGAAAGTGGATGACGCCTCCAAACTAATTCGCGGCAAAGCTGGTACTCCCATCAGCCTACGGCTCAAACGCTCAGGACAAAATCCCTTTGAAGTGAGGCTCAACAGAGCCAATATAGAAGTGCCAACGGTGCGTTATACCCTCAAGCAAGAAGGAAATCGACGCGTTGGCTATATCCGTTTGCGGGAATTTAGCGCCCACGCTGCAGAGCAAATGCAACGAGCCATCCGCGATTTGAACAATAAGAAAGTTGATTCTTATGTGTTGGATTTGCGAGGAAATCCCGGCGGTTTATTACAAGCCAGCATTGAAATTGCTCGGATGTGGTACGATGACGGCGGCATTGTCAAGACAGTTGACCGTGTAGGAAATACTGAGGAAACTAAAGCCAATCACACAGCCTTGACAAATCGTCCCTTGGCAGTATTGGTAGATGGGAATTCAGCTAGTGCTAGCGAGATTCTCACAGGCGCGCTCAAGGATAATAAGCGAGCGGTAGTCGTTGGCGGTCAAACCTTTGGTAAAGCCTTAGTGCAATCAGTTCACGAACTTGCGGATGGTTCAGGCTTAGCAGTCACCATCGCTCACTACTACACGCCTTTGGGAACCGATATCAACCATAAAGGGATTACGCCAGATATCAAGCTAGACTTGACAGAGGCACAAGAGCGTCAGTTGGCTTCTAATCCAGATTTAATCGGAACTAAGAGCGATCCGCAATATGCGCGAGCGATCGCAATTTTATCAGGTAGCAACTTCGCCGGATCGTCGATTAATCAAACTAATCAACCTATGAGCGTCCGCGCTGGTGACTTGAAATTTTAGATTGAGCAGAATTTAAAAGTTAGAACTTAGGGACTTCCAGAAAATAAATTATCCAATTTATTCAGATTATATTTTTCTTAATTTCCCTGCTTACACAGCAATTGGTTATTCTTTTATTTGGAAGTCCCTCAGGAGAATTAATTCTAACGCCTTAGCAAAGTGTCTTCGGCTTTGCTCCTGAATTCTGACTCCTTGTTCCCATTCTGTCGATTTGGGATTGGGAATACTAGCTAGTAGTTCCATCTCCAAAATCTCAAATTTATGAATAATCAGCCAGTTGATGCAACCACCGATACCAGCTTTTTGCCAATGGTATCGGTGGTTGTTCCTATTTATAACGGTGAGGCAGATTTACCAGATTTGCTCGATTGTTTATTATCTCAAACTTATCCCCAAGACCGGGTAGAGTACTTATTGGTGGACAATAACAGTAGCGATCGCACTCTCACTTTACTCAAAACAGCTGCCGAAAATAGCCCAATTACAATTCGCCCCTTGAGCGAAAATCAAATTCAAAGCTCCTACGCTGCTCGTAACAATGGAATTCGGAAAGCTGTAGGCGAAATTATAGTTTTTACTGATGCAGATTGCCGTCCCCAACCTCAATGGCTAAATACATTAATTCAGCCTTTTGTCAACTTAGAAGTGGTAATTGTTGCTGGAGAAATTTTGCCATTACCAGGTAAAACTTTGTTAGAAGAACACGCAGACCGCGAACAAACCCTGTCGCAAAAACATACCCTTACTCATCCCTTTCGTCCCTATGGACAAACTGCTAATTTGGCAATTCGCCGCATCGCCTTAGAAAAAGCAGGATTATTTCGTCCCTATCTTACCACTGGTGGCGATGCAGACATTTGCTGGCGAATTTTGGCAGAAAATATCGGGCGTTTAGAATTTGCGCCAAATGCCATTGTCCAGCACCGCCACCGCACTACACTTCAACAACTGCAAAGTCAATGGCGGCGTTATGGGCACTCCAATCGCTATTTACACGAACTGCATGGTATAGATTTAATGCGAGATATTACACTTAAAGAATGCGGCTATCGTTTGGTACGTTGGTTATTGAAAGAAGTACCAAGAGATAGTATGAAGGCGATCGTGGGTCAAGCCACTTTGGTAGATTTATTAAATACTCCCATTGGTTTGTTCACGGCTAGGGCACGTGCGTCTGGACAAAGAGAAGCCAAACTCCCAGAGAATGGCAAGATAATTGATTGGCTATAACAATAGTATACAAAAATATCCAAAATAAATAACAAAAAGCCTTAACAACGTTGCGGAAGCTAATCTAGATGTCTAATCTTGATAAGAGAAAGTGCTAGTAAAATACCTTTGTTTTACTGCTTGGGTTCTCACATAAATGTACTTATATCGTGTCCAGCTAAATACTTTTCATTAGGAACACAGCGATCGCAAAATGAACTAATTGCATAGTCAATTGTGATTGCTTGTCTCCAAGACGCTTCACAATAGTAAAACATTTTAATCACTCATCAGTAATCTTGTCTTTAATTTTTTCAACGGCTTTATTAATTATGCTCTCAGTTACAAGAATAGGATTTTGTGAAATTCCAATCATGTACACCTCATCTAAGTTATGATGCTTCTCTAAAGCAGCTTCATGAATGGTAAAATAAACGGGCGTACCAGTATGCACGTAGTCCGGCATCCTTCTTTTATTCCTATCATACATTGCTTTAAAAAAGCCAAAAACTGGATTTGGATTTTTGTCTACTCCTGCTACTCCACCAATTCCAAGTTCTGCTTCTGGTGGTTCATTAGATGATGCTGGTTTTATCACATTTCCCGTCGGAAATGGCAGCATAGTTACAAAATCTTCCGTGTTTGCAATTCGCCAGTGCCGAACCTTTAGAGCTTCAAAACTCGCTGCAAATTGTCTATCCCCACATCGAGGGCTAGCAAACGTGTACAGTGTAACGTTTTCAGGATTTTTAAAAGGGGTATTTTTCAGAATATCCGGAATTGCTAATGTAGCTAGCGCTCCACCTAAACTGTGTCCTGTGACAAATACTTTAGCATTCTGCGACTTCTGCCACTTTTCATGAAGTGCATCAAGTAGTTTCTGCCGTAGACTTACATAAATACCTCTAAAACCTGCTGTTATAAACCCGAAATTACTATCAAGATTGGGAATAATCATTGAACCTTGATTTTCCTGCACAACCCCTTCTGCAATTTTCTCCTTGATTTCTACTCTTTCATGATTTCTATTAGTACTATCTTTGAAAGAAACAAGCTGAATATTCACATCCTTGAACCATTCAAGAAAGCGTCTAGTGCCACGAAAGATTACATATATATTGTCATTACCCGCCTCTGAGGCAACATACCCAAAGGGAACACCATTTTCTGCAAATTCAGTATCTAGTAAAAACGGCTCCTTAAGGTTAAATGTTTGTGAGTTATTTTTTAGTTCAAATAAATCGAACTGATGATATGCATACTGTGTTAAGTTTGCCAGTTTTCGAGCCATTTCAGCATCAAAACCTTTAGGGTAAGTATTGGTATCGAGTTGAGAAATAATTATTCTATCTGTTGACTGGTTTGCATCAGGTGAAGATGGCATTAGTTCTACCTCAAGTTCAGAAAAAAATTAAATTATTAGGAGAATGCGTGCAACAATTCCTGTAAAATTTTGATTTTAGTGAAAATATCTACAGTATTTTGTACATTATCATAGATTTTGGTAATGCTTCTAATCCTTCATTTAGGCTTATTCAAGGCACTTAAGCCATGCGGTAATTTTTTAGAAAGTTGTGCTTTTGAGTTGAAAGCGCAACACTGATAAATTCAAGGCGGTCGTACTAGTCAAGCAATTATGAGAACCGGGACGCTTAACAAAAGTTGGACTAAAGAAAGACAAAACCTAATTAATTGTTCATAAATTACCTAACTAAACAGTCAAAGGAATAATCTGTTGAGTGGCAAAGCCTCCTAAATCCCAAGTTTCTCTATAAAGAGGAAGGTCACTATTGAACAAATCAAATGTTTGGGAAAATGCCGACCAAGAACCACTTACACTTGTACCAGAACCACCTACATTAGCTGATGCTTGGTAAGACAGTACTGGAGCAGAGACTTTTAGGTCCAAATCTAAATCTAAATAAGTATAATTTGTGATTTCTACTATTGGTTCGAGGCTCATACCTATGGTTAATCGACCATCATTGTTGAGGTCATAATTTCCTCGTTCTACTGAGAATTGAGTCGTACTCCCATCAAGTAGTAGCAAATCTTGTGGGCCTGTTGCCCCATCTATAGTTAAGTCAGCTCTAAAACCTTTAAGGCTAACAGTGATATCCTCAACCAAACTAGCCGTTGCAATTAATTCAGCACTAAGTAAGGTAGCTTTGGCACTGACACTAGCACTAGCACCGTAGCCAGCAATAGTTGGAGTTGAGTAGGCTTGTTTGAACTCATAAGCTAGGGGAATTGGTAGTTTGTCCGCTATAAAACTAGCAAGATCAAATTTAGTTGTTAAAATTGCATCTGAACCATCACCTGTAAGAGTTCCTCCTCCAAGATTTAAGCCTTCATTACTAAAACTAATTAAAGGGATTTTAGCTGTAATATCTCCATAAGGAAATGTTTTTGTATAAGCTGGATTACCTACATTTAAATCTATTAAAGCTTTGTCAAAACTATGCCTTTGCGTCAATGCCGGAGGTAAACCAAGTGTTTTGTCAAATCCTGCATTGATTGCTGGCGTTAATTCAACTTTGCCAAAAAGAGTATTGACAGAAGTCGCTGGTATGTTTATCCAAGCTTTAGCATTGACAGAGGCATTAGCTTCTAAAAATCCATTCAGTCCAACTTTGAAGAAAGCTTCGGGTTTGTTGACTTGATATTTAGCTCCACCGAGAAGATCGATATCTGGATGTATAGATACTTCGTATGGATTTCTAGTCATTGCAATTGATACATTTGTAGGTAGTAAGGTGTCAATTGTCCCCAAGTTAAAACCACCCTTGGCATAGGCATATATTCCAGCATTAACTGACATATTTGCATCTATTTTTGCACCTACATTGGAATTGCCTATGTCTAGAAGAGTTTGTTTTGCACTTTTCTGAAAAGATGTTCCCCATTTTTTGTCGAATGATATGGCTGGAATACCTTTGATAACTGACTGCCCGGTACTCTGCAAATTCAAAGTAGTTGTGGGACTAATTACATCTCCATAAGGCCATAAGGTTCCGGGAACTGGCATTTTGCGAACGACACCATCGGCAAAGACAACTTCCTCAACATCATTGAGGAAATAATCTAACCTACCTCCGTCGGGCCTTTTATAATCGGATCGGAATATCATCCCAATACCGGACTCGTCAGCATTACGCTCGCGGCTGAAGTCATCGTAGTTGCCTAATAAATAGGCTCGATCGTAACCAGGGCCACCACTGATGCCATGAAAATATCCTGCATAAATAACATCATCTCCCGCATCACCACTGATATTGCCGTCATACCCCTTATAGGCAATTAACAAATCATTTCCCGCACCTCCATTTATAAGCCCAAAACCAGCACCACCGTAGATAGTGTCGTCTCCTTCTCCACCGTCAAATGTATATGCTAGTTGCAGATCGTTACCTGTTGTGGGGTTACTACCAACAATATAGTCATTTCCTATGCCACCATAAGCTAGTTCTTGAAAGAAAGCTCTCTCTGTATCAGCAGCACTATTATCACCAGTGTATATCCTATCGTTACCAGCTCCACCTCTTAATGTATCTAATCCTTCATGACCTTGTAGGTAGTCATCCCCATCGCTACCATCAATTACGTCGTCACTGCCGAATCCAAAGATGTAGTCAATTCCACTGAAACCAATGATAGTATCGGCTGCATTAGTACCTAATATTTGTGGAGTACTCGTGTCGATAATTTCGACTGGCTCAGAAAATACGTTACCCCGATCTGTACCATCAACATCATTTCTGATAGAAACTGTAAGGTACTCTGAACCTTCTGATATATGGTCTTCGGCTATGGGTACATATATGTTGGCTTGACCATTGGCATCAAGGGTGACTACACCATTTAATTTACCTGCCAAGATATCTTCGGAGGTGATAGAACTGCCACTTGCACCAAAAACACTATACTTTAAGTCAGTACCAGGGCTGATATTCTCAGTTGTAATGCGGAATATAGCATACTCACCTTCATTTAAAGTTGCGTTTGTTCGACTGATACTAATTGTAGGAATGGGAGTTTGGCTATTGTCATTTATGTAAACGCTGATGCTGGCACGGTTATTGTTTAGTTTCAAGACTAATTGTTCGCTACCTTCAGTTTTACGATCGCCATTAACTTTTACTTGAATCGTGGCTAAACCATTCTCGCCTACAACAAAGAAACCAGACAGAGGTTGTAGAAGGTCTGAACTAGTGATTCCTCTACCAGAAAGTGTATAGTCAATACGGGTTCCAACTGGAACGTAACCAGTTTTGAGTGAGAAGGTAATAGTGTCACCTTCATCTACTTTTTGTACTAAGGATGTGAGGGTATATTGCCTACTATCTTTAATTAAAAAGTCACTAGCAGATAAACTTGGATTCCCAGTAAGAGTTGCAAATAGTCCTCCATTACCGAAAGCTAACCCTGCTCCATTTTCGTTGTAGAATAGCTTGCCGTTAACTTTGTTGTAAACAATTAAAGCATTACTATTTGTAGCAGCAGCATCATTATTGACGATTGCAAATTCACTACTAATACTAAATCCACTTCCTGTTACGCTACGAAGACTGGTAAAAGTAGCTTTATCCAAAACA
Organism: Nostoc sp. S4; assembly: GCA_029379225.1. Lineage (GTDB taxonomy): Bacteria > Cyanobacteriota > Cyanobacteriia > Cyanobacteriales > Nostocaceae > Nostoc. The sequence continues at coordinate 113,683 of JAQYWR010000001.1, read as the reverse complement.
ATTTTATCACTAGCAATGGTAAAGTCCTTAATTGTATCTTGTCCGATCATTGTAGAGGAAAATGGAGCATATACATTAAAGATAAACTGATCTTGTCCTAAACCCCCAGTAAGTATATCGTTACCACCACCACCATTGAGAATATCATTCCCAGCACCACCAATCAGGGTGTCTATCCCACCACCACCATTGAGAATGTTGTTGGCACTATTGCCAGTAATTTTGTTGTTGAGACTATTGCCAGTACCATTAATTGCTGCTGTTCCTGTTAAGATTAAATTTTTGATGTTACTTGCTAAAGTCCAACTTACAGAAGACTCAACTGCATCATTGATTGTTGCCAAAATTAATTTTTTAGAGATGTTGTCTTGATTGCTGAAATTAGAAAATGTCATATTTATTTTCTTTTTGTAAATAGAGATGTTGGTTGAAATGTGCAGTTGAATGCTTTACTTAATTGAGGAAAATTTGGAAATAGTATTAATATTAATTACTGCACTCAAACTGCTCACCTAAATACTCTACTGCCTGGTATTAACTTTGACGGTCGGAAAAGGTCGGAAAAAAGTCGGGTATTTTTGGTAGATTTACGTAAACTTTTGTGAAAAATCAAGTTGCTCGTGGGAAAATTGTAGTTAATCTGTATTACTAGGGAATAAATGACGGTTGAAGAAGCGATCGCACTCGTTGAGCGATTATTGAAACGGGGACGCTTAACAAAAGCGCAAGATTTGGTATTTCGCTACACCTGGGAAGGGAAAACTTACCTAGAAATGGCACGAGAACTCACATACGACCCTGGACACATCAAAGATGTCGGCTCGCAACTATGGCGATCCCTTTCTCAAGCTTTGGGTGAAAAAGTTACTAAGAATAATCTCCACGGAGTCCTGAAACGAACTGTACAACAGCACAATAATGCAAATATCTCCCAACCTTTGACACCTCACATTGATTGGGGAGAAGCAATCGACGTTTCCCGCTTCTATGGACGTAGTGCTGAATTAGAAACCTTAAGCCAGTGGATTGTGGGCGATCGCTGTCGGTTGATAACCTTACTAGGGATGGGCGGTATTGGTAAAACCACGCTTGCAGTTAAGGTTGCAGAAGATAACCAACATGCATTTGAATATATTTTTTGGCGTTCGCTACGCAATGCACCACCTATACAGAATATATTGTCAGACTTAATTCAATTTTTATCTCATCAGCAGGAAACAAATTTATTCGACAACAACGAAGCACTACTAGCGTTATTAATGAAATATTTAAGTCTCTCACGCTGTTTAATTATCTTAGATAACGTTGAAACAGTTTTCATTAGTGGTATAGTTACCGGAAATTATCGAGAAGGTTATGAAAGCTATGGACAGCTATTTCGGTATATTGCTGAACTATCCCACCAAAGCTGTTTATTACTAACTAGCCGCGAAAAACCAAAATGCTTAGGATTGAAAGAGGGAGAAAATTTACCTATTCGTTCTCTAAAAGTTACAGGATTAAGTAACTTAGAGATACACGAAATTTTTCAAGATAAAGGTTTTTCTGCTTCACTAGAACAAGAGAAATTACTAACTGCACGTTATAACGGTAATCCATTAGCTTTAAGGATAGTTGGCAACACAATCCAAGAATTATTTGCTGGAAATATTTTGCAATTCTTAGAGTATAATACCTCTATTTTTGGTGATATTTGGGAACTTTTAGAACAACAGTGTAAACGCTTATCTCTTTTAGAAAAACAAGTCATGTGCTGGTTAGCAATTAATCGAGAAGCAGTTTCTATAGCTGAATTAAAAGAGGATATCATACCACATATATCGACACGAGAACTCATTCAATCACTAGAGTCTTTAAAAGGAAGGTCACTAATTGAAACAAGTTACCATGTTGCTAACCATAGTGTAACCTTTACGCAACAACCTGTTGTTATGGAATACGTTATAGAAAAACTAGGTACTGCTGTATTTGATGAAATTGCCATAAATGTAATTTCGATTTTGAACTCTTATCCCCTAATTAAAGCTACTGCTAAAGATTATATTCGAGAGTCACAAATATGCTTATTTTTAAAACCATTGATTAATAAACTATTAGTATATTTTTTCAATGAAAATATATTAGAAGATTATTTATATCAAATAATTAAAAATTTACAAAATTCTTCCCAAATTCAACCTGGCTATGCTGGAGGAAATATTATTAACATACTCCACCACATCAGAGGAAATTTAACAAATGCAGATTTTTCAAACCTTACCGTTTGGCAGGCATATCTAAAAAATATCACTTTAAATCATATTAATTTCCAAAATGCTGATTTATCAAAGTCAGTTTTTACAGAAACTTTTGGTAGTATTTTGAAAGTAGCATTTAGTCCCGATGGAAAAGTTTTAGCAACTGGTGGTATTGCGGGTGACATTCAAATATGGCAAGTAACTGACGGAAAACTACTTTTGAAATGGAATGCACACACCCATTGGATTATTTCACTAGCTTTTAGTCCCAATGGTCAAATGCTTGCTACTGGTAGTGATGATAAAAGCGCCAAGCTATGGGATGTCAACACAGGCATTTGTTTAAAAACATTTCAAGGGCATAACAGTTGGGTATTTGATGTAGTCTTCAGTCCGGATAGCCAATCACTTGCAAGCATTAGTGATGAATACACTGTTAAATTATGGAATGTTTCTAATGGTCAGCTTTTAAGAACTTTTAGAGGACATAGCGCTCAACCTTACTCGATCGCCTTCAGTCCTGATGGTCAAATAGTAGCTAGTAGTGCAAATGATATCAATATTAGGTTGTGGAATGCACATACAGGTGAGCTACTCAAGACTTTCCCAGGACGAAGCAATTTCATACAGGCTGTTGCTTTTAGCCCCGATGGTCAAACTTTTGCTAGTGTAAGCGATGACTATATTATTCAGTTATGGAACGTCAGAACGTGGGAATTACTTAATACTTTGCAAGGACATGCTTGTTTTGTGCAATCAATCGCTTTTAGCCCGGACAGTCAAACCCTTGCCAGTAGCAGTTACGATCGAAGTGTAAAGTTGTGGGATTTAGCTGCGGGTATCTGTAAGAAAACTTTGCAAGGACATACTAGTCAAGTTTGGTCAATTGCTTTTAGTCCTGATGGGCAAACGATCGCTAGTAGCAGTGAAGACCATACTGTTAAGCTATGGGATACCGCGACTGGGCAATGCGTAAGAACTTTCAAAGGATACACGAATGGATTTCGATTAATTGCCTTTAGTCCTGATGGCCAAACCTTAGTCAGTGGTAGTAGTGACTCTCAGGTGCGATTATGGGATCTCAAGGCAGGTGTGTGTCTCAAAACCTTACACGGACATACCAGTTTAGTTGTATCGGTTGCTTTTAGCCCTAACGGTAAAACCTTAGCAAGTGGCAGTACCGTAGTGAATTTATGGGACGCTAGCACGGGTGAATGTCTAAAAACTTTGCACGGACACAGTAATTGGGTTTGGTCGGTGAATTTTAGTCCTGATAGCAAAACTTTATTGACTGGTAGCGCTGACCACAGTTTGAAATTGTGGGATGTGCAGACAGGTGAATGTTTAAAAACATTACACGGCCATAGTGGCTGGATTTGGTTTAGTGTTTTTAGTCCTGATGGTCAAACTTTAGCAAGTGCAAGTGGAGACTATAGTGCCAAAATCTGGGATGCCAATACAGGTCTATGTTTAATAACTCTCAAAGGACATGGCAATGGCGTATTATCGATCGCTTTCAGTCCTGATGCTAAATTTGCAGCTACCGCCAGCGATGACCGTACGATCAAATTGTGGGATTTAACAACAAATAATAGCGATCGGCTACCATCTGGTGAATGTATCAAAACCCTAGAGGGGCATACCAGCGGAGTTTATTTTGTGACATTTAGCCCTGATGGTTGGCTACTTGCTACAGCTAGTGATGACCAAACGGTGCGGATATGGGACGTAAATACTGGAGAATGTCTCAAAATTTTAACAGGACATACAAATCGGGTGTGGTCAGTGAAGTTTAGTCCCGACGGTGAAATACTTGGGAGTGCAAGCCACGACGAAACAATTAAATTGTGGAATGTCAAAACTGGCGAATGCTGCAAAACACTTCAAGCCCCACGACCTTATGAAGGAATGAATATTGCCAAAGCCAGAGGGTTAACCGATGCACAGAAAGCTTCGTTAAGGCTACTAGGCGCAGTTGAAGTTGAATTAAAGAATTCCCTGTAAGGCACGGCAATATCTTCCCTGCTATCCTTTTGTTCAATGGCTGTCAACTTTCGCTAAATTGGAAAAAGGTAAACTCAAGGAAATTTTCAATGTCAGCACAATTGTTACTGGTGGATGATGAACCAGGAATACGGGAAGCCGTGAAAGACTATTTGCAAGAGAGCGGTTTCAGCGTTCAAGTCGCCAGTAACGCCCTTGAAGGTTGGGAATGGATGCAGCTCAATACACCTGATTTAGTCATTTCCGATGTGATGATGCCCCAGGTGGATGGCTATCAGTTCCTCAAACAACTGCGGGAAGACCCCCGCTTTCAAGCACTACCGGTAGTATTTTTAACCGCTAAAGGAATGACAGGCGATCGCATCCAAGGCTATCAAGCTGGTGTTGATGCTTATCTTCCCAAACCCTTCGATCCAGATGAGTTAGTGGCGATAGTCGAAAATTTGCTCGCCCGCCGCACTGCGAAAGCTGCAACTACAACAGATGACCTTGAAACCCCTGATATTGCTGAACTAGCCAATCAGATTGCCCAAATCAAGGCCTTGTTAACTCAAAGAAATGCCATTTCTCAATCTCCAGCCCCTTTCAAAATTGATTTGACCCCCAGAGAACAAAGTGTTTTAAACTTGGTTGCTGAAGGGTTGATGAACAAAGAAATTGCCCGTCGTTTGGAAACCAGCGTCCGCAACGTAGAAAAGTACGTCAGCCGTTTGTTTAGTAAAACCGGTACCAATAGCCGTACAGAGTTAGTTCGTTTTGCTCTAGAACACGGTCTTGCTAAATAGGCATTGGGCATGGGGCATAGGAAGGGGTGGGAGGAGAGGGAAGTGTGGGAAGTGTGGGAAGTGTGGGAGGAAAAGGAGGTGTGGGAGGATGGGGAAGAAATCTTGCCCCCCTCTCTCCCCACACTCTCCACACCTCCTACACTCCCTATCTCCCCATTTCCCCACTCCCCTCCTCATAGCGCAATTAGTAACAGGTCACTAGCTGCTAAACAATAACCCATTACCAGTAATAGATAAAACATAAGTATTTCAGCAAATCGGGCATTTAAGCTAAAGCAAAAAGCCGAAAGAAAAGTTATTTATTTTTACTTTGGTCTTTTAGATTTTCATTTGATTTACACCTGTTGTCCAACGCTCCATCTGTAAAGACACAGGGTTTTGTTTTTGCCCCTATGTTTTGATGTTAACTCGGTAAAATGCACCCGGCTGAATTTGCTTTGAGATTCTACCAGTAACCTTTGCTACAAACTTTTTCATTAAGGAAACTGTTCCTGGGATTTCATGCTGCTAAAGACTTTTACAAATGTAGAAATCAAAATTATTTGATGAATTCTACTTACTGCTTAGTTTTTATTGCAACGGGGGTGTAAGATCGCTATTTGATTTGATACTTAATTCCCAACTTTTCACTACTTAAATTACACCTTTAACTTTGGGGATTTTCAGCAGCATTACGCAAGCGCATTAGCTGGCGTCGCATTTGAGGTGAGGCTTTGAACTCTGATACTTCCTGCGCTTTAACAGACGCTTGGAGCGTTTCCAGAAAATCATCAGAACCCTCGGTCAAAGCATCGAGCAGCACTTGTAAGAGTTGCTCGCGATCGCCCAATAGACTCTTTTCTTCAATCAACCGAAATTTGAGATGTATTTCGCACTCATAAACACCTACTTCGAGATTATTGATCTGGCGTGGTAATGCTTTGGAGTTCATAGCTATTGAGATTCCTTTACTTAGTAGTCATGAGGTTAAGGAGGTAGATGTCCAGCAAAAAGTTCTTTATATCTTTTTTGAATCCAAAGTGCTTGAATTAAGAATTTTTCTTCATCAAACACCAATGTATTCCATTTCACTCTCCTGTGTTTTATTTTCAAGCTCAATTTTCATTGTCTAGATTTCGATGTCACTGTGCCAGATGTAGCTTATGGTAAGCCATAACTATTATTCAGTTTTTAAGATTCTACACAATAAAGTTTCTGTAAGAAGTTGTCCGAGCTTTTTAAAGCTTTTTACATCAACTTTATCTGAACGTCAATAACAGTTTGACTTATTACTTGATTTCTGGTGTTTGTACGTAAGTAAAAGCGCTGATTTTTTTGATTTTTATTAATCCCAGAGGTCTGTGTAGCGTTATTCCGTGAAACTACTAGATGTACGTTTTTTTTCAAGAGTAAATTTATGAGAAATTGAGCAATATAGCTATTAAAGTAAAAATTTTTCTTCTCGAACAAAAATGTACACAGATCAAATTATTCCAGCAAAAGACTTTATCCTAGTATCTTTTAGACTTAATAAATACAAAAACCTTAGCAATAGGCAACAACAGCATACCACTCAGACATCGTTTGTCTTCCTAAATAAAAATTCTCTACTCATTAATTGTGGTGTGAAAATTCTGAGGGTACTGTCAGTACTAGTAGCTAATTGCAACTTCAACTACTAACAACAAGTCAAACAGTAATCAGTACAAGCAATATTTTTACTTATGTTAATTCAATATACTCTATTGAAACTGCTCTCAAAGCTTGTAAATTAAAAGCATTCAAGCTTGAATATAGCGTTTACAATAATTTCAGTGTAATTCACCCAAATCTTACACCTTTTTATGGATAACCCGATGCTGCTCAAGTCCACAACTCGGCACATCCGCATTTTTGCGGCTGAAATTGACCAAGATGGCGAACTAGTTTCGAGCGATCAAGTTTTAACGTTAGATATTGACCCAGACAACGAATTCAACTGGAATGAAGATGCGCTGCAAAAGGTTTATCGAAAATTTGATGAACTAGTAGAAGCATCTAGTGGCGCAGACCTCACAGACTATAACTTACGCCGCGTCGGGTCTGACTTGGAGCATTATCTGCGATCGCTCCTGCAACTCGGTGAAATCAGCTACAATCTCTCTGCCCGTGTTACCAACTACAGCATGGGAATCCCCCAAGTTGCAATTGACGACAAGCAATAAAGTAGAGAACTAAGCTGCCTTTGCATCTAACGCAACACATTTTTTCGTGTTGAGAGCCAGTTGCTTCTCCTATCAAAGACGCTACGCGAACAAGCCTCTTAACCCGTCCAACGCACTCGCTCCTGTTGACTGTTGAGTGTTAACCGTCAGCAGTCAACCAACTTAGGAACTGATTGTGTAATTTAAACGCCCAATAGCTTACTCGTATTTGATTGCACTAAAAAACTCGCTCTTAACTCGAAAAGGCTGATGCCCTATTCCCTAGCCACGCAAATTAAGTTTAAAATCCAAAGCCGATTACTATATCTTAATTCTTAATTAAAGTTAATTATTGCTATCCTACTTATAAACTAGATAAATACCAATATTATCTGCCTATTGAACATGGAGTAATTTAGTAAGAGCAAATAACACAGTTCTGCTTGAGTTATGCTTTGGTGACAGGGTTGGAGTTAGTTGCTTTGGTGATGGAGAGTCATAGAGCAATAGAAGCTATGATGGGGCTGTAGGGTTAACTTGGGAGCATATTCTTTAGATAAGTTAAGTATTAGCACCTGCTGATAACCGCCAGCTAAAATCATCATTTAAAGTCTGGATATATCAAGTTTAAGCAAGATGAGCGGTTTAGATTGTCCCTACAAATGCTGTTAAAGAAATTGCCAATCGCCGATCGGTGGGAAAACTATGGAAAATGATGCGGCAACGCTCTACTGTCCACATGAAAATTGTCAGGCTGCCAACCCCCTGACTCATAAGTTTTGCCAGCGATGTTCCACGCCCCTACCGAAAAATTACCTCTGGGCTGTGGTGGATGGTCAGAGTTTGGGTAACCCTGGAAAAATATTAGCCGATCGCTATTTAATTGTTGATAAATTTGTTTTATTAGATACGAAACCTGGTTTATTAACGTTAACACCAGAGTTAGAGAATTTACAGATTCCTAGAGCTTATCTAAGACTCATTCCCTACCGCTTACACGTACCACAAGTACATGGAGTCCTGCACCTAGCTAATGACTCGTCAGGACAAGACATATTACTTTTAGAAAAACCGCCACTATTGTTCGATGAGAAAACCCAACAAGTGCATCTAGCCCAAACAGCGATCGCCGCTTGGCGTGATGCTACATCGATGCGCCAGCTCAATTGGTTGTGGCAAATAGCTCATTTATGGCAACCTCTAGCCACTGAAGGTGTCGTCTCTAGCTTGCTTGACTCCTATGTATTACGAGTAGAAGGATCGTTAGTACGTTTGTTGGAATTGCGTTTTGACAAAGCTATATCACCAGAATTGCCCGAATTAGGTAAATTCTGGCAGCAGTTGATTGCTAACGCTAAACCAGCCGTAGCCGAATTTGTCGATCGCATTAGCCTTTCCCTGATCCAGGGAGAGATTCACTCACCGGAACAATTAATCGCAGTTTTAGATCGTGGACTGGCTGGGTTAGGGCGATCGCAAACACCTACAATCAAAATTATCACTAAAACCGATACTGGGCCAAGTCGCCAACGCAACGAAGACGCGTGTAGTCCACCCAGTGGTACTCTGGTGAGCAAACCACCCCAGCCTACAGCCTTGGCAATTGTCTGTGATGGTATCGGCGGACACGAGGGTGGCAATGTCGCATCAAATTTAGCCATTGAAACAATTCAACAGCAGGTACAGCAACTCACCAAAGTTCCCTACGACCACATAGACCCCTCATTACTGCTGAATGACTTAGAAAAAGCAGTGGCAATGGCTAATGACAAAATTAGTCAGCGCAATGACAGTGAAAATCGCCAAGGGCGTCAGCGCATGGGCACAACTTTAGTCATGGCATTGCCTGTGGCTCACGAAATGTACGTTACCCACGTAGGTGATAGTCGTGCTTACTGGATTACACGCCAGGGCTGTTATCAAGTTACCCTTGATGATGATGTTGCTTCGCGGGAAGTGCGGCTAGGTTATGCTATTTACCGCGAGGCTGTGCAACAAAGTTCCGCAGGCTCTCTCGTCCAAGCTTTGGGGATGGGTCCTAGCACTTCACTGCATCCCACATCTGCACGGTTTATGCTCGATGAAGATGCAGTTTTTCTGCTCACCTCCGATGGTTTAAGTGATTTCGATCGCGTAGAAGAGTACTGGGAAACAGAAATCTTGCCGATTTTGCTTGGAGAGACAAACATCACCAATGTTGCAGATAGATTAATAGAAATCGCTAATACGAAAAACGGACACGATAATGTCACCGTCGGTTTAGTACACTATCAAGTCCAATACTGGGAACCAGAGATCGTCATCAAAGCAGTCATTCCCGAAAGCTACTCCGGAAAAACTGTAGATTTGGCATCTAGAAGTACAGATACGTCAGTTTTAAGTAGCCCAAACCACAAAACTCAGGTAATTGAGGAAAATCAACCAGCTAAAACTCGCCAATTACCGCTACAGTGGATAGTTCCCTTACTATTTGTACTAACAGCGGGTGCTGTGGGATTGTTCGTCCAACAATTGCGATCGCAATCAGGACTTCCATTTGTATCATCCAATTCTACGCCAACTCAAAGTCCTATTGTTGCACCTACACAGCCACCGCGAAGCCTTAGTAACCTTGCTCCTGGCTGGGTAATTCAAACCAACAAGCAAATCCCCCTAGCAAACAACCAACCGCTTCCTGCTAAAAGTTTTTTAGAAGTTATCGACACCGAACCAAATCCCAAACCTGCATCAAGAGATTTTTCAGTAAATGTGCGAATCTGTACCAATAAAGGTACGCCAACTCCAGCACCCTCCCAATTACCATCTCCATCAAAACCTGGGCTTAAACCAGACGAAAAGGTATCGATTAAATTTTCCCAGCTGAACGGTTTTGGAGTCTCAGTTTTACCATCAGATGCACCCAATCCATGCAAACCTGTCACTCAGCCACCAATTACTCAACCACCTGACACCAGTCCAACTTAGATAAATAGTCGATAAACTAGTAAAAACCTGGAATAATAACAGGTAACAACCAGAGTAAAAAACTGACAAGGTAAAAAAGTCAAAAATTTTACCTTAAAGAACTGTTATGAATAGAGAATTCAGTATGAATTTTTTACGACTGGCTGATGAATAAACGGTGAAACACTCGCGTGTAATCTATGACTTAGTACAAAGCAATCAGTTGTGGGTTTCAATCCCCCACTAATTAATTCTCAATTCTAAATTCTGGCTGATGAATTCTTCTGAAATTATTTATTTTTAGCTTTTAGTTTTATGAATCCATGCCATCCCTGAATTTGGCGATCGCCCGTCTCATAAATACTGGCACTGACAACTTCGCCATTTGGGTGGTCAAGGCTCCCTATCCCAGTGGCTATGTTTTACGTGACTGTATGTGGCCTGTTGAACTCACCCAAGTGTGGCAAGAATGGCAGCAGATGTTTGCTGGTCATAGTCGTTTAGATCTTCCTCCAAACTCAACACCTCCTTACAGCAACCCATTGTCCATTGATGCGATTTCATTGCCTTCAGGTCAGACCACCGGCCCTTACAGCAGTCGTCTGATGCAATACTTAGGAATGAATTTATGGCGTTGGGTATTCGATGGACAAATTCTCGGTAGTCTAGAACGCAGTCGCGGCATTGCTATGGGTCAGCATACACGCTTGCGCTTTCGACTGGAAATTCGCGACCCAGATCTGATTGCTCTACCTTGGGAAATTATGCAGCGCGAGCCTGGTCAATCGGCTATGTCCCTTTCCCAAGATTTGCTATTTAGTCGCACCAGCAGTGAAGTCGATCCCTTACCATATTTACGAACTGACCAAGCTTTAAATATCCTGTTGGTTTTAGGTCATGATGACAACCTCCAATTAGAACAAGAAGCGCTGATTTTACAGCAAACTCTTGTTGATACTCCAGTGGGTAGTAATTCCCAAAGATATGCACCCTGCATGGTCAATCAACTCCTACAACCAACTCCAGAGGAGTTAATTCAAGAACTAGAAACCAAAACATATAATGTTTTCTTTTATGCTGGTCATGGTTTGCCAGACCCAGACGGTGGGTTACTGTTTTTGCGGCCAGACATGACACTCAACGGTATAGAATTAGCTCAAGCATTGACCCGTACTGGTGTAAAGCTAGCAGTTTTCAACGCCTGTTGGGGGGCGCAACCAGCTGCCAGCAATCATCAAGCAATACCTACCAGCAGCTTAGCAGAAGTATTAATTAGGCATGGTCTACCAGCGGTTTTGGGGATGCGCGATGAAATCGCTGACCACGAAAGCCACAGTTTTATTCAAGCCTTTGCTGAAGCTTTGCGATTGTATCAGCCAATTGATGAAGCTGTCACCCAAGCTAGAAAAGAATTATTAACGCTATATAGATTCAATCAACCTGCTTGGACTTTGCCCGTTCTTTACTTACACCCAGATTTTGATGGCGAACTGATTAAGAACCTAGATGAAGGAATTACTGAATTACCAGACACAGCCATTCCCGATCTAGATTCGGTGGTTCCTAGTGCAAGTTTGCGATCGCTCTCTTCAAAAGATAAAACCTGGTTATTGCGTTATGGAGTCACTCGCATCGGTCGCACTAAAGATAATGATATTGTCATTCCGGAACCGTCGGTTTCTAAACGCCACGCTGAAATATTCTGCCGCAATACTTTGACTGATGCTACGCTAGTGCGAACTTATTATTTGCAAGATTTTTCTACCTACGGGACAACGTGGTTTTTAGGCCCTAATGGCTGGCAACAAATCCTCCGAGAGGAAGTCCCCTTGAAATCCGGTATGCAGTTAAAGTTTGGAAGTGCTAAAGGTGAAACCTGGGAGTTTATTATTGAAGACTCCTAATAGAGCTATTGCAAAAATTTATATTAGTCTTTAGTATCAATTTTAAAAATCTGTTTTTACTTTCGAGAAAATCAACTTTTTTGCGGAAATCTCTTCTGGGCGGTTGTAGCTGTCAATACTACCAAATAATCATGAGGCAAATAAATGACTAATAAAATTAATGGCTCAGATGCTTTTTCTTCTTTCGAGTCTCAAGTAGATTTAGAATTTTTAGAAGCCTTGCTAGAACCAGATGATGCTACTTATCCTTGGAATCCGGCTGATGAAGAGTCAGAAGCTTATTTTCAACAATTAGAACAAGAGTTGGGGATGCAAGATTTAATCGATGAAGAACTGACAAGGCGATCGCAGGATTTTTATCACCATTTAGACACGCTTTGGTCTGACGTCTGTTTTAATGAGAGCCATAATCACCATCCCCAACAGTCTCTAGTCCTTAATCTCCAAGAAACATTACGTAATACTTTTTGTAGTTGCGTTCCTCAGACATTACTCAACACCATTGCTGCCAAAGCTGCTGAGATATTTTCTCCTCAGCAATTTAGAGGCGAACAACTTGTTGAGTGCGTTCAAACAGTACTACCAACTTGGGGAGCAGAGGATCTTTTAGTCTTAGCTCGTCCTTTCGCTTATGCTATGCGAAGTAGTGAATCACATAACCCAACACCTACCATTAGTAACATTGATAATAGCGAGTGGACAGCTTTATCAGAGATAGAGCAAGCCAAGGTTAGTTTGGCGATCGCTTATTATGCTTTAACTCAACTTGACAAATACAAATCTGAATCGTAGCTATAGTTGACTATTTCTTTTTAGAATAAATAAATTTTTTAGACAGGTAAATTTATCTGCTAATATTGTCTTGCCTTTTAAACGCTCCCAAATTCTTAGTTTTTCAGTATAGCGATAGTAGATTAGACTAACAATAGGTTAATTAGAGAATTAAACCATCTATCCCAAGACATACATATTCAATGGTTATTAGGAATTGGGAATTGGGCATTGCCAGTGCTAAGTTAGGGGTTATTCTGACTCTACTTCAAAAGCTTCAAGAACTCCCTCATCCCCCCATTCCCCCGATCCGTTATTTGGGACCAAGAAATCGGGTAGCAAAGTTTTGCGATCGTGTTGGTGAAAGCGCCCGTGCTTTGAGAATTGCCGCCATCAAAAAGGCGTAAGATAACACTCCAACAACAACTAACAGCAAGGCATTAATCGAGCCGGTAGCATTCCACAAAGCGTGGAGTGCAGCAGCACTCAGATAACCAATAGAAAGAATTTGCCAACTTCTACTGGGCTTGAGGACAGCCAAACCGATAAAATAGCCTAAATAGCCACTGTAAGCCATGTGTCCAGCTACAGAGCCTAAAATTCGCGGAATTAGCAGTTGCAAACCCGCCAGTTGACCAGCAGCGCCGATACCTACTTGTTGCGTGACATTTTGAGTGATATCCGGCACATATTGACCGAGAGTTTCCAATAAAGTGAAACCCACAGCAGAAGCCGTTCCCAGGAGGATACCATCTAGAGGTTCCCAAATGCCTACACGTTCCCGCCAAGGTGAAGACAAGATTCTTCCGATGGCAAATGCTCCAAGTACAGGCAATGCTTTAAGTAATTCTTCCATCAACCCAGCACCAAAAAACATCCGTACCAGCAACTCTGTGAAGGTGGTAGATTCTTGGGGTGAGGGCAAGTTTCCAGGCAATAGACCGCGAAACACGAAGATGAAGAAATCCAATAGCGGACTGAGCAAAATCAGCGTCGTACCCATTGCTGTAGCCATTAGCACCCACCACGGCTTTTGTTTACCGCAAAGTTGATAAACAAAATAATAGGCAGCGAAGGCAATGTAAGTGGCGACGATCACTTGATTCGCTTGGGGACGACCGACTGTCGCAAACATCAGTACTACAAAAATTACAGTCAGTATTCCTGGTACGAGGTATGCTTTGCGAGTTAAGTCTTTACCAGTAGAAATAATCGGAAAAAGCTGAGTGAAGCTAACAGAATCAGGCTGCTTTAATTGCGTGTGGTTGTGGTAGTTCGTTGCTGAAGGCAGTGGTGTCAGTTGGTTAATAGTTGTCACCGGGGCTTGAGAGGTCAACTCGTACTCAAAAACGTATTGCGGCCCATCAGAACCTAAAGAAATGCGATCGCCTGGGTGCAATTCTTGACATTCATACAAGCGTTGTCCATTCAAATAAGTGCCATTAGCACTATTCAAATCACAAAGTACCCAGCTAAATTTGCTATCTGGAGATAAAGACAGGGGGCGAACTACCGCATGACGACGAGATACCATTCGGTACGTCATGGCATCCAAGACAACTTGGCAGCTGGGGTCGCGTCCAATTACTATCTCTTTACTGGGGGACAGCGAGAAGCGAGATTCCGCTCCCAAAGCTGCTCCATTTCCAGACACTAGCCGCAGAAATGCATTATGTCTTGCGTTTTTGCCTGTCATTGATAAGAAGTGCGTTTCTAAACTGATTCTTTAAATAATTTGGTAGCAGGACTAACCTTAGCCACATCAACAGCAGCATTGCTAAATCCACTATAGCTTCACTTACTGCTAATAAATTTAAATTTATAGATCCAAAATTTCAACCTTTTTCATTCATCTAAATGTTAATAAGTATTTCATCCACTCAGGCTTGCTCCCAAACCTTGGTTATTAGGCGCATAAATTGAGATTTTATGGCTGATCTACTCTTGACATCCTAGCTGCAAATTCACTTCACCGCAATGTATTAAAAAAGTAGTTTTTACTGCATTTAGTTTCATGCCAAAAATATATAATTACCAGTTATCTATTGGTAGTTATTTTTGCCACTAGTACTGCAATGCAAAAGTCAAAACTCAAAACTCAAAAGTATTATTGGATGGGTTTTTTAGGAATTTTTAATGATTGCTTTATTTACGCCATGACGTACTAGTAATTGACTAAGCTTTGGGGCAGGAGAGTAGCGAGTAGTGAAAGAAACTGCCCCTAAGATTGAATTAAAAGATTTCTAGTATCTTGTCATTAAAGAACTTTAGCTAATTCTGGGTGTTCAATCTTTGTTCCCAGTACTCTGAGGAATTCTGCCAGCCAATGGGGATGAGCAGGCCAAGCTGGTGCTGTGACCATGTTACCGTCAACTATGGCTTGATCAACAGGGATATCAACATAAATGCCTCCAGCACTCTTGACATCTGGGCTACAAGCAGGGTAACCAGTACATCTTTTACCTTGTAATACATCAGCAGCTGCCAATAACTGCAAGCCGTGGCAAATAGCAGCAATAGGTTTATTTGCTTGAGCAAAGTGACGGGTAACTTCTAACACCTGCTGATTAAGACGGATATATTCTGGTGCCCGTCCTCCAGGAATTACTAAGGCATCATAGTTTTCGGCTTTTACTTCTGCAAAGGTAGCATTTAAAGTAAAATTGTGCCCCGGTTTTTCACTATAAGTTTGGTCTCCTTCAAAGTCGTGAACTGCTGTTCGCACCTTGTCGCCAGCTTTTTTATCAGGGCAAACTGCATGAACAGTGTGTCCCACCATTTGCAACGCCTGGAAAGGAACCATTACTTCATAGTCTTCTACATAGTCCCCAACCAGCATCAAAAGTTTTTTTGCAGTCATGTTTTTACTATCCTCAGTTATTAGTTATTTATCATTTATCATGGGTCATTTGTAATTGGGCATTGGGCATTGGGCATGGGACATTGGTTATTAAGTTAGGACTTATTATTTAACGAAGGATAAAAGATAAAGAACAAATGACGAATGACAAAGGACTAATCACAGTCTTGACGCCAAAATGTGCAACCAAGACGCGCGTTTGCTGCGTTTGTGAGCAAATTTCTCGATATATTACAGCACTAACTGTGCTATAATCGACTATTTAAAGGCTGCGAGTTAACAAAGTTTAACCCATTGTTGTATATTATTTGCTGGTTAGTGAAAGCCAACGGGTTTTTTGACAATGAGTAAGAGAAACTGCTGTTAGCTGTCAACTCTTAGCAGTCAATAGCCCCACTAACATTTTTCACTTTCTGATTTTGGATTGCTATATAGCTTAATTAAAGCAGATTAAATTCTGCGATCGCTCTGGGAAAATTTTTGTTTTCATGCGCTGAACGACTAAGTTTGATTAAGGCAAAACGCTGTAATGGTTTTAAAGCTGCCCATTTTTGCTGTGTCAGGACTACTCCTATTTCTTGAGCTTTTTCCTGGACGCTGGGTGATACAGTGGCAGAGTCCAGCCATGCAGGATGGGATTCTATAGGCAATTTGGCAACTGCTATGCCTGTACGTTGTAAAATCAACTGCTCGATATATTCGCGGTAAGACTGAATTTCGGTTTCTGTAGTGCAAGGTAATTCGACTAAAGCTTGACGCTCTTTTGTAGTCATTTGATTCCAATCAAATAGTTTTAGTTTAATGCCACAGGTATCTAATTTATAGCGCACCTGCATGGGAATACAGCGCAGCGAATCAACAAAATCTGCTTCAAATTGAAAGAAATCTGTCGTCATAAAATATTTAAATTTAACTGATTAGAATGTTTTCGACTAACCTAAATTTATCAAAATAAAATTCAAAATTTAAGTAAGTCGGCACAATAAAACCAAACCATGTGAAGAAAGATTAACTAGACTAAAACTCTTTTTCCTCCAGCAATAACTGCCCTCTGCCTCTTGCCTTACCTCAACGATAAATTTTCCTACCCACCTACTTAGTTGGCTATTGAAGTCTAACTGGCGGATAGCGTAGCTAATAGCATTTCACACAATATTTGATATAAATGATTGGTCTTTAATTCTTTCCCCCTGCCCCCTGCTAAGAGCTTCCCTGCTGCCTATTTACATCAATTTTAAAGTGAAACGGTATAAGTCGGATCTGCAAGCGGATGAGTAAGCAGGTTTAAGACCACTAACAACTTTTCAAGTTAGTGGTACTTACAGGTGGTGGGTGCTACTTTTAACTGATTGATTCTAATGCCTTGGTAGAGTATTTTTGGCTTTGCTGGAATTCTTAATTCTTCTTCAAGGTGTATCTCTGGAATTACTCAGACGAATTATTAAATAACTAATTGATAGAGCGAGAATCGCAATACCTAAGCCTATTATATCAATACCTGGAACTTTTTCTAAGTCAAGAATAATAATTTTTCTGGCGACAGCAATTAAAGAAGTAACAATAACTAATTCCACTTGAAAAACGTGTTTTCGTAAATAAGCTGTAATATTTTCTAAGATTTCTAAAGCAATTAAAATATTTAAAAATAAGCCAAATATTTTAAAGAGTGTTGTGTTAAATGTACCGTAAGGTACGGTAAATAATTCTTTGAAAATAAAGACTCCTAAATCGGCGATCGCCACTAAAATTACAATTACCATTAAAATAGATAGAACTTTAGAAACTATTACTTCAATGTTTTCGACAATGTACATGAAGTTCTGGTCTTTGGTAATTCTTGAAATTAGCTTCAGTAACCTTTTCATCAGCCGCACCCAATTAAAAAATAAAATCCCATAGAGAAATCTAGAGGATTAAAAAAGATAACTGACCAATGCTGGTTTTGCTTATCTATTTTTATTTTCTAGATTCAAATTGGGACTAGTAAAACTTTTAGTTCTGAAAAATTTTACTTCTTTAGATATGGTAATTGGTAACAGTCAAGAATTGAAATACAGAAAATATGATAATAACTATTGACTATTGATGATTGACTAAATTACCTATTGCTGATTGCCAATTCCTTATTGCAAGTTATACTTAAGAACTTACAATTGCGAGGATTGGAGTTGATAATTTTTAATTGTAACTTCCACAGAAATTGGTATTAATTGCACCGCACAGGCTTTTAATTCCGGTTGTAGGGAATCAGGGCAAGATTCGGGATGGGTGAGGGCATTAGCTTCGGCATTATCTGCCCACAGAGAACCCCAGTGCATGGGGACAAAAACTGTACCAGGTGCGATCGCCTTTGTTACTTTAGCAGCAAACTTAGCTTTACCTCGACGCGATCGCACTTCTACACACTGATTATCTACAATACCTAAGCGAGCAGCATCACGCGGATGAATTTCGATAAATGGTTCGGGATGCATTTTGCAAATTTTTTCAATCCGTCCAGTGCGTGTCTGAGTATGCCAATGACCGTAAACTCGTCCAGTAGTTAATACAAAAGGATAATCAGGGTTTGGTGATTCTGCCAATCCTTTGGAGTAATATGCCCCAAATCGCGCGCGTCCGTCAGGGGTGTGGAAGCACAAGTTAGTGTATAACCGCTTTCCAGAGGTTTCTTTGCCTGCTTCCCCTGCTCCTCTGCTCCCCCTGCTCTCTAGGTGAGGCCATTGAGTCGGGCCTTGTGCTTGTAATTGTGCGTGAGAGATACCCGTCATCTCGCAGGGACGATTTTTAGTTAGTTGGGCAAACTCAGCATAAACTTCAGCCGAGTTACCAAAGTTAAATTCTCTTGCAAAACCGAGTCGGCGACCAACTTCAGCAAAGATTTCCCAATCTGCTTTCGCTTCTGGTGGCGGTTGGCGGAAGGCTTGACACAAAGTTACCGTTCGTTCGGAGTTGGTCATCACGCCAGTTTTTTCGCCCCACTGGGCTGCTGGTAGCAGAACATGGGCATAGGCAGAGGTTTCTGTGGGATAATAAGCGTCTTGGTAGATGGTAAAAGGCGATCGCAATAATGCCTTTTTCGTCCGCTCTAAATCTGGCATACTCACAGCCGGATTAGTCGCAGCAATCCATAGTAAGCCTACAGCATTGTTTTCTAGCCCAGTAATCATTTCCCAAGTACTCAAACCGGGATGGGGCGAAATCTGTCCTGGTTTGAGTCCCCAAAACTCCTCAACTTCTGCACGGTGCTGGGGATTCTTTATTACCCGATAACCCGGTAATAGATGCGCCAAACCCCCGGCTTCCCGTCCTCCCATCGCGTTTGGCTGACCAGTGAGTGAAAAAGGCCCAGCCCCAGGTTTGCCAATTTGTCCGGTCATCAGGTGCAGGTTAATGATGGTTCTCACCTTAGCCGTTCCTTCTGAGGATTGATTCACACCCATTGACCACAACGACAACACCCGTTGTGATTGACCCCAATAGCGAGCTGCTGTTTCTAAATCTTCAATACCAATCCCACATTCACGAGCTACCACTTCTGGGGGATGGTGACGAATTACCTCAGCGTATGCCGGAAAGTTACTGGTACACTCGTCCATAAACATCGTATCAACGTAGTTCCAACGCAGCAACAAATGAGCGATACCGTTCAACAAGTCGATATCTGTACCCGGACGAATCGCTAAATGCAAATCTGCGGCTTCTGCGGTTGGTGTGCAACGGGGATCGACCACAATCATTTTCACTTTGCGATTCTTTTTATGATATTTTGCCAGTCGGTTGAAAACGATTGGGTGACATTCAGCTGTATTGGTGCCAATTAAAAATGCACAGTCGGTCAACTCCAGGTCTTCGTAACAGCAAGGAGGGCCATCTGAGCCAAAGCTTTGAATATATCCAGCCACAGCGCTAGACATACATAAACGGGAGTTAGCATCAAAATTATTGCTTCCCAAACACCCTTTGAGGAATTTTTGGGCTATGTAATAATCCTCAGTTTGAAACTGACCAGAACCATACATACATATAGCTTCTGGCCCTTGAGTAAAACGCACAGTTTGAATGCGTTGGACGATGAGATCTAAAGCTTCATCCCAACTAATGCGCCGAAACTCTTCATCTAAGGAGTCTCGCACCATTGGGTAATGTAATCTATTTTTATCTAAAGATTCGGCGATGGTTGCACCTTTGACGCAAACCATCCCCTGACTCGATGGATGAGTTTTATCACCCCGCACCCGCCAAATTGGATTTCCTTGGTTATCTCGATTAGTTGCTTTGCCAAGTTGGGCTGGGGGCGAAACTTCTAATCCACAACCGACACCGCAGTAAGGACAGAGGGTTTTGGTAAATTCACTCATGGCAATTTTTGATGAATAAGTTCACGCAGAGACGCAAAGAGAAGTCGGAGCAGCGGCAAAGGCCGATCTGAACTTCGGTGGACGCAGAGAAGAGATGAAGAGAGTATTGAGAAATTGATAATTGCTATTCTTACTCTCTGTGCCTGGAGCGACTCTGCGTGATGTTCATTATTCTTCAGTTAAGAAGATAGTAGCCGAGGTTTGTGATATTTCACTTTCATGATTAGCAAAGGAGTTTTTCGGTTCTTTGAGAAAGAAGGCACACATGAAAGCGCAGACTAAAGCAGCTAAGCCCATTGTGCTAAATAGCGTTGGCGCGTCGGTTAAGCTAAAAATTGTCAGGTAAACTACGCCGCCAAAATTACCGTAAGCTCCAACGTTACCAGCTATTTGTCCTGTAACTTCTTTTTTAATTAGAGGTACGATGCTATAGGTTGCACCGCAGCCGGCTTGGGCAAAGTAAGCGGCGAACATTGTAACTGCGATCGCTAGCGGAATTGGCCAGTTACTACTAATCAAATGCGCCATCAAGTAGCCAACACCAATGCCCACACTGATAATTGTCATTGTCCATTTACGCGAGCCAAATTTATCAGAAATTAAGCCCCCACTGGGACGAGAAATTAAATTTAAAAAGGGATAGGTTGCAGCAATCATGCCTGCTACAACATGTTCTAAACCAAAGATTTTTTCAAAAAATGCTGGGAGCATGGAAACGGCAGCAAGTTCGGAACCAAAGTTAGTTGTGTAACTAAATTCGAGTAACGCTACTTGACCAAATTGAAAGCGTTCTGCTGGTGGGTAAGTTTTCTTGCCAATTAAAAGTTCCCGGTTTACCTGCCAAGCTTTGTAAGTTTGGTAAAGAAATAATCCTGCTAAGAACAACCAAGCAAGATACATTTGACTCAAAGTTAAGAAGTGAATATTCTTTTGTTCCAAACGCCAAGCTAATAATCCTAAGGCGAAAATTAAACCGAAATTCGAGACAATCATCGCCCAAAAACTTTTAATGCTGGTTACTTCTAAAGCTCCATTTTTCTGAGGTTTCTTGTAGATTTTACCAGGAGGTGTATCTTGGACGGTGTTGTAATAAATTACGCCGTAGATAGCTGCAACAATTCCTGTAAAAGCGATCGCAAATCGCCAATTAGAAGTACCACCAGCCAAAAAGCTAGTAGAAACTGCAATCATCGGCAAAGCAAACTCCGCACCAAAAGCTCCAAAGTTACCCCAACCGCCGTAAATACCTTGAGCAATTCCCATCTCCTTCGGCTGGAACCATTCCGCCACCATCCGAATACCGACGACAAACCCAGATCCGACAATTCCCATCAGCAAACGACTGATGACTAATTGATTAAAATCTTGTGCTAGCGCTGTCGCCAGACAAGGAACAGCCGCAAATATCAGCAGCATTGCATAGGTGATTCTCGGGCCGAAGCGATCCAAAAGCATCCCAATAATTAGCCGCGCCGGAATTGTCAAAGCAAGGTTACAGATACCCAAAGTTTTGATTTGTTCAGGCGCTAAATCTAGCTGTTTGCCAATAGTTGTAGCGAAGGGAGCAAAATTAAACCAACAGACAAAAGTCAGAAAAAAAGCAAACCAAGTCTGATGTAAGATGCGATAGCGATCGCTGAATGAAAATAATCCTTTTAGCATTTTAATCTTTCTAAGAGAGGTGGAATTGAGGACTGAGGACTGAGAAGAATTCCTAACTTCATTAACGGAGTTCAAAGCTTCATTAACGGAGTTCAAAGCCTCATTAATGGAGTTCAAAGCCTCATTAATGGAGTTCAAAGCTTTGGCTATTGGGTATTGGGGATTGGGTATTAGGCACTAACAAAGTATTCTTAAATATTTATTTCCTAGTCCCCAGCGATGTACTGAAGCTCACCCCAAGTGTTCCCAGTTAACTACCAACTATTAAAGCTTCTTGTTTGAGTTTTGCCCCAAAGTTTTTGATGAGTAAATCTTGCAATATTGGCTGTAAGTCTTCGCAGGGTATGCCTTTAATAATGCAAGTTCCAAGATGGGCATCTTTACCAACTTTGCCGCCCATATATATGTCAACGCCTTCGAGGGTTTTGCCATTTTTGCGAGTTTTAGTTCCCATCAAACCGATGTCTGCAACTTGGGGTTGTCCGCAGGAGTTGGGGCAACCAGTCCAATGAATTCGCACCGGATGGGTGAAAGTTAACTCTGCTTCTAAGGCTTTAATCATTGCCAGGGCACGGTTTTTGGTTTCGATGAGGGCAAAGTTGCAAAATTGTGCGCCTGTGCAAGATACTAGCGATCGCGTCAGCAAATCTGGGTTAATGGAAAACCTTTCTAGTAATGGTTCTGTTAAAAATGTTGCTAATTTAGATTCAGCAATGTTGGGGATAACGATGTTTTGTTCAACGGTAAAACGGATTTCACCACTACCGTAAACTTCTGCAAGACGTGCAATTTCAAACATATCATCGCCATACAGCCGACCGACAGGAATGTGTAAACCTACGTAATTTAATCCTGGTTGCTTTTGTTTATATACTCCGATGTGGTCGCGTTTTTCCCAGTCGATTTCGTCTTTTGCGGCTGCGGGTAACAATGATTTACCCAAACGGCTTTCTACTTCAGTCCGAAACTTTTCTAAACCCCATTCATCAATCAGCCACATCAGCCGGGATTTTTGCCGATTAGCACGTAAGCCGCGATCGCGATAAACTTCTAAAACAGCTCTACATACAGCTACCACATCTTCTGGAGCTACCCAAGCATTTAGAGGAATCGCCGCTTCACAACGTTTGGCTGAGAAAAAGCCACCGACTAAAACGTTAAACCCAAAAATTTTTTGATGGGAATCGGTACAGGAGCAGAGGAGCGGAGGGGCAGAGGGGAAATTTTCCTCCTCTGCTCCCCTGCTCCCCTGCTCCCCTGCTTCTTTAAATGCTGGCACGAAAGCTAAATCATTAATCTCTGCATGAACTGAGTTGTCTCTTCCACCAGCGATCGCAATGTTAAACTTCCTTGGTAAATTGCTAAACTCTGAGTTTCCTTGGCCTTTGTTGGTGAGCAGATCTTGAATTTGCTGTACCAACTTTCGTGTGTCGTATAACTCGTCTGCATCTAACCCAGCCACAGGGTCACCTGTGATATTGCGGACGTTATCCATCCCTGACTGGACGCTGGTTAAACCAACTGTATCAAATCTATTAAAGATATCTGGTAAATCTCCAATTATGATTCCCCGCAATTGAATATTCTGTCTGGTAGTAATATCAGCATTACCGTCATCACCGTAACGCTGCACTACTTGGGCTAAAACACGCATCTGAGTACTGGTGAGAATACCGTTAGGCATCCGCAACCGCATCATAAATTTGCCTGGAGTAACTGGGCGAAAAAATACACCTAGCCATTTGAGTCGATGATCTCGGTCTGTTTCGTCCATTGCTTCCCAGCCCAAGGCGGCAAATTTCTCTATCTCAGCTTTAACGGCGAGTCCATCTTTTTCTGCCTTGAATTTCTCGAATTTATTCAAGCTGGTGGTGGTAGTTGGTGTGTCTGTCATCAGGTTGACTCTTGTTGCAAATTACTAATAAGCGTGAAAATTTCTACTAATTACCCAATATCAATCAACTTGTAGTCCGAACATTTGCCGTGTCTACAAGGATTAGAGATGAAAAACTTACAGCAGTTTGCAAGTAAATGAGGTACAAAATGCAGGAATTAAAATCAGACATAAACAGTTTCTACCTCCTGCCTCCTGCCTTTGTTTGTAACAATTTTGATTCTCATAACTTAATGTGAGATTTGTGTTAAAATCGTATAATATGTTACAATTTTTCAGTAAAAATGCAGAAAATGTATGAGGTGTATGCATTTTTTGCATCAAATTACCCAGTAAGTAACGCCAAGCCCTTGTATATAAAAGTATTTAAGATAAATAAAGCAATTTTGGATTACGATATAGCAATCCAATTTGAGTTGTAAAAATTTTCCTGCTGGTCGTCCTTGGGCCTTATTTAGGACTGGTATAGTTTAATTCAGAATCAAAAATCTGTTTTCAAAAGCTTTGAGCGTTAAATATTATTTCAACAGTTATGAAACGTCGTGATTTTATTAATTGGGTAGGTTTAGGTTGGCTAGCGAGTTCTCTACCTGTAGCGATCGCAGCTTGTTCTTCTGGCACCAAGTCAGCATCAACCGATTGGCAAACAATAGGCACATCAGCAGAATTAGATAAAACAGGTCAATTGCTGGCGAAAAACTCACCTGCTGGGCCTGTGTTGGTAATCGGGACATCTAAATCTGCAAATTTGACGGCTGTTAACCCTACTTGTACTCACGCAGGTTGTACGGTGGGATGGAAAGCTGCCGCCAAAAAATTCGTCTGTCCCTGTCATGGTTCGGAATACAGTATTGATGGGAAAGTGCAGAAAGGCCCAGCAACAGAAGCGCTGAAAACTTATGCCGTCAAAATAGAGAATAGTTCAGTTGAAGTTAAGCCAAGTTAAATAATTTAGAGAATCGTGAATCATATCAACCAGCTTTTGGCGCGAGCCCAAACAGCACATGATGCAGCTGATTGGTCATCACTAATTCAATATTTACAACAATTAATTTTAGGGGCAGACCTTGAGCATCCAGAGATAATTAAAAATCGAGAACATCTGCTGAAATTAACCCTTTCAATCTTAGAGATGGGGGATTTTCAGCAACGCTGGGAAATGACTAAGGTATTAACTCATTTGGGAAATATTGCTATCCCACCACTGATTGAAATATTAAAAGATGAAGACGCAGAGGAAGAATTACGCTGGTATGCAGCACGGAGTTTAGGGGAATTTCAGCACCCAGATGCCATCGCAGCTTTAGTGGAATTATTGAAAACCGATGAGGAAGAAGAACTCAAAGCGCTCGCAACTACAGCATTGGGACAAATGGGTAGTGTTGCTATTAGTTCGCTAACTCAACTTTTAGCAGATCCAGATACACGACTTTTAGCAGTGCGATCGCTTTGTTATATTTCCCAAACAGAAATTATTCTACCGTTGTTGAGTGTAGTGCAAGATCCGCAAGCGGAAATTCGCGCTGCTGCAATTGAAGCCCTAAGCAGTTTTCACGACGAACGCGTACCACCAGTACTGTTAAATGCTTTGGATGATGTAGCAGCTACAGTTAGACGTGTAGCAGTAGTTGGTTTAGGCTTTCGCACTGACTTGTGCCAAACATTAGATTTAGTCACCAGATTGCAACCCAAGCTATACGACCTTAACCTTGATGTTTGTTGTGCAGCAGTCGTTAGCCTTTCTCGGATGGGTTGCGATGAGGCTGCCAAACACTTATTTGATTTGTTGTCATCCCAGATACCAATAAGGTTGCAATTAGAAACTATCCGGGCTTTAAGTTGGATGGAGACACCATTGAGTTTGGATTATTTACAAACAATATTTCATCAAAGTGCATCGCAAACAGTGTGGCAAGAAATTGTCATAGTTTTAGGGCGAGTGCAAAAGTCGCAGCTAACAAAACCAGCCGCAGAAATTTTATTACAAATATTGCGATCGCAACATCCAGCTACAAAAATTGCCAATATCAAAAGTGCGATCGCCCTATCTTTAGGACAGTTAGGAAAAATCCAAGCAATTCAACCATTAATTTCGCTGCTAGCTGATTCTAATCCATCAGTGAGACTACATGCGATCGCAGCACTGAAAAATCTGAATCGAGAAGTTGCATATCAAAAATTGCAGCAGTTAGTAAATAACTCTGCACTAACACCAGATTTGCAACAAGGAATAGCGATCGCTCTAAGACAGTGGTAAATTTTTGATAAACTGCACAGTCACTTCCTAAGTTTGTTGACCGCTGCGGTTAACTGTCAACCGTCAATTCCCAATATAAAAAGATGTGCTTACATGCAAGTGCGACCTATTACTTTTCTATTAGTCTCGTAATATAATAACTTTCAATTTTTATTGAATTAAATTTTTACGTCAAAAATCTCAAATTAGGATACTTTGATTAATAATTAAAAGGTAAAATTCAGGAGCTAGAATAGTTTAAGAATTAGGAAAACTTGTGATTAATAAATACATTAGTTCTATTAAACTGCTTACTAACACCTAATTCTGACGCCAAGCCGTGCAGCATCTTTGGCTCCGCTCCTGATTGCTAAATTTTTACGTCAAAAGTCCATAGTAGAAATTCTACCATTAACTATCGACTCTCAAAAGCTGGAGAAAACCTATTTAGGTTGACCTTTTTCTAAAGCTTCTTCTACTAACTCATCATCGACATTAGCCACACTCTCAGTCTGAGAGTTTTTAACATCTTTAGCTAACTCTTTATAATCATCTGGATTACCAGTTGACTGCGTCGCTTGGGTTTTTACCTCTTTTGCCTCAGGGACTTTATTTTGAGGAGCAGTTGCTGCTTCGGCTGCCGCTGCTCCTTTACCTGTGCGGTCAACATCACTAACGCTCAATTTTTGTGCGGCTGCATAATCAGCGTCAAAATCCACCTTTGGTGCTGCTTCTTCACCACTAGCTATGCTGTCCGCAGCTAATTGGGCATCATGGGTAGGAGCTTCATTAACATCAGTTTTTACTTCATCTGGCATAATTAAAACCTAAGGTAAATTTTTTTTGCTGGAGGTAAGTATAACTAAGTAATTTGCTACTTGATTACTTCCTTACGAGAGATTTTTACCTCTATTAAAGGGTAGATTAATACACGATTAAAAAAAAATAATAATTCTTTCTATCGATAGTAGAATTTTATTCTAGGACTTTGGTAACTCTTAATTTGGTCTATTAAATTACATTTAGAGACAAGTTATGAGTGCAAGTTACGATAAAAATACTGCTCAAGCTCAAAGTAATGAAACTCAAAAAGTGGTAGATGAGTTTAACGCTTTAGATACCGATGCAAAATTAGCTTGGTTCTATTTGGTTTATAAAAAAATGGGTGATTCAGTTACTCCAGCTGCTCCTGCTGCTACCGATCCAGAATTAGCACCACTTCTGCTAGGAAAATATTATGATTTATCCGATGAAGAGCAATTGAATATTATGCGGGATATCGTTAACCGTAAAGATACGGAATATTCTCGTGCCTATGGGGCGATAAAAGAAAATAACCAGCTGTTAGTTTGGTATGCTTGGGCAGTAGCTATGGGTGATAAAGTGGTTGATTTACCAGCTACCTACAAACCAAGTCAAGCGATTAATGATTTGCTTTCGCAAATTGAAGGACTAGAATTTGAGGAGCAAATTTCGATATTCCGAACAATAGCTGATGAAATGGGTTATACCGATGTTAAGCCAATTGAGACGCAAGCACAAACCGGTAAAACTCCAAGTTTGTAATTAGACCAAATCCATATTTATAACCGTGAAAAAGAAGATCCTGCACTTATTTAAGAAGTACAGGATCTTTAGCTTTAAATATTTAATTAAAAATTTATGATACAGCCAACTGGCTTAATTCAGATGGAGTCAGATTTGAGTTTACCACTTGACCATCACGAAACCAAACAATCCGCTGAGTTTGACGGGCAACTTCTGGTTCGTGGGTTACCATAACAACAGTGATTCCACTAGCATTGAGTTCGCCAAAGATATTTAAGACTTCTTGGGTTGTGCGCGAATCAAGTGCGCCGGTGGGTTCATCGGCTAAAAGTACTACAGGACGGTTGACAATGGCACGGGCGATCGCTACTCTTTGTTGTTGTCCCCCAGATAATTGAGTTGGTTTATTGTTGAGGCGATTTGCTAAACCGACTCGTGTCAGTGCTTCTGTGGCGCGATCGCGTCTTTCTTTTGGGTTTACATTAGCATACATCATCGGCAGTATCACATTTTCTAGCGCTGTTAGTTGGGGCAATAAATGGAATTGTTGGAAGACAAACCCCAGCTTTTTATTACGGATGTGTGCTAAAGATTTATCGTCCATTTGCGCCACATCAATATTATCTAAGTAATAATGTCCGCCTGTGGGTCGGTCTAAACAGCCGATAATATTCATGGCTGTGGATTTACCAGAACCAGAAGGCCCCATAATTGAACAATATTCGCCTTCGTGGATAGTCAAATTTACATTGTTGAGTGCTTTGACTTCAGTTTCACCAATGCCATAGACTTTAAATATATTTTCTAAACGAATAATATCTGATTTCGATATAGGATTAGGAACTAGAGAATCGGTAATTGAAATAGTGTTTGGCATAATAATTTAGTTATTAATCAATAGTTAATAGTAATTAATTTGAAACTTTTTTGTTAATACCAATTCTGTATAAAGATGCGCCCTATAAACCCCCCTGTAGTCCCATGCCAGATGCTTGGCTGTCGCAGACCGCAAGGGCATACTAGCTCCCCAAAGCATCGGGGGATAGCGTTAGCCGGAGGTAAAAGTATATTGCAGCTTCATAAAGAAACCGTATAACCGATATCTTACACCATTCTCAATAATCAAATATAAAAATGGTATATTAGACAACAATTTTTCAATATATATACTTAGAAAAAACTTGTCTTTGACCTACGGTAACAACTGTAAATATCTTGCCGAAAACTACCCAACAGATTTTGCCAGATGGTTAAGCTAAACCACATCTAGTTTGCATAATCTGAAATTGTACATTTCTTGTGGGGTGGGCGTCTCGCCCGCCAAATATATGCAATTTTTATGTGGAACAGCTTACTCGCATCTGAGACTTCTGATATCTAAGTACTCAAAGTAAATTACTTAGGAAATATCTCTTTACCTCAACCTAATCAGAAAGATTAACAAACGTAGCTTGGGTTAGGAAATTCCAACAAATAAATTATTCCGTTTGAAGTTGATGACTATTGAGTATTGAGTATCACTAATTAAAAAGCGCCTGGGAGTGTTGCCGTGTTTCCACCCCAGACGCTTTTTATTCTTAACTTGCTCCTCACACACAACTAAAAAATATCACTGCTGAACTAAAAAGCAAATGTATTGAGTGACACTTTGAAAACTGCACCAATATCTAATTTCTAGACACAAATTAAAAAGCGTTTGGGAGTGTTGCCGTGTTTCCACCCCAAACGCTTTTTATTCTTAACTTGCTCCTCACACACAACTAAACGATATCACTACTTCTAAAAAAAGGCAAGTATATTGAATAACAATTTTAAAGTTCTACAATCAATGCAATTTTTAGATGCAAATTAAAAAGCGCTTGGGAGTGTTGCCGTGTTTCCACCCCAGGCGCTTTTTACTTTTAACTTGCTCCTCACACAACAAGAAAGATATCACTACTTCCATCAAAGAGCAAGTATTTTAAGTGACACTTTTAAAACTGCACCAGATTAGAGCTAATAAGTTAGTGTAAAAAGTGACGTACACCAGTTAATACCATAACTAAACCCAGGTGATTAGCAGCTTTGACGGAATCTTTATCGCGCACACTTCCGCCTGGTTGAACAATAGCTGTAATTCCTGCTGCTGCTGCTGTTTTGACTGAATCATCGAAGGGGAAAAATCCATCGCTGGCGAGAGTTGCGCCTTTAGCTTTTTCCCCGGCTTGTTCTAGGGCAATTTTCACTGAGCCGACGCGGTTCATTTGACCAGCACCTACTCCTAGTGTAGTGCGATCGCTTGTCACAACAATGGCATTGGATTTCACATGTTTGCAAACTTTCCAAGCAAACAGCAATTCGGCTAACTCGTCGGCAGTGGGTTGACGTTCGCTCACCACTTGCCATTGACTAGTATCAGCGGTAATGTCATCCGCAGCTTGGACGAGAAAACCACCTGCGATCGCTTTTACTGTTTCTTTAGCTCCACTGCTCAAATCTGGTAAAATCAAAACTCGCACGTTAGATTTTTTGCCTAAGATTTCTTGGGCATCCGCTTCACAACCTGGTGCAACCACACATTCTAAAAATGTTTTGGTTAACTCGCTGGCTGTAGCTGCATCTATGGGACGGTTAAGTGCCACAATTCCACCAAAGGCAGAAGTAGAATCAGCATTGAAAGCTTTTTGATATGCTTCTGAAATACTGCTTCCTAGTGCTGTACCACAGGGATTTGTATGTTTAATAATTGTTGCTGCTGGAGTATCAGTGAATTCTGCAATAATTTGGCGTGCAGCTTCTAAATCAACCAAGTTATTGTAGCTTAATTCTTTACCTTGGAGTTTCGTAGCCACTGCCCATCCCGTTGGTGTAGTACCAGTTTGATACCAGGCGGCGGGTTGGTGGGGGTTTTCGCCGTAACGCAGAGATTGTAATTGTGTGCCACTCAGGTTGTAGTTTTGTGTGCCTGCGAGGTAAGATGCGATGCAAAGGTCGTAGTTAGCAGTATGTAAAAATCCTTTTAAAGCCGCTTTTTGGCGAAACTCTAAAGATGCTTCGCCCTTATTTTGCCGTAATTCCTCTAAATATTCATCATATTGTGTTGGGTCACATAATACCGTCAGATGAGCAAAGTTTTTCGATGATGCCCGCAACAATGCTGGGCCACCAATATCAATCTGTTCAACGGCTTCAGCTAATGTCACCCTTGGTTTAGCAATAGTTTCCTCAAAAGGATAAAGATTCACTACCACTAAATTAATCGGGCGAATTTGGTTATTTTCTAAATCTGTAATATCTTGAGGAACATCCCGCCGTGCCAAAATTCCGCCATGAATTCGCGGATGCAGGGTTTTAACTCGACCACCTAAAATTTCTGGAGAACCTGTATAATCAGCAACCTTGGTAACTGGGAGTCCAGCATCTTTGAGTGCTTGGGCTGTTCCCCCACTGCTGATTAAATCAAAGTCGAATTCTTCAACCAAACTACGGGCTAGGTCAATTAAACCAGTTTTATTAGATACACTCAGCAGTGCTAGATGCGCCATCGATGGATTCCTTAAAAGTCGGCTGGGAGCGAAGGATCTCAAGTTTTGCATAAGCCTTGGCTCAGTTCAAGACATTAGGAATAATAACGTTAATAACTATCTGGCGATCGCGTTTCTCAATTAAGACTGCTACAGATAACAAGCATTGTGCCAAGGCAACATCTATTCTTCCTCTTCTTCGTCTTCTTCTTCCTCTATAATATCTAATTCACTTATGTAATTAATATATTCTTCATGATATTCTCGCTGCTCTAAAAGCCTGTCTACTCCATCAATATTAATTTTTTTTAGAATATATCTTGCTAATTTTATACCTTTTTTATTTATTATTATACTTTTTCTATCGTCTGATTTTTTTAACAATCCTTCTGCCTCTAAAGCATCAATTATTCTAAATTCAAATCCATTCCAACAGCTAACACTAGTAAAATTTTCTTTAGATTTTTCACGACTATTGTTCAGGTATTGATTATGTTGATCTCCACTCGAAAGATATATAAGCATTAGATATAAAGGTTTCATTACTACATAATCTTCCATGAAAATCCTTAAGCTTTCTTGTTGTATGTCAAATTCATCTACAAGATTACAAGCTCTACTATACGCTTCTACTTGGCTCTTACAAAACCAAGTAGTTTGTATTAAATCTGGTTCTTTAGTACACTCTGATATAAAATTTTTACCAAAAATATCTGATTCTGGAAGTTCACAAACAGTAATTTTCCAATCTTTTCTGTTTTTGCAATAAATTTCTTTTTTATTTGCCAGCAGTCTTTGTTTTTCTGCTTGCTCTTTAGCTTTTTTCTCTAACAATAGTCGTTCGCGTTCTGCTTTTTCTTTAGCCTGTCTGCTTTCATAAGCATCATCAGGAATATTTAGCTTTTTATTAACCTCTGCCCAGAATTGACTGTCTTTTGCATATAGACCTTTTTTAGTCAAGCTATCAATCAATTCTTGACCACAGACTTGAATAGCATTTTTTTTCAAAGCTGGTAAGTTGGTAAATGCTTCAAAATTATTCTTATCCATTTTTATTTTTTATAAAAAATAAAAATTTACATTAGTTCTATTTGTAAATTTATATTTATTAATTTTCTCCTGCATTTTTTCCAAAATACACATTATCATGTATGTAAATTATTTTTTTAATAATTCTTATAAAAAATATGATAAACATAAAATATACCTATCTTGACAGATTAGACACATTTAAGATACTAAAAATATGGAGTCCATTTGCTGAGACTGTAAAGTTCAAGTAGATGAAGCAGTCGTAAGACTGAAAATTACAAAGGAAATAATTATGCCTTCACAAGGTACTGGCGCTCACGTTGACCCGCGTTCACTTAAGCCTTCTACTGACCTCGCTACAGTCATAGAGTTGCTTGCTGAAGCTATTTTTCCCAGCAGTAATCAGGCAAATACTGACCAGCTAAACCCTAGAGGGATGCAGCTGTTTGAATTTGATGAGAAGCAAAATAAACGCCTGAGAATAAGTACTTCAGCCGTTATGTATCGGCTATTTGCACAACCTAAATTTAGAGAGGCTTTTAACCCTGCTCCAGGCGGTGGATTTATTCAAAACTTATCGATGCCAGCAAAAGGTAATAAGTCGCGCGTTGGCGGCTGTTTGAGTGATGGTAATGCTACAAAGTTACCTAGTGCGATAGACAGATTAATGGCTGCTATTGAGCAAGCACTCAATACTGCTGTACCTTCCGACAGCTTATTATCAACATTGCTGTTAGATGAAGCTGAAAAGCAACTCAAACATCTAGCTAAAAAAGCAGGTACGTCTTTTCAGAATATAGCTAATACTGCCAACTTAGTACCGATAGCATTTCAAGCTGGAGATCCTAAAGATAATAAGTCTGTGGCAACAGTTATTTCTGCACGCGAACGAGTTGAAAATACTGATTATTTTGAGCAAATGTGCATTGCTGCGGCACAATATTTAGAAAACGAACTTGAAAACAATGAAGATGATATTAATTCATCAATTGCAACTTTAGAAGAAGAAAAAAATCGATACGATAGCCAAATCCAGCGTTTTTTAAACTTCATAGACGATGAAGCATTGTCACGAGTCCGATTGACAATTAGCTTTCGGATTATGGAAGCGATCGCAGACAACGCCCGATCAAGTGACGACTCAGGTTACCAACTTTTAGTCGAATATGTCAATCGAATACTCATTCTAGTTACATCTGCTCAAGAAGAAGATTATACGGTTGATTTAACGGCTCATTACGGTAGCGCTGCTGAGTTTGACTTGGCCGATGAACTGAGCAAAACGACCTTTTATTATTGTCTAGCTGTTTGGCCTGAGTGGAAAACTCAAATTTTCGAGAAAAAGACTAAAAATCAAGTAGAGCGTGAAGTAAGTTATCGTTTTCGAGTCAATGGGCAAAATCCAGAATTAGGCAAACCCGCTTTTGAAGTACGACTCGATCAACTTAAAGATTATTTACTGAGTGATGATGAATCTTCCTTACAAAAACCTTGGGAAATTTGTCGTCGTTTAGCTCAACTCATCTTTTTGGCAGTCGTTGTTCCGAAACAGGGTGAAGACCCACTAACTAAAGAATCACTAACCAATTTGGTGAACCAACTTCGAGCGAATCTGAAATCGCAGGGCAAGAAAGCGATTGGCCAGACTTTAGAAGAATTACAGGAACGCTCCGAGTCAATGAAGTCCATTGCTAAGGCTCTGATGAAAGTACTGCGCGACAGGAGCCAAAAAGTCATATCTCAAGTTCAGGATCGCTCCTCACAACAATTCATCTGTGTAAAAAGCAGCATCATGAATTGGGATCGGCTAGAAGGTGCAACATTAGGTGTGAGAAAGTTGCTTGTAGAGCCACAAGAAAATACCAGCGAAAAGGTTGAATGGTTCAAACATATTGAAATTTGTGAGCAACCAGCAACATCAGGACTTCTTTTCTCGGTTAAAGTTACTGCCGAGCTTTCGGAATATGACTTAAAAACTAAAGATACACTTAGTCAATTACGAGCAAAGCGTTTATTGCCAGAGAAACTCCTCCAAGTTTGTTGGGTTCCTCGTTCTTGGCACAAGAGAGAAGATGGTCAATGGACTTATGAGCTATCTACAAATGCTTCTCAATTTGCTGGGTGGGCATTATCAGCCGCAATCATAGTGGAATACGATGTTGAAACTGTGAGGCGGCGAGCAAATACAAGAGAATCTGAGGAAAAGAAGCAGTATCATGCAGCCGCAGTTACCGCCTTTGCTGTGCTAGTTTACTGTTGTTTGTGGCGAATCGTTAGACGATTGCAAAAACGCGAGCCAGAAAAATCGGTTGACTTTACAACCTTAATGCTGCGACTGCAAGAAACAGGAAAACAATTAGATGAAGATAAGGACAAGAGCGGCGATGCTTACGTTTACGCAGCCGCCCAAACCTTAGAAGCTATACTAGGTGAAGATACCCCTATCCGAATGCAGGGACTTATTCTAGATAATCTTGTGAAACAACCCAAAAAAACGCAAGATTTTATTAAATCTGGTACTTTTAAGGCGTTTTTAAGCGCGTTTCCACTTTGCATTAGTAGCCCAGATTCTCATTCAGCCCCCAAGATTGGTTTAATTTCATACGCCAGCCGTCCTTGTAACGAGGGAAATTCTCTCAATGATAGTGAAAAGGCTTATCTTTTTCTCACTCAAAGTTATATTGCTACAGCCGTTAATGAACCGTTTAAAGGTTATGAACTGAAAAGAGAACGGATGCAATCTGATGTGCTTGATTCTCCAGAACAGCTGAAAACGCAACGCTTAGTTCAAGAAGAAATTCGTCACCTTAAAGCCCAAGGATGTCAGCACATTATTTTATTAGCTCATGCTTATGGCGATCGCCGCATTAATCGAGCCGCAAATTATAATTCTTCTTTAATACCTACAGAATTTTTAGAAGAAGTTTTTCAAACTTTTCCTGATATCAATATTTACCCAATGATGCGGGATGTATTTCCGGCTACACGCTTGCGCGATCGCGGTAACAGTGAAGCAGCATTTGAAATTTTGCAAGCTGGAGACCATTCAGATTTTCAGCGATCTGTTAGAGCAGACTACTTTCGTGATTTAATTCCGGTTTATACTTTTGCCACACTTTATGCTGTTCAAGCAGAAGAGCGCTTACAATCTGGTTTCTGCATTTATTTCTTAGTATCGGATGGAAAAGTTAGCAATATTAACTGGACTGAACGCGCTCGTCAGCATTTGATTAATCCTGATTCAGACTCTCGTATTCATCCTTGCTTACTAGCTGTATTACGGGGCTTGCATTTTATTGAAGCTGAACGAGGTGTGTACAGAAGTCAACTTAGCCCAGTACTAGATCCATTTAGTTGGATATCACCTAATACAGTTGAAGAGGCTGGCGAAGTAAAAATTCTTCATAACCGCCGCAAAGGACAGGTATTACTTAATTATCGCGCTGTACTTACCCACGTTTCTCAAGTTCTGCACAGGAAGTAATGGAATTATCTTTTCTACAACAAGCCTCTATTTGGGGGCAAGTATTTGAAATTGCTGTCAAACGCGGTGTTTTACAACAGCTAATTCACCAAAACTTACTCTTGAAAGAGAATACCGTTTTCCAGCTTTGGCAATCTCACAAAAATACACATGTCTCTCAACAACTGGTGAAAGCATTCAAAATCACAGATCCCAATCACAAAGAATGGGTAGAGACAATGCTGCGTCATCTGCTGGTACTCGGCTATGGTTTAGGTTGGACAGCAATGCGTGAGTGTCTTCAGCACAGTCAAATTAGGCAACCTAAACTAGAAGCAATTTGGTGTCCGTTGACATTGCCAGGACAGCAAATGCTACGCGATGAAGAAAAAGAAGAGACCGCAAAAGCATTTCAAGAAGCTTTCAACCTACCAGGAAAACCAGACGAGAACTTAGTCAACCGAGGACAACCAGCCAGAGCCGATTTTATTTTATGGCTGTCTAACGAATTTACCCCCCACAGAAACACACAGCAGGAGGAAGTAATACTCTCTAAAGACTTTAAGAGTGCCTTCTCCCAGCCAAAAGATCTAAAACGCAAAAAAGTTGAAAACTTAATTCTCTGTCTGGAATTTTCGTATAATGCACCTATCAAATTTGCAGATTTTCAAAATGAAACGCCTCATAGAGAAGAAATGAGTCGCTATGCCCGTTACATTGAATCACGAGGGGTCTTCTCTAGAGTTTGTGCAAAGGTTGAAGGTGAAGAGTTTTCACTTTCTAAAAGGCTGGAAAATTTTCTTTCAGCATTTAGCGGTCAAGATAAACCATTATTCAAGCTCTGTCAGGCATCATCTTATACCGATCAGCTGATTAAAGTGTTACGCGCACGTAAGCGATTAGAAGGAAGTTGTCATGCTAGAGCGATCGCTGTCACATCCAATGGTATTGAAAGTCTTGCTGCTCAATTCTGGGGTGTGGAACCAGAACCAGATACTAGAGCCAAGTTAATGAAATCATTGGGACAAGCATATTGCAAGGTTAAACATTCAAAGGATGATGAGCCACTCGATCTAGATGCAGAAATTCGTTTGGTGTTCAAGAAACTCTTGGGAGGACTACCGTCTGCTTTTAAAGAACAAGCACAACATCTAGCTAATAACCCAACATTAGGTCAATACGCCCACTTTCTCTTTCAGGAGAATGTGACGGACTTCTATAACCCAATGGGTGAAATTAGCAAAGCTGAGGCGATCGCATCTATTGAAGACCACGACGCATTACATGAGTTTTTTGGAAGCGACCCAAAAACACAAATTGCTAATTTTGTCAATAAAATCAATCCCAGCCAGGAAACAATTCCTCTGCGAAAAGTACACGAGGCAGCAGTTTTTGCTGGTGTGAGTGCTGCTCAAGTCGGTAAAATTAATGTCTTAGCGTTGGAAGGAAATCCGGGTATTGGTAAAACTACTGCTGTGATGAAATTTCTCAAGCAGCAGGAGCGAGGTTTTTTGTTTTTGTATCTCAGTCCGCGAGTTGTAATTAATCGAGATGTTACCGACAAACTAGCTAGAAACAATGAGCAACCCACTGGAATATTAACCATCACTAGTAATAAAAATTTAATTGATGCAGCTCCCGAATGGTATAAAAAACAGGTTCAGCAAAACAATCTTCCACCTCACAATATCGATAGTGCTGTTGTTGTTGATGGTATTGAAAACCTCACACGTCCACTTTGCAGTATCTTCTTCCTAACCCCAGAACAAGAACATGATATTACTTGCAACGAAGTAGGCTCGAATAAGATTAAACGCCGTCTTAACGAAAGAGATTACAGCATAGAATCGCTTTACAGTCCTGGTGTATTGCGTACCATAGCAACCTCATCTCGAAAATTACTAGAAGCAAACCGAAAAGTTAATCAGCTAGTGATGACTGCTGCTATTCAAGGTTATCGGACGCTTAACGATCAATCAACCACAGTTAATGCCTTCAGCAACTTATTTGCAAAAAAAGCTGATACTAAAGCTGGAAAGAATGAGCGTTCAGCATTTGCAGCGCGAATTCCCACTATAGTTGTCATGGTAGATGAACTCGCTGGTGATGGTGCAGGTGCACCCTTTGTCCGCAAGTTAGCAGAATGGTTGGAACAGCAATTTATTAAACCGTTTGATATAAATCTATCTCCGTTTAAAATTGTGCTGATTCTTGCTGATGCTTCACTCAGCAATGAAGTTGTGTTGGATAGCTTTTTGAACTCAGGCGATCGCGCTCCTGATAAAGTTTTAATTAGTCAAAGTCGCGGTGAAGCACCATTTCGGGTAACAGGCACTTATACAAAAATTGGCCTTAGAAGATACCCAACGCTACACGTCATGACAAATAGCTACCCTGCCAGTAAACTAACCATTGATTACAGCATTCGGCTGTCTCCCATTAAACCAGGTCAAAACAGTGACGGTACAGAGCAGACCATTAGACAAGCAATTCGAGAAAAATCAGAAGAAGAGACGCTAACAAATGCCTACTTAGAAATCAAGGATGGCTTACACAAGGGAGCAGAGCAGTTAATTTTCTTCGCTCAAGATAAAGCTTTTCTACGTCAGTTACAGGAAAAATTGACCACTGGTAAAGAAGCTCTTCTAAAAAGGAGAGAAGTGGAAGTTTTGGATCAAAGTGTATCACCCGATCGGCGATTGAAATTAGTCAAGCCGCCGCGACGCGATGAAGTCCGAGTTTTCCTGATGACTTCTTCAGGTGCAAGAGGTGTTTCTTTCCCGAAAACAGATTGCATTATAGCCGCAATTCCCCGATTTAATATCGAAGCCGCTTTAATGGAAGTCGCACAATTAATTTATCGGGGTCGAGGAATGTATACACATCCAGAAACCGGAATGGAAGTTTCTGGAGATAACAAAGTTAGACGGTTAGTTATGCTAATCAATGATTTCATCATTGAAAGAGAGGACATTGACCCTAAAAGACTATGGTTGCGTCAGTCAAGCGATTTATTGACTCTGCTGGTAATGTTGCGTTCTACAATTTATACTCGCATTAAAGGTGATGCAGGACTTAATAAAAACCGAATTGCATTTGTACCTGTTGGCTCTGTTGGGGATGAAGAATTGTTGCGTTTGATGTCTGATGATTTATTGGATTTCTTGCGTGAAGCCAAAGTTTTTATCAGCGATAGTCACCCTCAAGAAGCAAAAGCAATTGTGAAGAGAGCGGAGCTGTTAACTACAAACATCTTTAAACATTTTGACTTAAGAGGTCAATCATTAGAGAAAAATGCTAAATCCTATGCAAATTATCAAACCTTACAAGCTTTGGCTAAAGCTGTCTCTAGGATTCAGAGTTCTTTATTACCATCTTTAGATAATGATGCGCTAGAGATACCCGATAGTCTAACTTGTATAGGCCCTTTCTGGATAGAAGATTGGAGCGATCGCCAAACTGAAGAAATATTTAGCTTTGAAGCATGGAAAGCTGATATTAAACAAAATAGCAGTCGTCTTTTAGGATCGCTAAAAGAAATTGCTGAAAGCAAGAAATTCAAATTTCCTTCAAAACTCAAACGTCCTGCCAACGAATTATATAAACTATTGAGTCGGGAACAAGAAGGATTTGTGATTGAATCTTCGACACGTCAAGCCTTGAAAACTAAAAATATAGTAGTGGGTTTACCTCTAGACTATCCCCATTTTTGGAATGAACAATCAGAAGATGATACCCGCCAACAAGTATTAGAAGATCCACAAGCCTGGAGAAGTTCGCTAGGACGTTCTCTAACTCCTCAAGGCTTAATCATTCCTGTATTATCTCATTATCGAACATTTCCTTGGGTAGCTGTGGCAGGTAGACGAATTTTTACACAATTAGAAACAGTTTTTAGCGATCGCTATTTTATGGCCTCTAACGAATTGAATCTGCTAAACACCATCCTCCTTGAAGATGAAGCAGATAACAAATAGTTTATGTACACCTAAAGAATTACATAGCGATGCGATTTGCTAGGTTTGCTGGCAGAAGTAGACAACTTGTTCTAACGGACTCGCACTTTTAGCTAAGACCTAGCCTTTTTTCTAGGTTTTCTTGCCTATAACTTCATGAGAAGATTGACCCAGTATTAAACAAAGCTTAAACATAGTGTTTTTTAATGCATCCTAAATCCTCAATGCAATAGGAGTGGCTAGCGATGGGAAATAGCGAACTCAAGAATAAAGTAGCCTTGATTACTGGGGCAAACAAGGGAATAGGATTGGAGATGAGTCGTCAACTGGGACAACATGGATTGACGATTTTGATCGCAGCCCGGAATTTAGAAGCAGCAAAAACGGCAGCCAGTAACTTGCACGAGCAAGGAGTTTCAGCTGAAGCGATCGCTGTTGATGTAACTAACAGTACTCAAATTCAGTCTGCTTTTCAACAGATTAGCGACTCTTTTGGCAAACTTGATATCTTGATTAATAATGCAGGTGTGTTTTTGGATGGTGACTGGTTAACCAGTAATGCCAGTTCTGTTTCAATAGACATTATTCGACAAACATTCAACACTAACTTTTTTGGCTTGGTGGAATTAACTCAAGTACTGCTACCGTTAATTTTGAAAAGTCCTAGTGGTCGAATTGTCAATATGTCTAGTATTGAAGGCTCATTGACACTTCATGCTACTCCCAATTCACCAATTTATGACTCTAAACCATTTGCTTACAATGCTTCTAAAGCAGCAGTCAACGCCTTCACCGTTCATTTAGCCCATGAGTTACGCAATACTCCTATAAAAATTAATAGCGCTCATCCGGGTTGGGTGAAAACTGAATTGGGTGGTGAAGGCGCAATGACAGATATCGCAGAAGGAGCAAAAACCGGTGTTGACTTAGCGATACTCCCTGACGATGGCCCTAGTGGTGGCTTTTTTCATCTTGGTCAACCAGTACCTTGGTAAAAACTTTAACTAATAAGGTGGATGTCTCTGTGAAAGTGGCATCCGCTTGCTAATACTTAAGTCTACTTCAAGAGATAGGATCTACTAAAAGAGTAAAATTTTAGGAGTAGCCCTCTGTCTTTACAATTTATTAGTGTCCCCACAGCTAATTCTCAACCGCCTGCAGGTTTAATTGTCACTTTGCATGGTTGGGGTGCTAATGCTGAGGATGTAGCATCTTTGTTGCCTTTGCTCGACTTAGGTGATTACCAGTTTGTATTACCTAATGCACCTTTTCCTCATCCCTATTCCTCTGTAGGGAGGGCATGGTATGAGTTGAGGGGAGAG
Source organism: Nostoc sp. S4 (assembly GCA_029379225.1). Taxonomy (GTDB): domain Bacteria; phylum Cyanobacteriota; class Cyanobacteriia; order Cyanobacteriales; family Nostocaceae; genus Nostoc. The sequence goes on along the minus strand of JAQYWR010000001.1, from coordinate 73,043 downwards.
AATATGTATCAAGGGTTAAAACAAAGTCGGCAACTGCTAACAGACTTTTTGCAAGCTTTAGAAAGCAGTACTGGCGTGCCTTTGTCACGGACTATTTTGAGCGGATTTTCTCAAGGTGGGGCAATGACTTTAGATGTCGGCTCGAAATTGCCTTTAGCAGGTTTAGTTGTCATGAGCGGTTATTTACATCCTGATGCACTAACAGCAGTTAAAGGTGGAATTCCCCCAATTTTAATTACTCACGGCAGATATGATGAAGTTGTGCCCCTAAAAGCCGCGTGGAAAGCACGAGATACTGTAGAGTCTTTAGGAGTGCCAGTAGAATATCACGAATTTGACACCGGGCATGGAATAGATCCACAAACGTTAAAGGTGCTACGCAACTTCGTTGTGAATACAATTAGTTAGTCAAGATTACGATTTTTTTATAATTTATGGTATAAATGCGGAAAAATTTCACGAAATCAATGACCTCTAATGAGTAATATATATTGGGTGGCTGCGTTGGGCGCAACTTAACCCATGCTGAAGGCGAATGCTGCATAAGGGAGGGGCAAGCATTATGACAACTCTAAGCATTTCCAGGAAAGAAATTGCTGCCATGACTACGGCAGATGTAGAACAGCTAGCTACACGTTTAGAACTAGATAACTACAGTAATGCTTTTGAGGGTTTAAATGATTGGCATCTACTGCGAGCGATCGCATTTCAGCGTCCAGAGTTAGTGGAACCCTACATTTATCTGTTAGATTTAGAACCTTACGATGAAGCTTAGAGACGCGATTAACCCTTGTCTCTACAATAGTTAGAAGTTAGGAGTTGGATATTAATATTGGTAACTACTTGCTCTTAAGTTACTACTAACTCCTAACTTTTTACCATGACTAATCCAAAATTAAACAGGGTTTTAGTTGCTATAGGTGGCGGTATCGCCGCCTACAAAATCTGCGAGCTGATTTCAAGGCTGTTTCAAACTGGGGTGGAAGTGCGAGTCATCCTCACTCGTTCGGCGCAAGAATTTATCACGCCTCTGACTGTAGCAACCCTGTCTCGCCATCAAGCATACACAGATGATGATTTTTGGCAACCAACTCACTCTCGCCCGTTGCATATTGAGTTGGGTGAATGGGCAGATGTTATAGTAATTGCTCCCTTAACCGCTAATACATTAGCAAAGTTAGCCTACGGTATGGCTGATAATTTACTCACAAACACCGTGCTGGCTTCTACTTGTCCGGTGCTGTTAGCACCAGCAATGAATACGGATATGTGGGAACAATTATCGGTGCAACGAAATTGGCAACAGCTATCAATCGATAGCCGATATCATGGCATGAATACAGCATCAGGTTTATTAGCGTGCGATCGCGTCGGTGCTGGTAGAATGGCAGAACCTCCAGAAATATTGGCTTATATCCAATCGCTGTTACACACCCAAGGCAAACGAGATTTAGTAGGTAAACGAGTGTTAATTAGTGCTGGCGGAACGCGAGAGCATCTTGACCCAGTAAGATTTATTGGCAATCCTTCTACAGGTAAAATGGGATTGGCGCTATCCCAGGCTGCACTCCACCGAGGGGCAAGGGTGACTCTGGTGCATACTCCAGCTAATTGGGAAGTACCACTGGGAGTACAAGCAATTTCTGTCATTAGTGCAGACCAAATGCACCACGCGATGCTGGAATATCTAGCCAACGCTGATATTATTGTCATGTCAGCAGCGGTGGCAGATGTCAAGCCTAGAGACTATACTACAGAGAAATTGCCCAAGCGATCGCTTCCCCAAGCTTTACCCTTGGAACCCGTACCCGATATAATTGCCCAATTAGCAGAACTCAAACAGTCGCATCAGATATTAATTGGTTTTGCAGCACAAACTGGTGATATTGTCAATACAGCATTAGAAAAATTAGAGAAAAAAAAATTAGATGCGATTGTTGCTAATCCCATCGATCGGGCTGATAGTGGTTTTGGCAGCGATCGCAATCAAGCAATATTTTTAGATAACCAAGGACATCAAGTAGAAATTGCACCTTGTTCTAAATTAGAAATGGCGCATCAATTATTTGATTTTGTGATTAGCGAATTTTAGAGTTTCAATCTGCGTCTTTGCGGCTCTACGTGAGACAAATTCATATCTTGCAGCAACATCCTTAAAAACTAGCAAAATTATTCCGCTTTTTGTGCAACGCTGAAAAATGAAACTAGCAACCCCACCATCCACCTGGCGTTTGATCCCAATGCTTCAAACATCAGGAGGAGTACAAATGGCGATTGACGCTTGGTTGTTCAACCAATGTGAAAAGGGAGACCATCCGCCTACCTTGCGTTTTTATACCTGGTGTCCCTATACTCTCTCCTTAGGACATCTGCAAAAACAATGGCCTGCCCAGTGGCATAATCTGATTTACCAAGGACAAACACTCGATTTAGTTCGTCGCCCAACAGGAGGTAGAGCCGTTCTCCACCAAGGAGACTTAACTTACGCTCTGATTACTTCAGCTAGTACTGCAAAAAGCTGGGCTATTTATGAAAATATCTGTAACTTTCTCATCCAAGGCTGGCAAACATTAGGTATTGAATTGCATTATGGTTCTGCTGGACGTGGTTACATTCACAATCGCAGTTGCTTCAATACAGCAACAGCAGCTGACTTAGTTACCGCCGATGGAAGCAAATTTATTGGTAGTGCCCAACGCAAGGGAAGAAATACCATTCTTCAACACGGCTCGATGATTTTGTCTACAGACAAAGGCTTATTTGAAGAAATCTTTGAACAATCTGCTCCTTGGAAAACCTCGCTTTGTAACACAAACCAAGAGAATGACTGGATTGTCAAGATTGTGGATACACTGACAGAGACCGCAAAACAGTACTTTGGTATAGAATTAGTCACGCAACCATTCACAGAGCTAGAATGGCAGGATATTCTGAAATTGCGATCGCTTTATGAAGTGCGATCGCCAAGCTAGATAAATTGGGCAGAGGACAGGCGACGTTATACATTAATAAGTGTATCTGCAATACCGGACTTGTTCTGGCTCAGTCTCAATAGCAAAGGTTTGGAGATGTCTACTTTATCAGAAACTTCTATCTTGGCAGCAATCCTGGTGGTAGCTTTAGGCATTTTGGGTTGGGGCTTTTATCGCGCCAGACCTTTTGGCAAGCTAGGAATCTTGGCCTGGTTACAGTCGGTGGTGTTGATGACTCCGTGGCTACTATTTTTTGGATTGTTTGCCGTAGGGATTTACATCAACATCGCAGGTATATTGTTCTTAGTCGTAACTTCTGCTGGATTGTACATCTACTTGGGTAGCCAGTTACGCAAAGCTGGGCAAGATGCCATACTCAAGCAACGGGCAACTCAAAGACTTGCTGCTGAGTCTGAGTCCTCAACTGAAGAAAATTCCCCACAACCAAAAGTAATAGAACTCAAACCCCAGATCCCACCGATACCTGAAGATGATTTGAGCGCAATTAAAGGTATTTTCGGTATTGATACATTTTTCGCAACAGAAACCATCCCCTACCAAGATGGAGCGATTTTTAAAGGCAATTTGCGAGGAGAACCAGAAGAAATTCACAACCGCTTGAGTGCAAGTTTGCAACAACGACTTGGCGATCGCTATCGTTTGTTTTTAGTCGAAAATACTGACGGTAGACCTGTAGTAATTGTTCTACCCAGCCGGAACGATCCCCGGCCGATGCGCTTATCGCAAAAAGCTTTTGCAGGTATTCTGTTGTTAGCGACGATTGCCACAAACTTAGAAGCTGCGGGATTAGTGCTGAATTTTGATTTCTTTGCCAATCCCGGACGGTTTACAGAAGCTTTGCCTATAGGCGCTGGCATATTTGCGATTTTAGTAGCTCATGAAATCGGCCATTGGTTGCTAGCTCGCCGTCACCAAATCCGCCTTAGCTGGCCGTTCTTTCTACCTGCTGTGCAAATTGGTTCCTTTGGCGCAATTACTCGCTTTGAATCTCTATTACCCAACCGCAAGGTATTATTTGATATCGCCTTGGCAGGGCCAGCCGCAGGTGGTATCGTTTCTTTGGTAATGCTGATTGCGGGCTTGTTGCTTTCCCACCCAGGTAGTTTATTTCAATTGCCAAATCAGTTTTTCCAAGGGTCGATTTTAGTGGGAAGCTTGGCGCGAGTTGTGCTTGGTTCTGCCTTGCAGTCATCTTTGGTAAGCGTTCATCCCCTAGTGGTGATTGGTTGGTTGGGATTAGTAATTACCGCTTTGAACTTAATGCCCGCAGGACAACTAGATGGTGGTCGCATTATCCAAGCGATTTATGGACGCAAAACCGCCGGACGCGCAACTGTGGCAACTTTAATTTTACTAGTGTTAGTGTCTCTCGGTAATGTTCTTGCTATGTACTGGGCGATCGTGATTTTCTTGTTGCAAAGAGATTTAGAACGCCCCAGCTTGAATGAAATAAGTGAACCTGATGATGCTAGAGCTGCTTTAGGTCTTTTGGCTTTATTGCTGATGATTACTACACTGTTACCCCTAACTCCTGGCTTGGCTGGACGTTTGGGAATAGGATAGTACTGTGAGTCGAATGGCACTAAAATCAGATGAAGAGAGCTTAGTGAGATAATTTTTTATTAATACAAAACTTACACAAAAACGTCGTCTGTTGAGGCTGGGTTAATGGTGGTTAGGGTGTAGGGGTTATAAGGGTTTTGCTTACCTACGCCCTTATACCGCTATACCCCTTGGACAAATCCTTAATTTTTCGTATTGCTACGTAAGTCCTATAATATTTGAAGCAATTGAAGCTTGTTTAAAGGTAGATAATACACAATATTCGCTTTAATTCCTATCTAAACTTAAGAGTTAGTTTGGCAGTAACGCCTAAAGATGTGCAAGCGATACCTACGGCAAACTTGGCGATCGCTCGTAACTCTGTAACCTCATACTATAAAAGTAATATTCAAACATTTTCTCAAAATTTGCGTAAAAACTCCCCAGCTTGTTCGTAGAAGGGTTTAAAGAGGTTGGGGAGGAATCACCATGTGTCGATAAAAGTCCATGTACAGTATATTTTACCGTTTATCTTGGTTGGTTGCGATTCCTGCGGAAAGCTGACGCCAACGCCATGATTTGCTTTGCGATCGCGATTTCCACAAATCAAATGACCATTTACCCCTACAGTATTTATGTATTTATGATGACAACAAAATACTAAACTTTTGAGGTGCAGCAGGAGATGTCGATAGGTGATGAATTAGACTTGCAGTTGCGTCAGCTAGTCTACGCAGCGCAGCAGCATCCCACAAAAAGTGCAGAACGACGGAAAATATTAAATCAATTGATTGCCAAAATTCAAAGTTCGAGGAAGTTAACAAGGTTTTCCAAATATCGACATTTGCCTAATTTTGAAGATATTTATAGCGAAGCGGAAGCAAATACTTACCTTGAAATTTGCAACGAAATCGAAAATTATCGTCCAGAACATCCTGTCATGGCTTGGGTAAATCAATTATTTTATTGGCGATTTCATGATGTTTTAAGAAAATCTGAAAATCAGCAAATCAAGATATTATCCCTTGATGAGTTAGATAGTTGTAAAAGTGACTCGGATAAACCTATTAGTAAAGAATTATCCAGAGTTGAGAAAAAAATATTTGAAGTTGCAAAGGAACGCCAAGATAAAACCATTCCGATTAATGGTGATGAAATTGAAATATCAGTAGTAAGGACTTTCGTAGCAAATGACCCAGAGGAAATTTTGCAAAATATTTACATTTGCAAAGATAAAAATGCCAATTTACAGAAAGTGATATTGATGCGATTTGATGAAAAAACTTGGGAAGAGATATCAAAACAATTAGGTCATCCTATTCCCAGACTTTCCGAACTATATCAACGCAGTGCCAAAAAGCGTAAACTTCTCGATTATTTTCGTAGATACCTACAGTAAATCGTTAATTGATTGAACTACCAACTCATAAACAATCACACTTGCACAACCATATCCAATGAAAATCATGAACTTTAACCACAAACAAACATCTTTCACAATTCCTCTGAGTAGCAAAGCTCATGAAAAGGCGAATCAACGAAGACAAAGAATATCAAATACTGAGGATGGAAAAAAAATCTATCTTAATACTTTAGCTGTGTATGCGGTCAATTATTATCTTGATTGCATGGGTTTTGAAACTAATTGGTCAAATGCAGATAATAGTAATCCGTGGATGTTAAGTTTAATTGATTTGGCTGATTTGGAAATAAAAAATATTGGCAAAATCGAATGTCGTCCGGTATTACCAGATGCGGAATATTTGGAAATTCCCACCGAAGTAAGAACAGATAGAACTGCTTATGTCGCAGTGCAGTTTAACCATGCTTTGAGGTCAGCAAAGATTTTAGGTTTCACTACTCAACAACTAGCAAAGATACATTTAAGTCAATTACAACCTGTTGATGATTTGCTCGATTATTTAACAGCAAAAGAAGCAACTGCAAAAGTCAATATTCGAGAATGGATGAAAGGAGTATTTACAGAAGGTTGGTTAAACGTAGAAGAAATCTTTAACCCACGAGAACTGAGTTTTAGATTCGCTAGAACTTTTAGCGTGACAAAGTGCAAAAAAATTGATATTGGTTTGCATTTAAATGGCGAGTCTGTGGTTTTGATTGTCAAGTTAAATCCTAAAAATAAAGAGATAGCAGATGAGAAACATCAAAATCAGAGCGGAATTGATATTATTGTACAAGTTCAACCTGACCCAGAAAAAAGTGTTTCTTTACCTCCAGGATTAAAATTAGTTCTTAGTGATGAAAATGGTCAAGAAGTAGATTCCGTTATTTCTCGACAGTATGATAATTGGGTGGATATTAAATTAAGTGCAGAGTTAAATGAGGAATTTTGTGTTGAGATAATTTTAGATGAGTCGAAAGTGACTCAGGATTTTGTTGTATGATTTTGTAGGGTGCGTTATTAACGCGTCTAAATATGTCTTTTTGGTGCGTTACGGACATTCGTCCTAACATACCCTACATATATTTTTAATAATTCCATAAATTAGATTGCATCACCTATGAAAAAGCTGGTTATTCTCAAATTTGATGGCAATTTTGAATCAGGATTTCAAGTAAATTTAGAAATAGCAAATGAAGAACACCGCGCTTATTTTATAAGTTATACAACCAATTTACCAGAAAATATTAGTACTTCTCAAATATTAAATAACTGGCACGAAATATATTGCAGTCTAGATAGTCAATTTAGGATTAAATCTGGGGGGAGTAGTAGGGGTAATCTGGAGTCTTTAAAGCAAGAATGTAAAAGAGAATCTATCAACTTAGTTGCTAGTTTTAATCAATGGCTGAATGCACCATCTTTTACTTTTATTGCTAATTCTATCAAAGAACTAAATCCCCAAGATGAAATTAGAATAATTATTATAACTTCTTGCCATGAATTACGTCAGCTTCCCTGGCATTTGTGGGATGTTTTAACTGAGTTACCATTGGTAGAAGTGGCTTTAAGTTCGCCTAATGCTGAACGGGGGGAAAGACCTTACCGAGAAAAGATTAGGATTTTAATTATTTTAGGCGATCACACCGAAATTAACATACACCAAGATAAACAATATTTGCAAAGTTTCTGTGGCAATGATGCCGAAATTATTTTATTACAACAACCATCTCGTAAGCAATTAAATAATTACCTGCAAGATAATCTGGGGTGGGATATATTGTTTTTCTCTGGACATTCCCAAACTCAAGGAATGCAGGGAAGGATTTATTTAAATGACAGCGATAGTTTGACAATGGCAGAATTGAGAGATGCTTTGCAAGTAGCAATTCAAAAAAGATTGCAAATAGCATTTTTTAATTCTTGTGATGGTTTAGGGATTGCTTATGAATTAAAACAATTGAATATCCCCCAAGTGATTGTCATGCGGGAACCAGTACCGGATAAAGTAGCGCAGGAGTTTTTAAACTATTTAGTACAACAATTTACTAGTGGAAAATCTCTATATATTTCTGTGAGAAATGCGCGGTTGGAGTTACAAAAACTCGAGTCAGATTTTCCTTGTGCAAGTTGGCTTCCTGTAATTGTCCAAAATCAAACGGAAACTCCACCAACTTGGCAAAGTTTAGGGATAATTTCTTTCTGTCCTTACCAAGGTTTAGAGAAATTTACAGAAGAAAAGGCGAAGTATTTTTTTGGTAGAGATAAGGCGACTTCTGGATTAGTTGCTGCTGTTAATAATAGACCTTTGGTTGCTGTGATTGGTGCTTCGGGAAGCGGGAAATCATCGCTGGTGTTTGCTGGGTTAATTCCGCAACTGCGTCGGGATACTGTTAATAATTGGTTGATTATAGCGTTTCGTCCGGGGAAAAATCCTTTTGAATCTTTGGCTGTGGCGTTAGTTTCGGCGTTAAATTTACCGGAAGATGAGCGACGTTTGGTAGAATTGGAACTTGATATAAATTTGAAGGGCGATCGCTCCACGCTGGAAAATTTTATCGCAAACTTAACTGATGGCGATCGGCTTGGTGAAGACGTGACGCGAGTACTGTTGATAGCAGACCAATTTGAAGAAATTTATACCCTTTGTACGGAATCTGAATCACGCAAAACTTTCTTAGATAGTTTGCTACAAGCGGTAAAAAATGCACCGTTTTTTACCCTGGTGCTTACCTTGCGGGCAGATTTTTTAAGTAGGGCGCTTGATGATTACGAACCTTTTGGCAGGGCGTTGCAGGAGTATCAACTAGAACCTGTTGTGCGGATGAGTCGGGAGGAATTGGAACAAGCCATTACACATCCTGCAACTCAATTGGGCTTTGAGTTTGAGCGGGGTTTAAGCAACACCATAATTAATGATATCCAAGATGGTGATGGGCGTTTGCCGTTGCTGGAGTTTACCCTGACTCAGTTGTGGAAGCAGCAGCATTCCGGGAGGTTGACGCATCAGGCGTATAAAAATATTGGCGGTGTGGAGAAAGCGCTGGCGAATTACGCTGATGCGGTTTATGCACAGTTGAGTGATTCGGAACGAAAAAAAGCGCAACGGGTGTTTATTCAGTTGGTACAACCGGGGGAAGGAACAGAAGATACCCGAAAATTGGCGACGATTGAAGATGTGAAGCCAAATAATTGGAATTTGGTAACGTACTTAGCGGATAAGCGGTTGGTAGTGACGAACCGCAATGAGTCTACTAATGAGGAAACGGTGGAAGTCGTCCATGAGGCGTTGATTCGCCATTGGGAACGGTTGCGGAGATGGATGCAGGAGAATCGCAGGTTTCGCATTTGGCAACAGGGGTTAATAGTGGCGTTGCAGCAATGGATGGATAGTAATAAGGATGATGGCGCTTTGTTGCGGGGTGCTACTTTGGCTGTGGCTGAGGATTGGTTAAAGCAACGGGGTGGGGAAGTTAGTAAGGTGCAGCGACGATTTATTGAGAAAAGTGTGGGGTTGCAGGAGAGGGAGAGGAAGCAGAAACAGAGGTTGCGGCGGAGAATTATTGCTGGGTTGGCAGGTGCTTTATTGTTGTCATTAAGTTTAGCTGGGTTTGGATGGTGGCAATGGCAAGAAGCACGAATTCGGGGAATGAATACTAGTATTTTATCAATAGAAGCTTTTTTAACATCAAAGCTAGACCTTGAAGCTTTAACAGAAGCAGTAAGAATAGCTAAAGACTTACAAAAAAATCCATTGGGAGTACCAGAAGACACCAAAATTAGAACTGTGATTACTCTACAAAAAGTAGTTTACGGAGTGAGAGAGCTTAATCGTAAACCCTCTTCTCTTGAAAGCACGGACTCTACAGAAGGCAATACTGAACTACCGTCACTAACAGAAATACCTAGCAAACCTGTTGATTATTATAGGCACACAGGTAATTCTAATATTGATATCTATGGTTTTGAAGATGGAAAAATAAAAATAATTAAAAAAGATCGTCAAATAGTAAAAACTATCAATACAGATACTCCCAGTTGTAGAACCTGCATGGAAGACATAAAGTTGAGTCCTGATGGCAAAACTTTCATCTCCTTTGATAAGTACTCTGGAGAAATCAAACTTTGGAGTATAGATGGTGAAGAAATCCAAATTTTTAAAGGGCATGAGGAGAATCTTAATTATTGGCCTTTGCGTGGCGATCCTCTACCTCTAATTACAGATGTTAATTTTAGCCCTGATAGTAAGACTATTGTATCTAGTGGTTTAGATGGAAAAATTTTACTTTGGAGCAAAGATAGTGCAGAACCCCAAATTGTTAAAAACAATCTTCCTAGTGTTCAAAGCGTTGAATTTAGCCTTGATGGCAATACTTTGACATCTATTAATAGTGATGGAATGACTCAAATTTGGAGTGTAAATGGTAAAAAATTACAAAGCTTAGAATTAGAAGGTGAAGAAGGTAATTCACTTTCTTTTGATAGCATAAAATTTAGCTATGACGGTAACAACATTATTGCTGGTGGTTATGATAGTCCATTAACTTTGTGGAATAAAAATGGCAAGCTATTACGAAAATTTGATAATGATTATGGAAGCACTAGTGAAGTAAAGTTTAGTTTAAATGGCAATATTATTTCCGGAGGCGGAGGTGGAATCAGAATTTGGAGCAAAGATGGCAAACTTTTAAAAAGTTTTAAAGCTTTTGAACAACCAACATTTTCTTACCAAACGCCTAGAATGGATTTTAGCCTTAATGGCAACATTGCTGTTGTTAATAATGCAGCTATTGAACTTTGGAATCAAGATGGTAAACTACAAAAAACTATAAAGGAAGATGATACATATTATCAGGACATATCTTTCAGTCCTGATGGTAACATCATTGCTTCTATTAGCGATAAGAGAATCGAACTTTGGAGTAAAGGTGGTAAGCTTTTGCAAAGCATAGAGGATAATGGTTATATCGTCGATTTTAGTCTAAATGGTAACATTATCGCCTCTGCGGATGGAAGAAGAATAAACTTTTGGAGCAAAGATGGTAAACTACTCGGTAAAGGTCATAGCGTAGGTTCGATTACGAGCATAAGCTTTAGCTCTAAAAGTGATATAATCGCCTCTGGTGATGATGAAGGAATAATCAAAATTTGGAATAAAGAAGGTAAAGAACTTCAAACTATCAAAACTCCTTCGCAAATTAAAAGTTTAAGCCTTAGCCCTGATGGAAAAACTCTTATCTATTCTGGAGATAAAGTAATTTTATTACATTTTGACCTTGATGATTTACTGAAAAAAGGTTGCGACTGGTTGCATGACTATCTAAAAAATAACCGTGATGTCAGCGCAGAAGATAGACGTTTGTGTGACAACATCAAGCGTTGAGGTCATTCACCTCCCCCACCATGTGCAAAATACGAGTATACAAAGCATCCGCAACTCTGAAACCTGCTGTTGCAATCAACCCATCCATCACAGGTTTGACAGCGACAATCAATCCTTTTTGTTTCGCTTCAACCAAAACCCCTAACAACCCAGTAATTCGTAATCCTAACCTATCAGCTTCCGCTCTTCCTCGCCGTTCGTCGATAAGTAGTAATTCTGCATTAAGTTCAATTGCTAAAGCTATTGCTTCACATTCACCTTCGTCCAATTGTTGCTCTAACAAAACTGTGATTAGGGAGCGGTTTGTTACCTGTCGTACTTCAATATCTAATGAGGAACTTTACCACGAAATTGGTAAAATAGTTTCAAATTTTGACCGATCGCTTGATAAGTTAGGTAGGAGCTAATAGTAATTTGCACACCTTAACTATGGGGTAGAATGATAATACTCCCAGATGAATAAAGTAAGTTATATCAGCGAAGGACAAATTTCACGATATTGTGAGATTAGCTTTGGAAAAAGACGGGTGGAATATTACAAACGACCCTCTGTATATTGATTTTGGTCAAGTTCAGATGCGTATCGATTTGGGAGCAGAGAAGTTACTTGCAGCAGAAAAGTCAGGAGAAAAAATCGCTGTTGAAATCAAAAGTTTTCTAAATCCATCAGCTATCACTGATTTTCATGTTGCTCTCGGACAATTTCTTAATTATCGTACTGCTCTGAGAGAGAAAGAACCAGAGCCTCACCTATATTTAGCTGTTGATATAGAAACTTATAATAATTTTTTTACGCTGACATTTATACAGCTTCAAATTCAATAATTTCAATTAAAGCTAGTGATTTACGATGCTGAAACTGAGGAGATAGTAAGATGGATAAGTTAGAAAAATATAGGGAATGCATTCAGCAAGTTTTGACAAAATATGGTAGTTATAAACCTTCTTATGGTGATGTAGAAGTAGAACAAATATTTGATACTGTACGCGACCATTATCAAATTGTTCATGTAGGTTGGGAAAATAAACGTCGTGTATATGGTTGTTCAATACACATAGATATCAATAATGAAAAAATTTGGATTCAGTGGAATGGAACAGAGATAAATATTGCGGAAGAGCTAGTTTTAATGGGAGTTCCAAAACAAGATATTGTTATCAGATTTCATTCACCTTATAAAAGACAATTTACAGATTTTGCTATGGGTTAGCAAGTAATGAATAAAAAAGCGATGGGTAAAGTTTTGTGAGATGCGATCGCAAAAATTGCGCTCGTTAAAATTCTGGGTATCTTTGACGATTTGCTGGGATAGTAGCATTAATATACGTATATTCATATTTGGCACTACATCCTACGGGAAAAACATGAAACCATCAAATTTACGTACCAAACTTCTAACAGAAATCAATCTCATCCCTGAAGAAAAGCTGGAAGAAGTATATAATTTTATTCATTATTTTCGAGTCGGTGTAGAAGCATCTCAAGATACACCCGCACAAATTATGCAGTTTGCAGGCTGTTGGGATGATATGTCAGATGAAACATTTTCCAACTTTAATGAAGAAATAATCACACGTCGTCAACAAGCTTTTGTAAGAAGAATAAGTGATGAAACCAGCCTTGGTTGATACGAAGATTTTATCTTTATTTTTCTGCAATCAACCCTTGTTAATTGAAAACTTTAATGCATATATTCAAGAAGATGGCAAAATTAACATCAACATCATCATCTATTACGAAATAGTTGGCGGATTGAAGCATCGTGACGCACAGAAACAACTAACATCTTTTTTAGAATTTGCTTCGTATAATATAATTTTGCCTCTAACTACAGATTCAACAACAATTTCTGGTGATATTTATGCCAGTTTAAGAAAGAAGGGGACACCAGTAGATGATATAGATATTCTCATTGCTGGAATTGCGAGCGCTAACGATTTGATTCTTGTAACTAATAATCGGAGAGATTTTGAGAAAATAGAATGTTTAGAGATTGAAGCGAACAAGAGGGCGAACAAGAGGGCGAACAACCGTTCGCCCCTACCATTTTGATGGGGTATTGGGATGTAGTTGGTCTGTGTTCCACGATTTTGGGTTGTTTTGGATATAGTGACGAATTTTTTCTAATGATGATTGATTACGAATGATGTGTTCATAATAATTTCTTTGCCATACAGGTGTACTAGGTGAGTTGCGGATTGTATTAATACGAGTGGTAGCAGCAGATTTAAATCCGGCGATCGCAGATGAAAGCGATCGCGGTTTCATAGGTGGGGCTACTCTTTGCGAATTATTGTTGATTGGGGGGGAATCATCGGAGGGCAAACGGTTGTTTGCCCGTACGGGTGGTTGGTGGGCGATGTCTACGACGGGCTGCACCAACGCAATTATTGTGTGAAAATGGTTCGGCATGACAATCCATTCGTCTAATTCAATTTCTTGACGAATTTTTGCAGATTTGACCCATTCTTCGGCGATGATTTTGCCATATTCATTCAATACCATTTCGTCATTAACGATTTCACCAAACAAACATTGTCTTTTGTGGGTACAAATCGTCACAAAATAAAATCCAGCAGAAGAATAATCGTATCCCTTCAGGCGGATAGAATTGCGATCATGTATTTCTGGGTTATATTTCATCAAATTTATCGAATAGGTTAACCACATTTATTTTTCCCAACACCCCAACCAAATCAACGGTAGGGGCGAACGGTTGTTCGCCCGTTGTTCGCCCGTTGTTCGCCCGTAAGAGAATTACAAAAATCTTTTTCGTAGAATGGCGTAAGAACACGGCTGTCATCTCGTAGAAGTAATCAAAAGCGTTCAAACAAAGCAAATAGGCGTTTACGATTATGACATCCTCATACATTCGCAGCATCTTTTTCACTACATTAGGTTTTAGCAGTAGCGTTTTACTAAACCTCAATACACCAGGTTTCGTGCAAGCAACAATTCCATTACCATTACTTTCAACTACTACAAATCCTTCAACTTATCTTCCACGAGTACAACCTAAAAAGACTAACTTACAATGGGTTTACAGTGTAGTAGAAAGAGTAATTCGTGCTAATGGACTCGATGAGCATCCCTGGCGCTTACAAATTACTGATGAATATGATATCAATGCCTACGCAGATGAGTTAAACAAAATCGTAATTTATAAAGGCTTGTTAGACCAAATACACGGCGATGATGCAGCTTTAGCTTTTATTATCAGTCATGAATTAGCCCACCACACACAACGGCATTCTGCACAGCAAGAAGAAGTAGAAGCTAGTTTACAAGAAAAATTACTTCAAGAAGCAGAAGCAGAATATAACAATTGGATTGTACAAGAATGGAGAAAATCGAAAACTCCCATATCACCCGCTACAAAAGATGTCATCAAAGAACGAATTATTATTCAGAAAAAACAAGAGTTTGAGAAAACCATGCAAGCATTAAGTCGCCAGCATGAATTTCAAGCAGATGAAATTGGTTACACCTATATGGTTAAAGCTGGCTATGAGATAAATGGAGGTTTGCGAGTCTTGAACCTGTTTTCGCGTTTCCCTTCAGACTACACAGAAATTAGCAGCCATCCACCGGCACAACAAAGAATCAACGCTTTAAAGCAGGTAATGAATAAATATTTTTGGTTCGCTTTATGGATAGATGGGTATGAGCAATTAAAAAATAATCCTCAACCACTAAAATTAGATTTATCGGAAGATGGAGTATCTTTGCGAATCAACTCCAAATTTGTTTCACGATAAATATCACTGCGTATGCTTTTTAGGTAGGCTAGGCGATCGCAATGACATAATTCTATCGCAGTGCATAAGTTCTAGTTGTTAAAAAATCAACTCAAGGGTTTCCAACCTGTGAGTAAATTTGGGTAAGCCGTTGGTGTAGGGAAGAGTTTGTGTAAACCAATCTGGCGTTCTTGGGGCTTTTCTTTGCTGATGTTCCAGAGGGTTTCATAGAAAAAGAAAGAAACTCCAGCGAAATTGCGATCGCGTACTTTTTGCACTTGTGTCTGTATTTGTTGCATCGGCACAAATTTGTTTTTCAAACCAACCATAATCCCAATACTTACTGGAATATGTTTCTTTGCAGCTTTGACTTCTGGATATTCTAATTCACTAATAAAAACATTCAAATCATCCCGATATATCTGCAATACCAAGTCTTCAATGATTCCCAGCCGTTCCCACTTCTGCCAATCTGCTAAAAAGAACTCGTAGGAGAAACGCTGAGGATTTGGCGCAACGGAGACTATGCAATCTTTTTTAGTGGCTTTGATGGCTTTAAATACCCGCTTTGTGAAGTCAGTGATTTTGTTTGCTCTCCAGCGCACCCATTCTGGATCTTGGGGATTTTTTGAGGGCGCTTTGCCTCGATGCTCTTTTTTGTAAAGTGCCACTGTGTAAGTATCGTATCCCAATATAGATGGTAAACCGAAATGGTCATCAAATTGAATACCGTCAATGTCGTAGTTTCTAACGATTTCAATGATTAAATCTTGAATGAATTGTTGTACTTCTGGGCGAAAGGGATTCAGCCAAACGCGGTTATGTATGCCTTCTTTGACAATCCGCGTCCCATCACTGCGACTGGTAAGCCACTGAGGACGATTTTTAGCTAATAGGGAATCAGCTGGAGCCATAAAGCCAAATTCAAACCAGGGAATTACTGTTAACCCTTGTTGATGCCCCACATTGATGATTTCTTTGAGGATATCTCGTCCTTGCAGTCCGGGTGTGGGGTCGATCGCTCGCCCAATTACTTTGGCTGCAACTTTGCTAGGATACAATGTATATCCCCAATTCCAAACTGCCGGATATACGGTGTTAAAATTGAGTTGGTGAAGGCCTTGCAAAGATTCCTTGAGGCGATCGCGCTCAAATAACACATCACTATCAATATTTGTTAACCACACTCCCCTTAACTCAGACGCAGGTAATCTCTGAGGAATAGTTTGAGCATTTAAGGGCAACGATAATATCACTGTAGTTACCACACTTAAGGTAACCATCACGAAAAATAACCCCGACTTTCGACTTTGGCGAATATTCCAGCAATAATCAAACCCAATACACCATTTTACTAACCTTTTCATCATCTACCACAAGTACAATCGAATTATCGTTTTGATTGTATGCTCTAAAACAATCGCCAGTAAAAGGGACTGAGGCACTCGAGTTCCCCAGTCCCTAATCCCCAATCCCTGTTTATCATTGAGCGCTAGCTATAACCTGATTCCAAGCTTTAACTACTCCTTGTAAATTGTTTGGCAGGTTATTTTGAGAAATATCGTTGTACTGTACTGTATTCTTTTGGCTAGTAAAAGTGTAGGTGATATAATCAGCAGCACCGCTGGGTGCTGGGTAACTGAGATTCTGGAATTGAGTAAATTTATAGCGTTCTAGCGATCGCAAAAATCGTTGTACCTGTTGCAAAGAAACACGGCGAACACTACGCTCAGAATCATTAGCATCACCAATCCGCACGCGAATCAATCGCCCATCTTTGAGTAAAACAGTCTCGTAGGTTCTACCAGCAAAGCCACCACTGGAGATTTGCCGAAATACTATATCTCGATCCAAGGGTGGTGGTAACTCGCTGACTGGAATTGGCACAGGTGTCAGTGTACTTTGATTAGGCTTTTGATTGAGCCTAACTATCGAACCTGTTTGATTAGTGTGATAAACCAAGGTTTGTTCGCGTCCACCAACAACTACCCGCCAGCCTGGTACCAAAGCTTTGGTACAGAATTCATCAGCATTAGCTAATTCTAAACAGCCATCTCTCCAAGTTTGCTGTTGAAACTCAACAATCGTTAGCCGAGAAATCGGTTGTTGCAGCTGTCTAGATGCAGCTTGCAAAACAGCATTTCTTACAGATGCAGGTAATTTATCTGAGGGAGTATTTGCTGAAGCTAAACGTAGCGATCGCCCGTTGCTATTGGTATGATAAATCCAATTTTGTTTGCCATCAGACACTACAACCCGCCAACCAGGAACTAAGGCCTCGGTGCAGATTTCATCGGGTTGAGGTAATTCCAAGCAACCGTTGCGCCAAGTCTGTTGATTATAGTTAGTAATTTTCAGTTCTCTAGTCGAAATTCCCTGTCTGCGGGCTAAATCTTGCAGCACTGCGTTAGCTACTGGACGCGGCAAGCGATTTGATTTAATGTTGTCTTTAGAATCAGTGCTTGTTTCTAGTAAGAAGTTTGCAGAAGCCGCTGCGGCATCTTTGCTCAATGTTAAACCGCTTGTAACAGATAAAATCCCAGTCAAAATCAAAGCGGTGAAAATTCGCGCTTGATTGGTGCTAACATAAAATTTTGCCATAAGCTTCATACTAATATAGTGCTATTAGTCAATAGTTATAAAACTAAGAAATAATATCTAGCGACTCAGGACAAGAAACTATATAATCCCAGACACTTCACTAGTTGGAATTTGTTTAGTATTTGTCTTTTGAAGCAGATATAAAGACAGACGCTAGTGTAATGATTGTTTGTTCCTGAGCTAAATTTCACCTAAATTAAAAAACGTAACCCATATTGTTTGGTAATATTTGTGTTTTGGGGCAAAAATTTTCCTGCGCGAGCCAATTTCAAAAATGCCGATTGTAGAGAAAGCGCGATCGATAAAATTTTTCCCCAAATCAAAGTTCTAGCAAAAGGCAGGAGATAGAACTATTATTATTCCTAGCATTCATGCTTATCATTATGTCCTAAAAGGTGTGACTACGGCTATACATTCTCTGCGCCTTTGTCAGAGCAGTTGCTACCCTTAAAGTTATTTGTATCTTTATAAACAAGCAAGCTGAGGGTAGTGTCTCTAGGAGTTGGATTACGAGGTACAAAACCCAATACAGTTCAGATAAGACCAAAACACTTGTAGAGACGGCGATTTATCGCGTCTCGAAAACCCACAATTTTGTACAGCCTTTAACTAAACCGTATTGGTACAAAACCCCAAAGGCGTATTACCTCGCCTACGCGTCAGACAAAATTCTTTCATCAATCAGCAAGGCTGAAAAATTATTGTGACAGTTGGATTCACGCCAAGCCAGACACATTTAAACTATTCCTAAGCCAAAATCTAAAATCCAAAATCCAAAAAATCTCGCTTAGGCGCTAATTGCTTGTTGTTCGGGTTCAAGTAACTGATTATTAGGTAAATCAAATCTAATAGTAGTAGACGCCCAGTCTTTGAAATCAGGTGCTAGCCAGACTAGCTTGCACAGAATTTCATCATTTACCCACAATACTAAGGGAAAGTGAAACTGTTTGCGAAACTCATCTCGCATAATATTGGTACTGATGATTAGTTGATTAATTGACACTACAGATTCTAAACTCCGTACTATCAAAGCTTCAGGTTGAGTAGTACCAATTGTATTTGTAATAATTGTATACAATGAGTCAGCTGCGGGCGTAAGCAGGATTTGCTCGATATCTGCTGAGGAAAATTCTGTTAACAGATTTATCATTTGTTGCTGTCTTTCAAGACAATTGCAACATGCTAATATCAATGAAAACTCTCCGGCAGAAACCATCATCGCCCTTGCCAGCCTCTTAATGGCTGCTGTGCTCCTAACTATAGTGTTTTCCGAACTAGTTAAGCCGCTCATTTATAAAAATCCTGCTTTAATATCAAAACTAGCTGAGCATTATTCAGTTATTCTACTCTATTAATTTTTACTTAAAAGTGTTACACGATACTTGGTATAACGTTTTCTCTATAAATTTTAGCATAATTTTATACTTGCTTTAAAAAATCAGAATATTGTCAATGGACACAGATTCACAATTGAGGGTTAATGTGAAGACAACATTAACATTTTATTGCAAACAAAATGGGAAAAGCCCAAAATTAGCAGTTGCATGATTACTTTATTATTTATAGATTTTTGCATCTGGCATTAATTAGATAATTTTAAATTTTTTAGTTAAAATATATACTCAGTACAAGTCTAACAACAAATATTCACAAGTGGGAGAAAACTCATAACAATTTGTCACAGGCATAACTAGTTGTACCTTTTAATTTGTAGCTTCAAATAAAAAAATCTTCTTCCACCCGTTGATAGTATTTCATAAAATACCTGATATCTATACATAGGTAGGGATACACAGCTGTCCCTACAATCAATTTATTAGTTGTCAAGATTTTTAGAAATAGTATAAGTCATCCGTTTGATAGAACAGTAGATTGAAGATGTCGCCTCGTTAGTCAGAGGACACCGCATTTTTAGCTTTTTAAGATCGGCTCAGAACATCCAACTATAAAAATCATGCATTAAAAGTAAGAATACGTGTAAATACTTAAAATTTTGATAATTTCATTAGGAGTGTTACACCATGTTATTCAAAGACCGGAGATTTGCAGGTCAATTATTGGCTAAAGAGTTAACTGCTTATGCTAATTGCTCAGATGTCTTGATTTTAGGGCTACCAAGAGGTGGCATACCCGTTGCCTTTGAGGTTGCTAAGGCATTAAATGCTCCCTTAGATGTTTTGGCGGTACGTAAATTGGGTGTACCCGATCGAGAAGAATTAGCAATGGGAGCGATCGCTCCTCATGGCGTGCGGATACTCAATAAACATATTATCAAGCTGATGAACATCTCCGACGAAGTAATTGCTAAGGTAGCCGTGGAAGAAGAACGAGAGTTAGAGCGCCGGGAACAGGTTTATCAAGGCGATCGCCCTTCAAGAGATTTACGGGGACGCACAGTCATCTTAGTAGATGATGGTTTAGCAACAGGTGCAACTATGTGGGCTGCTATTGTAGCTGTGGAGAAACAACAACCAGCTACGATTGTAATTGCTGTGCCCGTAGCAGCATCTGAAACTTGCCAACAGTTAGAAGCTGAAGTAGACCAAATTACTTGCGTCTCCACACCCAACCCTTTCTACAGCGTTGGTCTTTGGTACGAAGACTTTCCCCAAATAACAGATGAAGAAGTCGGGGAGTTACTCATAAAGGCGGCAAAGAATGGTCAACAATTATTTGCTGGGTGAGAATAGCCATTGAAAGTGCTGAGTTAGGAGCCTCGCTGGAGACTTAATTCAGAGATTGATAAAACTGGTGAGCGTCTCTTTGATTTGATTTGCAGTTGTCGCAGTAAATATAGAGGCTGTGGCTAAATCAATATGATGAGCATTTGCTAAAATTAAGCGAATATTATAACTTGATATGTTATCAAACTCAAATGAATTAAGCTCAATTGCTACAATTTCTGAAAGCTTTGCTTCTGCAATTTTATTACCCAACAAAGATTGACGTTCAATAGTTATTTTGCCAGCAGTTTTATCAACAACACAAACGATTTTTTTCTGCCTCAGTATAGAAGCAATACAAACAGCACCACCCGCAACCATGAATAAACCCAGAGGATAAGTCCACAAACGACTGTCTTCACCAATTGTCAGCTTTTGTTCTTGTGGAGTTTTAAGAAATGTATTGATTTGCGCTGCTTTAGCTTCTTTTTGAGTACTATCTGCATTTAGCAAGTTTATTAATACTGAACCATGAGTTGTCTGAAGTACAAAAGGATAACTACCCCCTGCATCAGTAATGGTAGTGTCTAATTTTGCTTTTATTATCTCTTGAAAATGCCAGCTTTGAGTTTGAGTACTTAGAATATTTTTAGTAGTTAGCTGACAACTGTTTGCCTCTTCTCCAATTCGGCTACAACTAAAAGTAGTAGCTTTGCCCAGTGCAGCTATTAAAAAAACGCCTCCGATGATAAAGATTCCGCCAAATAGCCAGTAGAATATGGTTTGTGGCTTGAGTTGCAGTTTTAATAACTTTGGCGTTTGCTCGATAATATAGAATTTCATACTGATAGCAAAAATCTGGTCTTAAAATAGCTACAAGGCTTACTTGCAATTTTCACACTTTTTGGGTGAATTATAAACTTTGCCAAGAGTATCAGCTATCACCAGAATCTTTGCTGTTAGGCGCTAATGCAGTTGTACTTTTGACCAGCGCCTAGATTATGCTGAGCATTTACTTCGGTTTGTTCCTATGATTAATAAATCAGTTACTAAAGCTGTTAATTTATTGAAACTTTAGTAATCCTATTTATTGGGCGATCGCACTTTATCAAGTACTACCAATTAATAATCGATGTTAACTATAGCAAAATCATTAATTTTAACTTTAACAATTTTACTATAGTAAACCTATGACAATGATATATTAATGCGTCCTCTTGTTTTGTGTTTACTACTTTACAACAGTATCAAGGATACTCGTATTAGTCTACATAATCAGTTGGTATTTCCGACTCAACAGTATTATTTGAAACTATTGGGCGGCTACCATCTATTTCTAGAGTATCTTTAACTATAAATTTACTCTTAGCGATTGGACGTTGACCGTCTATATCAAGAATTTCCTCAACCTCTAAATCACTATGGTCAATTGGACGTTGACCATCTTCGTTCAGCATTTCATTATCTTGAAAAGGGCTTTTTGCGATTGGGCGATGACCATCTATATCAATTGTGCGACCGGAATTATTTTCATCTTTTGCAATTGGTCGTAGACCATCTATATTAACTACTTCCTCAATTTCGATGTTACTTGGATCGATTGGACGCTGACCATCTATATTAATTACTTTAGTTATATGGGTCTGTTCGTTAGATGATAAAACTATATCGGCTTCATTCACTTTCGGCTGTAAACCTGAATTATTTTTCTTAACTTTCTTTGTGTTATTCTTATTTTCTACGTAATCAGTTGGTATTTCCGACTCAACAGTACTATTTGAAACTATTGGGCGGCTACCATCTACCTCTAGAGTATCTTTAACTATAAATTTACTCTTAGCGATTGGACGTTGACCGTCGATGTCAAGAATTTCTTCAACCTCTAAATCACTATGGTCAATTGGACGTTGACCATCTTCATTTAGCATTTCATTGTCTTGAAAAGGGCTTTTTGCGATTGGGCGATGACCATCTATATCAATTGTACGACCAGAATTATTTTCATCTTTTGCAATTGGTCGTAGACCATCTACATCAACCATTTCCTCAATTTCGATGTTACTTGGATCGATTGGACGCAGACCATCTATATTGATTGCTTTAGTTGTATGTGTCTGTTCGTTAGACGATAAAACTATATCGTCAGCTTCATTTACTTTCGGATCTAAATCTGAATTATTTTTCTTAACTTTCTTTGCCTTAGCCATATTTTCCTTTTTGCTTCTAAAACTATTTTGCTAACAAAACGACCTGAAAATTTATCTCTTACCCAAATGGATTGGAGATTGTCTCAACAGCAGAAAAATTATGATTTTTTTGACAATCGAATTCAGATAATACTGAAGTATAATCAAAAAATCCTCTACCACAGCATAGAATGTATCTCTGACTTGAGAGGGATTTATCATCTTTGAAGGGGTTTTGTAATAAATGAAAATTGGCATTCAAAAAACACTAGAAATTCTAGAGCAAGTTCACGAATTAGAATCTACACTGGGTCTGAAGAATGAAGCCTGTCGTTCCAAATTTTTGATTCACCCTGACTTCACATCAAAAGTTTTTTTATTTTTGCATGGTTTTACAGCAGGCCCTTACCAGTTTGAGCCACTCGGTAAAGCCTTCTTTAACAAAGGATATAACGTTTTGATTCCTTTACAACCTGGTCATGGACTCTCAGGTAACTGGAGCCGTCAAAATCCTCCACCACTACCAACAGATATTCAGATATATCAACAATTTCTGATTGAATGGTTGCAGATTGCAAAAACGCTAGGTCAAAAAGTTGTAATTGGTGGATTCTCAACAGGTGGAACTTTAGCTACTTGGTTAGCTTTAGAGCATCCCCAGCTGATTGACCGCGCTTTATTGTTCGCGCCTTTTTTGGGTAGTCGCTACTCACTATTCGATCGACTAATTGAGATCCTACCAATTTATTTTGAATGGTTTAACAAAAATGCACCTGGCAATTTTGGTTATAAAGGTTTTTGTCTTAAGGCATTACGGATATTTATTAAATTGAGAGAGGAGGTTTTAGAAAAAGCTCAAAGCTGTGTTTGTGCGCCTATTTTAATAGTATGTAGTGAAGCAGATCGTGCTGTTAGTCGCTCTAAACAGCAGGAGTTTTTCCGAAGAGTAGTTAACCAGCAAGCGAAATCCTGGTATTACTGTTTTGATGATTCGCTTCACATTGAACACCGGATGATGACAAAACTGGAAGATAATGATTATGAGGAATTCGTAATTACCCTTGCGAAAGCATTTGTTGAAAGTGATTTGACTTGGATAGAGTTTGAGCAAATCGTAAAGCAGATAGCCCAAGGACAACCCTATGACCAAATTATGCAAGAATTCAACGTCGATAGTCAAGTTTCTCAACAGCTATCTGCAATGATGACTCAAGGCTTTGGCTGCGATGGTCTTAAGTGCATCAATCCATATTCTTAATTGATAATCCTCTTCAATTTTTATAGATAAATAAAAACTACAGCAATCGTAAATGAAATTGTGAAATTTTACATTAAGGCTGTCATTAGTCATTAGTTATTTATAGTTTTTTACTAATAATTTTGGACTGTTATATAGTTATTGATGCAAATAACACCTTAGCATTTAGTTTTAACCGGAAGCTAAAGTGCGATCGCAAACAAGTTTGGTGTAAATTTCACTAGACTGATAAGTTCTGCAATCTTAAAAAATAGTATCTTAAGATACAGTTTTTTATGTAATAAGGTTGTAGACGAGCTGCGCTCGCTTTCTCTTGTCAGTCCCATAGATATTGTACAAACCCTGATTATTTTCTTACTTACAAAACTTTTTGTCTAAATCAATTTAGCGATACCTGCTAATAAAAACTAAATCTGTATAACATGATTCTAATTTAGGTAACGTTCGGAGTTAAAATCACACAATTGCATGAAATTGTGGTTAAAGCTACAAAAAATTGTTACAACAACTAACTAAAACAGTGTTTCCAGGCTCGGTCTTCCGACTAGACAGTGGTTTAACGTTAATTCATCAAGAAATTCCCACTACCCCTGTAGTTGTGGCGGATATTTGGGTGCGTGCTGGAACAACCCTAGAGCCAGAACCCTGGTTCGGGATGGCGCACTTTTTAGAACACATGATTTTTAAAGGTACAGCAACACTACCACCTGGAATGTTCGACTACAACGTTGAAAACCGGGGTGGTGTAAGTAATGCGGCAACAAGCTATGATTATGCTCATTATTCACTGACCACAGCTGCACCTTACCTAGAAGATACTCTGCCGTACTTGGGAGAACTGCTGCTGAATGCAGCAATTCCAGAAGATGAATTTAGCCGCGAACGGGACGTAGTACTAGAGGAAATCCGTTCGTGCAATGATGATTCCGACTGGATAGGATTCCAAGCTTTGATTAAAAGCATCTATGGGCGTCACCCTTATGGACGTTCGGTGCTGGGTACTGAGCAAGAACTTATGCAGCAGTCACCAGAAGCTATGCGGTGTTTTCACCGTGCCCACTACCAGCCAGAAAACATGACGGTGGTAATTGCTGGGGGCATACCTGTGCAGTCAGCTTGGGAATTAGTAAATCGTTCATTTACTGATTTTGCCGAACCTTCTGATTGTCCCCAGTTTGAAAAAGTAGCACAGCCAATAATAACAGAAATTCGTCGTCAAGAACTATATTTACCACGCATAGAGCAAGCGCGATTGTTAATGGCGTGGCTCGTACCAGGAGTAGAAGAAATCCACACTGCCTATGGTTTAGATTTATTATCAGTGTTATTAGCAGAAGGGCGGACTTCGCGTTTAGTACGCGATTTGCGGGAAGATTTGCAATTGGTACAGGGAATTTGTAGTAATTTTTCTCTGCAACGAGAATCGAGTTTATTTACAATTACTGCCTGGTTAGAACCAGAAAATCTAAAAGAAGTTGAGTTTTTGATTTGCGATTGTTTAGATAAGTTACAGACTCAGGAAATTAGCGAACAGGAATTAGCCCGGTCGCGCAGGCTACTATGTAACGAGTATGCCTTTTCTACTGAAACCCCGAATCAACTCACAGGACTTTATGGATACTACAACACCATTGCCCAAGCCGAATTAGCTCTAATGTATCCCCAGGGAATTCAGTCTTTTGATGCCCCTCAACTGCAAAAATTAGCTAAGCAGTATCTCTCGCCGCAAAATTATGCCGTTACTGTACTTAAACCGAGTTAGGCATCGGGAGATGGGGAGACTTGTACTGAGCGGAGCCGAAGTATGGGGAGATGGGAGGCTGTTGTTGAGCAGGGGTAGAGATAACACTAATGACTAATGACTAATGACAAAGGACAAATAACAAATGACAACCTTGCTGCAAAAATCGCCTATCCATCGCACCGTCTTAAATAATGGCATTGTCGTACTAGTAGCAGAAAATCCTGCCGCTGATATTATTGCAGCCCGAATTTTTGTACGTGCGGGCAGTTGTCATGAGAACCAAGAACAAGCAGGGTTGGCACATTTGCTATCAGCGGTGATGACAAAGGGATGCGATGGACTTTCTAGCTTGGAAATTGCCGAAAAAGTCGAGTCTGTGGGGGCGAGTTTGAGTGCAGATGCGGCTACTGATTATTTTTTACTCTCTTTCAAGACGGTAACATCCGATTTTGCCGAAATTTTAACATTGGCAGGGCAGATTTTGCGATCGCCTACTTTTCCCGAAGTCCAAGTCGAACTAGAACGGCGTTTAGCGCTACAAGATATTCGTTCCCAAAAAGAGCAACCCTTCACTGTCGCCTTTGAACAAATGCGGCAGGTAATGTACCAAAATCATCCCTATGCAATGTCTGTATTAGGAGATGAAACAACCACGAGCCGCTTAACTCGTGCGGACTTGGTGCAGTATCATCAAACTTATTTCCGTCCAGATAATCTAGTAATTAGTATTGCTGGCCGAGTCACACCCACGGATGCAGTCGCTTTGGTGACAGAAGTTTTTGGTGATTGGCAAGTAAAAACATCAGCACCACCAGCACTCAATTTACCTGAAATTAAGGTGGAACCGCAGATCAGGCTAAAGCCACAACAGACGCAACAATCAATCGTGATGCTCGGTTATTTGGGAACATCGGTGAGTTCTTCTGACTACGCTCCACTGAAGTTGCTGTGTACCTACTTGGGAAATGGGCTTTCTAGTCGCTTGTTTGTTGAATTGCGGGAAAAACGAGGTTTAGCTTACGAGGTATCTGCTTTTTACTCTACCAGGCTATACCCAGCATCGTTTGTAGTTTACATGGGTACAGCACCAGAGAATACCAGCATAGCCTTAGAAGGACTGCGTACAGAAGTCGATTTATTGTCTACCACCGAAGTATCCCCACCCGCCCTGCAAGCTGCTAAAAACAAAATCCTGGGGCAGTATGCTTTGGGTAAACAAACGAACGGGCAAATTGCTCAGATATACGGCTGGTATGAAATTTTGGGCTTGGGAATTGATTTTGACACCAAGTTCCAAGAACTGATTGCGGCTGTGGATGGCCAAGACGCGATCGCCGCCGCTTGTAAGTATTTAAAACAACCTTACCTGTCTTTAGTTGGTCAAGAAGCAGCAATAAATGAGGCGATCGCATAGGGTAGATGATGGGCGATCGCTTTTTGGTAGCAGCTGTTTTTTAGACCAAGCGGCTGTACTATTAGCATGAGAATATTCTGGGAGTGAATTCCATGCAACACAGCCTGAGAGCAAGTATTTTGAGTTACTTAAAATTACTACATCAAACTGGAAATCGCTGTAGAATGGAAAAACGGCAAAAGGGTTGGTGGACTAAGAGATCTAAGGTTTTATCAACGATTAAAATACTCCTCTCCACTACACCTGTGTTGATTACCTCCTCTGCTTTAGTATCAATTGCAGCCCCACAAAAAATAGCCCAAATAAATCCTGGAGATAATATCAACCGTCCTACCTTGAAAGTCGGTAGCCAAGGCGAACGTGTATCTGAACTCCAGGCAGCTCTGAAACTTTTGGGTTATTACTCTGGTGTAGTAGACGGTATATATAGTGAAAATACAGCTAGTGCTGTTTCCCGATTTAAACAAGCAGCCGGCTTAAATCCGGATGGCATTGTTGATGCCACCACTTGGCAACGACTTTTCCCTAAGGAATCGGTAGCATCAACAGTTCCTTCATCTGGGCAAGTATTTAACTCAGCCACAAATTTTCCCGTTCCCACTCAAACGAGCAATGTCACCAAGGTTGCAAATCCCACCTCCAATCCACCAAGACAAGGTGTAACCCAAGTTCCTACCAAGCCCAACCCTCCAAAAAAACCTGTAACCCAAGCTAATACCAGTCCTAAGCCACCAAAGAAAGCTGTAACCCAAGCTGCTACCAGCCCGGAACCAAGACCTGCCACCCCAAGACAAGCTCAGAAAACACCGAATCGTACTACATCAAATACTCGAAGTCAGTCAACCACGCGTACTGGACAAACTACTCGAACTCAGTCAAATACTAGCACTCAGCGAACCCCTGGTATTCAATACACTTCAGAAGGATTGCCAATTTTGCGTCCTGGGTTACGTGGTTCGGAAGTTGTCAAGTTGCAACAACAACTGAAAAAGCTTGGTTATTTAAAAGGCGATGTAGATGGAGACTTTGGCCCAACAACTGAGGAAGCTGTGAAAGCTGTACAAAAGCGCTATGGTTTAGAAGCTGACGGCGTAGTTGGCGGGGCTACCTGGGAAATTATTTTGCGGCGTTAGAGAATTCAAAAAATCAAATATCTGGCTGTTGGGGAGATAAGCGAGAAAATTCTTGCTTGTCTCCCTTGTCTTTGAATGAAATTGTGGACTAAAGCTGTATGCTTTTCGCATCACTACTGGTTAGTTGACTGAGGTACATCCTGCAATACGATAAAGATACTAGGATTATAAGTATTTCTCTATGCCAGCAGATAGATTGCCAAAAGTGATTATCATTACTTGTTTGACAATCCAAAATGGTATTAGATTGCTTTTACGCTGTCAAAAGAAGACGATTACTTTAGGAGTCAATTACAACGACACCTAATGGTGCTACAAATCACAACAGACAAAAGTGAAATTAATTAAATTTAGGGTTAATTCTTCTAAAAAAGCTTATGCAACACTTTTTATTAACTTGGCTCGGTACTGCGGTGGCGTTATTGATTACTGCTAAAATCGTTCCGGGATTCTTTATCAAGAATTTTCTGGTAGCCTTGGTGGCTGCTCTTGTTATTGGTTTAGTTAATGCATTTATTAGACCAATTTTGCGGATTTTAACTTTTCCAATTACCTTGCTCACCTTTGGTTTATTTACATTGGTAATTAATGCTTTAACCCTTTGGCTTGCAAGTGCCTTAACTCCTGGTTATGGTTTTGAAATTCAGGGCTTTTTACCTGCTTTCTTTGGTTCAATTGTGCTAGCAATTGTTTCTATGATAATTAACTATTTATTGAGAGTTGTTGAATAGAATCGTCCGTGAGTTGCTAACAAGCATCTCTCTTGCATAGTACTTTGGTATCAGGGATAATCGCGTATCTAATCAAATAAGCTTTAAGATGCACTCCAGTATCATCCTAAATGCCCGAAATAATTCCAGTGCATCCAAATGGAATTTCGTCATCTCCACCAAAAGCAGCAATCATTTCTCATATCTACCCACTACAAGACTACTTAGGCGCAGATGGTCAACCAGAAGTTAAAATCCGTAAAGGACGAAGATGCGGCAAAGGAGCCAAATGCCACCTTTGATTAAGACGCTTTCAAAAAGCATTGGGTTTGGCTCCATCGATGGAAGCATCGGGCGATATTTTTCGGTCAAAAGTAGTCAGTGGTTCAGCCTTCTGCCGTCAAAGTATATGGTAGTGGGTTTTTAGCCGCATTGAGCCGAGAAAGTCGCGTCCAAAAAACAAGATAGCTAAACACTTGGGTGAATTATTAGATGCCCAGAAAGCATCTGGCAAGCCGATTAAGTTAGTCCGATCGCGAATATCAGCCAAAGCAGTGAAATTGTTGTTGAAGGAATTAGTTCGCGAGTTGAAAACTTGCTAGAGTGAACAGAGTTAGCCTTAATGTCTAATCGCCAAAACCTATACATCTCATGGATTTTGCTAATCTTGCATCCCAGTTAAATGCTGGAACAATTTTGCCAGAGGGAATTGTGATTCTCACCCTCTTGGGGGTTTTGATAGTTGATTTGATTTTGGGGCGTACATCCTCGCGCTCGATTGGATATCTAGCGATCGCAGGTTTACTGGCTTCGATTGTCGCCCTGTATTTTCAATGGGATGCTCTCAATCCCATGTCTTTTAGCGGTGGCTTTAACAGTGACAACCTCAGTATCGTCTTTCGCGGTATTATAGCGTTGTCTGCCGCTTTTACTATATTGATGTCAATTCGTTACATCGAGCAGAGTGGCACCGCTTTAGCAGAATTCATCGCTATTTTGCTGACTGCTACCCTTGGAGGAATGTTTTTATCCGGGGCTAGCGAGTTAGTAATGATTTTTATCTCCCTAGAAACCCTGAGTATCTCCTCCTACTTGTTAACAGGTTATACTAAGCGTGACCCCCGCTCTAACGAAGCGGCGCTGAAATACCTGTTAATTGGAGCTTCGAGTACAGCAGTATTTTTGTACGGTGTATCATTGCTGTATGGATTATCAGGTGGACAAACACAACTAAGTGCGATCGCCGATGGTATTGCCACAGCTAATGTTGGTCAATCTTTAGGTTTAGTGATTGCCCTAGTTTTCGCGATCGCTGGTATCGGCTTTAAAATCTCTGCCGCACCCTTCCACCAGTGGACACCAGACGTTTACGAAGGCGCTCCCACCCCGGTAATCGCCTTTTTATCTGTGGGTTCCAAAGCAGCTGGCTTTGCTCTAGCTATCCGCTTGCTGACAACAGCCTTCCCGCTTGTTGCTGACGAGTGGAAGTTTGTTTTCACTGCTCTGGCCGTTTTGAGTATGATCTTGGGTAACGTAGTCGCCCTAGCCCAAACTAGTATGAAACGGATGCTAGCTTATTCATCCATTGCCCAAGCTGGGTTTGTGATGATTGGCTTAATTGCTGGCACACAGGCAGGGTACGCCAGTATGATATTTTATTTGCTGGTCTACCTGTTCATGAACCTGTGCGGCTTTACCTGCATCATTCTCTTCTCCTTGCGAACAGGAACCGACCAGATTGCCGAATACTCAGGACTATATCAAAAAGATCCACTCCTAACACTGGGGTTGAGTATCTCCCTGCTTTCCTTGGGTGGTATTCCCCCATTAGCTGGGTTTTTTGGCAAAATTTACTTGTTTTGGGCTGGTTGGCAAGCAGGTCTTTATGGGCTAGTCTTGCTCGGCTTAGTTACCAGTGTAGTCTCCATCTACTACTACATTCGCGTAGTCAAGATGATGGTAGTAAAGGAACCCCATGAAATGTCTGAAGCAGTGCAGAATTATCCTCCAATACGTTGGAATTTGCCTGGATTTAGACCTTTGCAAGTCGGCTTAGCGATCACTTTAATTGCCACTTCCATCGCTGGGATTTTGTCAAATCCACTATTTACATTGGCTAACCATTCCATCTCCCATACTGCTATTTTGCAAGCAACAGTCAATAGCACTGTACAAGCACAAAATCTACCACTTTTGCCAAAGTCAGATTCAGTCAGTCAGTCTCAACCCCCAGTTGATTCTAATGTTAAGATTTGACCTGCTGAATCTCAATAAAACTTTGTGCTATTAAAGAAGCGCCTGTTTGTTAATTAGCAAGCAGGCGTTTTTAAAGTTAAATTCACTCAACTGAGATTTAGCAACGTAATTAATCGACCAACCAAAAATTCCCAGCTTGAAACTAATACAAAGACGCTCTTACACACAGACACGGATAATTTTTAACCACGCAAAGTTTTATTAGCAGACCACTATTCCCAATCCAAAATCCTATGACTTAACAGGTATCTTAATTACAAATTCTGCACCTTTTTCTGGAGTAGAAAAACAGTTAAGTTGTCCGCCATGTTTCTCCACTATAATCTGATAGCTTATAGATAGACCTAGCCCAGTACCTTTGCCCACAGGTTTAGTAGTGAAAAATGGGTCGAATAGCTTTGAGCGAACTTCTTGGTTGATTCCCAAACCATTATCAGTAATAGTAACCATTATCCACTTTCCATCGATTACTTCAGTTATAATTTGAATTTGAGGATTATCAGTTGTTTTTGAATTGTCTGTTGACCACCGACCACTGAGTGCCGACTTTTCCAGCGCATCGATCGCATTTACCAAGATATTCATAAAAACTTGATTGAGTTTGCTAGGGTAGCAAGTTACATTGGGCAGCTGCCCATATTTTTTAATGACTTTGATTTCTGGGCATTCATGTTTAGCTTGCAGACGATGAGCCAAAATCATTAAAGTACTATCAATTCCCTCGTGAATATTTACTTGCTTGAGTTCAGCTTCATCAAGTCTAGAAAAATTTCGCAATGATTTAACAATTTCTTGAATGCGGTGTACTCCTACCGTCATTGAATTGAAGAGTTTAGTTATGTCTTGAATCAAAAAATCTAAGTCTATCTCTTCTATTTCTTTTTTAATTTCTAAAGGAGGATTTGGAAAAATTTGTTGATAAATTTCCAACAATCTCAGTAAATCCTGAGTGTATTTATAGGCGTGGTGAAGGTTGCCATAAATAAAACTAACAGGGTTATTAACTTCATGGGCAATACCAGCGACCATCTGACCTAAACTAGACATTTTCTCAGCTTGGATAAGCTGAGTTTGGGTAAGTTGTAGTTCGCTTAGTGTTTCTTGTAAAGCAGTTGTACGTTCCTCAACGCGAATTTCTAGTTCTTCATTGGCTTTCTGGAGTTCTAACTCCGCCTGTTTGCGTTTTTGAACTTCTTTTGCTAACTCATCGATTTTCTGGTTTAGAAGGACGAAATTATTGCTGGCTACGGTTCTATTTTCCAAGCGTAGAAGAATTAAAGCTGAAGATTCAGGAGACCAAGGTTGAATAACTGCTCCTTGAGTGCGGCATATTAATGTATGCCCATCATTTGTACGCAAAGTTAAAGAACCTAAAGTCATTGCTCTGCTAGTAGAACAAGCTTGGAGGTACTTTATAATATCGTTGGCAGACTCAGTTACCAGGTCGAAGAGCGTTTTTCCTCGCAGTTCTTGACGGCGTAATCTCAGCATATCTGCTACTGGTTGATTGGTAGCTAACACCTGACCCTCACTACTCACCAGAAGTAAAGGTTCTGGTAAAACTCTGGCAAATTCAATAAATTGTTCAGGAGTCATGGGGCTGACAATTTTTGGTTAGACTATACTTTAGTAATCTGCATCAGGGCTAGTATTTTGGAGTTTTTTTATTGTGAAAAGTTTACCCAGATTATAGCCCCCTATAGTATTCTCGACCTTCTGCATCTTCTGCCTCTTGAGTAAGTTTTAAGTAAACAATAACTCTGCATCCAGAAGCACCGTTTGCTATGGTATCTTGCAATTCTACTTTCGCATACCCTAGATTATTAGCTGCGATCGTTCCAAAGACGTTTGAAGTCATCATGCACATCGCAGGACGATTAAGCACTTTTTCGCCAAATGGGCAAACGCGGTTGCCAAAAACAATTTTTTCATCATCCTGCTCGATAATATAAAAATTGCCTTGAATTCGTCTTTTTAAATCAACTAAAACATCTACTACCTGTTTACGGGAAAGATTTGAGACTTCCAGGGCAGATTTGTAATCTTCGTTAATCTCCCTACCCATTCTTTCTCCAACTACACTAATAAAACCAGAGGCTTCTTCTATGCCAACTACATCCTGCAAAGTGCCAGACAGTTCTCTGATTAATGTACGTAAAAATATATCCCGTTCTAAAGAAAGATTAAGCGTACTGATTGAATGGTTAAGGGAATTTGTCATATATTTTAAATACACAATTTTATAACTACAGTTATAGAGTTCCCAAAAATGCATATAGAGTAACTACTTAATATTTTTTAAAGATTTTGTTATTTGCTTTTCCTAGAGGATGTTTGTAGAGTATCAGATTGCATCAATATTTCCTTAATCTCCCCTAAATTAAGAGGGAATAACATTTTCAAAGTCCCCCTTATTTAAGGGGAATTTAGGTGGGTTATGAATGTGTTTGATACATCACTAATAACTTTTAAAACATCTTTTAAGTAACAATAATATTAAAAAGTAAAAAGTGGAAAGATAATCCCTATAAATTTACACAGAGTCATCAGCGCCTGTTTCCGATGATAGCGTAGTTAAGCCTAGTCTGTGTTCGTAGGGCGTCTGACTTCTCTATGAAACAGTTTTGCTAACTTGGTTCACCGAGTACACCAACGCCAAGGGCGAACAGAACTTTGGAGAGATTTGATAAAGACGTATGAAAAAGTTAAAGTTTACAAAATTGAATCAAGATGAAATTAATATTTATTTTTAATTATTTGCGTATCAGAAAAATTTTATTTATGATTATATTTCAAGATTTTAATACATATAGCCGTAGTCACACCCTTTAGGACATAATGACAAGCGTGAATCTTAGCAACAGTAATAGTTTTACCTCCTGCCTCCTGCCTTCTGCCTCCTGCCTCCTGCTATATTTTTGAACATAATCAACTGTTATCTTCTAGTATTTATCCTTAAATACATAAATTCCTGACTTTTATAAAAACTTAGGGAGTTGCATATTTTATATATTTTATCTAATAATTAATTGATAAAATTTTGCTATTTTAAGAAATTGGAATAGTAATGAGAAACTCTGAACCCTGTCCTGGGGCTGAGTTTACATCCAGGGTTCCTCCATGTTTATCCACAACAATTTGACGAGCAATAGATAATCCTAATCCCGTACCTTGACCCACGGGTTTAGTGGTGAATAAATTATCAAATATTTTTTGCTGGACATCAGTCGATATTCCCACACCATTATCTTTAATCTGAATCAAGACATAATTTTTGTTTTCAATCAGGCTGGTTTGAATCCAAATTTTATTAGGACATGCTTCAATTTCATCATAGCTACGTCCTAAATTAGACTCTTCCAAAGCATCAATAGCATTAGCTAATAAATTCATAAATACCTGATTGAGTTGTCCGCTGAAGCATTTTATTTGTGGAAAATTATCATAATATTTAATGACTTCAATCTGGGGACGAAATTCTGATGCTTTTAAGCGATGTTTGAGAATCATAATTGTGCTATCAATGCCATCGTGAATATCGCAATAAACTTTGCGATCGCTATCTGCTCTCGAAAAGTTTCGTAAACTGGTACTAATGTTACGAATCCGTTGAACACCTTCTTTCATCGAATAAATTAAATTAGGTAGATCGGAAAGTATATACTGCAAATCCATCGCTGCAATTTCTTCTTGAATTTCTGCAACTGGATGAGGATAATACTGTTGATAAAGGTCAATGAGCTTAATCATGGCTTGCAAATATACCCAAGCGTGTCCGAGATTGCCATGAATGAAACCAACTGGATTATTAATTTCATGAGCAACTCCTGCAACTAATTGACCAAGAGCAGACATTTTCTCTGTCTGTACAAGCTGGAGTTGGGATTCTTGTAAATTTTTTAGTGCCTTAGACAAGGCTGCTGTTCTTTCTGCAACTCGTTTTTCTAAAGTTTTTGTAAGATTTCGTAACTGAAGATGGGTTTTAATTCTAGCTAATAGTTCTTCTTGGTTAAACGGTTTTGTTATATAGTCAACTGCACCGATACTTAGACCTTGAATTTTACTATCTGTATCCGAATTACCCGTCATGAAAATTACGGGAATATCACAAGTTTCGGAGTTTTGTTTTAATTTTTTACAGGTTTCAAAACCATCTATTTTCGGCATCATCACATCTAGTAAAATCAAATCAGGTTGTCTAGATTCAACCTGCTTCAATGCCTTTTCTCCATTAACTTCTGTTATCACTTCAAAGCCTGCATTAGTTAATATTTCAAAGACAATTTTTAAATTAGTATTAGTATCATCTACCACTAAAATTAAACTACTTCCTGGAATATGATGCATTTCTTTAAATAGTTGATAATTCATGTATTGGTATTAATTTTACTATTCGTTGCTTGCGATTACAATGATAAATTTTTTCTGAAAAATCTATCGCTTATTGCCTGCTTTTAGGACTAATTTCATAACTCCAATATAATTGCTGTATTTGCTCTGCAATCCCAACTAAATCACCTCTATTTTATTAAATCAATGACTGAACAATTTATCATCTGACAATCCTATAGTTCCCAAAAAATGAGATAACAGCAACATTCTTATATTAAATTGCTTATAGCTGACTACAGGGGCGATCGCTATAGATGGATATAAAATAGCAAATCTTTGTTTTTACTAAATTTGAATATACTCTTTTATTAAATTAGTCATTATTACCCTTGTATTTTGAAAAAATTAGCGTTAATCCAAAATCCTATTGTTTTTAGATAAGAAGTATTTTCTTTAGCATTAAGTATTTTTTTTTAGTTTGTCAACAGTATTTACAATTATGTAGCTATTATCTTTATAAAAAATATAATTACAGATAATTACGGTTATGTTTTCAAAAAAAAAGTTGAACAATAACCAATTAAGTTTTGAAATATTCAAATACATTTAAGCGCCGCCAAAAATGAGGTTAATTTGAATTATATCCTTCAGACAATGTGGTGTTGATAGAGAATTTTTCAAATAAATGTCATAAACTCTTAAAAAGTTTATTGACTTTTTTCTCATGGAAATTAGTTGTGAATATGACTGTTAACTCAGAATTTTTTTATGCAGCAATTACTTTCTTCCGGTTTATATTGTCCATTTCCGCCACAACTCAATAAGCATGTTGATATTTTAGAAAAGCACGCTGTTGAATGGGTACTTCAATTTAACCTCTTGGCTAATGAATCAACTTATAAGCGATTTTGTAAGTCGAAATTCTTTTTATTAGCTGCATCTGCCTATCCTGATAGCAATCTTGAAGAACTTAAGATTGCAAATGATTGGCTGAGTTGGGTGTTTATTTGGGACGATCAATGCGATCTCTCAGAGTTAAAAAAGCAACCTCAAGTATTAAAGACTTTTCACCAAAGATATTTGGAAATACTGAACGGTGCGGAAATTACAAACCAGGATACACTATTGAGTCATGCATTGATTGATTTACGACAACGAACTCTCCAAAGAGCTAGCATGAAATGGTTTAAATACTTCATCAGATACTTGCAAGACTACTTCTATGGGTGTGTTCAGGAAGCAACCAACCGCGCCAAGGGAATTGTACCTGATGTGGATACTTATATTACGATACGCAGGTCAAGTGTAGGGGTTTATGCTGTTCTCGCATTAGCTGAATTTTGTCATCAGTTTATGATTCCCGATGTTTTAAGAAATCACTATCTTGTGAAAAAACTGGAACTGATTACAACTGATATTATTGCCTGGTCTAACGATATTTTCTCAGCATCTAGAGAAATAGCTAGTGGTGACGTTCACAATTTAATATATGTTCTGCATTATCACAAAAAAATTTCTCTAGAAGAAGCAATAGAGCAGGTAACTAAAATCCACAATGAAGAACTAAATTCTTTAATAAGTATAGAATCATTTCT
The DNA here is from genome assembly GCA_029379225.1 of Nostoc sp. S4. Taxonomy (GTDB): domain Bacteria; phylum Cyanobacteriota; class Cyanobacteriia; order Cyanobacteriales; family Nostocaceae; genus Nostoc. The sequence continues at coordinate 36,093 of JAQYWR010000001.1, read as the reverse complement.
TCCATCTTTGGGCGAGGAATTAGATGGTTATTTGACAAAGTATATATCAGTAATGCATAGTTGGATTAGTGGTAACATTGAATGGTGTTTTCATTCTTATCGTTATCATAATTTAGAAAAACTGGAGCTAAAAGAGTTCTAATAATCGAATTTTACTATACATTGATTAACAATATTTGCTAAAGCAATAATATAGAATATTAAGCTAATATATATTCGATTTTTAGATAATAAACCTTGAACTTTTTACGTTAATTCATTGAGTTATGAAGACAAATAACCATTAGCTAACTACAATTTTAAAGTAAAAAATAGATGCAATTACCTAATATTGTCAAAACTCCCTCTTTACTACAAAAGCTTCAGTGGGTTAGTGACCCTATAGGCTATATGGAAAATGCAGCCCAGCAATATCCTGATATTTTCACTGCTAGGATAATTGGTTTTGGGGATACCGTAGTTTTTGTGAACCATCCCCAAGCAATCCAGGAAATTTTAACTAACGATCGCAAGAAGTTTACAGCCGTTGGAGAACTCAACGGAATTTTGCAGCCCCTTTTGGGGAGTTATTCAGTTCTGATGCTGGAGGGCGATCGCCACAAACGCCAACGAAAACTCGTGGCACCCTCTTTTCATGGAGAGCGGATGCAAGCCTATGGTCGGCTAATCTGTAATGCTTCTGAAAAAATCTTTAGTCAGTTACCATTAAATAAGCCATTTTTTGCTCGTGACCTTACAAAAGAGATATCTCTGCAAACCATTTTACAGACTATCTTTGGTTTTCATGAGGGAGAAAAAATTGAAAAACTTAGGCAACTATTGCCATCCTTCTTACAGCTTTTTGAGTCGCCTCTTAGTTCTAGTTTATTTCTTTTCTCATTCTTGCAACAAGATTTAGGAGCTTGGAGTCCTTGGGGAAAGTTCCTGCGCGTTCGAGAGAAAATCGATCGATTTCTCTACACTGAAATTGCCGAGTATAAGCAACAACGCGATCCAGAACGCATTGATATTCTCTCTTTGCTGATATCATGTCGAGATGAAGCAGGTCAAGCGATGACAGATCGAGAGTTGCGCGATCAGTTAATAACTCTAATACTTGCTGGCTATGATACTACTGCAACAGCAATGGCTTGGGGATTGTACTGGATTCACAAAAAGCCTTTAGTCCGTGAAAAACTGCTCCAAGAACTGGATAGTCTCGGCGATTCCCCAGATCCTATAAGCATTTCCCGACTGCCATATCTCACAGCTATCTGTAATGAAACCTTGCGAATTTACCCCGTCACCATGTTTTCGTTTCCCAGGGTAGTGCAAGAACCTCTAGAATTATTGGGACATCTTTTAGAGGCTGGAACTATAATGCTTCCCAGTATTTATCTCACTCATCATCGAGAGGATTTATATCCCCAGCCTAAGCAATTTAAACCAGAGCGCTTTATTGAACGTCAATTTTCTCCCTATGAATTTCTGCCCTTTGGCGGTGGTGTCCGTCGTTGTATGGGCGAGGCTTTGGCTCTATTTGAAATTAAGCTAGCATTAGCAACCGTTGTATCACACTATCACTTGGCGCTAGTCGATCGGCGGCTAGAGCAACCTCAGCGTCGAGGTTTTAATCTTGCACCAGGGAGTGGAGTCAAGATGGTAATTACGGGGCGGCGTATGCGTCAAGAGTCTTTAGTAAAGATGACAACTACATCTGTATCTTAGAACACTAATTCAGTCATTTCTAAATGAGAAAAAAGACACAGGGGAATAGGGGAGATGGGGAGAGAATTTCGCTCTACTACCCCACCGCTTCTACACTCCTAATCCCCATGCCCAATTATCCCTGTTGCATTGGTATCTCAATCAGGAACTCAGTCCCTTCTCCTAGTGTGGAATTACAAGTTAAACTACCCTTGTGTTTGTCTACAATAATCTGATAGCTAATCGACAATCCTAAGCCCGTACCGCTTCCTACCGCCTTGGTGGTAAAAAATGGGTCAAAAATTTTCTGCCGCACGGCTTCTGTCATACCACAACCGTTATCGGCAATCCAAATCATCACTGTATTAGAATCTGTTAGTTGAGTAGATATACGAATTTCTCCTTGATAATTTTTTATTTTTTCTTGACCTTCTGATGTTTGCAAATCTCTATTGGAATTTTTCTGTGGGTCATTTACGAATAACTGATGACTAATGAAAAATGACTCTTCTAAAGCATCGAGTGCATTACTCAAGATATTCATAAATACCTGATTTAGCTGACCTGCGTAACAAGTAACTTCCGGAATATTTCCATATTCTTTGATAATTTTGACTTCCGAAAAATTGATATCCATACCCTGCTTTGTGTCTAAAGATTTTCTTTTTATTCGATGCTGCAAAATCATTAAAGTGTTGTCTATTCCTTCATGAAGATCTACAGGCTTCATCTCGTATTCATCAAGACGGGAAAAGTTGCGTAAACCCAAAACAATAGTACGGATACGCGAACTTCCAATCTTCATCGAATCTAAAATTTTTGGCAAGTCTTCTGCTAGAAATTCTATATCTATTTCCTCTAATTTCTCCTCAATTGCAGGCGAAGAACCAGGATATTCTTGCTGATAAACAGCTATCAAATCCAATAAATACTGGACATATTCACTAGTATGAGCAATATTTCCATGAATAAAATTAATTGGATTATTAATTTCATGAGCAATTCCTGCTACCATTTGACCTAAAGAAGACATTTTTTCACTTTGAATTAACTGAATTTGAGTACGTTTCAGTTCTTTTATAGCTTGTTGTAATCTTTCATTTTTATCGTTTAGTTCTTGGGTTCTCTCATTGACTTTTTGCTCTAGATTATAGTTGTATTTCTCCAAGCTTTCTTTAGCTTGTGCCAAATTTTTGTAGAGGATAGCATTTTTTAGGGATATTGCTGCTTGAGTGGTAAGGAGTTTCAGAACTTCTATACGATCCTGTGTAAATGCTCCAGTTGTTAAATTATTTTCTAGATAAAGAATTCCAATTAATTTACCTTGATTGAGAATAGGTATAGATAATAAACTCTTGGGTTCCTCACAGACAATATAGCTATCGGTTGCTAAAAAAGAAACAGCCATTGCATCATCAATAACCAAGATTTCTCTGGAGCGTTTAACGTAGTTAATCAAAGTAATGGGAACATCGTAGCTTGATTCTAAAGAAATTGATGGAAACTCTGTATAAGGATGCTCAAAAGTCGAACTTGAGCAAACTGCCATAACAGTTAACGGTAAGCTATCATCTTCACTTAAAATCAAAGCACATTTAGAGGCTCCTGCATTCTCGATCGCAACTTCCATTAAAGTAGAAAGTAGTCGCTCAAGCTCAATTTCCTCAGACAGTGCTTGAGATGCTTTAATAAATGCAGCTAAATCTAGATAATCAGAAATACTTGTCTTTGAGCCAATCATAGTTTGTTGATTGCTCAAACTAGATAAAGATATGTTATTCCAAGAAGTACTTTCTTGGCTGGAATGGATATTCAGTTTTAGTTTTTCTTGCTGAAATACAGGAGCAAGTAATAGGGGATAGCGTTTTACCAAATCGTCAACTTTTGCTACTGCTCCCCAACGAACATAGCTATAGTAAGCATCTGTGAGGTAGCTTTGGGCAATCTTATGTTTCCCCCATTCTAGATAGAATTTGGCAGTGAGTTCTTGAGCGAGTGCTTCTTCATTAACATACTCATGTTCTTTAGCCAGGGTAATAGCGCGATCGTACAATTCTATTGCTTCAAGATATTGACCGAGTATTCGATATCGCTCAGCCTCTACAAGATAATATTTATGTAAATAATTCATGGGAGCAAAATCTGCCCAATGCTCCATTTTTTGCTGATTTGCTTGAACTTTATTCAAAATACACTTTTGCTCAGAATCGGAGACATCCGAGTATACAGCCAGTCGTGCTAGTGAATCATATAAGTAGAAAATAGGAGTTACTTGCTGTCCTGTTCCACCTTGTAAATACTTTTCTGCTAAACTAACATTTTCCAAGGCAGAAGAGTATTGCTGAAATAGGTAACAAAGATGTACTTTACTTACATATAAGTAGAAAATTCCCATGACATCATTGGTGTCAAGGTAAAGTGGTAGCATTTTTTCTTCATCGTAAGCTTCACCAGTTAGATGACAAGGATTTGCTACATTTCCTAGCAAATTCAAGACGCTTTGTCGGTGGATAGTAATCCAGTTAAATACTGTTTGTTGGTTTATTTGCTTGATGACACTGCTGTAATTTGCCATGTCACGTTCTAGCTCTGTGAGTTCTTTACCAATGAAATATGAAGAGTAGGAATAAGAGTGGAGATAATAAGCTGCATATTCTAAATCTCCTATTTCTAGTCCAGCATAGTAACCTTCCAGTAAAGGTTTTAATCCTTCCCGAATATGTTCCTTCCAATGCCGAATAGTTGTGTGAAATCCCAGCATAATTTTAGCTTTAACATCTTTAGTATTCGCCCGATCCACCAGATTAACAGCCAGTTTGCCAAATTGATAGCCAGACTCAATATCTCCTACTAAACTGCTGAGTATTAACCCGTAATTACTATAGCCAAAGGCAGATAATGGAGCATTCCCATATTTGAGTGATAATTCGATTTGTTTGAGAACAATTAGCAGAAAAATTTTAGGAGCAACTGCATAAGTAATAGAGGTTGCAGTTGCTAGTATACGCATTATTGCTAAAGGTTGAGCTTCTATCATCTCTGGCAGATTAATTAAGTCTTCATGCCTACCGTTGAGATTTGATGTTAATTCTGCCATTGCTAACTGAATATCAGATTCCCTTGGATGTTCGGGAAATCCCACTCCTAAAAGTTTCAAAAATGCGAGTGCAGTATTTACAGCTTCTAGTGTTTGGTTCTGCGCTCCATAAGCTTGAATTTTAACTTCATAAACTTTTACTTTTTCTAGTAGTGGTTTACGTACCAACACTACCTCTGCTAGTTGCTCCATTTGTTCAAAGTTGCCAGCTAAATATGCTGCTTCTGTCGCAGTCTCATATAAAGCCAGAGTCAAATGATGTTTTGTTTCCCAACTATCATCTGCAAGTAGTTTGATGCCAGTAGTTAAATATTTAACCGCAGCTGGATAAGCTGTTGAAGCTAAAGCTTTACGTCCAGCAATTAAATTCATTTGCGCTAGTCGATCTCGCTTAGTTTGATGAGAAATAAATTCGAGTGCAATATTAAACTGATTGACGAGCTCAAAAATCCTTTCTTCCTGCTCTGCAACTGGAATATTACTTAATAACAGTAGCCCAATTTTTAAATGAATTGGATTTTTTTGTTCTTCAGGAATTAAAGAATAAGCGGCTTGCTGTACCCGATCGTGTACGAATTTATATTTAGGTATCTGTAAATTAACGCTTGCAAATTGTGTAGATTCTATTCCCCGAACAATTAACTCTTGATTAGTATCATCTGCTGGAAAAATATTGTAAATTTCACTCTGTGGTAAAATTAGCCCATCAAGTAATGCTTGCCACAAGTCTGATGCTGTATCTACTACCGATTTTTCATAAACGATCGCCAAAGTTTTTAAGTCAAATTGATTCCCAATACAAGCAGCAAGTTGTAAAACTTTTTGGGTAGTTAATGGCAGTTTTTCTATTTGAATCGCGATAAATTCTACTACATCATCTGTAAGAGCTAATTCTTGAATTTGAGAAATATCATACTGCCAATAACCAACATCAAAATTTAATCTAATTAGCCCTTCCTCGTGTAAAGACTTGAGGAATTGAATAGAAAAGAAAGGGTTTCCTTTTGTTTTAGCAAACACCATCTGAGTTAGAGGAACGGCAACTAATTCCGGACAATGGAGGGTATCAGCAATTAAATGATTTAAATCAACCTGACTTAATGGATTTAAGGTAATAGTACTAATATTTGCACCTGCTTGTTCAATTTCTTGTAGTGTAAAATAAAGTGGATGTGCTTGTGAAACTTCATTATCTCGATATGAACCAATTAATAATAAGCCTCTCTTAATCTCAGATATTTGTTCTGTCTCTTCTGAAATATTAGACAAGCTACTTTCACACATTAATAACTGAATTAATCTTAAAGAAGCCGTATCTGCCCATTGTAGATCGTCAAGAAAGATAACCAAGGGATGTTCCTTAGTAGTAAAAATTTGAATAAATTTCTGGAATAAGAAATTAAAACGATTTTGGGCAGCACTGCCAGAAAGCTCTGTAACTGGAGGTTGCTTGCCAATAATCTGTTCTAGTTCAGGAATTACATCAATAATTACCTGAGTTTGTGTACCTAATTCCTGGAGTATCTTGGCTTTCCATTGTTGAATTTGGGCATCAGTTTCTGAGAGTAGTTGCCCGATTAAATCTCGAAAAGCTTGCACCAACCCTGATAAGGGAATGTCACGTTGAAACTGCTCGAATTTTCCTTTAATGAAGTAACTCCGCTGGCGCACAATGGGTTTGTAGACTTCATTGACCACAGCAGTTTTGCCAATACCAGAGAAACCCGCGACCAATACCATTTCTACTCCTCTTAGTCCCCTCTGACTAACGGGAGACACTGCGTTGGGGAGCCACTTGGTTGGAGGGGTTTCCTGGCTCAAAGCAAGCGGTGTCAGTTCTGCTGACCTGTATTCTTTCCCAATAAGAGGGTGCGCCGACTGAGAACCAGCAGGATAGTATCTGGTATGAGATTCAAAGGGTTTAGCAACTCGCTCAAAAGCTGCGAGTAGGGTTTGAACTTCATTTTGCCGACCATAGAGTTTTTCGGGGATTACAAAACTGTCTGAGATGTCGCGGTTGCCTAGTTTAAAAGCTGTAATATTTCCTGTCTCTTGCCACTGCTTTTGACACAGTTGCAAATCATGCTTTAACCCCAATGCACTTTGATAGCGGTCTTCGGCGTTTTTGGCCATCAGTTTGCTGATAATATCAGACAAAATTGGCGGAATATTGAAGTTAATCCGGTTAGCTTTTAGCGGTTGTTTAGCAATGTGAGAGTAAACTAACTCCATCGGATCTTTGCTGGTGAAGGGTAACTGTCCGGTGAGGAGTTCAAAAAAGGTGACACCAAGGGAATAAAAATCAGTGCGGTAGTCAATACCTCGGTTCATCCTACCAGTTTGTTCTGGGGAAATATAAGCCAGAGTGCCTTCTAAAACGTTGGGATTTGTGAGAAATTGAATTTCTCTTGGCAGGAGTGTGGCAATACTAAAGTCGATGATTTTTATTTCGCCAGTGGTTGGGTTAATCAGGATATTAGCAGGCTTAATGTCTTTATGAATGATGCGATCGCGATGCAATCCTTCAAGGATAAAAGCAATTTTAATAGCTATATCAAAAAAATCATTTAGAGAAATTATATTTTCTTTTTTATCCTTGTCTTGTAGTCGCCATTGTTGAAGGCAAATACCGCCAAAATCTTCCATCACTAGAATATAGCTGTTACGGTAGTTTTCTAAGCTATAGGGTTTGACGATACCAGGAAGGTCGAGATTTTTAGTAATGATATATTGATTGCGAAACTGGGCGATTTCCCCAAATGTTGGATATTCATTCCGCATCAATTTGATGACGACTAACTTTTGGTCTTGTTCCCTAATACCCCGATAAACTAGGGTTTTACTGCCTGAGTAGATTTGCTCAGTAATGCGATAGCCAGGAAACGCATATAGTGTATCTAGTACTACTGACATTGCAACCTATGCTCATAATTTTTGTTTCTATGGTTTAGTATTCCCGTGTTGAGACTATCGTTACCATTAATTAATAAAAATTATTTTTGAATCTTATTTTATTAACGTTTTTTAAAAAATAATTATATTAATAATACAATCTAATTAAGTTTTAAATATATCAAGTTTTAAATTTATTAGCTGTAATAAATTTAATTTTATTAAAAATGTTTAGGTTTTTTAATAGATTTTTGATAGTATTTTATGAGATTTTGAATCTCTAGCTATAGTCACACTCATTAAGACATAATGACAAGCACGAATGCTAGGAATAGTAATAGTTTTACCTTCAGCATAGCTGCCTTCTACCTTCTGCCTCCTGCTATATCTTAAACTTATAAAGCAATTAAAAAAGCCTACCGAACTCCTTCAATTAAGAGTCGACTGCGGCAGGCTTAATGGATCTAGGGATGATTTGCTAGACTAGCAACTGAGGTTAATAATATCCTCTTACCCTGACCAAACAATTAGTAATTAGTAATCATTAATTCGTAATTTAAGGTGCAGAGGATAATCACAAACGCAACTAAGCTAATATGCGTCAAAGTTGCATATTCTCTGGTTAAGACCGTTGTTTGTCCTTTGACCAATGACTAAGGACAGCCAAGTGAAGTAGTTATGCAATTTAAATGTGTTTTAGCTTATTTAATTTTTTGTTTAATGAAAGTCACAACTTGAGTTAGCTGTTTCTTCAAGCCATCAATTTCTGCTTGCATTTTGGCAATTTTATCATTCAACGCCTCAATTTCCGCTTGGGAGACTGTTGGTGGTGTAGAGGTTGGTATTGTAGTATTTGCGGCAGGTGGAGTTGTGACTATGGTATTTGGCTCACTAGAAGTTGCTACCGTAGCACTTGTGACACTAGAGGTTGTGATGGTGCCATTCTTGGCTGCTGCTGCTCCCACTGCGACTAGTTCTGGGCGTGGCTGTTTCGCTTTTGTCATAGCTAACTTAATTGCGCTAATTAGTTGCTTCTGATCGAAAGGCTTGCCCAAAAATTCAAAATATTCAAATGGTTCTGGGATTTTCTCGGTCACCTCTTCTTTGCGACCAGACATTATCACTAAAGGAATTTTCCTTAACTCTGGATGAGCTTGAACTTGCTGGAAAACTTCCCAGCCACTCATTTTAGGCAACAGGAAATCCAGCATAATTAGGCTAAGTTTCTCCTGAAGGATGAAATTTAGTCCTTCCACCCCGTCTTTTGCTTCCAGTACCTCAAAATTGCCTGGAGGCAACATTTCTCGTACTTTTACCCTGACGACTGTAGTGTCATCGATAACTAAAATTTTATTGCTTGCCACGACTGTTTGCTCTAACAGAAACTTTAAGTGTAAATAGCGGCTTTGCCGATTGTCCTTGAGAATTCTCCCACTATATACAAAATATCTATCAATTGGGGGATAGTATATTTCGGTATAAATAACACTAGTAGACGTATTTTGTAAAACTTTTACTTGTGTTCTTTTCAATTTGTGTCATTGTGATATTTAAAGCTTTAGCCTTTATCTAAGGCATCAGCGATCGGGGTACACGGAGAATTCTTTTTCTACGTCACTGCACATCCGCATCTGACAAAGATACGCTGTTTCGATACTCTCGGAGATTTTGAGATGATTTCGTCACAACAAGCCGAACTCAAGTCTGAAATTATGGCAATGCCTAGCTGGCTACGTCGCTCCATTGGCAAAGCCAGCGAAATCTCTACTGTACAACGCATTATTAAACAGCGCCAAATTCACACAATTTGTGAAGAAGGTCGTTGTCCCAATCGGGGAGAGTGCTACGCCCAAAAAACCGCAACTTTTTTACTTATGGGGCCTACTTGCACACGCTCTTGTGCTTTCTGTCAAGTAGATAAAGGTCATGCACCAATGCCTATTGATTTAGAAGAACCACAAAAGGTAGCCGAGGCGGTGCAGCTGTTAGGATTACATTATGTGGTGTTGACTTCTGTAGCCCGTGATGATTTGCCCGATCGAGGTGCAGGGCATTTTGTGAAGACGATCGCGACTATCCGTCAATTCAACCCAGAGACTCAAATTGAAGTGCTGACTCCAGATTTTTGGGGTGGCGCAAAGAGTGGGGAGTCGGGTCAACGCCAGCGAATAGCCATGATTGTCAAAGCCAAAGTGGCCTGTTTCAACCACAACATTGAGACAGTGCGACGGTTAACTGGGCCAGTACGCCGGGGAGCCAAGTACGATCGCTCGCTGCAAGTGCTGGCTATGGTCAAACAAATAGATTCGACAATTCCCACCAAATCAGGTTTGATGCTGGGACACGGAGAAACCAGGGATGAAGTCGTCCAAGCAATGGCCGACTTGAGGGCTGTGGGATGCGATCGCTTGACTATCGGCCAGTATATGCGTCCTTCTTTAGAACATCTACCAGTCCAAAAATATTGGACTCCAGAAGAATTCGCTCAACTCGGCTCCTTAGCATCGGAAATGGGATTCAGCCACGTCCGTTCTGGGCCTCTGGTTCGTAGTTCCTACCATGCGGGAGAGGAGGGAGTGGGGAGTGGGAGGTAGGGAGATGGGGAGGTGAGGAGATAGGGAAGTGTGGGGAGTGTGGGGAGTGTGGGGAGAGAGGGGGGATGGGGGAGTGTGGGGAGAGAGGGGAGAGAGGGGGGATGGGGGAGTGTGGGGAGAGAGGGGGGAAAGATTTCTTCCCCATCCTCCCACACCTCCCACACTGCCAATGCCCCATGCCCAATCCCCAATTCTCAATCCCTAACTTCAAATATTTCTAAAGAATTTGTGGGATTGGTACACATAATTTGGTATTTCTTAAAAAGTCCTGACATTAGGAGAACCGCATTATGACTGCTAAAACTAATAATTCCGCTGTTGCTGACAGTGGAGCTAAACCTCCTTACGCCTTTCGCACAGGCTGGGCAGTGTTCTTGTTAGCTATCAATTTCTTGGTAGCAGCTTATTATTTCCACATTATTCAATAGTTAGAAGTGGAGCGGTGCTGCTCAAATCGTGCCTTTAAATAAACCTTTGGGACGAATGAGTAGCACCAAAATCATAATCAACAGTGCCACACCTTGTTTATATTGAGAACCCAGCCAAGGGGTGCTGATTTCTTGGACAATGCCAATGATAAAAGCTGCGGCGATCGCACCGTACGGGTTGCCAATCCCTCCCAAAATCACTGAGGCAAATAATGGTAAAATTAAAAACCATCCCATATTCGGACGCACGGCTGTAATTAAGCCATACATACTCCCGCCCAGCGATGTAAGAGTGCCAATAATTAGCCAAGTCCAGAAAATTACTCGGTCAACATTGATACCTGAAACCCTGGCTAAGTCAAGATCGTCAGCAACTGCTCGCATAGCTTTACCAATTTTGGTATTTTGCAGGAGATAGTGGAGCGCCAAAATTGCTAGCACTGCCAGCCCCAATACCAATAATTGATTTTGTGGTATCTTCAAGCCGAAGATGTCTAGAGCTGGGGTAACAGCTAAATCGTAATTTTGATTTTTACCACCCCAGATAAAAATAATCCCATTACGAAGAAATAAGGCAAGTCCGATAGAAATGATAATCAGCGTGGTGGAAGTAGCACGGATAGAGCGCATTCTTGACCAGAGTAACTTTTCTGATAACAGCATTGCTGCTACGGTTCCTCCTGCTGCGAGGATCATTGACAGCCAAATATTAACTCCAATAGTGTTAATCAGCCAAGTGAGATAGGCTCCTAAAGTGAGAAAGTCACCATGAGCAAAATTAGATAGACGTAAAATTCCATAGGTAAGTGTGAGTCCAACTGCGGCTAGAGCAATAATGCTCCCGACTGCAATTCCATTGACGATTAGTTGGGCAAATTGTATATCCATAATCTGAAGTTGCTTGGAAAAATTTTAGATCAATCCTTCATACAATATTTTTTTCGGTTTAGGTGCTAAACCCGACACCATAAGTTATGGTTTATAAATAAAAAAGGATTGCCCGCCAACATCCTATGTATGTTGGGATTTTTATGCGAAGCTAAACTTGTTCAGCGGTCTAGTTGACCATGCAGCAGTATTCAAGCTTACCAGAACAGAACTCACAGATAGATGCAAGGCCAAAACTTTTGACAACAATTGAGCAACTTCGCGCCGATTTGTGGCTGGAGAAAAGCTTAAACCAGTTGCAAAGTCGCCTTAATGATTGCCTGCTTTGTGCTTGTAATACTGTTATACAGTCAGCAGCCGCACAAGCAGAAATTTTCCAAACAGTCGTCAGCGAGATTAACACTGCTGTCGACACCAGTCACGTGGGGTTCATGCAGTTTACCGTCGCTATTGCTCTACTTCAACCACACCGAACATTTGCCAGAGTTTGCTATATTTCTCGTGCCCCATTTTCTGGTTCACAATCTCCACAGTTGGAAGTGACGCTCACAGCAGGGAAAAAGCTACCGTTGAGATTGGAACAGACCATAGAACTCAAAGATTTGCAGCAGCTTGAGAATCAACAAACACCGAGTGCTTGGCGGTTAGCTGATGATGCTGGTGAGGTCATCGGCTGGCTAGTTATCGCCACAGCACCACTAGGGTCTGATTCTGAGCCACTCATAAAAGCGCAAGCTCAACTGAGATCGCAATTATTGGCCAGGTCTGCTAAGCAGTGTACTACAGCTTTAATCCAACTTAAGCAGATACTATCTTGGCAGCAACGGTATCAACAGTTAAGTAGCTCTAATCAAGAATTGGAGCGCACTAATCAACTCAAAAATCAGTTTTTAGCAAACACCAGTCACGAAATTCGCACACCGCTGAGTTCGATTATTGGGTTTACGCACTTGCTGTTAGCTCAAGGCTATGAACCTAGTAGAGAACGTCACCAAGAATATTTAAATATCATTCAGTCTAGCGGCAAGCACTTGCTAGCTCTGATTAATGATATTTTAGATCTCTCTAAAATTGAAGCTAACCAGCTGGAAGTACAGTGGGAAACAGTGGATGTGCCATTGCTGTGTAGCAATGTTTTGGCACTAGTGAAGGAGAAAGCCGCTAATAAGGGTTTGAGACTAACCCTAGAACTTGACCCGGAGATTGCAACCCTAGTAGCCGACCCCTTACGACTCAAGCAAATGCTGTTGAATTTACTCTTCAACGCTTTAAAGTTTACCAGCAAAGGCAGTGTTGGCTTACAGGTTGCTTGTCAAGGTTTATTTGTGCATTTTACAGTTTGGGATACTGGTACTGGTATATCCCAAGAAGATCAAGCTCAACTGTTTCATCCCTATTTTCAAATTGCCAATGCTGTAGCAGGTGTTGAAGGTACTGGTTTGGGTTTAGCAGTGACTCGCAAACTCGCCGAAATTCACGGTGGTTCGGTGAAAGTGGAATCTGAAGTAAATCATGGCTCGCGTTTTATGCTGGTGCTTCCCTTGAACAAAGCAGAGGAAGTAGAGGGAGTAGAAAGAGCAGACCAAGCAGAAGAAGCAAAATGTTTTTTATCTGATTTGGTTATGACTCCTAGTTTGTCTCCTCAGATATTGCTGGTAGAAAATGACTTACCCAACGGTGATTTGATGCAAATTTATCTATCTAAATTGGGATATCAGGTGACTTGGGTTAAGAATGCTACAAACATGTGGGAAGCTTTAAGACAGCTAGAACCAGCAGTAATTTTAATGGACATTTACTTGCCAGATGGAAATGGTCTGAAGTTGGTACAAGAACTTAGAGAAAATCCCCAATATGAGAATATTCCAGTGATTGCCCAAACCGCAATGGCGATGAAAGGCGATCGCGAAGCTTGTCTAGGCGCTGGAGTAAATGATTATATTTCTAAACCAATTGATTTAGCACTTTTAGCTCGTTTGGTGGCCAAGTATAGTAAACCGCCAAACTTGATTGATGGGGAGTAGGGATTGGGGAATAAGGACTGGGGTGTGGGAAGGGTGGGAGGAATGAGAAGCTTTTTTATAATCTCCCCACACTGCCTCATCTGCCCAATCCCAAATCCTCAATATCCAGTACCCAATCCCTAATCCCTAATCCCCGATCCCCAATACCCAGTAGTCAATGCTGCAAAACTAATGACTACAATGGAATTTGTTGGGTGCTATCGGGTTTTGGCAGGGTTGATAAATGATGCTGACAGAAAAATTTGAGCAATTAAGAGCTTTATTTCAAGAAATGGAGCAGGCGTTGATTGCCTACTCTGGGGGCGTTGATAGCACTTTGGTTGCCAAAATTGCTTATGATGTATTGGGCGATCGCGCTTTGGCTGTGACTGCTGTTTCTCCTTCGCTGTTGCCAGAAGAGTTGGAAGATGCTAAAATCCAAGCCGCAACTATTGGGATTGCTCATCAAATCATCCAAACTCACGAAATGGAGAACCCCAATTACACCTCTAACCCTGTTAACCGCTGTTATTTTTGCAAAAGTGAATTGCACGACACTCTCAAACCTTTGGCTTTACAGTTGGGTTATCCCTATGTAGTGGATGGCGTGAATGCCGATGATTTGCATGATTATCGTCCAGGAATTCAGGCGGCGAAAGAAAGAGGTGCGCGATCGCCTTTAGCGGAAGTAGGTCTTTCTAAAGTTGAAGTCCGGCAACTTTCGCAACAACTGAGTTTACCTTGGTGGGATAAACCCGCTCAACCTTGTCTGAGTTCCCGCTTTCCTTATGGTGAAGAAATTACAGTAGCGAAGTTACAACGAGTTGGGAGAGCGGAAATTTTCTTAAGAAAGCTAGGTTGGGAAAATTTGCGCGTGCGATCCGAAAGCGATACAGCACGTATTGAATTAGCACCAGAACAAATTAAAGAGTTTGTGTTGACTACGGATTTACAAATATTAGTTGACGCATTTCAAGGTTTTGGATTTATTTACGTAACCTTGGATTTAGAAGGTTACCGTAGCGGGAAGTTGAATCAAGTTTTAAATCGGGAAGCCTTGGGTGTTAAGTGATAGGATTTTAGATTTCTCAAGGCAAAGTAAAAAGTAAAAATACAAAAGAAAGAATAAATATAAAAGGATTGTCAGCCATATAAATAAATTTATCTGATTCTTTTTATTTTTTAGCTTGTTTGCGATCGCTCAATTCTTGCCCTGAGTAAGTTTGTACTCTATCTGCTGTAGTGCCGATCGCCACACATCATACCCCTCTTGCGACAGATGCAAGCCATCTGTGGTCAGCTCTGGGCGCAAATTGCCTTCCATATCTGTAAACCAACTATAAATGTTTAGATAATTAGCACCTTCTTGTTTGGCAATCTGCACTAGTTGGGCGTTAATCTGACGAATGCGGCTATTGGAAAGTTTTGGTAGGCGAGTCGGCAAAATTGATTGGACAATGATTTGAGCTTGCGGGTGAGTCTGCCGCAAACGACGGACAATCCGGCGATAATTATGCAAAATTGTTTCATCACTAGCGCCTTTTCGTAAGTCGTTAATTCCAGCCATGATATAAATTACATCCGGTCGGGTTGCGGAAAATGCCCCTAATCTTTTTAAAACGCCAGCGGAAGTATCTCCAGAAATGCCTTGATTAAGCCATAATTTCCCACTAGGCAATTTTTCTCTGGGAAACCACATGCTCAACGAGTCACCAACTAAGATACTTAGGTGATTTCTACCTTGACCTTGGGCGATGGCTCTTGCTTCTAAAGCTAATAAACTTTTCCAGTCTTCATAAGTTAGTTGACGCTTCTTGATTGACTCCCACAACGATTGCAAATTATCACTATCCCTGCGTGTATAAATCTGACCTGTTTTCAGGGCTGCCAATCTTTGGTAGTAAAGTTGATTACCAGATGTCAGTGAGAGACTAGTTGCTTGGTCGCTGGAGTTAACTGATGACTCTGTTGGGGCTGGTAATCCTTGGCTGCTGAGTTCTGGTAATGAAGAATCAACACTGTTGATGTTTTGCTCACCTGCTGTCAACTGCAAACTTTCTAAGGGTTGCAGTGCTTGATTGCTGAATTCTGGTAAGTAAAAATCGACGCTGTTGATAGTTTTTGTACTGACTACTGTCTGGGAACCCTGTTTTAAATCCCACAGGAATCTAGAATTTTCTGGCAGGACAATCGATAGATGTGGAAGAGCCGATGCTGGTATTGCCAAGCCTGTTAACAAACCTGCTGCCAACAGATAAGGGTCCCTCATCGCTTTGTCTCTCCTCTACTCACTGCTTTTCCCTATGACAGCATTAGTTGTCTGTATTCAGGAAAATTTTACTTAGGTTAAATTATTATTCTTATTTACACTGTATATTTCTGTAAAGCGTGTTCGCGAGATTATATTAGACAATTTACGATCTCTTTAAAGTAGGGTTTTCCCGGTGGTATATAAGTGTGATTTGTGAGAGTACTTTACTCAAAGGAGTATTTTCACTAGCCGACCACTTTCTACGAGTTAGTTGTGATAAATATTGCAAGTGACCGCAAACTCCGCGATTACTGAATGATTTTTGATGCTCTCAGGATAGAGGTCTTTGCTTTTGATATTGTTAATATAGTGAATAATCATTTGATTTCAAGTTTGTAGATTTCAGTAAATTGTGGCGGTCGCATGAGAGTTTAATCAACCAAGAGGCGATCGCTTTTTAATTTCTCATATGAAATTGAGCAGTGGAAATGCATCAGTTATTAAATATGGGATTAATCAGATTGAAGATTAGAGAACTAGCGCAAGACAAAGGATGGACACTCAAGGAAGTTTCTGACAGTTCTGGGGTAATTTACAGTACAGTTAGAAGTTATGCTCGTCGTCAGGCAATGACAACAGTTGACTTTACTGCTATCTATAAATTGGCTCGCACCTTTGAGGTGACCATTGAGGAATTAGTAGAAATTTTAGAGGAATAAACGAACAATTAGTTTTTGATGAGCTTAATATTATACATCAATTAGCGACCTTTAGTTAAGCAGACTAGAAGTTTGAGAACTCGCTCTAAAAAAGTTACACCCGCAAGTCGATTTGGGATAACTCTGGAGCGATAGATGCCGCTGTTAAAGACTATACTTGTAATCCTCGTATGACAATAGTTAAATTTATTTTCATCCAAAAGTTGCTTTTTAGATTTAATGCAAAAATTGAAAATTTAACAAAAATTTTCTGCAAGTAGGATAATACTGTGTACTTCTGTTGTAGTTCTCTATGTCAAGAATTTCAAATTTATGTTTGCTCATCGAAGTAGGAGTTGAAACACATTTAAATTAAGTTTTAACTATAGAGAATAACTTCATTAGAAGTGCTAAGATTTAGGCTGAATCATTAGTGTTTTGTTTTCCTTCTGTGGCAAGAGCTAGTACAGCGATTGGTGTTAGTCCCATTATTAAGGAGATTGTGCAAAAACAGGCACATTCGACACGTTTGACCCTAAAAGAAGTTATTCTTATGGGGATGTTAGCGATTGATAAACTAGATGACCAAGGTCGTCAAGAGTTGGCAGATCAAGTTCATCAAATGCAAGTGAATGGAGAAATTTAAGTGAGTAGTTATTATTTATGAGTTATAAATTTTAACTCCTCACTTCTTATTGCTCAGTTTTCAGGTAATCTGAATCTTGACTAAAACAATCACGACTTCCCATTACATAATCGTCATTAATTTTAAAATAAATCCATTGGTGTTGGAGAGTCTGAGCAACAAAACCAGTTGTATTAGAACCTACAAATGGATCTAAAATCATATGGCCTTCATCAGTTAAAAATTTGATGAATAACTCGGCGAACCTTTGATAAAAATGTGCTGGATGGGGTCTAATTTTTGCTGTTTTCCAATGTCGTAAATAAGCGGTATTTGTATTTAGTATTGGCAATTTAAAATAAATTTGTTGAATTACACCTTAATTATATTCTTGAAATTTTTTATAAATATCATGTCCACTAGAACGTATTTTGGCTTAATAACTATTTTTAAGTAATTGCTTCATACTTTGGCTATGGGTTTTAAAATTTTTATATTATCTGCTGATTTGGTATTTTAGACAACCACCAAACTGTATTTCCTGAATGTTTGACATGAATGCGCCTAATTGTCATACACTCAGCAAGGGTTGACAGTTGAGCCGGATTATAGTACTAGAATTTTTGAACTAGGAATAAACCTACTTCCTTGCAAAATCTAGCCAAAAGCTCGTATTTTAAATATTCAGTACATAATTACCACGTAAGTAAGTACCGCCTAAATCAAGTACAAATGAGCCATAATAGCACTCTTTTAAATTCATGGGCAAAAAAAAGGTAGAAACCACTCGATATATTTTTCAGCAGTTTTGTTAACGTATTCTTTTTTGCGTGTAAGAGCAAATAGTGTGAAGTTACTAAAAATTTAAATAGCTTATTGTACGCTAACTGGCTAATCTCTAAACAGTAAAAATCTTTTTTGCCATCTTTAGTAATTTATTTCTCCTTTGTTGGAAGTTTTGCTTATCCCAATCTATAAATTTTACTAGCTCTCGGTTGAGTGTTACATTGGAATGTTCATAAAGACTTTTCTTCTCAGTAAATGACTTATTACCCGCACTATTATTGTTACGTCCAGGCCAAAAAGACAGATTCCCAATGTCGTTCTTTAACAGTTCAATCTCTTCAATTCGCGAAGCACTACTAGCATTATGTGGATATATATGCTCTATAGTAACTTTGCTTAAATCAAAAATACTTATTTCATTTGGTTTTGGTTTGCCATTAGCGCCATTAGAGTACCACTCAACATGATCCTCTAATGTAGTTAAAAAGTGTCTGATAATTATTTTTTTTGAAGAATTATCTTGGTAACTTAACTTTTGTATTAATAGAGATTCAAAAGTTTCATCAGGAGCATACTTTTGCTGTACCGCTTTTAATTCATTTCTTAAAGTAGAAATTTTATATTCTTGCGGTGCTTGCCTAATCAATTTTGCATGGTCGTAATATATGGTAGATATTTTTTCAGCGTGTCCTCCCACAATAGTAATGTAGCGAAAAGCAAAGCGTTCTAAAATGTCTATGATTTCTATAAATTCCTTTTCTGAAAGACAGTGATAAACACTAAGTAAGAGTGGTATACAAAGTGTATGCCTTAATACTTTTATCAAACGTTGTAGTCTTTCTTGTTGCCAATCTGAAGCAGTAGCACCTCGATAAGGCCACCGTAGTTCTGAGATTTCTATAAAAACTTGTTGTTCATTTTTTATATCAAAAATAGTATGAGATACTTTTTTAGCTTCTTCACTGTCAGCAATCTCTAAAACCACTCCAGATGGAAACTTAAATATATCATCTCAAAATGTATCTGCCAAATTTCTCTTAGCTGCACCCTTACCCTGATGAGATGCATAGTAATTTCTAAGGAATTGCTCTACATCTGTAGCTGGATAACTAAGTATTGTGTCCCAGTTATCTTCTGCAAATATTTGTTCTCTCTCATGTTTTTCTAGTAATTCAAGAGTATCTGAGCGAAGCTTATTTCCATCACTCAACTCTCTTCCTCTATCATTTAGTACCGCAAATAACCTGTAAGCTTCACTTCTATCCTCACTAACGATATAAATTACATAACAGTCCTCTATAACTGATTTTCGTAATTGTAGAAGAGAATTAAGTTTATCAGAGACACTAGATTTACTAATATCATTGAGAATTTTATTAATAAGCTTTGTCCTAATAGAATCCCATGCAATTTGTAATTTTTTATGAGAATCTCGTGAGGATTTAGGACTACGACCATTTATCAAGTCTTCAAAAAAAACATAATCTGCTTTTGAGAGAGTAAGACGAAGACGTGGCTGTAATTGGTTATTTATTACTTCTTTGTATTCTAAGTATTCATCTTTTGTTGTACTCGCATAAGATTTAGCTGCTTGTGAGGTTTCTGTATCTTTTTCAACTTCAGCTTCACTAGCAAGTGACTCGAATGCCTTAACAAGGGAGGCAATTGTCATTGTGAAAGTTGCTAGCCTTTGCTGGCCATCAACTAAATCGTAAAGATTTCCTGTATAACTGTTGGGTATATGTTGTTTTATGCTGACTAAGCCACCAAAAAAATGTTTTCTTGGCTGGCTACGATCAATTTTTCTTGCATTATATAGCACCAGTAAATCTTTGATAAAATCATCAATTTCTTCTTGCTCCCAATCAAAAGCTCTTTGATATTTTGGTACTTTAAAAGGAATTCGACGACAAAATAAATCTCCTAAGGATGTACTTTCAGGCTGCATAGTCATAGTTTTTATACAAAGCTCGTATCGTCTTTTATTAATGTAACAAACGAGATGAAATGTTCTATGTAGTCATTGACTAAGTAATAAAAAACCCCTACCTTACAGCAGGGGATTTTTATTACTTATCTACAAAACTAGTAGCCAGATTAACCGAACTTACCAGCAGTAGAAGCAATCAAGAATGCAGCGTAAGTCACAACATAACCAACTGCAAAGTGAGCCAGACCAACTACGCGAGCTTGAACGATGGATAGAGCAACGGGCTTGTCTTTCCAACGAACTAAGTTAGCTAGAGGAGTGCGCTCGTGTGCCCAGACAAGGGTTTCAATCAACTCTTGCCAGTAACCTCTCCAAGAGATCAAGAACATGAAGCCGGTAGCCCAAACTAGATGTCCAAACAGGAACATCCAAGCCCAGACAGATAGGTTATTGACACCGTAGGGGTTGTAACCGTTAATCAACTGAGCGGAGTTTGCCCACAGGTAATCGCGGAACCAGCCCATGAGGTATGTAGAGTTCTCATTGAACTGAGCAACGTTACCTTGCCAAATACCGAGATGCTTCCAGTGCCAGTAGAAGGTCAACCAACCAATGGTATTGAGCATCCAGAACGCAGCTAAGTAGAAGGAATCCCAAGCTGAGATGTCGCAAGTACCGCCACGACCGGGGCCGTCGCAAGGGAAGGCATAGCCGAAGTCCTTTTTATCGGGCATCAGCTTAGAACCACGGGCATCCAAAGCACCTTTAACTAAGATCAAGGTGGTGGTGTGCAGACCTAAGGCGATCGCATGGTGTACCAAGAAGTCGCCAGGGCCAATTGTTAAGAACAGAGAGTTTGTACCAGAGTTGATGGCTTCTAACCAGCCTGGTAACCAGACGTTAGCGTAGTTGGGCCATGCTGTGTAAGCAACACTATCTGGGTTAGATAACAAGGTGTCTAAACCGTACAGTACTTTACCGTTAGCAGCTTGGACGAACTGGGCAAATACTGGCTCAATTAGGATTTGCTTTTCGGGAGTGCCGAAAGCAACTACTACGTCGTTGTGTACGTACAAACCAAGGGTATGGAAGCCTAAGAAAAGGGATACCCAGCTCAAGTGGGAGATAATCGCTTCTTTATGCTTCAACACGCGGTCAAGAACGTTGCCCTTGTTTTGTTCTGGGTCGTAATCACGTACCCAGAAGATTGCTCCGTGGGCAAAAGCACCAAGCATCAGGAAGCCAGCAATATACTGGTGATGCGTGTACAGCGCTGCCTGAGTTGTATAGTCCTTAGCAATAAATGCGTAAGGAGGCATGGCGTACATGTGCTGCGCTACCAAGGAGGTGATTACACCTAAAGCTGCTAGGTGAAATCCTAATTGGAAGTGCAGTGAGTTGTTGTAGGTGTCATAAATACCTTGGTGAGGTAGGTTAAACTGACCTTCACTCTTGGTTCCCGGAACTAAACCAGCTTTGGAGTTCAGCATTTCTTTAATGCTGTGACCAATTCCGAAGTTAGTCCGGTACATATGACCGGCAACAATGAAAATAACAGCGATCGCCAAGTGGTGATGAGCCATGTCAGTCAGCCACAAAGCTTCTGTTTGGGGATGGAAACCACCCAAGAAAGTCAGAATTGCAGTCCCTGCACCTTGGGATGTGCCGAACACATGTCCAGGAGTGTCAGGGTTTTGAGCGTAAACACCCCAGTTACCTGTAAAGAAGGGTGTCAAACCTGCTGGGTGGGGTGGGGTGCTAAGGAAGTTATCCCAACCTACGTGCTGTCCGCGAGCTTCTGGGACGGCAACGTGAATCAAGTGACCAGCCCAAGCCAAAGAACTAACACCAAACAGACCTGCTAAGTGATGGTTTAGGCGATGTTCAGCACTCTTAAACCATGCCAAGCTAGGACGGTACTTGGGTTGCAAGTGTAGCCAACCAGCGAACAACAACACGGCTGCGAATATTAACAGGAATACTGAACCGTTGTACAGTTCGGTATTTGTTCGCATACCGATGGTATACCACCAGTGGTACAGACCAGAGTAGGTAATGTTTACTGGATTGCTAGCGCCAGCTTGGGTGAAAGCTTCGATTGCTGGTCTGCCGAAGTGGGGGTCCCAAATCGCGTGAGCAATAGGACGGATATGAAGGGGATCTTTAATCCACTGTTCAAAGTTACCTTGCCAGGCTACATGGAACAGGAGGCTGGATGCCCACAGGAAGATGATTGCCAAGTGACCGAAGTGAGTAGCGAAAATCTTTTGGTAAAGATTTTCCTCTGTCATGCCATCATGGGTTTCAAAGTCATTGCCTGTGGCGATCGCATACCATATCCGACGAGTAGTCGGGTCCTGTGCGAGATCCTGGCTAAATTTGGGAAATTTTGTTGCCATAGGTTTAATAAATCCTCTGACCTTTAGCCATCAAGTATCAGTGTCTTGAGTCCTGAGTTTAGAGTTCTGAGTTCCGAGTTTTGAGTATTTTCTCTGCAACGCCAGTTAGTTGCTTAGCTGTCGGCAGAGCCGCCCAAAGCACTGGCTCCTCAGCCCTCATCCCTCAGCACTCTAAATAACTGATTGCTACCCTACTGAAAGGATGTGTGCATGGAAGAATGCCCAAGTAGTAGCAATTCCTCCTAAAAGGTAGTGAGCTACCCCTACAGCGCGACCCTGAATAATGCTCAGAGCGCGAGGCTGAATTGCTGGTGCTACCTTCAGTTTATTATGCGCCCAAACTATCGACTCAATTAATTCTTGCCAGTAGCCGCGACCACTGAACAGGAACATCAAGCTGAATGCCCAAATAAAGTGAGCACCTAAGAACATTAGTCCATAAGCAGATAGCGCACTGCCATAGGAATTGATAACTTGTGTCGCTTGTGCCCACAAGAAATCACGCAACCAACCATTGATGGTGATGGCACTTTGGGCAAAGTTACCACCTGTGATGTGAGTCACAGTACCATCTGGATCTACGGTTCCCCAAACATCTGATTGCATTTTCCAGCTGAAGTGGAAAATTACAATCGATAGGGAGTTATACATCCAGAATAGTCCCAGGAATACGTGATCCCAACCAGATACTTGACAGGTACCGCCACGACCAGGACCGTCGCAGGGGAAGCGGAAGCCCAAGTTTGCTTTGTCTGGAATCAGACGAGAGCTACGGGCAAATAGCACACCTTTGAGCAGAATTAGGACGGTGACGTGAATGGTGAAAGCGTGAATGTGGTGAATTAGGAAATCTGCTGTACCCAAAGCGATGGGCGCAGCTGCCACTTTGCCGCCAACAGCCAATATTCCGCCGCCAAAGACATAGCTAACTGGTTCTAGGGCATTAGGTGCAGTTGTACCAGGAGCCAAGGCGTGGATATTTTGTATCCACTGGGCAAATACTGGCTGCAATTGAATTGCCGTATCAGAGAACATGTCTTGGGGACGACCCAATGCACGCATTGTATCGTTGTGGATGTAAAGTCCAAAGCTGTGGAAGCCCAGGAAAATACATACCCAGTTCAGGTGAGAAATAATCGCATCCCGGTGACGAATTACCCGATCCAGGAGGTTGTTTTGGTTCACAACTGGATCGTAATCCCGCACCATGAAGATGGCAGTATGAGCCGCTCCACCAACAATCAAGAAGCCACCGATCCAAATATGGTGAGTGAATATACACAACTGCGTAGCGTAGTCAGTTGCCAAGTATGGATAGGGGGGCATCGCGTACATGTGGTGCGCGATGATGATGGTCAGCGAACCCAAGAACGCCAGGTTAGTTCCCAGCTGAGCGTGCCAAGATGTGGTCAGGTTTTCGTAAAGACCTTTGTGACCTTCACCAGTGAAAGGACCTTTATGGTTTTCCAGGATCTCTTTAATGCTGTGACCAATACCCCAGTTGGTACGGTATTGGTGACCAGCAATGATGAACACAACTGCGATCGCTAAGTGGTGATGGGAAATGTCTGTCATCCACAAGCCACCTGTCACTGGGTTTAGACCGCCCTTGAAGGTGAGGAAGTCAGCATACTGACCCCAGTTCAAGGTGAAGAAAGGTGCTAAACCAGCAGCAAAGCCTGGGTACAGTTCCGTCAACAAGTCTTTGTTCAAGATGAACTCGTGGGGCAAGGGTATATCTTTGACGGCAACCCCTGCATCCAAAAGCTTGTTAGTCGGCGCGGACACGTGGATTAAGTGACCTGCCCATCCCAAGGAACCACAACCTAGCAATACTTGTAAGTGGTGATTCAGCATGGACTCCACATTCTGGAACCATTCCAGTTTGGGAGCGCGTTTGTGGTAGTGGAACCAGCCAGCAAATAGGAACAAGCCTGCTAATACCAAGCCACCGATCGCAGTGCAGTAAAGCTGGAAGGAGTTGGTAATACCCCAGCCCCGCCATACATAGAACAGACCAGAGGTGATTTGAATTCCGTGGAAACCACCGCCAACATCACCATTTAAAATGTCTTGTCCCACAATCGGCCAAACGACCTGGGCACTTGGTTTAATGTTTAACGGGTCGCTTAGCCAAGCTTCGTAGTTAGAAAACTTAGCGCCGTGGAAAATCATCCCGCTCAGCCAAATTGTCACTACGGCTAAATGCCCGAAGTGTGCTGAAAATATCTTGCGGGATATGTCTTCTAAATCGCTTGTATGTGTATCAAAATCGTGGGCGAGTGCGTGAAGGTTCCAAATCCATGTAGTGGTTTTTGGACCTCTGGCTAAAGATCTGTCAAAGTGGCCGGGCTTTGCCCATCTCTCAAATGAGGTAGGAACCGGGTCGTTATCGACGATTACTCTTGCCTTTTTTTCCTCTCGCTCCGGAGGACTTATTGCCATTCGACCTCCTCTCTTGATCAGGAATGAGGAATCATGATTACCACATAGTAATGTTTTACCGCATACTCCAGTTTTTTGCTGAAGCCACAGTGAAGATCCATGTGGATAGTTGTTTCTCGTTGAATTATAAAGTCTTCACTTGTACTTTGTTAGAGATATTTTAACAATAATTCAAAATCGCTGGAATCACTGTCTTTTCTGCATTTTAACTTCAAACTAATTGACCAAAAGTCAATAGATTATTCATTTAATTTACAAAGGATAACAATTCGTAAAGAATATGATTTGGGATTGGGGATTGGGGATTAGCGATTAGGTATTGGTATTGAAAGTTTCCTCATTACCCATTTCCTCATCTGCTTCAGCCCCCAGTCCCCACTCCCCTGCTCCTAGAGATTGTTTTGGGCTATATTTCCCTATGGACATGTTGAAGAGGAACGCTGGGTGCAAGGGATGAAATCGTGGCAGAAAATGGTCTTAAAGAAGCTCCTCCGTTGGAGTTTTCCGATTTTCAGGTGGGTAATGACATTGGTAGTCGTATGTAGCTTAAGTAGTTGTGGCGATAAGGCTGGCAGTCAGGAAGTATCTATTGATAATCAACAAAAGGCTAGGCAAATTTCTCAAGTTTCTAAGCAATTTTCGGAAGTTGCTCCTCCTGCTGTTATCCAAGAACTGCGACCAATTTTGGAAGTTTATCAGCCACAGGTGACAATTATTACTCCCAAGACTGATGAAGTTTTCTCAGATAACAAAGTCACAGCCCACTTTCAAGTAAAGGATTTACCAATATTTAAAGACCCACAATTACAACTCGGGCCACATCTTCACGTAATTCTTGATAATCAACCTTATATACCTGTTTATGACCTGAATCAGCCTTTAGTTTTGCCAGACTTATCTCCAGGTACTCATACCTTGCGTGTCTTTGCCTCACGTCCTTGGCATGAAAGCTTTAAAAATGAAGGGGCTTATGCTCAGACAACATTTCATGTCTTTACTAAAACTGATGACAACATACCAGTTGTGAATCTACCACTACTGACATACAGCCGCCCTCAAAGTACT
Organism: Nostoc sp. S4; assembly: GCA_029379225.1. Classification (GTDB taxonomy): domain Bacteria; phylum Cyanobacteriota; class Cyanobacteriia; order Cyanobacteriales; family Nostocaceae; genus Nostoc. The sequence continues at coordinate 10,306 of JAQYWR010000001.1, read as the reverse complement.
TATGGAGCAGAACCAATTTTACTTGACTTTTACCTAACTGATGCTCCCTTGCACCTGGTTGCCTCAGAAAATGCCAACGACAAATTTAGTGATTGGCGCATCCGCTGCACGATTAATGGTGAAAGTTTTATTTTCGATAGCTGGCAAGCAATTTACCTCAAAGGTTGGAAGCCTGGTAAAAACTGGGTAAAACTAGAATTTCTTGATAACCAGGGAAATCCTCTGAAAAATGCTTTCAACACCACAGTTAGACTAATTACCTACCAGCCAAAGGGTAAAGACACTTTATCGAGAATTACTACAGGGGAATTGACAGCAGATGAAGTACGCACCATTGTTGACCCGAATTATAAATTCACACCTACACCCACTGTTGAAAAAACACCTGAAACACAACCTAAAGTAGAAAAACAGCCAATTCCGGAAATTGAAATTCCAGAAGAATCGAAAACACCGCTAACTAAACCAGAACAACCAAAATTAGAACCTCCAACGGCTGTACCATCTCCTAGCTTGTCGCCGACACCACCAAATATTATCGAGTCTCCTACACCAGAACCACAGCCAACAGTAACCCCAACTCCCCAATCAACGCCATTGCCCAAAAAAGTTGCACCTGAGCCAGCAAAACCGAGATTTGGCGGATTTTTTAACCGTCGGGCGGCTAAGACGCCCACCCCAGAAACAACAGTTACGCCATCTCCGAGTTTGCCACTGACTCTGCCAGAAATTATTGAGTCTCCAGTACCACAAACAGTTACCCCGTCGCCAGAACCACAGCCAACAGTAACCCCAACTCCCCAATCAACGCCGTTGCCCGATAAAGTTGTACCTGAGCCAACAAAACCGAGCTTTGGCAAATTCTTCAAGCGTCAAACTCTTGAGACACCTACCCCTAAAGTAATAGTTGCACCATCTGTGAGTTCCCCGCAGACTCTGCCAGAAATTATTGAGTCTCCAGTACCAGAAACAGTTATGCCATCGCCAGAACCACAGCCAACACTAACACCAACTCCACAATCAACGTCGTTACCCGAAATGGAAGAAATAAAATAACGTCAGTTCAATGGAACCTAGCCCCAACCCTTGTCGGGTTAGGGCAAAAAATCTCCAACTTGCTAGGAAAGAATCGGATTTTTAAACCTGTTTCCCTTTTGCAGAACAATACAAAAACTTACAGCAGATTGCAACTAAGTGAGGTATAATATCCAGGACTGATTTATTACAGATAAAGAGTTTCTATCTCCTGCCCCCAGCAAGAACTGCCTCCTGCCTCAAAACCCGTAACTTTGTACTTCATGCGAATGAAAAGTGCTGTAGGTTGTTCAATCTAAAATCCCAAATCTAAAATTCTTCATTCAGCCGAAGACACTCAACTCTAACTTTTGCGATAAAGCTTCCACGAAAACAAGCCCTGCTATAGGATTTCCGACTATATCCAAGGCAGGGCTGTAGCAAGCGATCGCCCCCTCACCTGGTACTATTGCTACAAGTCCACCACCAATCCCAGATTTCATCGGAAGACCAATCCTAACTGCAAACTCCGCTGAAGCCTGATAAAGTCCACAAGTTGACATCACCGCATTGACAATTCGACGATTTTGTGATGACACACGATGATATTCATAAGCTAGGAGTTTTCCTAACAAGGCTAAATCTTCAACTCTCCCTGACAAACAGCATATCTGCTCGTAAGTGTCAAGGGCTATTTCGATATTTTGGAGATGTCCGATTTCGCCAAGATAATTAGCGATCGCTTGATTAGCTGTTGAGCGTGTTAAACGCACTGAAGTCAAGATGGCTTTGTCTAAATGTAGTTGACAACCTGCTAATTCATTCAACCATTGACAAAGTAAAAGAGTGCGATCGCTAGCATCTTTTGCTGGTAATTTATCAGCGAGTGTAATTGCCCCACTATTTATCATCGGGTTGCGGGGGCGGCCGCGATCGGCAATAAGTTGTTCTAAAGAATTGAATGCTGCATCTGATGGTTCTACTCCAACCCACTCAAAAATTTTTTCTGCTCCTAAATGTTCCAGCAGATAAAGCAGAGAAAATGTTTTAATAACGCTCATCAGGGGAAACACACAAGCCGTATCTCCAAAGCTGATGGTTTGTCCTGATTCACAACAGATGTGAACTGCAAACCAACTAGGATTAGCTAAGGCTAATTTGGGAATGCGATCGGCAAGTTGTCCGCGTTCAGCCTGAGTTTTTGCTTGTTTTACCCAAACTGATAATTCTGTAGTAGTTAGTTGATCGAGTCTTTTCAAAATGATATTTGTTAAAACCATTTCTAGTTTATCTGGTTACCGCTAGTTAGTTTTTAGCTTTAAAGTTGTTGACGTTTTAATCTTGTATCAATATTTGATAGCGCTTGATAGCTTGTTTTGCCTGATTATTTTTCATCAGTCTATCTCTAAGAATAAACAATAGTTTATGATGCCCCGTGTAAGAGCGCCAGAATTCCCACCAAATTCCTCTTGGCTTAATACTGATAAACCTTTATCTCTTAAACAACTCAAGGGTAGAGTTGTTATTTTAGATTTTTGGACATACTGCTGTATTAATTGTCTACATATTCTGCCAGACCTCAAATATTTAGAACAAAAATATCAAGATAGCCTTACTATTATTGGCGTTCATTCTGGCAAATTTGATAACGAAAAAGAAACCGAAAACATCCGCCAAGCTATCTTGCGCTACGACATCGAACACCCAGTTGTAGTTGATAGCGGTTTTCGAGTTTGGCAAGAGTATGCTGTGCGTGCTTGGCCAACTTTAATGATTATCGATCCAGAAGGTTATGTAATAGGCTCTGTCTCTGGTGAAGGAAACTGCGATGCTTTGGAAGAGTTAATTGAAAAGCTAATTCAGCAACACCGCCAGAAAGATACAATTAATTTTCAAGAACTTAGCTTTACTTTAGAAAAACAGCGCCAACCGTTAATTACACCTTTAGCTTTTCCTGGTAAAATTCTAGCTACGCAAGTCGGTTTATTTATCGCTGACTCTGGACATCATCGTTTAGTTATGAGTACCTTTGAGGGCAAAATTCTCCACTTAATTGGTACTGGTAAATCTGGTTTAACCGATGGTACTTTTGAGGAAGTACAATTTTTTGCACCGCAAGGAATGACATTTGATGCAGAAAATCAAATGCTTTATGTTGCTGATACAGAAAATCATGCCCTACGACGAGTTGACTTGCAGCGCCAGGTAGTAGAAACTATCGCTGGAGTTGGCGAACAAAGCCACAATATTCGTCCTCATGGTGGTGCTGGTTTAGAAACTGCGCTGAATTCTCCTTGGGATTTAGTGAAAGTAGGAAATTTGCTGTTCATTGCAATGGCGGGATCGCATCAAATTTGGCAGATGGATTTAGAAACTAGCATTGTTAAAACCTATGCTGGTATTGGTGCAGAAGCGTGTATTGATGGTTCGCTCGCTGAATCTGCTTTTGCTCAACCTAGTGGTATTACTAATAATGGGCAAGAATTATATATTGCTGACAGTGAAGTTAGTTCTATTCGTGGTGTTAAAATTGTAGAGCCTTACCAAGTGCGGACTGTTTGTGGTAGTGGAGGTTTATTTGATTTTGGCGATGTTGATGGACAAGGTGAAGATGTTCGTTTGCAGCATTGTTTGGGAGTTGAATACGCTCAGAATTTTCTGTGGGTGGCGGATAGCTACAATCACAAAATTAAATTAGTCAGTCCTAACGGTAATTGTCAAACGGTTTTTGGAGATGGTACTGCTGGTTTACAAGATGGACAGGGTAAGAATACTCGATTTTTTGAACCTTCGGGATTAAGTGTTAAGGGTTTACATTTATATATTAGTGATACTAATAACCATGTTATTCGACGTGTAGATTTAAATAGTTTTGAGGTGATAACGCTGGAGTTTATTGGGTTGTGTGCGCCAGATGTTTGTATTCCGAGGAATTTGTAGTTACCTCATGCACAGAGGCGCAGAGTTTTCCTTTGTAGTCTCTATATGAGATTTGAAAGAATAATTTTGTAGAGTAATTTTCTTTTACGATTTAAAATCAGTATTTTTACTAATTGATGTGAAAGATAGCAGATTAAAATAGTTGGTTAGTTTCAATTATTGTGCAAATACTTCTTCATTTATATTGAGTATTAGGATTAATATGAATAAAATATACCAACTATTAGACTGTAATACTGATGTTTTATTATTTAATCAAGATACATATATTGTTAGCAGATTTAAACAATTAATAACTGAAAATTTCAAACGAAAATTTTTTACAGAATTAAAAGAAAATAGTAATTCTTCAGTTTCAATAATTTTCAAAAAACTATGTATAAACGAAGTCGAGTTTCCAGTTGCTGATATTACATGGCAATCTTCTAAGGAAGGTATAAAATGTAGTGTTTTCAGAGTTGGCTCCACAGGCTGGCAACAGGGAAAAATCAATATAAAGGTATCTACAGAAATTATTCCTGCATTAAATTATAAAGAACATGACCAAATCAATATTACTGTAGTGTTAGAATTTTATCCTGATGAGCCAGAATCGCCTTTAGATGATATTCGTAAAATGATACAAGTAACATGAACACCATTCTCCACATTACACAACGGCAACAATGGGAACAAGCAAAAAACTTAGGTAGCTATCGGGCTGATTCACTCGACTCCGAAGGTTTTATTCATTGTTCTAAGTCAACACAAATCGTTAAAGTCGCAAATAGATTTTTAAAAAATCAAAAAGATTTGGTTTTACTTTTTATTGATTATGAGAAAGTCAAGGCGGAAATTCGTAATGAGGAAGCTGAAATAGACGAATTATTTCCTCATATTTATGGAGAATTGAATATTGATGCTATATATCAAGTAATTGATTTTGCGCCTGGAGAAAATGGTTTATTTGAGTTGCCACAAGAAGTTGTAGATTTAGAATAACCAATCACGAAGGAAAAGAGATGGAAGGTCAAGGGTTTGATATGGATGAATATACTGAACAGATGGCTTTATTGTTGGATTTGCAGTTAAGAGATGAATATCGAGATGGAGTGGTGGCAAATTTTGAGAGAATTAAGGCGATCGCTAATCTGGTAAATTCTTATCCTTTACCAGAGGAAGTTGAAGTAGCACCAATATTTCAACCATAGTTAAGCTGCTAAAAATCCTCAACATAAATTTATAGCAATTTGGTTTTTATTATCTTGTATTTTAGATCTAGGCCTTACGGCTATTTTGCTGCAACTAGCAAAAACTATGCGGACTGCTATTACTCAAAAAGCTAAACGTGCAATCTCCTAAATATTCCAGCATAAATTTTGATTCAGCCGATGCCATCACAATATCAACTGCTGTACGTGAAGGCAATGTTAGTGCAGTGCATGTTACCAAGGCTGCGCTAGCACGAATCGCAATGCGGAATCATCAATTAAACTGTTTTACAACTATCACCGCTGAGACAGCTTTGGTTGATGCTGAACGCATTGACGAAGAAATTGCCCAAGGTAATAACCTTGGAGTGCTTGCTGGTGTACCTTTTGCGGTGAAAAATCTCTTCGATATTGCTGGTTTAACAACTTTGGCGGGATCGAAAATCAATGCAGAAAACCCAGCAGCTATTCAAGATGCAACCGCTGTGGCGAAGTTGAAACAAGCGGGTGCAGTGCTGCTTGGTGCTTTAAATATGGATGAGTACGCTTATGGGTTTGTGACGGAAAATTCTCATCACGGTGCTACTCATAACCCACACGATTTACTACGAGTTGCTGGGGGTTCGTCGGGTGGTTCAGCGGCGGCTGTTGCTAGTGGATTAGTTCCGCTGACGTTGGGTTCTGATACTAATGGTTCGATTCGCGTTCCGGCGGCGTTGTCTGGGGTTTTTGGTTTAAAGCCAACTTATGGCAGATTGTCTCGCGCTGGAGTAGCTTTATTTTCTAGCAGTTTTGACCACATTGGGTGTTTTGCACGTTCAGTACAGGATATCGCAACGGTATTTGATGTATTGCAAGGTCAAGACGATCGCGATCCAATTTGCACTTCCCGTCCTCCTGAATTAGTTCTACCACAACTTCATCAAGATATCTCTGCAATCAAAATTGCGATCGCTGCTGATTATTTCACCAAAGGTGCCCAAGCGTCAGCTTTAGCCGCAGTACAAATAGTTGCTGATGCTTTAGATGTAACTGAGTATATCACCATTCCAGAAACACACCGCGCCCGTGCTGCGGCGTTTGTGATTACAGCCAGTGAAGGCGCAAATCTGCATATGGATAAGTTGCGTTGCCGTCCTGAAGATTTTGACCCAGCAACACGCGATCGCTTTTTGGCTGGTGCGTTAATTCCTAGTAGTTGGTATCTGCAAGCACAGCGGTTTAGAAAATGGTATCGCGATCGCGTGCGGGAAGTTTTTCAAAATGTCGATATCATTCTTGCCCCAACTACACCAATTTCTGCGCCATTAATTGGTCAACAAACTATGATTTTAGACGGTGAAGAAATTCTAATTCGTCCTCATTTGGGATTATTTACTCAACCATTATCTTTCATTGGTTTACCTGTTTTATCAGTACCAATTGTACGCCCAAATGCCTTACCTTTGGGCGTACAATTGATAGCAGCACCATATAATGAAGCCTTGATTTTACAAGTTGCAGCGGCGTTAGAGGCAAAGGGTATAGTTTCAGCACCAGTAATTTTTAATAGTTAATTGGTAAGTTTTTCATTCAATTTTTTGTGGATAAAATCATTAATATAGCACTTGCTAGCGATGTTAAGACATAAACTCATATTATGTCCGGTTGAATTACTTATGATATCTGTGAGGGTCGGTAATGCTTCGGCTCCACTCAGCATGAATGGGTAATGGGGAAGAAAAACACAACTGTTGACTTCTTCCCAATTACCAATTACCAAAAAGACCAACCATATTGTAAGTAATTAGCCGAACTTGATATCATCGTAAAACCCTGATATCAAGAGATTTTATTGCCTATTGCCCATTCTCTGCTACATCAGTAATTATTCATCATCAAAGAATTATGATATCTACTGACACAATTGCTCAACTTTTGACAATTCCATAAATAGCAATCTGGATATTGGAGATAATTACAAAATCACAAAATTCGCAGAATTAATTGAAGAGTTACGCACTAAATTAGAAAATCACAATCCTATTCTCAGCATGATTGACTCTTCCAAAATAGAAGTTGAAGATTTAGAAAAAAATTTGGGAACTTACTGTGAGAATATGCTCATGGGGATTGGCTTTAAATATAGCAAAGACAGCCGTGAATATGAAATGGCTGGGGGAGTTCGCAGAAGTGAAATTCTCCATAAAAGTAGAGCAACTCGGTTAAAAACTGCTGTGAAGAAAGCATCTAGTCCAAGTTCTGAATCTGCATAGTCTATTAATAGGAATCTAATTTTAGCAATAGACATCTCGAGCTAAGGAACATATAGGGTGCGTTGTCGCCAGGACTGCGGCTGGAATTGTTAATCATGCATTAGCTTATGGCATAACACACCCTAAATTTACTATATCTGAATCCTATACTTCATCAAAAGCAGGTGGATAAATAACTTTTCCTTTGTAACTTTCTTGATAACTTAATAGTGGTTTAACCATAAAAAATTCTTTTAGTACTGGAAACGGAGATTCAATGACATAAATCACAGAAGTCTGAAAGCCAAAACGAGTATAAAATTCTGGATGACCTAGTACAATTACAAGGGCTTCTTTGTTTGTTTCTGCTATTTCTAATCCTGCTTTAATTAATGCACTACCAATTCCTTGTCTTTGAAACTCTGGACAAATTGCCAAAGGTGCTAAACCGAGTACTTGTAATGTTTGTTCGTTCACCAAATCAATATAACTAAATAAAATATGACCAACTACCATACCTTCAATTTCAGCAACTAGCGAAAGTTCTGGAATATAACGGTTAGAATGGCGAATTCGCTCTACAAGTTTGGCTTCGCGATCTTGACCAAAGGCTAACGTATTCACCTGGGCTATTGCTGGGTAGTCTGTCAAAGTTTCGCAACGAATATTCATTATTTTAGAATCAATTCCATAAAAATCCAGTCTGCTCGATATTCTAACGGAATTTCTGTTTTTTCTAGATATAGCTCGATATCCTGAAAACCAAGTACACAATAAAGTGTATGTGCTTCCTTAGCATAAGGCGCGGTGTCTAGACGAAGCTTGGAGTAACCAATATCAATAGCTTCATTGATGATAGCTTGCAATAATGCTCGACCTATTCCTTTTCTACGAAATTCTGGTTTGACATACATCCTTTTAATTTCGCCAATATCTTGGTTAATCTTTCGTAAGCAAGCACAGCCAGCTATTTGTTCTTCGTATTGTCCTAAAAGCAAGCGTCCTGAAGGTGGTAGAAATTCATCGAGTTGAGTAAGATATTGCTCGGAGAATGTATTAATATCTATATTAATGTTATATTTACGGCTAAAGATTAACTTAGTTTCATGAAAATAGTCGAAGAACAGATTTTTTATATAATTTTTATGTTCTTCATTTTCTACGAGTATAATTTTGAGCAAAGTTTATGCCTCCGATAAATTAAACTAAATTTACAGTGCGTTAGCTTACGGCATAACACACCCTAATAAATTGTTAACTATATCTTGAATAATTAATGGTTACAATTCCAGTAATTGATTTAACTGCTTTCACTCATGGTAATACAAGAAATCGGCAAGCTGTGGTGAAAGAAATTTATCAAGCTTGTCATGAAATCGGTTTCATGTACTTGCAAAATTCGGGAATATCAAAAGAGTTAATAGAGCAAGTATTCACTTACAGTAAATCTTTTTTCAATTTACCTTTAGAAGTGAAGCAAAAGCAAGCTTGGAGTGATGAATTGAGTAATACAGGGTATGTTGCTATTGAGAGAGAACGTCTTGACCCGAATCAACCAGGTGATTTGAAAGAGGCGTTTAATGTCAGCAAACAAGGTGCTGTGGGGATAGATGCTTGTATTGTGGCTTTTTACGATCGCTGCACACAACTAGCTAACACGGTATTGGAAACATTTGCTTTGGCGCTGGAATTGCCAGAAGATTTTTTTACTACCAGGCACTATCGCCACAATCACACCTTGCGATCGCTCCACTATCCCCCATTACAAACACCACCCAAACCCGGACAAGTGCGTGCTGGCGAACATTCCGATTATGGCAGTATTACTTTACTTTTCCAAGATGATGTCGGCGGGTTGGAAGTCCGAACAACAGCAGGAGAATGGATTGGAGCGGCTGCAATTCCTGATACTGTTATAGTTAATACTGGCGATTTAATGCAGAGGTGGACAAATCATGTATTTTGTTCGACTAAGCATCGAGTAATGATTCCCAATGACAACAGAGTTAAGCAGTCTCGCTATTCTATTGCTTTTTTCTGTCATCCTAATGATGATGTAGAAATTGCTTGTTTGGAGAGTTGCCAAAGAGGAAAATCGCCGACTTATCCCCCAATCTTAGCAGGAGAATATCTTTTACAACGTTTGCAAGCAACTTATAATTCCTAATTAGTCATTCGTAATTACAGCAGATTTCACCTTCATCAGCGACATTACTTAGTACAGGAGAAGCAGCGATGTCAATTGAAGACAACAAAATAATTGCTCAACGTTGGATCGAACTTATTAGCGAGCATAAAATTGAAGATATCTGCGAGATAACTGCCCCTACTTGGAAGATGCACGGTAGTTTACCAGGTCTTCCTCCTGGCCCAGAAGGAGTACGCAAACTGTTTAATTCATTCGGGTCTATTGAACAAAAATGGACGATTGAAGAGGTAATTGCAGAAGGTGATAAAGTTGTGGTGCGTGCGACTAACAGCTGCGTCCAAGATAGTTTTTTTGGCATACCTAGTCATGGTCGCCGACAAACATTCACGGCTACATTCATTCATTGCATTGCTGATGGAAAAATAATTGAAACCTGGCGAAACGCTGATGACCTCGGACGAGTTCTTCAGCTTGGGGCACGCATTGAGCCAGGAATATCTTAATATGGGAATCCGGTTTGATATCTGAAATTACAGCAGTTTTCTTTTGCATGAGGTACAAAGTCACTGATTTTGAGGCAGGAGGCTCAGTTGGCAGCTATGCTGAAGGGAGAGGAATAATTTGATTTGTGAATCCTTGTCTGTGTACCTTATTTAGTTGCAAACTGCTCTATTTGCGTAGGTTCTTAAACCTAATTTCTCACAAAGAAATAAAAAAGGGTCAACTCATATCTTGCACCTGGAAAAATGAATGTCAAAACCACAACTACGTACAAAAGG
>JAQYWR010000017.1 GCA_029379225.1 Nostoc sp. S4 | reverse complement strand
AAAGATTTACCTGCACTACCTCCTGCCATTTTTTAGTTCCGTCGAACTCACGTTATTTTAGACCCAATTCTTGTTTAATCATTTGTTGTTGATCTGGAGGAAGTTCAGCAAAATCTGTTGAAGATATAATAGCTGACTTCTGCTCATTAGTAGAATTCCGATTCAGCACTGCCAGCATAGCGACACGAGGACGACCACCGTAAGAGCCATCATATAAATCCAGTCGGATTTTTAACTGTTTCTGAGCAGCAAGCCGACGTAATTCTTTCAACATATCTGACATTTGTAAGCCATTAAGCTTTTTGTAAAACTCTGGAGCTTCTTCCTTGGCTATAACTTCATCGGCATAGGGTTTGTAGATGCCGCCACAAATGGGATAAAGCCAATATAACTGATTGATTTGCTTTAGCTTTTTATAAATTGCACCGACCATTGCTTTCAAGTCAGGATTATTGTTTTCTTGCCAGAAAGACCAAGGGAAAGTTGCGGATATCGCGTGTCGCGAGTGAACAGCTAAAGTCGCACTATCTAAAGGGTATTCTAAAATTTCTGGAGGAATGCCATTCATTGCATTTTCTAAAAATGTTGTCCACTGGGCGTCGAGCATTGTCTGACGCTGTTTAACGCTTTCATCTTCGCTAGGTTCTTGTCCAGATTTATCGGTTTGACGACCTTGACTAACATTAATAATTAATGAAAGTAGTGGATGATTTGTTTGGATATAATTTGATGCATCTGTTCCATCCAAAATCCATCCTTTTTCTGTGTCAACAACTAAAAAACTTTTTGTCTTTTTATCGGCTATTAATCCAGCTTGAAAGGCTATACTTTTCACTTCTGGTAAAGCATCAAAACTTTGGGCGACTATCTGTTCTGCTTGCCTACCCGATGATGAAAAACCAACCCCAATGGTGAGAGTTTTATCAAAGGTTGTAATTGTACCAAGTCGTCCTTCTAAGGGGATCGTTTTTTTGAATATTTGCCACTTTTTTTGGTCTTCAGGATTTGAAGGGTCAAACTTTTGGGTTGGTTGTGCGCCTTGACTCCATTGATTATATTGGGCTGCAATTGGATCGTCTTTAGCGAGTGCTGGGTCGTGAAAATTTCCCACAGCTTCTCCGTAAGGACTTCGCTTAATCTCTCGTGCTGGAATCGCATTGCGGGCAACAACAATGTCTGCAATTATTTGGTTTTTTCTCGAATCATCAATTTCTTCACTATTTCTGGATGTAAGGTCTACATCTTGTTCAGAAGCATAAGTCAATGTTGGGTCAGCATTAGGTGTGTTTTCTACGCTTGTTAGCGTTAATTTACCTTTCTTTGCTCCTTTTTTTGCTCCTTTTTTTAAATGTGCGTGTGGTAAATCTAACCACGTAACAGATTGCTTGGTTTGAGTCTCAGTACTTTGACCTCCAGAGTCTCCTGGCGCTCGTGATATTCGTAAATTTTGCTCTTTCGTCTGCGAAAGCTGTGATAATCTGCGTACAGGCTGTGCGCTAGGAGGATTCCACATCACTTGATTTGGCATCCAATCAGCTTGTTGCTCGTACTGGTCGTTTGCCTCTCCCACCGCCAGCTTTGCTTGCGGATCGTGCAATGATATGCGACTAATGTCATGACCAAAAGACCGTTGTTGAATGACTTTTGATAACAAGGATTGCCGGTCGGTAGCCTGTGCTTCTTGAAGGTTGGTTGATTCTGAAGTTTCTGTTTCGATGTCATTATTTGTTGGTAAACCAAAGCCGCGTATTGGGTTCGCCAGTGTTGGAGTAGTTGGTGAGACAAGTGATGGATTTGAAAAAGTTGATTTACCTGCTTTTTTGCGCCCAAACGTGCGATCGTTCATCTCACCCTTTCTCCATTGGTGGGTAAAGCCCTAATTTCTACTTCAGGCATTTTTTATTTAAAATTTTACAATTTGGAGAAATCCGATTACTATCGACTTTAGTCTAGTTAGGAAATTTCAGCATAGCTACCTCCTGCTATAAGTTCAAAAATCAAAGTTGATTATTATAGTTATGAGTCCTCAGTTAGCTCAATAATTTCATCGAAGCAGAAGTTACGGACTAAATTTGCTAATTCTTCGGCTAATTGAGACTGAGTTGGCTCAATTTGTGCAATTAGTTGGGAAATTCGCTCACCATCTACTTCAATAGCTGCTTGATTCAGTTCAGCTATCCATTCGGCAGGCATAACCTCAATTGCAGAGTGAAGATCGAAGATGGCAGATGGAAAGTTATCTGGCTTATTGTCTGTGGTATTTTCACTGCTTTGTTGGGCATAGATATAATCTACCTGCAAATATTCAGCTATCTTTTCAAAAATCACTTGTTCGCGGAATGGTTTGCGAACCAAGTCGTCACAACCTGCGGCTAAGATACTTGCTTGTTGTTCTTCAAAAGCACTGGCAGTTAGGGCTATAATTACACTGCGGTGATTTACATCTGTATTTCTTTCTCTGGCTCTAATTTCTTTAGTTGCATCATAGCCATTCATTACAGGCATCCGCATATCCATCCAAATTAGATGGGGTTGCCAATTTTGCCAAATTGCGATCGCTTCTTGCCCATTATTTGCAGCCTGGATTTCAAAACCAATGCTGCCAAGAAGTTGCAAAATTAAATCGCGGTTTTCTTTGCGGTCATCCACCACCAGAATCCGATATGCAGGTTGGTTTGCTGCCAACTGAATCACGCGTCCTCTACTCAACTTGGGTGTAGCTTTTAAGGCTGCAACTAAATTCACTTGGATATCAAAGCTAAAAATAGATCCTTGCCCAACAATACTGCTAATACGAATATCGCCCCCCAACAACCGCACAAACTGTCGGCTAATAGTTAGTCCTAGTCCAGTTCCCTCTTTAGTTTGGATACCGCTTGTTGTCTGCACAAAAGGCTGAAATAAGTTATCCATTTCTTCTTGTGCTATTCCCCGTCCAGTATCTTCGATTTCAAAGATTAGAGATTGAGGCATTGGGACGGTGGAAGAAGTGGGGTGGTGGGGTGGTAGGGTGGTGGGGTGAAATTCTTTCCCCATCTCCCTATCTCCCCATCTCCCTAACCTCACCCGCAACGTTACTCCCCCAGTCTGAGTAAACTTGACGGCGTTACCCAAAAGATTAATTATGACTTGGCGGAGTTTACCTTCATCTGTTTGGATGTAACGCGGGAGATCGGGGGACATTTCAAATTTGAGGAATAATTGCTTTGCTTGTGTCCGCACCTGAAACATTTCTTGTATTGTTTGCAACAACAAATAAAGGTCAAAGTCTCCAGGGTTGAAAATGATTTGTCCTGCCTCTATTTTGGACATTTCCAGGACATCGTTAATCAAGTTGAGCAAGTGTTCTCCACTACGGTTGATGGTAGCTAAAGATTCACGCTGATTGGAGTTGAGGCTGGTGTCTCGTTCCATCAATTGCGAAAAACCAAGAATCGCATTTAAAGGAGTACGGAGTTCGTGACTCATGTTAGCCAAAAAAGCACTTTTGGCTCGGCTAGCAGTTTCGGCTGCTTCTTTGGCAATTCTCAAGGCTTCTTCTGCTTGATGTCTGGCTCGACCGATCGCAATTATTTCACCTACTAATTTCAATAGATTAATATCTTCTTGGTTCCAGGTTTTTGAGCGGTGAATCATTGCTGTACCAACAAATCCCACCACTGTGCCACCATGAAGCATAGGCACAGCTAATATAGATTGAAACGACATACTCTCAAACATTTGCCGCTCGGGTAGATCTGGCGGTAAATCTTGCACGCAAGAGATTTGGCGATGTCCACCAACAAGAATCGGTTCGTAGAAATAGGGGAAAACTTCCACCGGCGAACCTCTAGCAATATCAATCAATGGTGCAACACCTTCAGCACACCATTCATGAATCAGGTAAAATTCGCTGCGATCGCTAGAGCATTTAAAGATACAACTGTGTTCAGCATCAATAAATTGAGCGATCGCTCGCAGTGTAAAATTAATTGCTGTTTCTAAATCTTGGTCGATAAATTGCCGAGAAATGCTGCTGAGTAAGGTTTCTGCTTGAGTTCGACGTTGTAAGGCTGCTTCTGCTAATTTGCGATCGCTAATATCACGAGCTACCCCGACAATCTGGAAATTACCCTGGGCATCTTGGGTGCGGACTGCGTTAGAAGTTAGCCAAACCCAGCCTTTTGTACGATGTTTGGCGCGGTACTCTGTACCGGAAATTCCCTCACCTGTTGTGAGGATAGTTTGGGCGACTTGTAGACATTTCGGCACATCATCGGTATGAGTAAAGGATGCCAAGGAATTACCCTCCATTTCGCTAGGGGCAAATCCAGTAGTCTTCAAGATATTTGGAGAAATATAGTTGAAAACACCATCGGGATTGAGTACAAATAATACATCGTTGACTTTTTCAACGATAGTGCGAAACTTTAACTCGCTTTCTTGTAGTGCGGCTTCTGCTTGTAGACGTTCCAATTCAGCACCAGCACGGGCGGCAAAGATTTTCACAATCAGTTCCCGTCCGGGATCGGGCTTCATTGGTTTGACATCTATTACTGCTAGATGTCCGATAATGTCACCAGATGAACTGGTGAGAGGTACGCCAAAAAAACTCTCGGCATTCATACTCACTAAATCTGCATCTTCTGGGAAAGTAGTTTGCACTGCTTGGGGGTAGTGACACATCTTGCCTTCCAAGGTATATTCGCAAGGAGTACCCTGCAATTCATACTTCAAGTTCTGGCAAATCGCCCCAGAATACCAAAATGCCAAAGTGCGGACGCTAGTTTTTGACTCACCATCAAACTCTGTGACTAAGGCATATTCAACTTGCAACACTTCGGCAAGGTAACGAACGCAGGAATTGAAAAATTCATTGCCTGTTTTAGCAGCTGTGCCTTCAAGAATTAAGCTTAAAGCCTGTTCTTGGCGTTTGCGATCGCTGATATCTGTAAACACGCAATCCAAACAAGATTCTTCAGAATTAAGGCGCAGTGACAATAATAGCCAAACCACAGAGCCATCAGGGCGACGCAATCCTAATTCATAATTGCATACTTCCCCATACTCTTCTATCTGTTTTAAAATCACTGCGCGTTCGCTGGGATTGAGATAAAAATCAGTTGTGAGATAGTTGCCAATTAAGTCAGAAGCACAGGCAAAACCGACGATATGTGCGCCATGATCGTTAGCATCAAGAATCAATCCATCTTCTGGACGGGTGCGGAAAATCCCCACTTGGGAATTTTCAAAGATGTTGCGATACTTCATTTCGCTACGACGCAGGGCTTCTTCCGCTTGTTTGCGTTCTGTGATGTCGCGTCCCACACCTGCGATCGCAATTTCCCGACTGGGAGTAATAATTGTTGAAGTATTAAAGTTGAACCATCGCCAACTGTCGTCTTGGTGTCGCAATTGGACTTCAATATCAGTCAGCTTTTCGCCAGTTATAGCCCTTTGTAAGACGGCGGCGTTAGTTACTAAATCTTCAGGTTTGGTAAAGTCTACTATCGAATGACCTTCAATTTCCGCCAAACTGTAGCCTAAAATTGCCGTCACATTCGGCGAGTGATAGGTAAAAATTCCTTCTGGCGAGAGGACAAATATCAAATCATTGGCATTTTCGACGATGCTGCGGAATTTTAACTCATTTTCTTGTAGGGCTGCTTGGACGCGTTTGCGTTCTGTAGCATCAGTGCCTACTGAAAGAATTTCGATTAAGTTTCCTTGTTCGTCTAAAATGGGTTTATTTGCCCAAACTATCCAAACGCGATCGCCATTTTTGCACAAGTTCTCGTTTTCGTTAAATAGATAGTTTTCTGGGTGCAGGCAAATATCCACCATTAACGCTTGCAAGTCGCGTCCAGAAGTTTCGGTTTCTGGAACAATTGTACCGACAACATTGCTTCCTGTAATCTCATCTAAATCGAAACCAAATAGCCTTTGACCGTAGTCATTTAAAAATACAATGTCACCATTGCTGTCCCAACGCAGAATGATACAATTGGCTGTTTGCACCAAATCGCGGTACTGTGCTTCGCTTTGGCGTAAAGCTTTTTGAGTGCGTTTGCGAGCGCTAATATCCCGCACTATTGCCAAGATGTGCCGCTTGCCATTATAAATGCAAGTCGTTCCTTTGACTTCTACATCGATTAAACTGCCATCTTTGCAGACATCAACCGCTTGTCCGTAAAATTCCTCACCAGATCGCGTTGTCTCGATAAACTCATGGAAAACAGGATGTGAATCTGGGTGAATGAAAGCAGATGGATGCAAAGTTATAAATTCTTCGTAGCTATAACCGTGCATCTGACAAGCAGCAGGATTCACTTCCGCGACTGTTTGAGTTTCTATTTCAGTAATAAATAGTCCATCATTGATAGCTTCAAAAACACTGCGGTATTGCAATTCACTTTGTCGCAATGCTTCTTGTGCCTTTTGGCGTTGGGTAACATCGCGGAAGCACCACAATCTCCCAATAATCTGTTCGCCGACGCGCTGAGGACAGGAGTAGCGCTCAAATATTCTGCCATCGCGCATTTCTAAACAGTCGTAACTAACTACTTCCGGCTTTTGGTATAATTCTCGGACGCGTTGCAAAAACTCATCGGGGTCTTTTAGTTGGTTTGCCAAATACGCTAGCCGTTGAGAATGATCTGGTTCCGTCAGAATTTCTGATGGAATTGACCACATTTCTAAGAACTTTTGGTTATAACGAGTAATATTACCGAAGCCATCAATTATTAAAATCCCGTCTTGAATTGATTCTAAGATAGCGTTTAATAAAGATAAAGAATTTTCCAGAGCTAGTTGGGTTTGTTTGCGTTGGCTAATATCGCGCCCCAAAACAAGCATCGCCTTGCGTCTACCATCCTGATGAAACAGAGGAGCTTTAATCATATCTAAACTGCTCACTGTACCATCAGGTCGAGGAACAACTTCTTCTACTCGATGCACAGATTCTAACTGCCAAGATTGTTCATCTGTTTCGCTGCAATTGAGCAAAGCATCACGATAAAAATTGCTAAATTCTGCCAGTTGTGAGTCGGTTTTGCCTCGATAATCAACGTCTTGTAGTTCTAAAAATTCCAAGTTAGCTTGGTTTGACAGCAACCATTTTCCCTCACCGTCTTTTAAACAGATAATATCGGGTGTTGCGTTAATTAATGTGTGTAACCGCTCCTCAATCTCTTGCAAAGATTCTTGAGCTTGTTTCGTCTCGGTGATATCCCGAATCACTAGTATTGCACATTTATCATCAGTTAATCCGATACAGTTACCGGAAATTTGTAATGTTAAAGTCCGCTCGCTCTGCTGCAACTGATAATTTGTTGTGTCATACTCTCCATTGAGTATCCGCACATGCGGATAGCAGGATAAAGCAACTAATTGTCCAGCCTGTCTTAAAGGTAGCAAGTCACTTAACATCAAGCCGCAGACAGTACCGTGGGCTTGGTTAACTAGAAATTCAAAGCGAGAATTGCACCATTGAATGCTTTGGTCTTCTCCCACCCAGACTACAGCATCAGCGATCGCATCCAGTGTAACTTCCATTTTGTTCAACGTGGCTTGCAATTGCTTTACCTGCTCTAGCTGTTGTGTAATCATCAACGACTCCTGTGAAAATAATTTGTAATACTCGCATTCATGCGAAAAGCAAGCTATGTGTTTTTCGTAATTTTTAGGAATTAAGTACTGTACAAATCAACAATCATGTGATATCTAAAACATTAATAAATCTGTATAGTGATTGTATCGTTACTCCATGACTGGAATATTCGACTACAGTAAAACTACATATTCCCTTCAGATTTTACGGAAATGACAGCAAAATTGGCGGTTAGAAACTGCGTTTAGATAAACAAAACCCACAGACTCAGTTGCAAACCACTATAAAAACTTGCTCGCAAACTTCCTGTCTATGCTGAGAAACAAAAACTTGCTCTAACTCATGAAAATGAGCATAATCTTTGTTAGCGAGCGTTTCAAGCATACCTAATATTTGATTTACTGGTATTTGAGTAGCTGTTAATTATACTTCTGTCATTGCTTTTTTAGTTCTTCAACATAGAATTAGCAACTTGATATAAAGATTGAATTGTTAGTCCATCACTGGGGTATTCAACTATCGCAAAATTACATGTTACCTGAAAGCGATCGCCATCAAAAGCTGTAAATATTTGCTGGCGTAAAGTAGTTAAAATCTCGCTCAGACGATGGTTGATTTCTGGTTTTGTTAACCCAGAAATTCCCACTATAAAATCTCCGTTACCCCAATAACCTAGCACCTCATCACTACAAAATTCTGATTGGAATAAACGACTCCATCTTTGTAATACTTGGTTACCAGCTTCATGACCGTACTTAATATTAATTTGACGTAAATCATTCACGCTCAAAATTGCCAAACAAACAGATTGCTGATTTTTATCGGCTTGAGTAATCAAATGTTCCAAGTTGCGGCGAGACTGAAACTGATTTGCTAGTCCAGTTAGGGAATCTTTGGTAGAAAGAGACTGAAGTAAACGACTGCGTTCTAAGCGATGAGTGATGCGTGCTAACAATTCTGCCCCAACTACAGGTTTAATCACATAATCATCTCCCCCCACAGCAAACACTTGCTGGACGATTTTGATTTCTCGATGAGCAGTGAGAAACACAATCGGTAATTCTTGCCATTGAGGATCGGTACGAACTGCTTGACAAAGTTCAATACCACTGATTTGGGGCATATCCACATCTAAAATCAATAAATCTGGTGTAGTAGATTGCAGTACCTCCCAAAAACGTAAGGGATTGTCCAATGCTGTCATCCGCATACCCCAAGGTTCTAACATTGGGCGCAGTGCTGCTAAAATCAGGGGGTCGTCATCTACTACCAATACGTTTATCCGCAAAGAACGAGTACGCTGTAATAGTTGCGACGAAGCATCCCACACTTGAGCAGCTGTTACAGGTTGGGCTAGAAAACCCCGCGCTCCGCACTGAGCAAAAGTTACGCGTTCTACTAACTCATCAGTCCCAGCCAGCACCAGTACGGGTACGGGTGGGTTACGCGTTGCTAATTCTGACAGCAGTGCTAAACTTTCTTGCCGCCACCCTACCTCCATAACATTTAGTACTACTAAATCTGGGGATGTGTGCAGAAAGTTTTTTGCATCCTCTAAGTTGGTAATTTGCTGCCAACACATT
The DNA here is from genome assembly GCA_029379225.1 of Nostoc sp. S4. Classification (GTDB taxonomy): domain Bacteria; phylum Cyanobacteriota; class Cyanobacteriia; order Cyanobacteriales; family Nostocaceae; genus Nostoc. The sequence goes on along the minus strand of JAQYWR010000017.1, from coordinate 128,121 downwards.
CCCATGCATTCAACGAGTTGTTGCAACTGAGAACCTAATTGAGGATTGGGGTCGATTAATATTAATTGGCTACAAATTTCTGGGGCGATCGCACTAGTAGTTTGATTATCTACCTTTTGCCCCATCTGATTGATTAATCTACTCAAATCTTCAATCAATGACAGCAATTGCTGCTTTTGACTTGGAGATAAATCGCCATCTTTGCCTAAAATCTGTTCAATTTCCCGCGCTATCTGAGTGCCATTATCTTGTTCAAACATGCCCAAGACACCAGCTAGTTTATGCGCCTCTCGTTCTGCGGATTTGCGTAACTCCTGAGTCACGCTTTTATTAGAAAGTGCTGCTGCTAATTCTTCCAGTACAGTCAACCGCTGTACCATCAACCCTTCATATTGCTTCCACAAGCCACCCATTGCTTGCTGAAACTGCTCCTCAACGGGAGGACTTGGGATTTGCGATTTTTCTTTCCCCCCCTGCTCCCTGCTAAGAGCTCCCCTGCCTTTCTCCACAGCAGAATTCAGCCGATATCCCAAACCATAAACGTTTTCAATCCAGTCTACTGCTCCGGCTGCTTTCAACTTTTGTCGTAAGTATTTGATATGTGATTTTACAGTCTCTTCCTGGGGTGGATCGTCAAAAGTCCACAAATGCTCGATGATATCTCCGCGACTAAAAACACGCGATGGATTCCTGAGAAATAGCTCCACCAAACTGTATTCTTTAGCAGTCAATTCTAATAGTTTATTGTTATAAGTGACTTCGCAACTACTGGGATCTAGTCGTAGTTCCCCTACTTCTAGTATCGGGGTAACGGGGCGATCGCCGCGACGTAGCAGCGCCCGTATCCTTGCTTGCAGTTCTCCCAAGTCCAAAGGTTTGATCAGATAATCGTCTGCACCTGCATCAAGTCCCTGAATCCGCTCTTTAGTACCATCTTTGGCAGTCATCAACAGAATCGGAGTGAAACACCCACCAGAACGTAATCGCTGACACAATGTAATCCCATCCAGTTTCGGCAATCCTACATCTATGAGCAGTAAATCGTAGCTAGCATTTTGAGTGTATTCCCAACCCATTTGTCCGTCTTGTGCTATATCCACAACATAGTGTTGTTTCGCAAGAGATTTCAACAAGACACTTGCTAAAACTTCTTCATCTTCAATTAGCAAGATTCTCATCGCACCCATCCAATATATAAGTTGCTACCTTTCCCAAAAAAAATACTATACTAAATAACTAATTTTCTTCGACAAAAAAATATAAATAAATAATTTCTTTAACATGTATTAGTTATGGTCACAACTTCTCTGGAGGTCGGGTTTTTACTTGCGTTTTTAGCAAATGACAAATCACGCTAATGTCAATTCAGTACGCACAACTCCAGCACGTTCGTGACGGGCTAAGAGTTTAACTGTACTACCTTGAGTAGCACGCACTAGCCATTCCACTTTGGCGCGATCGCTGGTAGGATCGCCTTGTCGTCTAGTAGGTGCTGAGGGCTTGTAGGCACGTCCTTCTAATTGACCTAATTCTTCACGGGGCTTACCTGTTACCAATGTTGCATCAGCAGGCAATTCAATTTCACAAATACAGCCTCGTACCAGCTTCTTATCTAAGGCTTTTTGGGTGATGTAGGTGGGTAACCAACCTGTATTATGTATCACCAGTTGCACTTGATAAGTATGATTATCTAAGCTGTGAACGCTAGCTTGGTAAATTTCTAAACGGGGAGAAATTAATAAGTGCCATACTAACCACTCAGGAAACAGGGCTATTTCCTTCTCTAAAAATTCTGGAGGTGGATTTGTCCAAGCATACATGGTATCCCAGCCGCCGAGTTCAATCTGACCGAGTTGGGGATGGTCGAAGGGATACCAATCTACATAGCCTTTACCTGCGAGTTTTTCATCGTTCCAGCGCAGCAGTTTCAGGTCTTCTTCTACAGGGTGTTCCCGCGACCAATCGACGTATTTGTAATCAGTAATTCCGGCTTGGCGCTGGGGACTCCACACTTCTACTGTCCAGGCAAATAAACCTTGATATTCATAAGCCCAGTCGTCGAATGTGCCCGTAGTTACATCTTTGGGGTGATAGCGAAAATCATGAAAAGCAGAAATCGCCGGGTATTGCGTCAGTTCAGTACCTTTTTCGCCAATGCGTTGGTAGGTACGCAGGTCATTAACCGGGAATTCGTCATCGCCCAGGTGGGTGTAAGGACGGATGAGGACACCGCTGAAGGTATGAAAAGCGATCGCCCCCGTAATATTTGCATGTGTGGTGATAAACTCGACGAGCGATCGTACTTCTGTTTCCGATGTCGGATAAGAACCAGCCCCCGATTGCTCAAATTCTTGCCGCCACAAAAATGGAAAATTCCGGTTTAAATCTAATCCTTCTTTGGTAGGCTGAATTTGAATCTGAACTCCGTCATAATTTTCTATCAGTCCTTCTGGTAGTAAGCGATAATATTGACCACCTATTTCTGTGGGTTCGCGTCGCACCAATAAGCGTGGTTCGCTAGGGCAGACTTTCCAAGCGCCATTGGCATCGGGGATTCGCATTAGTAAAATCCGACCATCACCATCGATGTCTGACATCACTAACCCGTCATTGGCTTCTTCATCGTGGGGATAGGGACGAGTGCTTGAGCGAATAAATTTCGGCTTGTCAGCTAATGCCAACTCGGCACCATCAGGGTTAACACGCGGACAAATGTAAAAGGTGCGCGTGTCTAAACAACGGGTAATTTCTGGGTGGGTGCCGTAGGCTGTGACTAATGTTTGCAAAAAGTACAGGCAAACACTCGACGGTGCCAGTTCAGTAGCGTGAATGTTGCCATCAATCCAAAGAGCAGGTTTTTCAACATCCAAACCAGTGGCAAAATTAGTAACTGTTAATAGCCAAATGTCGCGTTGTTCGTAACTCTTGCCGATGCTTTCGATGCGTATTAATTGCGGAAATTCCTCGGCGTAACTGTGGAGAATGCCTGTTAGGTCTTCGTAACGGTAGTATTTATCAAACCGAACGTCTGGCATAACTAAACCTCACATATCCACCCGTCGATCCTAATTTACAATATCACTGATGCACAAAAAAGAGGCGATCGCTAGGATAAATCTCCAGTCATTACTAATTAAGCGCTCGTTTAAATCGCAGCTAAACGAAGACATTATACTTATACAACATGATTTTTTGCATAACTTTCATATTCTTCTTCTCGATTTAAAACCTGTGCTCGGAGAAATTCACAGCTTCTTGTAATAATAAATCAAGTGTCAGCAAAGGTTTCACTATTCCCTCTTCTTCTTTGATGCTCTATCTGAACTGGAAAACAATTTTACAGTGTGTACCTGCCGTCTTGAAATATTTTTAAACCTCAACTATGTCTGAATTCCACAAACCTCAACCCTTACCACCATTAGATTCCAATTTGGATGTTACTCAAAATCACTACTGGAATTATCACAATATTGAAGCACTCATAACTTGCAAAAAACCTCTCACAGCCTCCAAAGACGAAGATTTATTTATTACCGTGCATCAAGTTTGTGAACTCGCTTTTCACCAAATGATTATTGATATGGAACGAGTTTTAGATGCTTTTGCTGCGGCGCTGCAAGATACACGAGATGCAGTGATTGGGGATACAGCAGAGGCGTGTTATTTTTTGGAGCGCATTTTGCGTTTTTATGAAGTAGTGAATACAACTATGCCAATTTTAATGACAATGCGGGCATTTGCTGAGTTTAGAACAACTATTGGCCCGACTAGCGGTTTCCAATCTTTTCAGTTTCGTCATCTGGAGATTATGAGTGGTGTTCGCAAGTATTGGGATGGCGGTACGAAGGATACAGAAGGTAAGCTGCACATTGCAGAAGTTGAGTTTAATTCGCGCTATGGCGAAGAAGTAACAAAATGGTTTGAGTTATACCAAAAACGCAATCTTGCTGATTATTATCAAACTCTCACCAGCCGTGTTCCTGGTAACTCTCATCAAGAACGCATCGCCTATTTACAAAATCATCCCTATGCTAGTGCAATTCTTAAGCACCTGCGTGCTTACGATCGCTTACAAACACAGTTTCATCAATCCCATTTAGGACTGGCAATTCAACAACTAAAGATAGTCGGTGTTGATATTGGTACTGGTGGTACATCTTTTCGAGATTATCTTGCTAAATATGACAAGGAAGAAGCCCCACTTTTTCCCGGTCTGAATTAGCTTTTCGTTATTCGTTATTTCAGCTAAAACAATAATTCTATTCAGGCGGTGTAAGCATCGCTCTTATTAGTAGCTAAGGATATTCAAAAGTCCATACACCACTGATGCTACAACCAACAAATAACCAGCAGCTAACGCTGCTACCTTGCCTTTGGAAGCCGTAAGAAAATTTATTAAATAATTATTAAAAATATATATATTCTATAAATTTATGCATGAAACTAATTAATAACAAGTCTCACAATTAAATAGAATTTAGCACTCAAAGCTTGCAAGTGCTAACTCTTAACTGAAGTTTAATACCTATGATATAGATAGAAATTCTACTTTTTCTAGATAACTTAGGTATTTTTTAGGCATTATTTTAAGATAAAAAGCTTGAGTAATAGTAATTAAAAACTGGGAGAATCGATATGAAATACACTTTTGATATTGTAGGAGTATCTCCACTTTTACAATTTTTTAATCACCAACAACAGATTTACCAACAACTACCCCATCAAGGCGTGGAATATTTGGGAATGCATACCTGTACGCTAGATACATTTCTCAAATCTGTAGAATCAGTTCCACCACAGCGCGGTTGGAATTTAGATCGAGTTGTAGATACAGTAATTCAGTTTTGGTTGAATAACTCAGATAGTATTCGTTATTGGAAAGTATGTTTAACTGATGCTGGTAAAGATAATTTATTAGTGACAAGGTTGGCGGATATAACCGCCTTACAAGCTGAATTTGAATCCCTACTAAATAAAGAGATATAGCACCTAAATCATTCGCAAACAACAAGCTCCCTGACTTCTAGTAAAAAGTCGGGGAACTGAGCTTTGGGATTTATTTGATACTTGACTACTGATATAGGAATCTGATTTGATTTCTGAACTTACTTGTTCCCGTCAGGCAATAGTCAAGAAGGCTCTTTAAGGGTTAGCGAGTTTTTTCACGCAATCAAATATGAGTCCTATACAGATTTTATTTACGTAAGTAAAACGATGTGGAAAAACAAAACTATGTTAAGAAAAATTAAGTAAGCTTAAACTCCCTTTCCTCCTGCCCTCTGCCGGCGCTCGTGGACTCGCTAACGCTGCGCTATCCTGCCTCATCCCAATGATAAATATTCACACCGATCTACTTATATCGAGCCCAATTTTCTCGGCTTAATATTTGTTTGGACTTTGGGCTTGAGCATTCTTTTACCCGGAAAACAGTCGCAAATTCAAGGTTTAAAGACGATAAATACTTAGTATTTACAACTTAGTTTTTCTAAAATGTTGCACTAAGTGTTGACAATTTATTAATAATCGAATAACAAGGTGGCAGTAGCTTTAAAAAAAGCGTTAGTGCATTTCTACCTAGAAACTAATTAATGCCCTTCATGAAACTTCATACGGAAAAGATAATTATGCCAGAAAATACGGAATACAAAGCTGACAAATCAGGCAATCAAGCTGTTGCTTACAAAGAGCGTCTGAATTCTTGGGCGATCGCTCGTTTACTTCCCGATACCCAACGGGAAATTGTTGCTCGCTTCCGCAATCGTTCTGATGCAGATGGTTATATCCAGCATTTGCGTCAGGAAATCCCGAACGCTTCTTTTATGGTCGTCTTTGATTGTCAACGCGAAGAAGCTGTGATTTAAATCACGGGTTGGCTTTGAGTTATTGGATGGAGGAAACCTCCATCTAAAAAATTTTTGCTTTTGTGTGTGCGCTCATGAACTTGAAAATACGGTGTGGGGGTAGGAGTCAAAAGATTTTCAAAGCGAGTGCTAAAATATCACAACTCTCGATTGCAATCTAGGCTTCACTTCAAAATTCTGGATTTAGCCAACAAAGAGGACAAGCAGACATACAAATATAGGACTCTTATTTAAATGTATCAAAAAACTCCCTACACTTAAGGCAAAGGGCAACAGGCAACAGGCAATGGATAACAAAGGAATATGCCCTACTCACTCCCTACGCTGTAGGAGTTGAAAAATCAAAGCGGATTACTATATTTTTCTGCGGAAAATTTCCGTAATTGCCCCCTTGCGATTAGTATTTTATATTATTTAAAAGTAAAAGTTAGCACAAAAATCCCTGAAAGTGCTGGAGGGTTAATTAGTGGTCAAACAGCACCGACGTGATTGGTTCAAAGCTGTAAAATTTTGCTGCAAACCAGAATTACTAGCACTGTTGCTAGGAATTTTGTTGTCAATTTACGTAATCTTACTATGGCAAAAACTCTCATTTCCAATTGTGGGGTTATTAACACAATTGGAAATGATTGCCAGATTGTTGATTGTCGGGTTATTAGTAACCAGCACGCTGATATTATCAATTTATTTTACTTTGATAATGAAAGCAAGTAACCAGCAGATAGCAGCAAAAAACCAGGAATTAGCTCACAAGATTTTTGAACAAAGACAAGTAGAAATCGCCCTCCGCAATCATGAAAATCGTCTGCGCCAGCTGTTGGAAACTGTTAAAGTCATTCCTTGGGAATTAGATTTAAAAACTTGCCGATTTATCTACGTCGGACTACAGGCGGTAGAGTTACTCAATTATCCGCTTGCACAGTGGTATGAAGAAAATTTTTGGGTCAATCATCTACATCCAGATGACCGAGAAAAATCTGTTAGTTTTTGTCAACAAGCAACTGATAGGTGCGAAAATCATGAACTGGAATACCGAATGTTAGCAGCCGACGGGCGAGTTGTTTGGCTGCGACAGATTGTAACGGTAGTTCACGAAGCCGGAACTCCTACAATGCTGAGGGGGTTTATGTTTGACATTACTGATTTGAAGCTGGTTGAAGAAACCTTAAGACTGAGGGAGAGGGCACTTGCTGCTACCAGTAATGGAATTATTATTACCGATGCTAGACTTGCACATAATCCAATTATTTATGTCAACCCTGCCTTTGAGCGGATAACAGGTTATAGTACTACTGATGTAATTGGGCAGAATTGTCGATTTTTGCAAGGCACAGATACCGAGCAACCAGCACTCGCTCGACTGCGGTCATCTATCAAAGCAGGAGCAAGTTGCAAAGTGATTCTCCGCAACTATCGTAAAGATGGCATATTGTTCTGGAATGAATTGAGTATTTCTCCTATCCACGATCGAAATGGCAAGTTAAGTCACTTCATTGGCTCTCAAACAGATATTAGCGAGCGTAAACTTGCCGAAGCCCGATTGCGTTACCAAGCGCTGACCTTTGAAAACATGCACGATGGCGTGATTATTACAGATTTAACAGGAAGTATTATTGACTGGAATTTGGCTGCCGAAAGCATGTTTGGCTATACTAAAGCCGAAGTTTTAGGTAAAACTCCCACTATTTTACATAAACCTGAAGCACCCCCACTGCTGACCAACAAAATTCTCGAAAAAATCAACCAGCAAGGACGCTGGTCAGGAGAAATACATTTTATTCGCAAAGACGGCAGTCAGGGAATTTGTGAAACAACTGTAGTGTCTTTACAGGATGAACAGGGGCAAACTGTTGCCACTGTTAACATTAATCACGATATTACCGAAAACAAACGAGCTAAAGAAGCACTGCAAAGGCAATTGCATCGAACCTTACTACTCGAACAAATTACTCAAGAAATTCGTCAAAGTCTGGACACAAGCAAAATCTTTGAGACCGCTGCTACCCAAATTGGCCAAGCATTTGCAGTCGATCGCTGTTTAATTCATTCTTACATTAATCACCCCATCCCCCTAATTCCTTTAGTAGCTGAGTATAATGTCCTTCCTGGTTACTGCTCGATATTAAACTTGGAAGTTTTGATAACTAACAATCCTCATGCCAACCAGATGATGGCACAAGAAAGTGCGATCGCCTCCCCAGATGTTTACGTCGATACTTTACTCCAAGGGGCTGAGCTTACCTGCCAAAAAATTGGGCTGAAATCCATGCTCTGTGTCCGCACTTCTTATCAAGGAGAACCAAACGGTGCTATAATTCTCCACCAATGCAGCTATTTTCGCCAGTGGACACAAGATGAAATTGAATTACTAGAAGCAGTGGCCGCTCAGTTGGGTATTGCTTTAGCACAAGCTCAATTACTGGAACAAGAAACCCGCCAACGTCAAGAACTCACTTTGAAGAACTTTGCCTTGGAGCGAGCAAAACGTCAGGCAGAAGCCGCAAATTTGGCGAAAAGTGAGTTTTTGGCGATGATGAGCCACGAAATTCGTACTCCCATGAATGCTGTTATTGCAATGACAGGTCTACTGCTGGATACTGATCTGACGCATCAACAGCAAGATTTTGTGGAAACAATTCGCAGTAGCGGAGATGCTTTACTCACGATTATCAACGACATTTTAGATTTCTCCAAAATTGAGTCGGGGAAGTTGGAATTAGAAGAACAGCCCTTTGATTTGAGAGCTTGTGTGGAACAGGCTATCTATCTTCTAGCCCCGAAAGCTGCCCAAAAAGATATCGAATTAGCTTACCTGATCGAGCCGCAAGTTCCCGCTCACGTTATTGGCGATTTAACTCGTCTACGCCAAGTTTTGATGAACTTGCTCAACAATGCGATTAAGTTTACCGAAAATGGAGAAGTAATACTTTCTGTTGAACTAGGGACTGGGAATTTAACTTTACAAACTTCTTCCCAGTCCTCAGTCGAAATTCAATTTGCTATCAAAGACACAGGTATTGGCATTGCACCAGAAAAAATAGAACGGTTATTTCAACCTTTTACTCAGGCTGATGCATCGATGACTCGACGATATGGTGGTACAGGACTGGGACTGGCAATCAGCAAGCGGCTCAGCCAGATGATGGGCGGCACCCTTTGGGTTGAAAGTCAGGGGTTTGTTGGTGGCAATCCTAATTCTACATGGCAAAGTAAAAAATTATCTTCTTACTCTGGCGAAGGTTCAACATTTTACTTCACCATTACAGCCAAAGTGGCTACTGTGACAGAACAAGTTCCCTTTAGCACTTTGTTAGTCGATCTGGCTGGAAAGCGGCTATTGATTGTGGATGACAATCTCACTAACCGCACAATTGTGAGCTTGCAAGCAGAGTCTTGGAAAATGCAAACTTATGCTGCCAAATCTGCTAAAGAAGCTTTAGCCCAACTTGCTCAGGGAACGCAGTTCGATCTTGCCATTTTGGATATGCAGCTGCCAGAAATAGATGGTCTAACCTTAGCTCGTCAAATCCGCAAGCAATCTGGTTGTGAAAATCTACCTTTGGTGATGCTGATCCCTTTAGGTAAACTAGAAACTTCCTACGATTTTGGTGATGTGCAGTTTGCTGCCTCTTTGAGCAAACCAATTAAACAGACTCAACTCTACGATGTTGTTACCGATGTTTTAGGTAATCAGCCGACTAAAGCCAATATTTCTCATTCTCATTCACCCTTGGTCGATCCGCATTTGGCACATCGATTGCCATTGCGGATTCTTTTAGCAGAGGACACGCTTGTCAATCAGAAAGTTGCTCTTTTGATGCTACAGAAAATGAGTTATCAGCCAGATGTAGTAACTAATGGACTAGAAGTGTTGCAAGCGTTGCAAAAACAACCCTATGACGTAGTGTTGATGGATATTCACATGCCGGAAATGGATGGTTTAGAAGCAACTCGGAGAATTTGTCAACAATGGGAAGTTGGTTTTCGTCCCTATATCATTGCGATCACTGCCAATGCTATGCGCGGCGATCGCGAAGCTTGTCTGGCTGCTGGAATGAATGACTATATTAGTAAACCTGTTCAAATCGAGGAGTTAGCTCAAGCACTCAGCAATTGCCCACCAGCAAGAAGTAAACAAAGTCGAGCCATGTGTGGAGAATTGCAACCTTCGCCAAATATCCTCCAGGTTCAACAAAACCAGACATTCAATAGTGCCAAGATAGATACCAAAATTCTCAAATCCTTGCAGAATATCCTCAAAGGAGATCGTGCGGCATTTGCGGAACTTATTGAGTGTTATCTTACACAAACTCCTAGAATGTTGCAAAATATCGGCATAGCGATCGCAACTGAGGATGCCCAGACTCTATGGAAGACAGCACATCAACTCAAATCCAGCAGTGCCTCTATAGGAGCGATCGCTTTGGCGCAACTTTGCAAGCAATTAGAAACACAGGGACGCAGCAACAAATTACAAAGCAGCCTAGAAACTATATCACAACTAAACCAAGAATATGAACAAGTCAAAACCGCCCTAGAAAAAGAACTTGCGAAGGAGGCACAATGAAAGCCACCCCTGAACAAACCCAATTATTAGTTTTAATAGTTGATGATGAGCCATTCATCCGCATGATTTTACGAAATTTCTTGGAGCGGGAAGGGTATAAAATTGTCGAAGCTGAAAATGGCATAGAAGCTTTAACTGTTTTTAACCAACAGCACCCCGATATAGTACTTCTTGATGCCATCATGCCCGATATGGATGGGTTTGAGTGTTGCACTCAGTTGCAAATTCTTGATTGTAGCAAGCATATTCCAGTATTAATGATTACAGGACTGGAAGATGAAGAGTCAGTTGACCGTGCATTTGAAGTGGGCGCAATCGATTATATCAATAAACCGATTTACTGGCCAGTTTTGCGACAACGGGTGAAACGCTTAATTCAACAATCTCAGTTACAACAAAAACTCGAAGCTGTGAATTTAGAATTGCAGCGATTAGTTACTATCGATGGATTAACCGAAGTGGCAAACCGCCGGGGATTTGAAGAGTATTTTTCCCAAGAGTGGCAGCGGATGAAACGGGAACAACGCCCACTTTCTCTGATTCTTTGCGATGTTGATTTTTTCAAATCATACAATGATACCTATGGTCATCGAGTAGGCGATCGCTGTCTATTAAAAATTGCTCAAGCCATTAAAGATATTGTCAAACGTCCTGGAGATTTGGTTGCCCGTTATGGTGGAGAAGAATTTGCCATAATCTTACCTCACACAGACACCCAAGGGGCAACTTATATTGCCGAAAAAATTTGCGATGTTGTCCGCACATTGGCAATTCCTCATCGGAATTCACAAGTTAGTCCTTATGTAACCCTGAGCGCCGGCTTTACTACAGAAATTCCCCAACCAAATTCTGACTTGGAAGAAATGATTGCCGCAGCAGATCGGGCATTGTATCAAGCAAAAACAGCAGGACGCGATCGCTTTGTCCAAAATACTCTAGCTACCCAAATGCAATGAAAACAGTACGGGGTAGATATAGCGTATCTGACACCAGGGGCAAACTAAACTGTTTAGTTTAATGTTGACTAACATTGGAACGGGGCAAACTCACTTAAATGCTTGAAAATAGAAGACTTTACGCAGCCACAGTTTCAATTAATAATCGCTTAGTCATATCCAACTTGAAAATACCATAGGGATTAACATGACCCCAGATCGATGGGGAAAGCGCCCGCAAATCCTCCGGCTTCATCAGAGATTTCCACTCCGGTTGCGATAAAACCTGCTGAATCATCAAGGTATTAATATACACCAACGATATCTGCAATATATGTAATGATAAAACAGCCAATTCTTGGTCTGACAAACGATTAGTTGCAATTTCTCTACTTTTTCGGTAGAAAATAAAACTGTTAGCACTATTCCAATTTTCCACGACATTAAGACCCTCATTAATTTCTCGTCGCAACTCAATTGAATATACAGCAGATTGCAGGTATATCGCCCAAAAATTTTTGATGGTAAACGGCACTAAGCCTTTCTAGAACAGGTTTGATACCATCAGCGATCCTGACATGAGTGGTTTCGTAAGGGGCTTTGTGACCTCGCCCACCTTTAGCTATTAGGTCAGTCATAAAGTTGTTAACAACTTACACTAAGCTTTTGGCTCAACTTGTTAACAATTTTAAAATTTTGATTGGATTCAAACTAAACTGTTCAGTCTCTGTCTGGTAATAGCTTCGCCAGTTTTTCCCCTAATGACATTGCTTTCGTCCAATCTGTGGGCTTGATTTTATCCTTTTACTCTAGATTTGCAATTCAACTAAAGTGTTTAGTCTGCCAAATTCTTGGGAAATATTAGATTTGTAACCTTCTTTTAGAGATTTTAACTGGACATTATGACACTGGCAGCAATTCCCGACTCGAATCCATTGCCGTACCTCCCTGGTTATGCCATTGTTGAGCAACTCTATGCAGGTTCTCAGACATTAGTTTATCGGGCAGTGCAACAGTCAAGTCAACGTCCAGTGGTGATTAAACTATTACAACAAGACTACCCCACCTTTAGCGAATTATTACAGTTTCGTAACCAGTATACAATTACCAAAAATCTCAAAATTCCTGGCATAATCCATCCCTACGGGCTAGAAGCTTACGGTAACAGCTATGCCTTGGTGATGGAAGACTTTGGCGGCATTTCCCTACGGAGTTATAAGCAAAATTATTCCCTATCTCTACGGGAAATCTTAGAAATTGCCCGACAAATTGCTGATATTCTCCATGATGTCTGCCAGCATCGAGTCATCCACAAAGATATCAAACCCGCCAACATTCTGATTCATCCAGAATCCCAACAAGTCAAGCTGATTGACTTTAGCATTGCCTCCCTCCTCCCTCGCGAAACCCAGGAAATCCAAAATTTCAATGTGTTGGAAGGAACCCTTGCCTATCTTTCTCCGGAGCAAACCGGACGAATGAATCGCGGCATTGATTACCGTAGTGATTTCTATGCTTTAGGAGTAACATTATACGAACTATTGACGGGACAATTACCGTTTCAGTCCAACGACCCGATGGAGTTAGTACACTGTCATTTAGCTAAGCTCCCACTCGCTCCACACAGCACTAATCCAGAAATTCCTGCGATCGTCTCAGAGATAATATTGAAGTTGATGGCAAAAAATGCCGAAGATCGGTATCAGAGCGCCTTGGGTTTGAAGCATGACTTAGAATGCTGTCTCAATCAATGGAAAGCAACGGGTAGAATAGAAACTTTTGTCCTGGGCCAACGGGATGTGTGCGATCGCTTCATTATCCCCGAAAAACTCTATGGGCGACAAACAGAAGTTACAACATTGCTCGAAGCTTTCGATCGCGTTGCCAATGGGAGTTCAGAAATGATGCTAGTGGCAGGATTTTCCGGGATTGGTAAAACTGCGGTAGTCAATGAAGTCCACAAACCGATTACTCGTCAGCAAGGGTATTTCATCAAAGGCAAATTTGACCAGTTCAATCGCAATATTCCCCTATCTGCCTTTGTGCAAGCCTTACGCGATTTAATGGGGCAATTGTTGTCAGAATCTGAGGCGCAATTAGCGCAATGGAAAACCAAGATTCTTGCAGTTTTGGCAGACAATGGACAGGTTTTGATTGACATAATTCCGGAACTGGAACGAATCATTGGTAAGCAATTGCCTGCGCCAAAACTATCACCAATTGCGGCACAAAATCGCTTTCAAATATTGTTCCAAAAGTTTATCGAAGTCTTGACAACGCCACAACATCCATTAGTGATGTTTTTGGATGATTTACAATGGGCAGACTCCGCTTCTCTAGAATTGATTAAACTCCTAATGCAGGATAATAGCTATCTATTCCTATTAGCGGCTTATCGAGACAATGAAGTTTCGCCGACACATCCATTCATCTTGATGGTGGAAGAACTAAAGAAAGCCCAGAAGACTATCAATACAATTACGCTTTCACCCCTAACATTGAGCGATACGAATCAGTTAGTTACTGATACATTGCATTGTACAATTGAGCGATCGCGTCCCCTTACAGAATTAATCGATCGCAAAACCCAAGGCAATCCATTTTTTATTACGCAGTTTCTCAAAGCATTACACGAAGACGGAAAGATTAAGTTTAATCGCGACCAAGGTTATTGGGAATGCGATATTGTCCAAATCAATACCCTTTCGCTCACCTCTGATGTGGTGGAGTTTATCGCACAGCAATTGCAGAAATTGCCCAGCCAAACACAGCAAGTACTCAAGTTAGCGGCATGTATCGGGAATCAGTTTGATTTAACAACTTTGGCAATTGTTTGGGAACAATCACTAGCAGATACGGCGGTGGTTTTGTGGAAAGCTTTACAAGAAGGATTGATTTTGCCACAAAGTCAAGTGTATAAATTTTATTTGAGTTGCGATCGCTCAGATGCAAATACTAGCAACATCGAAAATGTAGCTTATCGATTTGTGCACGATCGCATCCAACAAGCCGCCTATTGTCTGATTCCAGAAAACCAAAAGCAGGCAACCCACCTTAAAATTGGTCAACTACTCCAAGACAACTTATCTGACGAAAAAAAAGAAAAGCTGTTTGACATTGTTGAGCATTTGAATTTAGGTCGGGATTTAATTACTCAACCAGGAGAACGAGAAGCTTTAGCTCAACTAAACTTATTAGCCGGACAAAAAGCCAAAAATGCAACTGCCTACAATGCGTCCAAGGTTTATTTACAAACCGGGATCGATCTCCTCACAAGTAACTGTTGGCAAAGTCAGTACGAATTAACCCTGAATCTTTATGTGGCGGCTACCGAGTCTGCCTATTTGAATGGCGAGCTTGAAGACATGGAAAAACGGGCAACCCAAGTTTTGCAATCAGCCCAAACAATCCTAGACAAAGTGAAGATTTACGAGATTCAACTGAGCGCATTTACAGCCCAGAGTCGGATGTTAGAAGCGATCGCTGTCGGCCAAAATGCCTTAGCACAATTGGGGATTGAGTTTTCATCAGAACCTGACGAAGCCTTGACGAGCAAAACACTACAAACCCTGAACAGGCAACTCCAGGACAAACAAATTCAACAACTGATTAATCTCCCAGTCATGAGAGATCCTCAGATAATAGCAGTGATGCAACTGTTAGCAATGTTGTTTGCGCCCATTTTTCTAGGAAATCCTGCCTTGCTGCCTCTGCTTTGCTCTACAATGGTCAGTCTATCACTCCAATTTGGGAATACAGCTGCATCAACCATTGGGTATGCTGGTTATGGCATGGTGTTGTGTGCTTTTTTCCAAGAAGTAGAAAAGGGCTATGGTTTTGGACAAATAGCGCTGAGTTTACTCAATCAGGTGGATGGACGGGAATTCAAGTCCCTAACTTTAATTTTGTTTAGTTCTTTTCTCCAGCATCGTCAAGAACCACTGGGGGCAGTCATCTCAACAACAAAAGAAGGCTATCTAGCAGGAGTGGAAACTGGTGATTTCCTCAATGCTGGCTACAGTATAGCTATTTATTTTGATGCTCATCTGTTTGCTGGAGTGTTCCTCGATAATTGGGAACCAGAAATCGACAATTATTGTGCTGTCTTCGCTCAGGTGAAGCAAGATTCTCCTCTAGCTCATCTGAAGATGAAGCAAGAGATGGTACATAACTTCAGAGAAATTGTCAATCAACCAGATTTATTAAATGGAACTGCCTACGATGAAACGGTGATGATTCCCAAACATCATCAAGACAATGAGTTGACTGTGCTGGCTATTGCCTATATCTATAAGTTGATGCTTGCCTATTTTTTTGGTAACTACACCAATGCCTTAGACTACATTGCCCAAGCTCACCTTTATTTGATGGCAACGGCAGGAACATCTTATATTCCGATTTTCCATTTGTATGCCGGGTTAACTTACTTGGCACTCTTCTCTACCCAATCAGAAATTGAGCAAACTAACACTCTCTCCCTGGTAGAAGCTCATCAAACCACCCTCAAGGAATGGGCGCACTATGCTCCGATGAATCACCAACACAAAGTTGACTTAATTGAAGCCGAAAAGTGCCGCGTATTAAAAGACAAAACAGCAGCAATTGAGCTATACGACAAAGCTATCTCTGGAGCCAAAGCCAACGAATATATCCATGAAGTTGCCTTAGCTAACGAACTGGCAGCTAAATTTTATTTGGACTGGGGAAAAGCAAAGGTGGCCGTTGAATATATACAGGAAGCTTACTACTGTTATGCTCGTTGGGGGGCAAAAGCTAAAGTCGCTCATTTAGAACGACAATATTCGCAACTACTAAAAGCTATTCTCCAACCGACTAAATTTACGATCGCATCTGAATCAACCATCACCTCAACGGTGAGCAGAGGTGTAACTGAAAGCTCTAGCAGCCAGGATTTATGGTTAGATTTGCCAGCAGTGATGAAAGCCGCACAAGCCATCTCCCAAGAAATTGAATTAGAGAAACTGTTGGCAACATTAATGCAGATTGCGATCGCTAATGCTGGCGCACAAATCGGTCATTTAATTCTTCACCAACAGGAGCAATGGTTAGTTGTAGCTCAAGCCGATCAAAAACTAGTAAAAACTCTAGAAATTCCCCTAGAGCAATACTTAGAAATTCCCCAAAGTTTGATTTATGCTGTAGCAAGAACTCAAGAGACTGCTGTATTTGAAAACTTGAGTGCAGCAGTGCAGTTCGCCAGCGATCGCTACATCATCACTCACCAGCCTAAATCAGTTTTGTGTACGCCAATGAGTCGGCAAGGAAAACTCATGGGCATTTTGTACCTAGAGAACAACTTAACCTTGGGTGCTTTTAATAGCGAGCGCATCAAGATTCTCCAACTCCTAACTAGCCAAGCCGCCATCTCTGTGGAAAATGCTCGTTTGTATCAACAAACTGAAAATTACTCCCACACCCTAGAAGTAGAGGTAGAACACAAAACTCAAGCTCTCAACCAAAAAGCCCAAGATTTAGAGCAAGCTTTGAAAAAATTGCAACAAACTCAAGCGCAATTAATTCATAGCGAGAAAATGTCATCTCTAGGTCAACTGGTAGCTGGTATTGCTCACGAAATTAACAATCCAGTTAATTTTATCAAAGGCAATCTTACCCATACAGAAGGTTATATCCAAAACATGATGAGTTTATTAAAACTTTATCAGCAGGAATATCCTCAGCCTAGTCCAGCTATACAAGCTAAGGCAGAGGAAATTGAACTCGATTTTCTGTTTGAGGATGTCAATCAAATCTTAGAGTCTATGACAGTGGGCAGCGATCGCATTAGCCAAATTGTCCAGAGTTTACGCAACTTCGCTCGTTTAGATGAATCCGAAATTAAAACTGTAGATTTACACAGTGGTATGGAAAGCACGCTGTTAATTTTGCAACATCGCTTACTACCTTCGGAAAATCAACCCGAAGTGCGCCTCATCAAGGAGTATGGCAATCTACCTCTGGTGACTTGCGATCCTAGTCAGTTGAATCAAGTCTTCCTGAATATTATTAACAATGCCATTGATGCGATTCGAGATAATCCCCAAAGCAGCGAACACCCAGAAATTCGGATTCGGACTGGAGTCATAGATCGTGAATGGTTACAAATTGCGATCGCCAATACAGATAGTACGATTCCTGTGAGTCTGCAAGAGCGGATTTTTGAACCATTTTTCACTACAAAACCTGTTGGTCGTGGTCAAGGTTTGGGGTTATTTGTCTGCTATTCCATTATCCAACAACATCGCGGCACTTTAACTGTGCGTTCTCAGCCTCCCGAGGGAACTGAATTTGAGATTGTTCTCCCTATCCATTAGACTTCTTGCAAAAGTCCTCCTTTGCGTTCTCTTCTCAGCGCCTCTGCGCCTCTGCGTGAGACAAAAAAATATTTATGCAAGAGGTCTATTGAAAAGCAATGCCAAATGCCAGCAACCAACCGCACAAGGTTAACTGAAAAATGTTGGTGTTAAAAGATTCGCCAATGCCTTTCAATCAACCGGAGCGATTATCAGTTTGGGCTTCAATTTCTTGGGCTTGCCAAGAAGCATTTTGCAAACACTCAGCTTGTTGAGTTGGATCGGCGATCGCATCGCACTGGACAGTTAATGTTTGAATTGCATCTGCGTCACCAGTCTTCAGCATGACTTGTTGATATGCTTCTTGGAGTTGGATAGAAGCAGAACTAGTTGTCAGCAGAGTGTTGTTTGTTTGATTAATGATGGCTCTCAATCGAATGGCACTAAGTTAATCGCAAAGCCCTGATATAACTGGCTTTTTGAGTGTGGGGAGTGGGGAGTGTGGGGGGAGAGGGGGGATGGGGGAGTGTGGGGAGAGAGGGGGGCAAGATTTCTTCTCCATCCTCCCACACCTCCTTTTCCTCCTTTTCCTCCTTTTTCTCCTTTTCCTCCTACACCTTCCACACCCTGCCCTGACGAGGTTTCAGCTTTTCTTAGTGCCATTCGGCTCTCAATCCTTTAGTGGCGATCGCACTATCTTTAGCATCTGGTTAAAAGTCTCTGGACGTACACCACACAAGCGCTTAAAGTCTTCCGGCTTTAGGTTCTTTACTTGTTCATAGGTCATCAATGCTACCCAACTCTTACTTACTTGTCCCACACATCTGGGACTTTTGCAAGAGGTCTACTGTTTTCTGTACCATTGCATAGGAATGTAAACCTCTATCCCACATCAACAACATTCCTGATTGTACAGAGCGTAATAATTTTAATGCCCGCACTCGTTCTCCAATGCGATATGGACTGGAGGCGGAGCGTCTCCGGCTCCCCACATTAAAGCATCAAATATTATGTACGTTCCTGCTTCTACGCATTCGACTATAAAACAAAGGAATTTTTCATTTAACTAGGTGGGTAGGAAAATTTATCGTTGAGGTAAGGCAGGAGGCAGAGGGCAGTTCTTGCTGGAGGAAAGAGAGTTTTAGTCTAGTTAATCTTTCTTCACATAGTTTGGTTTTATTGTGCCGACTTACTTACAAGCCAAAAAAAGCTAATTGTGAGACTACAACTGGATTGTTAAAATATCTTCAATTCATAAGCCCTCAAGCCAAAATTTTAATTATTTGGGACGGTGCTAGTTACCACCGTTCAGGGCAAATTAAAGAGTATTTAGACTCGCTCAACGCAGAACTAGAAAAAGAACAATGGTTATATAACTTGTGAACGCTTTGCCCCAAATGCTCCACAACAAAACCCTGTAGAAGACATCTGGTTACAAGGAAAAAGATTGATTCGAGAATTTTACTTTTTTTGTCATTCTTTCTCTGTGGTTAAAGGGTTATTTGAATTAGGAATTGATTGTCAAATTTTTGACTTTCCTAAGTTGCATGAATCTGGTGTTTTCTCATGAATCATTTAGGATTGCTATATTGTGAGAAGGCAATCGCCTAGCAACAATTAATTAGCGCGTTGGTAGCTTTTTCTGGTAGAATCTTTTGACTAATTTTATTTTTTATTAATTTTGCCACCAGTAAAAACATTTTTTAGATAAATGATATAAAATATACTAAAAGTAAATACAGAGGAAAGCTAATTAATTACTCTGTATTTACTCATTTTTTATATAGAGGGGCGTATTATGGAATATCTTGCTTATTCCCAAATGTTTATTGCTCAAGAAGAAGCATCTACAAATACAGAATATAATCTTTCTAAATTAAAGTTAAATTGGCGAAAATCTTTTAAATCTTCTCCGATAATTATTACTAAAAAACAAGCATCTACCAATAGTAAATATAATCTACTCAAATTTCAATTAAATTGGAAAAAACTTCTCAAATCTTCAGCTTGGTTAGCTATAGCTGGTGTTGGTGTATTACTTATTGCTGTCAGTCAAATTGAAATGAGTTCAGCAGCATATGTAAGAACCAACGGCAGTTGTCTGCGTATTCGTACAGGCCCAAGCGTTAACTATTCATATGTAGATTGTGTAAGAAATGGGGCACCACTTCCAGCCATTGAAGGCTATGAAAATGGTTTTGCTAGGCTTTCTACAGGTAGATACGTTTTTGCCCGATGGATTGGCGATCGAGTTAACAGTCCTACTACGAGTAGACCTGTTGGGGTTGGCGGTTCATTCATTTTGACCCTTGGTTCTAGAGGTCTGCTTGTCAGAGACGTTCAAATAGCTTTAGGTAGTCTGAGAGTTGATGGAATTTACGGCCCAGACACTGTTCGTCAAGTACGAAACTTTCAAGCAAGTAAAGGTTTACTTGTAGATGGTATCGTCGGCCCAGAAACTAGAGGAGCTCTGGGTATTTAATAATGGTTAGAGAGTGGTGAGGACACATAAATGGGGAAAGATTTAATGATAAATGGGTAATGGGTAATCGTCAGTTACTTATTGCCAATTAGCTATTAGCAATTCCCAATTACCTTTTTCCAATTACCAAAAAGACCAACCATATTGTAAGTAATTAGCCGAACTTGATATGAGAGTGTTTCAGTGTGTTAGGGTGTTGAATAATGCACCCTAATAAATAGAAATGTGGGATTTTGTTTAATATAGATTCCTAAATTGCTGTTAGTAATTAAAGACCCAAGTAATTTTTGACAATCTGCAAAATGCGCTCTGCTGCGTGACCATCTCCAAAAGGATTAATTGCATTAGCCATTGCTTCATAAGCGGCTTGGTTGCTGAGTAACTCACTAGCAGCTGCAAAAATATTTTTACTCTCAGTTCCTACAAGTTTAGCTGTACCCGCTGTTACAGCCTCCGGTCTTTCTGTGGTGTCTCTCAAAACTAGTACTGGTTTTCCCAAACTGGGGGCTTCTTCCTGCAATCCACCAGAGTCAGTCAGCAAAAGATGCGATCGCTCAATTGCTCCTACCAATTCTCCATAATCTAGAGGTTCTGTCAAGAATATTCGGGGATGATTTCCTAAAAGTTGTTGTAATGGTACTCGCACTGTTGGATTGCGGTGCAATGGTAACAGCAAAGCTGTATCTGGAAACTTGTCTAAGATTTGTAAAAACCCAGTAGCGATCGCTTGCAGTGGTTCTCCCCAATTCTCCCGACGATGTACAGTTGCTAACAAAACCCGATATGAATCCCAGTTCAAACCTGGTATATTGCAGCTTACTTGGGTTGCAGCAACATTCAATAATGCATCAATTACCGTATTACCAGTCAAGTGAATTTCACCTAAAACACTAGAACGCTGCAAATTTTCTACAGCCCAAGGAGTTGGTGCAAAGTGCAACTGAGTAATTTGAGAAATCAACCGCCGATTAGCTTCTTCTGGGTAAGGATTGAATATATCATCAGTTCTTAATCCTGCTTCTACGTGACCGACAGGAATTTTTTGATAAAAAGCTGCTAAAGCTGCGGCAAAAGCCGTGGTGGTATCTCCCTGCACCACAACTAAATCTGGCTTTTTTTGCTGAAATAATGCTGCTAATCCTTGTAAACTACGACAAGTAATATCATTTAAAGATTGCTGAGCCTGCATAATTTCTAAGTCATAATCTGCCTTGATATTAAACAGTTGCATGACTTGCTCAACCATTTCCCGATGCTGCCCAGTTAAAATTACTTGCGACTCAAAATCTAAAGACTTTTGGAAAATCTGAATCACCGGAGCTAGTTTAATTGCTTCCGGACGAGTACCCAAAATAATGCAAACCCGCTTTTGATTAGTCATTTGTCGGTTGTAATTTATCAAAAGCTATGGTCAACGGTCTAGGGTTAATAGTCAATAGTTAACTACGAATCATCACAGAAATCACAAATTATTAAAGGATGAATTATATAAAACATCAAAAAAATCGGCTGAACCAGGCAAATGCAGTAAAAACTATCTAAAACATGAAAAAACCCGGCTGAACCGGGCAGATGCACTGTTTGTCGAATTCAATTGTAATGACTAGATTTTAATCTCACAAGTTAAAGGGCAAGAAGCATAAACAGTAGTCTGCATTTGGTCTGCCTCTCCATGCAGCCAGCTTAACCATTTGACTTCGTTGGGATGAACTCCTTTAACAGTAAGCACACCCGCAGCAAATACAACTGCCATGATGTTGAACATGATTAAAGCACCCGCTACCAGCAAAACAGCACTAACTGGCATCACAGATTGCAAAATCATCGACAACAGACATCCGACCGTAGCCATTAAAACAACTAGTGGAAAACCGACAACCAGCAAGCATACTGCCAATGTGAAAGTCCATATTAAAAAGCTTTTAATCATCATCAAGGAGTAGGTCTTTCCTAGATTAGAGCTCTGAGCCGAAACCATGACTTTTCCTCCCAAAAATACACAGCAAGTTTTTTCCCAGTTTTTTCCCGCTTTTTACGAGTAAACTGAATCATTTATGTGAAATTCAGTATATAAAACCTAATTAGGAAAATGAGCATTTTTTTACTAAAGTTTACAGTTAATTTTTTGTAATTATGAATGTAAAGTCAAGTTGCTTTTTATTGAAAAAGCTTCCTTTCTGCATCTGTCTTCAGGCACATAAGCTAAAAGGCATCTAGATTAAAGCTTGATCCCCGTATATGATTCCGAATGTAATTAACATTTCTTATAATATTTGGTAGTTCTTCTCATAATTTCAAGATTCGCTGAATTCATGAACTACTAATATTTATGTTGTTAATTGCTAGCAATTAAACTCGACAGTTGCAATAAATTTCTCATTTTATAGAGTTAAATATTTATTTTTCTTAAATCAGTATTATATAAAACTCTTATTTATAGCGTATTTACTGAGGCTATATTACGTTATATATATGTTAAACCAGGTTATACAGGCTAATAAGTTTTTATAAAACTTCTGAATATTTAAACAAAGTGCAAAAAAAGATACATAATGACTTCGCTCGAATGTATTGACTGTGCTTCTGAAGTTTGAATCGCCTCGCATTACTGCTAAGGCTTGCATGGTAGCGTCTTTCAGAATTATTTTTAGAAACTAACTTGACTTGTTGCTAATTTAATTTTTTAACTACGAAATGTGAAGATATATGACAGAATCACAATCTCCATTAAATATTAACTCTGCCGCTGGACGTAACCTACCACCAATGCCGCCACCACCACCGCCAACATTGAGTACACAGCGTCAGATGACACAAACATTAGATATGTCAGGTGCCAACTCTCCTGTTGTTAACTCTGCACCTGTTGCAGCTCATCGTCCGGGTACACCCCCGCCAATACCTAGTTCAGCTCGCCCTAAAAATACCGGACTGACTTTAGCGCAGATTATTAGGGAAGCTTACGACCAAGGATATTCTGATATTCATTTGGGTGTAGGTGAAGTACCCCGTTTCCGCAACCGAGGAGAAATTCAATCAACGGATTATCCAGAAACCGATAAAGAGGCTTTGATGAGTTGGTTGGGGGAGGTAATGACTGAGGCAGAAATTCAGCGCTTTGAAGAACACTTAGAATTTGACGGAGCAACTCAATATGAGTTTGCTCGCGTGCGGATTAACGTCTTTGGTTCCCTCAAAGGGCCTGCAATGGTGTTGCGGTTGATTCCGTTAAAAATCTTAACTATGGAACAGTTGAGATTACCGCCAGTTTTTCGGGATATTTGTCATCACCATAAAGGATTAATTTTAGTAACTGGGCCAACTGGTTCTGGTAAGTCTACAACAATGGCGGCGATGATTGACTACATCAATAAAGAGATGGCAAAGCATATCATCACCATCGAAGATCCGATAGAATTCGTCCACCAAAGCCGTAAGTCCTTAGTCAAACAGCGGGAAGTGGGAATGCACACTCGGAAATTTGACAACGCTTTGAAAGCAGCTTTGCGGGAAGACCCAGACTTGATTCTCGTGGGAGAAATGCGGGATAAAGAAACAGTCAACACCGCTCTAAAAGCCGCTCAGACTGGTCACTTGGTGATGGGAACGTTGCACACTAATAGTGCCGTCAAAACTATTGAGCGGATACTCAACCTCTACTCTGGTGAAGAACAGGATGCTATGCGTGTGGCAATTTCTGAGTCTTTAGTGGCAGTGATTGCTCAAGGTTTGTGCCGCACAACTGACGGGAAGCGAGCTGCTTTCCACGATATCCTGATCAACACTGAGGCAATCAAAGAATGGATCAAAGATGGTAAGTATGATGAAATTACCGAACTGATGAAACAAGCCAGTTTCGACGGCATGATCACGATGAA
Source organism: Nostoc sp. S4 (assembly GCA_029379225.1). Classification (GTDB taxonomy): domain Bacteria; phylum Cyanobacteriota; class Cyanobacteriia; order Cyanobacteriales; family Nostocaceae; genus Nostoc. The sequence continues at coordinate 104,087 of JAQYWR010000017.1, read as the reverse complement.
TCAGTCGTTGCTGAATCTCTATCAAGACGGTCGCATTACTGAAGAAACTGCTTTAGAAATGTCACCAACTCCTAACGAAATGGCACAATTTCTCCGAGGTCGGGTTTAGTATTGGGGATTGGGGAATGGGGAATAAGGAGATGAGGGGGATGAGGGAGTGTGGGGAGCGTAGGGAGAGAGGGGAGTATAGGAGGATGGAGAAGAAATCTTTCCCCCCACACCTCCCACCCTTCCCACACTTCCTTTTCTTCCCCATCTTCCCACACCTCCCACACTCCTTGTTTGCCCCATGCCTAAATATCTTTATGTTCCTGGTTGCGGTTATCGCTAAGGTAAAAGGTAAAAGAAAGAATTTTTACTTTTTAGTTCCTTAGCTTCTATGAATAACTTGACGACAAACAAACTATCCACACCCCAGTTGTTTAAAGGCATTGCACTATTTACACCTGGAGGAGATTTAATTTACTGCATCGACCCTAGCAAGCAGGGTCGATGGCATTTGCATTTGTGTTCTGCTTTGCAGGAAATTCTAGATTTACCAGAACCACCGCACTTTTTAGTGCCTTGTTATACTGCGACTATTGACCACTGGTTAGATCCGCGCACTCAACAAGTGCGGACTTTTGCTGAGGCTTATCCAGCTGTAATTAGATATCAAGCTTTGCTGAATGCTATTTTTGGTACAGAGGAATTAGTATGGCAACCAGCTCCTTGGCAAGAAGGATTGTGCGATCGCATGGTGCTAACAACTTATCATTCCTCATTCCCCCAACTTTGGGAAGATCACGATTTAATTGTACGTTTAGATTTTTCTCAACCTGTACCAAAATACCACCAACCAGTAATAGCACAAAATGAACAATTAACAACACAAGGCTATGTCCTTCGCTTGTTTGTTGCAGGACATAGTGGAACTACCGAACGTATCCTTGAAAATTTACACGAATTGTTAGAGCGATCGCTCGGACAACCTTATACTTTGAAGGTAATTGATGTTTTAACTCATCCAGAACAAGCAGAAATTAATCAGGTTTGTGCTACTCCTACCCTTGTCAAGGTTTGGCCTCACCCAATTCGGCGAATCGTTGGAGAGTTGGATCGTGTTGAAAAAATTTTGCAGATGTTAGCTATTAAAGAAAAATTTTAAGCTTTATTAATAGTGTTCATTTTCCAGATGTAAGTACATAGGCTGATATTAAATTCACCAAAATCTCTATTAGTATTTAAACGAGTTAATAACATTGAACTCACTCAAAGTTATTACTTTTAGGAGTTACTAATAAAAACTAAACTTCTGCAATCAGATTGCAATTGAGAACTTCTAACAAGCGAATTAAAGGTTAGGACATCTTGAAAGAATGGATGTTAAGAATAGTAATGTTTTACTTCATGCCTCCTGCTATATAATTTTAAATTTAAAAACTTTCAGAACGAATCTGACTGCCATTTTGCCACACTTCTACTCTTTCAGGAGTGACTAAATAGGAAAAACTACCATTATTTGCTTGATATCTCCCTTTGCCAAGATTCAAAGCTGGTATTTTTATCGGCTGACTTTGGTCTTGCTTGAGCTGACCAATATAAAATAACTGACCATTTTCTTTACACACTTTGACACGAATTTTTGCAGTCTCACGTTTAAGGATCGTAACTCCATTGCATTCGCTATTAGTATTTAAAGATGCAGTACCTATTGCAATTGGCTTTGCTATCGGGGATGTTGAGACTGGGCGGTTAGAGTTACCAAGTTGCTGTTTAGAAGCAGAGGTAAAATTTGCGGTTGAGGATGCCAATAGACGAAGGGGATCGGCTGCTATTCGCCCATCTGGATGAATTTCAAAGTGAAGATGAGGTGCTGTACTATTACCTGTAGATCCCATCTCGGCAATAATTTCACCTTGAATGACCTGTTGACCTTTGCTCACCAATAAACGGCGATTGTGACCATAAACACTGATGCTGCCGTCAGGATGTTTAATTGTTATAGCATTGCCTAATCCCCAATTATCCCAACCTGCTTTGATAACTGTACCAGATGCAGCAGCAACAATAGGAGTTCCAGATGCTCCAGCAATATCAATTCCTTCGTGTTGATATTTACGAAAGCCTTGAGAAATAAAGCCTTGAGTCGGCCAAATGAAGTTAGAAGCAAAGGTGAGATTTTGCTGAGTTGAAGAATTGCCTACCAATTGTGTTAGGGCAGATGTAGTTGTACTTAATATGGCGGTTAAAGATATCAACCCAATTAGCCCATAATTACAGTATCGATAATTATTTTTCATAAATTGCGCTTAATGTGAATCAAAAAATCTCATTGTTTTATCAGACTTTCCAGGTTTGAACAAAACGTTTAAAAATGGGGAGTTGGTAGTAACAAATAAAACCTATTTTATACTTATTTTTAGGATTTTCTGATGATTGAGTGTCTCGCCAATAGGGTATTAGATATTGGAAGAGAGGTTTTTATTTGTTGTTGTAAATGCAACTCATAGACTCTTTGAAGTTTTAATGTTGCATATAAGTTGAAGCCTCCAAGCGAAATCTGTATACTAACTAGCTAACTATCTTAACAAAGAGATAAAAATATGGCTATTTCTAGCCTTATACATAAAAATTGTCTTCGCTCGTCTGGGCTTTATTATTATTTTTGGTTATTACTAAGGGAAATAATAATTAAGCTTTTTCACGATCCATTATGCGTGCTAACAATACATGGTAGGTCTCTCCCCATACCTTTATCACATGCATTACCAATATATCTTAAAGAATATCAATTTTACGAGCGCCTACCTTAAAGAATTAGTAATCATATACATAATCTCTTAATAATATTTTGAGTTAAGTCTATGTTCTACCTGAAAATAATTAAAAAAGTGTAACTGCTCTAAGTTCTTTAAAGCTAACTTTTAAAATAATTATATCTATATAGATAAATTAAATGAAATTAGGTTATTTTTTAGCAGATTTAAGTTTAGACAATGGTGGTGTAGCTCCATACTCCTGGCGAATTTTGGAAATTTTATTAAGTAAAAGTAAATCTCATGAAATTGAAATTTTAGTTTTGTGTTCTCCTGAATTAGAGAAAAAATGTTTTGACTTAATTAATAAATATCAAGCTAAAGCGAAGCCATATATAATTCCACTTAAATTTTATTTTTTTGACACATTGGTTAGTCGATTTACTAACCTTTTATCTCAAATATTACTTACATTTAATCTTCCTACTCAAGTAGTTAAATATTTTAATCCCTCATTTCTTTGGTTTGCATCCTTAGATATTGACTTACTTCATGTACCTTACCAGATTCCACCATCTTATGATTTACGATATCCATTAGTCATAACTATGCATGATGTTCAAGAATTACACTATCCAGAATTTTTTACTCCTGAAGAACGAATTTGGAGAGCAGAGCATTATTGGAAATCATTAGAAACATCCAATAAAGTTGTTGTTTCATTTAATCATGTGAAGGAAGATTTGCTTAAATACTTTCGATTAGATAAGAGTAAAGTTCATGTTTCTCCGTTACCTTATCAAAAGATGTATTTGCAGCCACCCACATCAGAAGAACAATTGAACTATGAAACTAAATATAATCAATTAGATATTTTTTTACTTTATCCCGCCCAAACTTGGCAGCATAAAAATCATTTATCTTTAATAAAAGCAGTTGAATATATTAAAGACAATTTTGGTATAGTCATACATCTTGTATGTACTGGAAAGAAAAATTCAAGTTTTTTTCCTGTAATAGAAGAATATTTAAAAACATCTGAAGTTGCCGAGCAAATCCATTTTTTGGATATTGTGCCTGAAACTGAATTATGTTGGTTATATAAAAACTGCTCGCTAGTTGTAATTCCGTCATTATATGAAGCAGGATGCCTTCCACTTCTAGAGGCTATGTCTTTGGAAGTTCCAGTTATATGTTCTTCTGTAACTTCTCTTCCTGAAACTATTGGAGATTTACGTTTTACTTTCGAGCCTTTTAATATTAATCAAATAGCTAGCTTAATTTTACAGATGATAGAGAACTTAGATTTTCGCATGGATAATATAGTTAATAGTAGAAATCAAATTCAAAAATTTCATCAAATTGATTCTGCTGGTGAGTTGATTAAGGTTTACCAGGAGGTTTTATCTACTAACAGCAGAATTCAGAAGTCTTGAAGAAGAATGCAGAAGTAGAACAGGCTTTCTACCTGGCTTGGAAGCGAAACTTGCGTACTTCATGTTTGTTCAAATCTGCTGTAATTTCTACCTAAATCTTCAGATTATTTTACAGGTTATTTCGCTATTGGCTCTTTAATCAAAGGTCAAACATGAGTTAAAGTCTTTTATGAAAAAAGCTCTGATTACTGGCTTAACCGGACAAGACGGCTCTTATCTTGCTGAATTCCTTTTGTCACAAGGCTATCAAGTATATGGTTTAGTCCGCCGTTCTAGCACGAGCAACCTAGAACGTATTACTCATTTTTCAGACAATATTCAAATTGTATCCGGCGACCTTCTCGATCAATCATCCCTGATGGATGTAGTCAATGAATGCCAACCCGATGAAGTTTATAACTTAGCTTCCCAAAGCTACGTTCCGATTTCTTGGACACAACCAACCCTGACAGCTGAGTACACAGCTGTTGGTGTCTCACGCCTTTTAGAATCCATTCGTCGCTGCAAACCGAATGCTAGATTTTATCAAGCTTCTAGTAGTGAAGTCTTTGGTCAACCCGACGAGTCACCCCAAACTGAACGGACTGCCTTCCGTCCCCGTAACCCCTACGGTGTTGCCAAAGCTTACGCTCATTGGATGACTGTCAACTATCGCCAAAAGTACAACCTCTATGCTTGTTGTGGCATCACTTACACTCATGAATCTCCTCGACGTGGTACGGAATTTGTCTTTCGCAAAGTTACACAGGCAGCAGCCCAAATTAAACTCGGTTTAGTAAATACACTGAAATTAGGCAATCTAGAGGCTCGTCGTGACTGGTGCTATGCCAAAGATGTTGTTTACGCTATGTGGTTGATGTTACAACAAGAGCAGTCAGACGATTACATTATTGCCAGCGGAGAAACTCACTCTGTTAGAGAACTTGTTGAGTATGCGTTTAGTTGCGTTGGATTAAATTGGCAAAATTATGTTTCTGTCGATCCTGCTTTTTATCGACCTGATGAACCCATACAATTGATTGGTTGCATTGATAAAATTAAGACTCAAATAACTTGGCAACCTCAATACTCCTTTAAACAATTAATCGAGTTAATGGTTGATTATGAGTTGAAAAAATTGACTAATAATTATTAATTTATAATTCCTATTCTATGTAAGTGAATTCACAAGAAACTTGCCCTTCAAACTTTTTCCCCATTACCCACTCCCTACTTGCTATTTTCAAAATGGCTTAATCGAAAAAAACTCGCGCTCGATATTTTCAGATATCAAGCTAATCTGAAGAATGCGATCGCGAGTTACAAAAAGTAGTTATTTAAGGGTTCAGGAGTTGCCAGCGACCACTGGCTCGTTTAAGACTAACTCTGGCTGTGGTGTTTCCTCTTCTTCTGGCAAGCCGTAAATCGACCTGTATAATTTCACGTATTGCTTGGCAGATTGATACCAACTAAAGTCTTGACTCATACCCCGTTTTTGTAGTTGTTCCCATTGGGGTTTGAAACGGAAGCCTTCCCAGGCGCGAATCATACAGGTGAAAAGGTCTAGTGCTTCATAGCGGTCAAAGCAGTAACCGGTGCCTGTGCCATTTGTGGGGTCGTGGTGTGATACAGTGTCAACTAATCCACCTGTGCGGCGGACAATGGGGACAGAACCGTAACGCAAAGCCATCATTTGGCTAATACCACAAGGTTCAAAACGGCTAGGCATCAAGAAGGCGTCAGTGCCAGCGTAGATGCGGCGAGACAAGGCATCGTTATACAGCAGGTAAGTTGCCATACGTCCGGGAAAGCGAGATGCTAATTGCCACATCTGACCTTCATAGTAACGATCGCCTGTCCCTAACAGCACAAACTGTGCATCTGTATAAGCCATAAAGCGATCGAGGATTTGTAAGATTAAATCAATGCCTTTTTGTTCTACTAATCGGGTGACGATGCCAATTAAAAATGCACCAGAATTAACTTCTAATCCTACTTCTTCCTGCAAAGCAATTTTATTAGCCTTACGTTTTTCCAGGGTATCAGCTGTGAAGTTTTGGGCAATGTATTTGTCTGTTTCTGGATTATAAACTTCGGTATCAATGCCATTGATAATCCCAGATAATTTACCACTAATAAAAGACAACAAACCTTCTAATGTTTCACCGTAAGCAGGTGTCTTGATTTGCTCAGCATAAGTAGGCGAAACTGTATTTACTTTATTGGCATATTGCACCGCAGCTGCCATTGTATTGTGTCCTTGCATATACCAAGGACACCAAGTAATTCTTTCTAAATACCAACGCCACGGCCCTTGATAAGCTAAGTTATGAATAGTAAAGACGGTGGTGATATCAGGATCTTGGTTCATCCACACGGGAATCATTCCCGTATGCCAATCGTGGCAGTGAATAATTTCTGGTTTCCAGTAATTCCAAGCAAACTCCGCTGCACCATTGGCAAACAAGGTGAACCGCCAATCTTCATCTTCTCCAAAGTAAATGTGCCGGGGCATAAAGGCTGGATGTCCGAATAAGTACAACGGTACATCAGTACCAGGCAGAACGGTTTCGTAGACTGCAAAGTGCTGGAACATGGCATCTCCCCACCAAATGGGTTCTTGGGGAATCTGCATTTTGTCTGGCAAGAAGCCGTAGTAAGGCATGAATATCCGCACATCATGCCCCATTGCTCTCAAGAATTTGGGCAATGCGCCAACAACGTCGCCCATTCCGCCTACTTTCGCAATCGGTGCTGCCTCTGCTGCAACAAATAGTATCCGCATGGTAAATTTTGTTTCCCCGGTTGTGGCTATACAGTTATGAGTTATCAGTTATCAGTTCTTGACTCTGGCTACTGATTACTGCTCACTGATTACTTATCTAATCACATCCGCTTATGCAATTGCTTAGCAACCCCGCCCAATCACCGTAAAAATTTCTGCTAAAATTTCTTGCGCTCCTTTTTCTCGTAACAGATGTGCTAATTGCGTGCCTAATGCTTCGGCATTGTTGGCTTCTCCAGCGATAGTATCTTTTACCAGCTTTTGACCGTCTACACTGGCGACTATACCTGTTAGAGTCAATTGTTCGCCAGAGATTTCTGTATTTACACCAATAGGTACTTGACAGCCGCCCTCTAAATCGCGTAAAAAAGCTCGTTCGGCCAAACAGCGATCGCGTGTTTGGGAATGTTCGATCGCTTTGAGTAGCGATATTAATTCGCTATCATCTGCACGGCATTCTATTCCCAACGCGCCTTGTCCAACAGCGTGGAGAGAGATTTCTTGGGGTAGGATTTGATGAATGCGATCGCTCATTCCCAATCGCTCTAACCCGGCTGCTGCTAAAATCAAGGCGTCGTACTCACCTGCATCCAGTTTTGTCAACCGTGTATTTAAATTTCCCCGGACATCCTTAAAAGTGAAGTGGGGGAACCGATGGCGTAACTGTGCTAACCGCCGCAGAGAAGATGTGCCGATGACTGCACCTTCAGCTAAAGTCTCGATTTGTTTATCTTTATGCTTTTCATGCACTACTAATGCATCGGCTGGGTTTTCCCGTTCGGTAATTGCAGCTAGTGTTAACCCTTCTGGTAAGTGAGTCGGCAAATCCTTGAGGGAATGAACTGCAAAATCAATCTCCCTGTTGAGCATTCCCATCTCAAGTTCTTTAGTAAAAAGTCCTTTATCGCCAATCTTGGCTAATGCTACATCCAAGATTTTGTCGCCTTGGGTAGACATGGTGTGAACTTCAAAAGTGATATCAGGAAAGCTTTTCTTAAGTTGCTCTTGTACCCAGTAGGTTTGAACTAGAGCAAGTTGGCTTTTGCGTGAACCGATACGAATTGTGCGCGGGGGACTAGAAACAACTGGAGTCATAAAACAATATATCAAACCAGGGGATAATTTCACTCTCATCTAGACTACCGTAGTCAGTGACTCGTACCAATTTTGGATTTTAGATTTGGCTGTTTGGATTACAATTCTTTACTTTGTAAACTACCCTAAGTTGGGCTGAGGGGATACCAGCAGCAGCTAAAGTGTAGTAAATATTACATATATTTATGCTAGTGAGATTGAGCGATCGCTGGTAAACTAGATGCAGGAATTTCGGAGTCGCAGAAATTATGAGTATTGCCAAATCTGCATCCCTAACCCTAGAAGAATTTCTGAAGTTACCAGAAACGAAGCCTGCAAGTACTTATATAAATGGTGAGATTATCCAAAAACCAATGCCGAAAACCCGCCACTCCCGACTTCAGGCTAAGTTGATTAATGGGATTAATGAAGTTACAGAGAAAAGACAAATTGCTTATGCTTTTCCAGAGTTGCGTTGTACTTTTGGCGGTCGGTCAATTGTTCCAGATGTCGCGGTTATTCGTTGGCAACAAATTGAATTTGATGAGAACGGCGAACCTGTAGATGATATAGTAATTGCTCCTAACTGGACAATTTAAATTCTCTCTCCAGAACAGAGTTCAAATCGAGTTACAAGCAATATTTTGCACTGCCTAAAATATGGTTGTGAACTGGGATGGTTGCTCGACCCTGATGACTACTCAATTCTAGTTTTTCAACCACACCAACAACCAGAATTTTGTCAACAAGATGATAAATTGACTGTTCTGGATGGTGTTGATTTAGAGTTGACAGTAAAACAGGTATTTAGCTGGTTAAAGATGAAAGCAACTCAGGATTCAGAATCTAGAATGATTGCAAAATAAAGGGTGCTAAAGCTGATTAATTTTATTCAAATTATTAAAATTATCAACTAAAAATTGAGCAGGATAAAAAGGCGATCGCTCTAGCATAAAGACACACTAACCTATATATTGTGATAATAGAAAATCACAGCTTTCGGATTTATTACCAAAAGCTAGGGAACTAGCATCTTAAGTAGGGTTATATCAAGCGATCGCTTTTATAAATCTTCATTGACCATATTGACATCCCAGATTTCTTGTGTAAATGTATATTTAAAGACAGCAAAATCATCGCACTCTAAAGCGCAAGTTTTTGGTGTTGTCTCAGCAGCAGAATTCCTGGTTTCCTGCCAAGCTTCATGTCATCCTTTCGGTTGAGTATTTAGCCCAATGTCAAGTCAACAGACTGACTAGAGTTTCAACAGGAAGATGAGATATTTGGATAGATATTCAGGGGAGGGGATGAGGCGAAACTTGGTAGGAAGCCGAGAATTCTACGGCTGAGACTTGAACCAAACGAAAGTTAGATAGCAAATTTTTTCAAAAAGAAAGATTCTTTTTTGAGAATTTACCTCTGGAGAAATTTGTTAACGCTAGATGCGTGATATTCCAATGCTGCTGCAAATAACAAGCAAAATGGAAAATCAACAAAATGAATTCTAAACAAAAACGTAATAAGAAGCAGCAACTTCTTGATTTTTATGGCTCTAACTGTTGGTGGTGTCGCCAGAATATACCACAAGCAAGGTTGACAATTGAACATCTTTTACCCAAGAGTTGTGGCGGCTCTAATTCTTTTGAAAACTTGCGCCTTTCTTGTTTTAAGTGTAATAACACTCGTGGAAACAGTATTTATCCACCTATCTCGATAAAAGGTAACATTTTCTAATTAGCACTTCAACTTTTTGAGTATCTTATCTTGTGGGGTGGGTATCTTACCTGCCCTTTTCATTCAATTAGCTAGGAAAAATAAACAAAAGATAAAAATGCATAAACTTCTAACATTTCATAATGAAAAACTTTTACGCCGTGCGCTGACTCATCGTTCTTATGTTCATGAAAACCCAGGTGAAGGCGAACATAACGAACGCCTAGAATTTCTTGGCGATGCTTTGTTAAATTTTTTAAGTGGTGAGTATCTCTATCGCCGTCATCCAGAAAAGGGAGAAGATGAATTAACGCGGCGGCGTTCTGCATTGGTAGATGAAAAACAACTGGCAAAGTTTGCTATTGAGGTAAATTTAGACTTGAGAATGCGGTTAGGAAGAGGCGCAATTCTAGACGGAGGTTACCAAAATCCTAATTTACTTAGCAGCACATTTGAAGCTGTTCTTGGTGCTTATTATCTAGATAATAATTCAGATATAGAAGCAGTTCGTGCAATTATAGAACCGCTGTTTGATTCTGTACCTGAACAAATTGTTGTTTCTCGCTCTAATGTAGACTCAAAAAATCGCTTTCAAGAATGGGTGCAACGCAATGTTACCCAAGCTCCTCCTAAATATTTCACACTCCAAACAGGCGGTTTGTCTCACGCACCAGAGTTCGTAGCCAAAGTACTTGTAGGTGAAAAAATCTACGGCGAAGGTAAGGGACGGAATAAAAAAGAAGCTGAAAAAGCTGCTGCTGAAGATGCGTTAATTAAATTGAAAAAACAAGGTTTTGTGTAGAGATGATTTTTTAGAATTCAAAATTCACAAGATAAGAAGATAAAAATATTTATAGGTTGGCTTGAGGAACCAAATCTAACAAAACTAGGATTCTTTGTGTTGGGTTACTCTTCCAGAAAGCTTTATCTAAGCAAAGCCTCAAATTCAAAATTGAAAAGAGCTTGTCCTTTGTAAACACAAATGACAAATGACATTTCTCAGATTTTCACTTCTAATGGCAAAACTACAGTGAAAGTTGAACCAACCCCCACTTCTGAAACTAAGTTAAGTTCACCTTGTAATAATTTCACTAACCGCGAAACTATTGCTAGTCCTAATCCTGTACTATCAGGAAGGTAAGGACGATCGCTAGCACTGACACGAAAATAAGGTTCAAATACCTTAGCTTGATTTTCTAGTGCAATACCAACTCCAGTATCAGAAACTGCGATCGCCCATCTTTGTTTCTCCAACACTTGACACATTACAATAACAGTTCCCGACTCTGTATAGCGAATCGCATTGCTAATAAGATTTGTGACAATCTGTTGCAATTGAAAAGAATCTGTAATCAATCCTTCAGGAGCGCGTTGGCAATCTACTAGAAGTTGTAAATTTTTTTCAATAGCTAAAGGTTCCAACATTTCACAAACATTATTAATTAGTCCAGACACATTGGTAGGTGCTAGTTGGAGTTTTATCTGTCCCGCGTCATACCGCGAAAGTTCCAGTACATCATTGATTAACTGAAGTAATTGTCTACCATTGCGTAGCACCCGCTCAATATGTTCTAAATTAGTAGAATTGTCTCTTATCTGGGACTTTTTCCGTTGTTGGCGTAAAAATAAATCTGAGTAACCAATAATTGAAGTTAACGGATGTTTTAATTCGTGGGCTAGTTGAGAAATATACTCTTGATTGGTGCTAATTAACCGCGTGAGTTCGTGATTGTGCAGCGTTAATGACATTTGTAACTGCCTTAATTCTCGCAAGCGTTCTTGAACATAACTTTTGAAACACCGAGCGCTCGCTTCATCTACAATAGCGTCAATTAAACGCATAGAACGAATTATCTCAGACGGTGTTACTTTCAGTAAATCTCGCTGAATAGTGTCAAATATTACTGTTCTTAATATATGATATTCTCTGGCAATTTCTGTTGGTTCAAAACCTTGTTCGGCTCGAACTGCCCCATGCTCAAAACTGGCAATAACTATCGACTGAATATCATTATCCTCAGATTTTGAAAGCACTGTTACCATTGCTTTCAAAACATTAGGAATATGATTTTTAATTGCTGTATATGATAAATTATCAGCACTTTCAATCTGTTGATCTTTGCGAACTGCTCTCACCCATTTATCTAGGATGATATCAGTTTTTTCAGCCAGGAATTGACTAAAATCCATTATCTTAAATTCAGCTACCAGACAGATGAGTAAATTTCTATATGCAATTAGTTTAGCGAGCGAAGCCAGTTTTTACCACAATTATTAATAAAACTCACCTACCGAAAGTAAGATATTTTATCTATTGTGGCGTTGGTATAGTCAGCCGTAGGTATTGCTCGATTCACTCCCCGTATATAAAAATTTTAAAGTATAATATATATTATCTTCATAAAGATTATCTAGCAGATAACAATCTTGATGCTTGACTAAACTATTATTGTTTCCTTGACTGTGCAATGAGTTGACTCATCACATAACTAAATTGACAAGAAAATATCAGATTTATTAATTACGCAAAAATAATGTATAGTAATTTTATATAAGTATTAAAATATACAGATAAATCAGGCAGATGACTTTTACTGAGCATTAATGTTATAGTCTTTATATCGAAGTTATATTGTGCGTAATTTCGTATTTATTAGAGTAAGTCAGCCTAATCCAGCGCATCAAAGTGCATAGCGCTGGAGCGGAGGAACCAAATTGTGGGGCGTATCTTAGAGAAAGTTAGCAGTTAAGAGTTGTAAGTTAAATAAAATTTAGTAACTCCTGACTCATAATTCAGAACTTTCTTGAGAGGGGCATCTCTCAGCCCTAGCCCGTCAGCTAACTTCGTAGGCATTGAGAGGAGACTGAAGAGACGGCATTTTTAACATTCCGATCTCATCAGTGTCCAAGGCTGGTACTGCTCGGTTTTTTGTACCTGCACTTAAATCTGTTGAGGTTGTAAATGATCTTTCAACTGAATATAGCAGCGATCGCGGCGATCGCTGGACAAGCCGCTTGGAAAAAAGCAAAACCTGTCATCTCTAAAGATGTTTTCTTTTTACCTGTATTGGGTTTTTTGGGAATAATTTTGCTGTGGTGGATTGTTGCACTTGCCAACCACGAATTAATGCCCACTCCACCAGAAGCACTATCAGCTAATCTAGACTACATCTTAAATCCCTTCTACCAGCGAGGCCCCGGCAACTTAGGAATTGGTTGGTTATTGATAGCAAGTCTGCGAAGAGTAATACTGGGCTTTTTGCTTGGTGCGGTAGTAGCCATACCTCTAGGGTTTCTCATTGGTATGTCCAGACGGGCAATGCTAGCGCTTAATCCGATCATTCAAATTTTTAAACCCGTATCGCCCCTAGCTTGGTTGCCCATTGCCCTAGCTATTTTCAATTTAGCCGATCCTTCAGCCATTTTTGTTATCTTTATTACTTCCTTATGGGCGACAATTATTAATACCGCCTTAGGAGTTTCTAGCGTTCCCAAAGATTATTTAAATGTGGCACAAGTATTAGAAATGCCCCGTTGGCGGCAGATTATAAAAATTATTTGGCCTGCAAGTTTACCCTATATTTTTACAGGTTTGCGAATTAGTTTAGGGATAGCTTGGCTAGTAATCGTTGCTGTAGAAATGCTCACAGGCGGTATTGGCATCGGCTTTTTCGTCTGGGATGAATGGAGTCGCTTAAACCTCAGTTCAGTCTTCCTAGCCGTATTAGTAATTGGCTTAACGGGATTAATTCTTGATTACGCCCTGGGCAAAATCCAAGAATTAGTAACTCGCCGTCCCACAAATCCAGCTAATTAAAATTTTTCTCAACACACCAAAACACTCATTTACTCTGCGCCTCTGTTGCCTCGCATACAAGGAATTAATCATCGAATTTTAGCTTTTCAATTTTGAGCTTTGGATTGAATAATTCAAAAGTAATTGATTGAAGAAAAAGCATTCATACATGAAGTCAATCTAAAATCCCAAATCCCAAATTTAGCCACCAACAGAACCACAAAAATGGGCGATTGTAACTATACCCGACGAAACTTTATTAAAGGAATAGGAGCAACCACAGCCGGAATAGCTTTATCCTCCTGTGCAATTTCAGGAGATAGATCCGCCAAAGGACTAACAGAAGAAGCCTTAGCTGTGCAACCAGTAGTTAAATCCAGCGAATTAGAAAAACCCAATCTTACCGTTGGATACGTTCCTGTAAACGATTGTGCGCCATTTGCGATCGCCTGGAAAAAAGGCTTCTTCCGCAAATATGGTTTGAACGTCACCCTCAACCGCGAAGCCAGCTGGGCTACCTCCCGCGACGGCATAATATTTGGTCGCTTGGATGCTTCACCTGTAGTATCCGGCGCTGTTACCAACGCCAGAATTGGCGCTGAAGGCGCACGCCACGCCCCCTTGTGTGCAGCGATGACCATTCACCGCCACGGTAACGCCATGACTATGAACAAAGCCATGTGGGATTCTGGGCTGCGTCCGTGGTACGAGTACCAAGAAAAATACGGCGATGGTGCATTAGAAGCCTTTGGCAAAGATTTTCGAGGCTACTTCGACCGACAGCCACCAGAAGGCAAAGTTTGGGCTGTGGTGCTGAGTTCCGCTATTTACGAATACTTTGTCCGTTATCTATCCGCCGCCGCTGGTGTCGATCCGCTCAATGAGTTTCGCATCATCATCGTTCCGCCACCCCAGATGGTGACAAATGTGCGAATTGGCGCCATGCAAGCTTACATGGTTGCAGAACCTTGGAATACAAGAGCAATTACAGGTAACGAAAACATCGGCTTTACCTTCGCCCAAGGCAAAGAAGTTTGGCTGGGACACCCAGACCGACTTTTGGGAGTAATGGAATCTTTCATTGACAAATATCCTAAAACTTATCGTTCCCTCGTTAAAGCAATGATTGAAGCTTGCCAGTATTGCAGCAAAGCCCAAAATCGCCAAGAAGTCGCCGAACTGCTGACAGACCGTTCATTTACAGGTGCGAAACCTAAAAACAAAGATGCCGCAATTGCGAAATTTACCAGTCCGGGAATTCTCGGTAACTATAACTATGGTGGGTTTGATGGTAAAGACCGCACCATTCAAGCTGCTGACACCACAATTTTCTACGATATTCCAGACAACCTTCCCAAACAACAAGGAGAACACTCGACATTTTTATGGAGATCTAGAAGTCTTTGGTTGATGACTCAAGCAGCGCGGTGGGGACAAATTAAAGCATTTCCTAAAAATGCCGAGAAACTAGCCGAAAAAGGTTGGAGAACGGATTTATATCGAGAGATAGCAAATGAAATGGGCATTAAATGTCCTAAGGATGATTACAAAGTCGAACCACCAGAAGTATTTATAGATAAGAAAGGTTTCGATCCCAGCGATCCAGTGGGCTATCTGAATAGTTTTGCTATTAGGGTTAATGCTCCCACTCGTTTCTTCATGTCTTAAATACCTTCAAATATTGACTGACTGAATTATTGCTGGAGCATTTGATGATGGAATATACCTCATTACCTATTGATAGCCAAAACGAAGTTATACCCCGTACTGGATTTTTAGAAGTTGAAAATTTAGTCAAGTATTATCCGACACCTAATAAAGATAATTTTGTGGTGTTAGATAAAGTTAATCTGACGATTGGTGAAGATGAATATATTTCTGTAATTGGTCACTCTGGTTGTGGAAAATCAACTCTTCTAAAAATTATCGCTGGTTTAGAAAAAGCAACTTCTGGCTCAGTACGTTTAGACGGAAAAGAAATTCGCAAGCCTAGAGCGGAACGGATGATGGTGTTTCAGAATTACGCATTGTTACCTTGGTTAACAGTGCGAGAAAATATCCGTTTAGCTGTGGATGAAGTGTTAAAAAATGCTAATCGTTCTGAAAAAATTAGCATTGTAAACCAACACTTGTCAATGGTAAACTTAACGGCGGCGGCTGATAAGTATCCTGATGAACTTTCTGGAGGTATGAAACAACGGGTAGGTATTGCCAGAGCTTTAGCAATTCGTCCTAAAATGTTACTCATGGATGAACCTTTTGGGGCGTTAGATGCACTCACTCGTGGAAAATTGCAGCGGCAAGTATTAGATATTTGGGAAAATCATCGCCAAGCAGTGATGATGGTTACCCACGATGTAGACGAAGCAATTTATATGTCCGATCGCATCGTATTAATGACCAACGGCCCTGCTGCTACTATCGGCGAGATCTTAGAAGTTCCTTTTGAGCATCCACGCGATCGCGCCGCCATGCGAAACTCAAAAGAATATTTTGAACTCCGCAATCACGCCTTGAATTTTCTCGATCGATATTTTACGCAACACGAGTAAACTAGATTATCATTTTTTTAGTGGGTAGCCTAATTCAAATTTATGAAAGCTGGATTTGAAGCGGAGGAACCATATTGTGGGGCTAATCTTGTAGAGAGGCTATTTATCAAGTCAAACCAAGAGTGACTAATATTTAACTTGGCACTCAGCACTCTTAAGAGAGAGACACCTTCCAGTCTTAGCCCGTCAGCTAACTCCGTAGGCAATGGAAGGAACCCCCAAAACTTTGGCTGTAATACAGTTATTATTGGGGTTTCCTCTACTGATTTTAATTTTAGTCATTAGTTATTTGCTCATTAGTCCATAGTAATTTGCAAAGGACAAATGACAAAATCCCAAATTAGTCGCCCTGCTTCTCATTGTTCATTCATTTCATTAGGAGAAGTAAAGCTGTGAAAATTAAGCCAATGTTAGCACGTCTGCAAAGTGCCATAGGTCGAGATAATTTAATTGAACAAATGGTATTATTACCAGAACCAAAAAAACTGTTTTCTCAAGAATCTCCAGCAGCAAATTCAGTTAACTTAATTGTTGCCTATGATGCTTCTCCTAACAGTCATACAGCATTGGATGTTGCTTTTTGGATTGCCCATCAAACGCGCTTAGCCACGAATACAGAAGTTACAGTTCAAGCTGTTTATGTATTGGAAGACAATCAAAGCAGCCACTATCCAAACATCTTGAATTTTCCAATACAACAGCCTTCATTGGAATGTCAAATTAGTGAAATATCTAAATCTGCGACACTCGTATTAACTCAACCCAAATTGCAAACAGCTATTACTCCCTTGCAAGAAGCAGATAGAATTCTTTGGCAAGCACGAAGTCTGGCTGAAGAATGGCAAGGTTCCTTCAAATCTCATTTGCGGTTTGGTTGCATTTCCACAGAACTTAAAAAAGTTGTAGAAATAGAAACTGCCGACATCCTATTTGTTGGTTGTAATTCTGTTAATCATCCCATGATTGAGGCACTAGGTTCTGATTTCCCTTGCCCCGTTTTGGGTATTCCTAACTGTATTGATGAATAACCGCTGTTGAGAATTTAAATAATTTTTATCATTTTGTTGTCGTAGACAAGTCACCTACATTCAGGTGGCTTTTTTCGCCACTATCCAATCATATAAGTAGGTGGGTAGGAAAATTTATCCTTGAGTTAAGGCAGGAGGTGAGTCAGCGCGGTCTTGGAGTTTCCCTCATGAGCGACTGAGGTTAGCGTAGCGTTAGCAACGAAGGAGCGTCACCCGTTCGCGTAGCGTCTCCGACAGGAGAAGAGCAGTTATTGCTGGAGGCAGGAGGAAAGAGAGTTTTAGTCTAGTTAATCTTTCTTCACATAGTTTGGTTTTATTGTGCCGACTTACTTAGATTTCTGAAGTTAGGGTGTAGAAAATTGGCAAGCTATCCTCAGCTTAATCACCAGAAAAATCCCCAACTTCTTAAAGAAGTCAGGGATCTAATTTGCCAGCAAGCTAATATCTGATGATGTGCAATATGTCACGCAGGAAGCTATAACCGATTAAATCCCAAAGTAAATAGAAAACAAAGCCAATCATTGCTAAGCGACCGTTCCAAATTTCCGCTTGGGGAGTCCAGCCAAATAAAAAAGCATTGCGGTCTACGCCGTTATATTCTGGTGCAACGGCTGGTAAATCTGTAGAAGGACGAGTTTCTCTAGTTGCCATTTTTTCTGCCAAAATTTTGCAAAATTTAGTAGTTTTTTAGGCGTCTAAGCTTTAATAGCTAATTAGCCGCAGCAGGTCACGTAGAACGCTATAACCTGCTAAATCCCAAAGTAAATAAGCAACAAAACCAATCATTGCAAAACGACCATTCCAAATTTCCGCTTGGGGAGTCCAGCCAAAGAGAAATTCATTGCGATCGCGGTTGTTGTAAGCTTTAGCAATAGGTGGTAAATCAGTAGATGAACGATTTTCACGAGTCTCCATTGTTTTTTCCTCTCAAATTCGACTGATTTTTTAGTCTTTTATATGTACCCAAGTTGGACATTCTATAATCATTGGATCTTAGCTTTACACAACTGACAAACCAAAAAGGACAACAAATAAGCATTTTTTGTCCTTCAGAACTTATTTGTTAACTTTAATGTAGCTATTTGTAATTAAGTTGCTTTCTGTCCTTAGGCGCAAACTCCAAGCACTTCTTGTGGACGATAATTAAAAATATATTTTATAGACAAATCAACCTTGGGATGGTGATAGAAATAAGTACTTCAATAACTTCGTTGCAATTGTCAGAAAACTATAGCAATACTATTTTAGTTATAAAAAATATCAGTATTGACTGTTGACGGCTGACTATTGACTGTCAACTATTAATAATAGCAATATTTCACTTTGTTCTTGAGAGCTACTATATAATCCCATCAAACTAATTGCGATGATAGCAATCAAAATTTCCAGAGATAATCACGTATATCTTAATAGCAACCACCAAGTGAATTAAATTTTCTACCAAGAGATAATAAAAATTATATCTTTTGCTGGATATACTTTTCAATCTTTGGAGAGATGCTTTAACCACCTAAATTCCAGGATTCTGATCTAAAGAGTTAGGTATTGTTATAGTACAGTAGATAATTACTAAGAGTTACTTGTCAGGAAATTCTTAATCCGCCCAAAATTAAAACACTAAGACAAGGAAATACAATGTTTCAAAGTACGGAAATCATGCTGGGACTCTACAAGCCATTTTTGTGGGTGGCACAGGTTCCAGTAGATGCCTTAGCGATCGCGTCTTCCGGGCCGCGCTTTTTTGTGGCTTTAATCTCTGGTGTGATTTTAGCCTTTGCTTTTCAATTAGTTCTAACTAATCTCTCGGTTGCAGCCGGTATTTCCTACCTCGGGCGTGCATCCGACTCAGATTCGAGTGGTGATGAAGTCGGAAGTTTGGGCGGCACTATTCGCAAAGTTGGCACAGCAGTAGGCATTTGGACGTTAGTTACTGTAACCATAGCCCTCCTAATTGCTTGTTTCCTGGCAGTGAAATTAAGTCTGTTGTTTTCAGATCCAGGAAAAGGGGCAATTCTTGGTTTAGTGATTTGGGCTGCATACTTTTCACTGCTATTTTGGGTCAGTTCCACCACGGTGGGTTCCTTGATTGGCTCGGTCGTCAATACGGCAACCTCTGGGTTCCAAGCGATTATGGGAACAGCTACCGCTGCACTGGGGGCAAAAGCTATTAATAACCAAGTTGTAGCGACAGCCGAAGCTGCCGCTGCTGCCGTACGTCGGGAACTAGGAAGCGCCATCGACCCAGTAAGTATCCGAGAAAACATTGAAGATTACTTAGAAAAGCTGCGTCCCCCAGAACTAGATTTATCTAAAATTCGCAGTGATTTTGAAAATTTACTCAACGATCCGCAGGTAAAAGCACTCGCCGCTAGTTCGGATTTGGGCAATATCGATCGCCAAAAGTTTATTGAGTTAGTCAGCAGTCGTACCGACCTTTCTAAAAAAGATGTTAGCCGCATCGCTGATACTTTATATAAAGTTTGGCAACAGGTAGTAAGTAAACAAGTACCCAACCAAGACAGTTTGGGTGAATTAATCGAATATCTCAAATCACTGCCACCCGGACAAACCAAGACGGATGAACTCAATGCTAAGCTGGATCGGTTAGTAGGAGAAATGCGTAGTGACAAACAGTCTCAGCAAAAAGCCGCATCGGGCCCAATTCAAAATACACTGCAACAAGGACTCTCAGCTTTAACTGCCATAGTGTTGGGAAGGACTGATTTATCTGATTTTGACGTAGAGAAAATCTTGGGTAGCCTGACCACTGCCAAAGACAAGGTTACCCAACAAGCAGATAAGCTCGGTTTGCCCACACAATCCCAACCCTATAGTCCAATTCGGGCTGATGTGGAAAACTACTTGTTCAATACTTATGCTTGGCAACTGAGTCCAGAAAGAATTGCTCAGGAATTTCGCGATGTCATTTACGATCCAGCAGCCGATTCTGGGACAATCCGCAGAGAACTAGAGCGACTATCGCGCAACGATTTCATCAAAATTTTGCAACAGCGGGGACTACTTACTCAAACTCAAATTCACCGCATTGCAGACCGACTAGAAACTGTGCGCCAAGAAGTGCTAGTTACAGTCACAGCCGAACAAGAAAGAGAAATCGTCCAAGATTTGCAACGCCGACTTCATAGTTATTTGCTGGTTACTCCCAAAGCAGAGTTGTCAGCCGAAGGCATTGAGCGGGATTTCAAATCACTGTTGCAAGATCCAGAGGCAGATTATGAAACCCTCTCACGGCGACTAGCTCATATTCAACGCGAGCAAATGCGGGAGATATTGCTGGAACGTAGTGACGTACAGTTATATGAAGTAGACAGCATTCTCGAAGACTTAGAAAGACAACGCGATCGCGCTTTAATCGAATCCAAAGGTCTGGCAGAACAAGCACAATATCAAGCAGAAACTTTGTGGTTGAATGTCGAATCATATCTGCGTAACACTGGCAAATCAGAATTGAATCCTGATGCCATCCGCGCCGACCTCAAAAAGTTACTAGACGACCCCGAAGCTGGAATTGGTGCGATTCGGGCGCGATTGTCTCGCTTTGACCGCGATACTTTGGTACAGTTGTTGAGTCAGCGAGAAGATTTAACTGAAGATCAAGTTAATCAAACCATCAATACCGTTGAAGAATCGTGGCATAGTATCCGCCACGCACCCCAAGTTTTAGCAAACAAAGCTAAAGAGCAATACGACTCGGTGACCACCTCCATTGCAGATTACCTCCGCAATACTGGCAAAGAAGAATTGAATCCAGAAGGTATTCAACGGGATTTGAATAAATTGTTTGAAAATCCCCAAGATGGAGCCATAGCGCTACGCGATCGCTTATCTCGGGTAGACCGAGATACACTGGTGAAATTGCTCAGTCAACGCCAAGACTTGAGCGAGCAACAAGTCAATGAAACTATTGATTCTGTACAAAACTCAATTCGTAGCATTGTACGTGCGCCTCGTCGTTTAGCTACCAGGACACAGCAAAGAGTGGAAACATTCACAGCTTATCTGGAAGATTATCTACGGCAAACTGGGAAAGAAGAACTCAACCCAGAAGGTATCAAACGCGACTTACAACTACTGTTGCACGATCCGCGAGTGGGAGTAGAAAGTTTTAGCGATCGCCTCGCTCAGTTTGACCGTTCTACCATCATCGCCCTGCTAAAAATTCGCGAAGACATGAGCGATGAAGAAGCAGCACAGATTGCCGATAACATTGTCTCGGTTAGAGATCAATTTGTAGAACAAGTGCGGAGCATCCAACGAGGCATTCAAGATGCAATTGACGGGGTTTTTGGCCGCATCCGTAACTATCTTAACTCCTTGGATCGCCCAGAACTCAATTATGATAGTATCAAGCGCGATGTCCGCATCTTTTTTGAAGATCCCCAATCCGGGTTTGATGCTTTGCGCGATCGCCTGTCTTCTTTTGACCGTGATACACTAGTGGCAATTATGAGTTCTCGTGAAGACATTTCCGAGGAGGATGCCAACCGGATCGTCGATCAAATTGAACGGGCACGCAACACAGTATTGCAACGTGCAGAACGCATACAGCAAGAAGCCCAACGCCGCCTCGAAGAAGTGAAACATCAAGCACAGCGACAAGCAGAAGAAACCCGTAAAGCCGCAGCTACAGCAGCTTGGTGGATATTTGCCACAGCAGTAGTCTCCGGTGTTTTCTCAGCAGTGGGAGGAGCGATTGCTGTATCTCGCTAGTAAGTTTACAAGTTGTCTCCGCTAAATTTTGAGCCTCCCGATTAGGGAGGTTTTTTTATGTTTGGTAGAGTCGTGATGCATAAATTTGTATAGCAGGAGGCAGTTCTTGCAGGTGGTAGAACTATTACTATTCCTAGCATTCATGCTTATCTTGTGTCCTAAAGGGTGTGACTACGGCTGTAATTCGTAATACTCGCCTTTGGCGAGAAGCATTTGGAATCAGCGAATAAGCTGAATTGGTTTAGCCATTGTGGGGGTGATTGATATGGTCTAAAACTGTTATAAAATAGCAAAAATGTGTACTATTATACAATAAATTCAAAATAAGTGTTATAGGCTTGTAAAGCCCTTTACTTTTATACTTTTGGCGAAACTTCACCGCCAAAGAAGCACCAGAGCGAAGGAAATTACCTGCGATCAAGTGCGATTGAGACTTATCAAACGCAAATCTTGTCAAGTTGAACAAATTCCTGTGAGCAACACAGGTTGCTTCCTACGCCCTGGTTATTTAGTTATTTTGATTATTTATCGGTCAACTCAATTGTGCATAAACGCTGCATCGGGTTGTTGTCAGACATTGCTCAGTTCACTACTGCATAGTTGCATTAGCTGTTAGCGGCGATGTAGTAGCCAATACCAGCCAGAACCTTCACGAAGCCAAGAGTTATCAAAGTCAGTAGGATTGTTATTCGAGTAGGGATGATAAACGGGGACATCAGAAAAATCTGAGTCGTCTTGAACGTGAATCTTGAGATTGCGACAACTTCCTTCTACTTCAATAGTCACAGTGTAATTGCGATCGCCAACAGTAGGTTGCAGAAGTCGCTCTCTAATAATCTGCCGCTTCCTATTTACTTGGTGTCTATCGGTGGAAAGACAACGCACTTTTACCAAAGAGTTTTCATTAGGATTATCTAACAGATAGGGAATAATTTGAGAATTATCAAATGCGGGAGAAGCATTCACGGGTGGTATAGTTTGGGCAATTGCTAAAGATGGTATGGACAAAAACACAGTTGTAGTCAGAGCAATAATTCTCTTTGTTTTATCAATTTGATAAATAGTTGCAACAGATCTATCACCAAAAAGCTTATTCCCCAACTCTTCCACAATCCAAAATCTAACTTGCGCTGTCAGCTTACCAAAGGTGCGACCCCAAATCCAAAATCGTATTAGCCTGCTTTTCATCGTTTCTCCTAAGGCTAAATTCAGTAATTGTCCGCTGTTCTTTATTACCAATGACAACGGACAAAGAATAACCCTTATAAGTAAATATAGAATTTACAGCAGATTTCAAATTGGTGAAGTAGACATCACTATCCAAGTTAGGTACAAAGCCTGTTTTACTTCTGACACCAAGCCGTGCAGTATGTTTGGCTTTGCTTCTAAATTTCTAAGTTCTACTGTAAATCTCTAACAGCTTATTTATCTTCTAGTAATTGATTGACTTGTTGTCCCCGACGACCAGTTTTGATTTCATAGCGGCGGGTGAGGTTATCTTCATAGTTCATATCTCTAGCAGCAGCCGAGTTCACAAAAGCATCGCAATTCCGGCCTTGAACAACAGTTGAAGAACTACTGGTATTTTCCTCTGTACGGTTACTGCTTTGATCGCGAGCATCGCTGTTATTTTTTGTACCTTGGCTAGCACCATTACCGCTGACACCAATACCTAAGAAGCTAAAACCACCACCACCGCCGTCATTATGGCTGGTAGAAGAACTCGAACGAGTGTTAGTAGAGTTTGCTAAGGCGAGTTTGTTAGAACTGTTGCGAGTGTTATTACCTAAGCCAACATCACTGCACAAAGCGCGGGGGTCTTTTGCTAAAGTTCTCGGATCGACCCAAGATTGATGGTCGCCCAATCCTTGAATTTCAGTACTACCAACTGCATTGTTGGGTGAACCAGGAGCAGGAGTGCTAGGAGTTACATTTCCCACACTGGCTCCAGGGGTAACAGTAACAGGTTTGAAGATACTAGTAGGCTTGATATCAAAAGGCCCGGCAAAAGCTGGTAGCGTACTGGTTAGAAGTGCAGTAGCTGTTAATAAATAACCAGTTAAGTGACGTAATTTCATGGTCATTGTCCTCATGTTTAAGTGATAGTGTGTTTTGGGTTTTAACCCCTTCACTTACCTAATAGGTTGACCTTTATTTGTTTATGCACCCTTGGGCCAAATTTTTTTAACTGCTGCTAGCAGTCACCAAGATTAATGTTACTTTTCCCCTAGAATTGGGATTAATAGGGTGATAATTTTTTGATTTTCGCCAAAACTATGCAGTATCCTCTGGAACTCACCTTTAAATTCTGGGCATTAGCACCACAAATGTCTATTGTTGATGTTCAAGGGAATTTGGTTTTTTATGTCAAACAGAAACTCTTCAAACTCAAGGAAGCAATTACAATCTTTGCTGATGCTGAGCAAACTCGTCCTATATACTACATCAAAGCAGATCGCATTATTGACTTCTCGGCACGCTATGACTTTACCGATAGCAACGGCACTTACATTGGTTCTGTAAAACGACGCGGATTAAAATCTCTTTGGCGTGCGCGTTATGACATCTTTGATGGCGACACGACTACTTTGAACATCCAAGAGAAAAATCCGTGGGTGAAAATTGCTGATGCTCTGTTCGCAGAAATCCCAGTTGTGGGTATGTTCACTGGTTATGTTTTTAATCCTGTCTACTTGGTCAGCCGAGCTGATGGCACGATTGTGATGCGTTTGGAGAAAATCCCTACTTTCCTCTCCAGAAAATTTATCATCAAAACTGTGGATCGACTCGGCAATCGCCAAGAGCAGCAAATTTTGTTAAGTTTAATGATGATGCTACTGCTAGAACGAAACCGTGGCTAATCCGACTAAAAGCTGAAGTATGAAGTATGAAGTATAAAGTACAAAACATCAAGTCTTATTTTTTTATTTCCATCGATAGCCTTGTGTCTGCTGTCTTCATCCTTCATGCTTTACACTTCTAACAGCTTTAGTCTAGCCAATTAACTTCTGCCAGGTAGCAGGCCCGACAATCCCATCGGCTTGTAAACCATTTTGCTTTTGAAAGTTTTTCATTGCAGCCTCGCTTTGTGGGCCGTAAACACCATCAACTTCTACACCCAGACGGTATTGCAAGTATCTAATAACTTCACCTCCAGCATGGTTTAGTCGGATAATTCGTTTTGCCAGAATTACATTTATGGCATTCCATGTAGTCGGATCGGCAATTCCAGTCGCCTGCACCCCGACAATAGTCTGAAATTTTTCTATGGCAGATTTGGTGTTAGACCCGTTTATACCATCTTCCACTAACGTCTTACCATTTTTATCAGTTATTTTAAGTCGATTTAAGGTTTGTTGCAGTCTCTTAATAGTGGTATCTACATTCTCCTCTTCGTCTGGTACCGGGTTAACTGGGCCGCTTGGCACTTTACCTGTTAAGCCTTTGACGATCGCATTTGCCATTGCTTCGGCATCAAAAAGATTCATATCTTTTGCCGAATCCACAAAGCAACATTCTACAAGAATCGCCGGCATATCTGTATTCTTCAGAACAAACAAGTGCGAACCACTCTTAACACCGCGATTAAAAAATCCCAACTTGACAATTTCATCTAACACAGGTTTAGCAATTTTTCTTCCTGTATCGCTAGTTGCAAATACTTCTGTGCCATTAGCTTGCCCGTTAAAAGAATTAAAATGAATCGAGACATAAATATCTACTTTACTGTTATTAGCGGTAGCACATCTTTTTGAAAGTGATTCACGTACTGTACTAGCACTATTTGGCTTACATACTACTACTTCATGCCCTAAAGCTCTTAATTTCGGTATGACTCTATTACCGACATCTAAAGTTAAATTATCCTCAACTTTGATTCCTCTAGCTCCCGTGTCTGGTGGACAATTGTGTCCGCTATCAATTCCAAATTTCATGATTCGATCCTCAACTTACTTGTTTTCAAACTAGTTCAAAGCTTTAAAAATTAGAGAAACAAAATTTTATGAATAACTTTATTCAAGTATTTTTTGCCAATGGTTGCATTATTTTAACCTTTAGTACACTGGCAGAAAAATAAATTTTCGTACCAACCATCACCACAGATTTTTTGTAGTAAACTACGCTGATTTCCAGAATCATTGTTACAAAAAAACACAACCATCATAATTTATCCAAATCAAGAATAATCGAGTGATTCTTGCAATAAAATTCAATGCAGCAATTACCCCCATTAATCAAATAATAACGCTTGGTAAAAGTAGAAAGCCATGACAAATGTACCTAGTTCGATACCCCAATCAAAAGCATTGCCTAATAAATATGGCGGCTAAGAAAATCGTAAATATTTTACAGACTCCACTTTTGCCTTCTGTTGACCCTGAGTAGCTTAACACATAAATATTTTACAGTATTAAATAATACTTACTTAAATTTATACTTTTTGAGAATTCTAGACTACTGAAAATACCAGACGCTACGTGAAAGTCTAAGTTTTGATTTGAATGGTACTTTGGCAAAAATTCTACTTAGAGAAATATGTCGGTAGATATTTAACAATCAGTCTGAAAGCACGTTTAAAATTTAAGTAAAGAAATATTTCTTCGCTTACATGCATGAAACGCATCGTCTTAATTGCTGGGTTTGAATCGTTTAACGCTGATTTGTACAGAAAAGCGGCTGTTTTGGCTAACTCTGGCTGTCCACAGTTGGATATTCGGGTATTTAGCGATCGCGATCTGACAACCAAACGCCTAGAAGTAGAAGCAGCACTCGATGGGGCAGATGTGTTTTTCGGCAGCTTACTATTTGATTATGACCAGGTTGTGTGGTTGCGCGATCGCGTTGCCCAAATTCCTATCCGGTTGGTGTTTGAGTCAGCTTTGGAATTAATGAGTTTAAACAAGCTGGGTGACTTTGCCATTGGCGATAAACCCAAAGGAATGCCCAAACCCGTTAAATTCATCCTCGACAAATTTAGCAACGGACGAGAAGAAGACAAACTCGCTGGTTACATTAGCTTCTTAAAAATTGGGCCGAAACTCCTCAAATACGTACCAGTACAAAAAGTCCAAGACTTACGCAACTGGTTAATTATCTATGGTTACTGGAATGCTGGCGGTTCAGAAAACGTCGCTTCATTATTCTGGACACTGGCAGAAAAATACTTGGGTTTGAAGGTTGGCGAGATTCCGCCGCCAGTAGAAACGCCGAATATGGGGTTACTCCATCCCGACTATCAAGGATTTTTTGTATCGCCGCGTGAATATTTGGAATGGTATAAAATCTATTTTAAAGACGCAGACGCGATTCATCGCGTCTCTACAAGACCTGTTATTGGAATTTTACTTTATCGCAAACACGTTATTACTAAACAACCTTATATTCCGCAACTGATTCGGTATTTTGAATCAGCTGGGTTAATTCCTTTGCCGATTTTCATTAACGGCGTCGAAGGACACGTAGCGGTACGAGACTGGATGACAACCGACTACGAAATTCAGCAACGTCAATTTGGTAATATTGAGACTCCTTCACTTTCAACTGAAGCAGTGAAGGTGGATGCGATCGTTTCAACAATCGGCTTTCCTCTGGTGGGTGGCCCGGCTGGTTCAATGGAAGCAGGGCGTCAGGTGGATGTAGCAAAGCGCATCCTCACTGCTAAGAATCTACCTTATATTGTTGCAGCACCACTCTTAATTCAAGATATTTACTCTTGGACGCGCCAAGGTGTCGGCGGCTTGCAAAGTGTAGTATTGTACGCCTTACCAGAATTAGATGGCGCAATTGATACCGTCCCCCTCGGCGGTTTAGTAGGCGAAAATATATATTTGGTTCCCGAACGGGTACAGCGATTAATTGGTAGAGTGAAAAGTTGGGTGGCTTTGCGGCAAAAACCTGCATCGGAACGCAAGATTGCAATTATTCTATATGGCTTCCCTCCAGGTTACGGTGCTGTGGGCACAGCTGCATTATTAAATGTCCCGCGTAGTCTTTTGAAGTTTCTTTCTGCACTCAAAGAACAAGGTTACAAGATTGCAGATTTACCAGAAGACGGTGAAGAATTGATTCGCTGGGTAAAACAAGCAGATGAAACTTTAAATGACCCAAATAACATCCCTGCGTCGGTGAACGTCCGCACATTAGAAAAATGGCTGGGATATCTGCAAACATCTCGCATTGAAAAACAATGGAAATCTTTGACGGGGACTGGGATTAAAACCTATGGCGATGAATTTCAAATTGGTGGTGTGCAATTAGGCAATGTCTGGGTAGGTGTACAACCACCTTTGGGAATACAAGGCGACCCGATGCGCTTAATGTTTGAACGAGATTTAACGCCCCATCCCCAATATGCTGCTTACTATAAATGGTTGCAAAATGAGTTTCAAGCTGATGCTATAGTTCATTTTGGAATGCATGGTACGGTGGAATGGCTGCCTGGTTCTCCTTTGGGGAATACTGGTTATTCTTGGTCGGATATTCTGTTAGCAGATTTGCCTAATCTATATATATATGCGGCGAATAATCCTTCTGAGTCAATTTTGGCAAAACGTCGCGGTTACGGTGTATTGATTTCTCACAATGTACCGCCTTATGGTCGGGCAGGTTTATATAAGGAATTAATGGCATTGCGAGATTTAATCTCAGAGTATCGTGAAGACCCACAAAAGAATTATGCCCTCAAAGAAGCAATTTGTAAAAAAATTGTGGATACAGGTTTAGATGCAGATTGTCCGTTTGAGGATGCAAAAAAGTTGGGTATTTCGTTTTCTCCAGAAAATATTCGCATGTTTAGTACTCATGCTTTTGAAGATTATTTAGTGGAATTGTACGAATATTTGCAAGTTTTAGAAAATCGTCTGTTTTCTTCTGGATTGCATACGTTGGGGGAAAAGCCAAGTGAGGAAGAATTGGCTTCGTATTTAGAGGCTTATTTTGGAGACGAATCCCACAAATCCAGAGAAGAAAGAGAAGAAGAAGAAAGACTAATCAAAGATTTGTTGATGCAATCTACGGATGAATTAACAAATTTATTAAGGGGATTGAATGGGGAATATATTCCGCCTGCGCCTGGTGGTGATTTGTTGCGGGATGGTGTTGGGGTGTTACCAACTGGGAGAAATATTCATGCTTTAGATCCTTATCGAATGCCTTCACCTGGGGCTTATGAACGAGGACGAGAAATTGCTCAAAAAATTATCGCCCAGCATTTGCAAGAACATGGTAGGTACCCAGAAACGGTAGCGGTGATGTTATGGGGATTGGATGCAATTAAAACTAAGGGTGAATCTTTAGGAATTCTGTTGGAATTAGTGGGGGCTGAACCTGTTAAGGAAGGAACTGGGCGAATTGTTCGTTATGAATTAAAACCTTTGGCTGAGGTTGGACATCCGCGGATTGATGTGTTAGGAAATTTATCTGGAATTTTCCGGGATAGTTTTGTGAATATTATCGAATTGTTGGATGATTTATTTCAACGGGCGGCTGATGTTGATGAACCGGAAGAGAGGAATTTTATTAGAAAGCACGCTTTAGTTTTGCAAGCCCAAGGTGTAGAAAATGCATCAGCGAGATTGTTTTCTAATCCAGCGGGTGATTTTGGTTCTTTGGTGAATGATAGAGTGGTTGATGGTAACTGGGAATCTGGTGAAGAGTTAGGCAATACTTGGCAAAGTCGGAATGTATTTAGCTATGGTAGAGAAGATAAAGGTCAAGCTAGACCAGAAGTTTTGAATACATTATTAAAAACGAGCGATCGCATTATCCAAGAAATCGATTCTGTAGAATATGGTTTAACGGATATTCAAGAATATTACGCTAATACTGGCGGTTTGAAAAAGGCAGCAGAAAAACAACGCGGTAATAAAGTTACAACCAGTTTTGTGGAAAGTTTCTCAAAAGATACTACACCTCGCAATTTAGATGATTTACTCAGAATCGAATATCGCAGTAAATTAGTAAATCCTAAATGGGCCGAAGCAATGTCAAATCAAGGTTCGGGTGGTGCTTTTGAAATTTCCCAACGGATGACGGCTTTAATTGGTTGGGGTGGTACTGCCGATTTTACTGATGATTGGGTATATAACCAAGCGGCTGATACTTATGCTTTAGATGCAGAAATGGCAGAGAAATTACGCAAAGCAAATCCAGAAGCTTTCCGCAATATTGTAGGCAGAATGTTGGAGGCGCATGGGCGTGGTTTTTGGCAAGCTGACGATGATAAGTTAGATAAATTGCGCCAATTATATGAGTTGACAGATGAGGAGTTAGAGGGTGTTACATTTTAGTTAATAAGGATATAGCATGAAGTTTATAATTACTATTTTTCGAGATGAAGATGGAGTGTTTATTGCCGAATGTCCGTCTATTTCTGGCTGTGTAAGTCAAGGAAAGACAGAACAAGAAGCAGAGCAAAATATTCAAGAAGCAATCAAAGAATGTTTAGAAGTAAGGGCTGAAAAAGGAGATTGCAATGGTCAGACAATTATTGAAAAGTTTTTCACTATTAACCATAATGATTTAGAGGATACAACCGAATATTTTCAAAAATTAGGTATGACCTTTAGTAGTGGTATAGAAAAAAACTTTTTTATATAGAATTGAAAAAACTACCGGAAATACTGTTCAAGTTAGAGCAAAGGGGGTACTTAGAGGATGTCTGAGAAGTATTAAACATTTCGCCTAATCCCCCCTAGCCCCCTTAAAAAGGGGGGAATTTATCTCTATCCCGACATCAGTACAAAAATAGAAGTTCCCACAGATGCGTAAAACTAACCCAATGCAACCTGAGCGAAACTTAATACTCAGTAAAAGTTAGCTGAAAAATCAGAGCAAAAATTTGCTATCAAAGAAAGTTTTAGAATAAAATTATTTATTACTTTTTGCCATATTTACCAAACTCTCATAATTTGAACTTACATTTTTCAGATATTGATAATCTTCTTTTAATTGCAAATGTTGTGCTTCTATAGATAAATATTTATCAGTTATATTATTTGAAAATACGAAAATTTCATTAGTTTTCAGTTTAGTGTTAATCAATACCTCTTTAATATAATTATGAGGAAAGGAAGGACTTTTGCAACAAGTCTATTGTTGAAGAATGTGGAGATGGTTATGTCTTTTTACCCAAAGAAAATATAATTTCTATTCATACTATAAACGAAGAGTTTCTAGATGCGATCGCCCAGACAAATAAATTAAGAAAAAAATAGGTAATATATTTTGATAAGCAAGGATAAATCGACACTTAAGCCACTAGATTAAAAATCAATTATGTCCTAATATCTTAGTTATACAAAACAAAATACAAACTTTGGTTATGAAGCATCCAACAAGGGAAAATTCTTTTACTGCTGTATTTGAAAAGGTGGAAGATTGGTATATTGGCTATGTTCAAGAGTTACCCGGTGCAAATGTACAAGAAAAAACTCTGGAAGAAGCAAGGGAAAGCCTGCGGGAAGCCATAGAATTGATTCTAATATCAAATCGGGAACTTGCAGAGCAGCAACTGTCGGGTAAAGATGTCGTTCGCGAACAAATTACTATCAAATTCTAGTGAAAAGACGTGAATTGATTCGCCATCTAGAAAAAAATGGCTGTCTGTTTCTTCGAGAGGGTGGAAAGCATACGATTTACTATAATCCATCAAATAACAGAACATCAGCAGTTCCAAGACACACTGATATAGTTGAGATTCTAGTTGTCAAGATTTGCAAAGATTTGGATATTTCTCCACCCTAGAAACGAAAATATTCTGCTAGCTTAAAAAAGCAGCATAAAAACGAAGTAGTTACTAAGACATTGTAAAATGTAATTTGTAAGGCTAAATAAC
Organism: Nostoc sp. S4; assembly: GCA_029379225.1. GTDB lineage: Bacteria > Cyanobacteriota > Cyanobacteriia > Cyanobacteriales > Nostocaceae > Nostoc. Next base: position 72,420 of record JAQYWR010000017.1, on the reverse strand, counting down.
TGTAGATACAGCATTTTTCAGGTAAATGAGGTACAATCTGCTGTAAGTAGATTAAGTTTTTACCAGTTTGGAAAAATTAAATTGAAGTTAACAATGTTGTTTTTTTCTGAATATTGATAACAGCAGACACACAAATCCCATTACTAACAGCGGCACTGAAGAAGTGGGTTCTGGGACAGATTGAGGGTTTTGCACAGGCTGATTCCCAGGAATCATGCTGAGTGATGCTAAAACTCGCTCAATATTGTTAGATATGTCGCTGTCACTAATATGATTACTTCTAGAAGAGATAAGTCGGTTATACGTCTGGGTACTTGATGCATCCAAATCTCCTGTTAACACAGTAAAATCTTGACCGATTCTACCTATGAGGGAGTCAATCAGGTTGTTAGCATCAGTTTTGACTCCTTGCGAAAATAACTCTGAGCTGTTGACGTTTCCAATGGTTGTGTTGTCACTATCCGCTAGCCAATTACCATTACCAATGATTGTATTTCCACTGGTAAAAACCCAGTTGCCATTGCCAACAATTGTATTATTACTACCAAAATCCCAGTTACCATTTCCTAAGCTTGTATTGTCATCACCAAAGTGCCAATTGCCGTTTCCAATGGTTGCGTTGTCAGTTCCGAAGTGCCAATTGCCATTTCCCAGTGTTGCGTTGTTACTTCCGTTGTCCCAGTACCAGTTGCCATTACCAAGGGTTGTGTTATCTTTGGCAAATAACCAGTTGCCATTACCAATAGTTGCGTTGTCGTTATTAAAGTTCCAGTTGCCATTACCAATGGTTGCGCTGCTATTACCATAATCAGAGTTAAAATTACCAATGGTTGCGTTATTATTACCAAAGTTCCTGTTGGCATTACCAACAGGTGCGTTACTTTGATTAAACGGTGGACTACCAACATTAGATGTATTTCCACTGTCACTAAAGGGTATATTATTACCAAGGACTTCTCTTAACGGGTCGAAAGGCGATTGCTCAAGTAGATTTCCACTATCTAAAATCGGATTGCCACCGGTTAGAAACGGGTTGCTACCTCCAGCCAATGTTTTGTCAATGTCCTTGAAAAAATTGTCACCTAGAACTAACTTCAAGCGGTCAAAAATTAATTGCTGAAGCTTACCACCAGCTTCGCCAGCAAAGGGGTTAATACCACCACCTGGAATAGTTCCGCCACCGTTACCTATAAACAGATTATTACCACCTGTCAATTGACTGCCTTCAGGAGATAAACTGCCATTGGCAGCAAAGGAATTAGTGTTATACAGGTTGCTACTACCATTGGCATTCAAGGCGTTAACTTCATTATTTATGGAATTGATAGCAAATGCTTCCATTGATATTAATTCTCCTATTTTTTATATCAACTATCAGTTTATTTAACCTAAAATTTATTTAATCAAGGCTTCAATCCTCTTGATTGCAAACGTCAGAGAAAATTTTGCTAAAGCCTTTAATAGTAAAAAGTTTCAGTGCATAACATAGCTGATTAGCATAGTATGTACTGAAAAAATCATTAGTGTTTATTTCCTTGTATCAATCTACTAATTTACTCAAGGATTATAATTACTGTCTTTATTAAGGGAATGGAATTTGTCCACCACCAAATGATGGAATTTGGCTAGGATCGAATCCACCACTACCACCACCAAATGATGGAATTTGGCTAGGATCGAATCCACCACTACCACCACCAAATGATGGAATTTGGCTAGGATCGAATCCACCACTACCACCACCAAATGATGGAATTTGGCTAGGATCGAATCCACCACTACCACCACCAAATGATGGAATTTGGCTAGGATCGAATCCATCACCAGACGATGGAATTTTACTAGGATCGAATGATGGGACTTTGCCATCACCTAGTTCTTTGTTTAATCTTGAGTTAACTAGGTTGTCAATATTAACTCTTAAATCGAACCCATTAGGTATTTCAGTTGTACTGATACTACTAGTGCTTTGGCTGCCAGCACCAGCACCAGTCAAAGGGTCGCGACCGCCACCTCCAGCTGATGGATTTACACCGCCAGCAAAGATATTCCAAAAGTTGTCACCAGCGAAAGGATTACCATCATATGGTAAATCCGGCTTATTGCCACCGCCACCGAATGGATTATCGCCACCTCCTCCATTACCAACACTACTAAATAACTTGGAGAGTTGTTCGTCAGTGAGAACTTCACTCAGGCGGCCGAAGGGTGAATTTCTTATCGGATTGTCCCCACCAGTAGAGGAGTTACCGCCACCACCATTAATTAAATCTGCCATCAGTGCTAATCCTCCTAATTTTTAACATAAAAATCTTACTAGCCTATAGAAATCTGACTTGAATCTTGCTAGGTACAACTCGAATGAAAACTTTATTCAGAAAGCTTTCAATCAGATTAGCTTTTTCCAAATTTAATCAAATTTCTACAGCTACAATTGAAAGACAAAACTAAGTCTATTCCCTGATTTGTTGTTAGTAAAATAGTTAGTAGCTTTGGTTGCTTGTTTATCTTATAAATTAAAGATAACCAATTGTTAACCCATGCTACTCACATTTACAATTTATGTGATTTAACTGATAAGAGCAATGAAAAATGTTTTGATATATTTATCAAAGCTATAGATTTTTTTATCCAATAACTGAAAAAATTTGATTAAAATCTTGTAGAATTAAGTCAAAAATTGCTAAAATTATGATATAGAGATAGATAATATTTTGAGAAATTTGTCAAATTTTTAGATATTTGTTGTCAAATTTTTAGATTTTTAATTAATTATAAATAATACAGTCAATCCCTCAATCGCTTAAACTTATAGTCATCGGCATGTCTGCATTATGAGGATTGAACCAATGAGTAATGCAGGTGCGATCGCAATCAACAATGGCGCTAAGATTGGTATCAAGCGTTGAGAGCGATTCGTTGCGATCGCGATACGATGTTTGCCAGTCTCATACCTTGACTGAGAACCACTAAAAGATTACCGCTGTGAATAGTGAAATATCTTAGTTGTGCAAAAATATCTCCACAAAATTCCGAAAAGCAGCAACTTCAGTTTGGAGATTGAGCATATACTTACAAATAAGTCAAGGTAAATATGAATCTAAAACTGAGATTTAAATCAGTTTCTCATAGTTGGGTTGCCCTTCATCCACAGCCGAAAGGGGTAATTCAATTTATTGCAGGGGCTTTCTTTGGTACGTTTTTTCCCATGTTTTTCTATCGTTATCTGCTGCAATCTTTATATGAGCAGGGATATACAATTATCATTCTACCGTTTAACTTCAGTTTTAATCACTACGTAGAAGCTGGTTTTCTCATGAGAGAGCAATATGAAATTCTACCAGAACTTGTCAGAATGGCAACTGTTGAAGGATACGACTATGAAGCGTATCTAAATGATAAAAACTTTTCTTGGATTGGACATAGCCTTGGCTGTAAATATATCTCCTTATTAGAAGGATTTACTGCTTTGCCTACAGAAACTCAAGCTAGAGAACAGTTTATTCGCAATCTTCTATCTTACACTTCGGATGAGTCACAAATCGAAAGTGTAATTGCAGACATTAATATTCTTGTTGAAGAACTGAAACAAAAAATTGTAGAAGTTCAGAAATTAATTTGTACTTATGTAGGTCGAGAAGTCAAAATTAACAGTATCTTTATTAAAGGACAGATTTCTATTTTATTAGCACCTGCTATTACTAGCACAGCCAGCGCAATTCGTCCTCAATTTTTAGCGGATATCATCGATAATCTTGGTTTGGGCGTGAAACCAAGCATTGAAGAAACCCAAAATTTAATCAAAGATAGCGAGTTATTTAATATTATGGGTTTAGTCTGTTTTCAATCAGATAATATTGCTAAATTAACCTGTGATTGGTTTTTTAATATTTTCAAGAAACCACAGCCAAATTTTCGGGATAGTTTGGCTGGGGGACATTTAAAACCTTTAGGTATTCAATTAGGTAATAATATCCTGAATTTATTTGATAAACCGTTGATTGAATCAGTTGAAGAACGCAACAAAGGATTTGAATATCATGTAATTGAATTATTCAAAAAACTAAAAGAAAAAGCAAAATAATCGGAATGGGGAGTGTTGACTGTTGATTGATGACTGATGAGTTAGGAATTATTTTCTTTACCTTCTTGTCTCCCGATCTCCTCGTCTCCTGGTTGGTGAGTTTCGACTATGCGGTAGTTGAGCAAAGTCGAAACTCAACTACTGCGAAGTCGAACCACATCTCCTCATCTCTCTACTTCCCACCCTCCAACCTCGATCGCAATCCTAACTCTTCTGGAAAGCCCAACATGATATTGAGATTTTGGACTGCGGCTCCGGATGCGCCTTTACCCAAGTTATCAAGACGAGCAACTAGCAAGACTTCTTTGGTAGCATCATTTGCGAAAACAAAAACCTGAACAAAGTTGGTGTCGTTCATTGCCTTAGCATCTAGAAACGTTCCGTCTCTGAGAAGTGTGGGTTCTGCTAATGGAGCAACCTGGACAAACTTTTCACTTTGGTAGTAGTCAGCGATCGCTTCATAGATTACCTTACCTGATGGTGGATTATCCAAAATCCCCAACGGCAAAGGCACCTGTACTAACATTCCTTGCTCAAAATCCCCTACTGACGGTACAAACAGCGGCGGCGATGCTAACCCCGAAAAGTAATGCATTTCCTTAACGTGTTTATGCCCAAACTGCAAACCGTAAATGCCATAGGGATAAAGTGACTCTCCCTCGGCTTGCTGTTTGTGGAAAGTATCGTAGTTTTGAATCAGATTTTTGCCACCACCAGAATAACCTGACACTGCATTCACAGTGATGGGAAAGTCAGTTTTTAAAAGTCCTTTGGCAATTAACGGCCGGATACAGGCCAAGAATCCCGTAGGATAACAGCCGGGATTACTCACAAACTGGGCCCTAGCAATTTTTTCTCGCTGTCCTGGATTGAGTTCGGGGAAACCATATACCCAGCCTTGAGCTGTACGATGGGCAGTACTAGCATCAAGAATTTTAACGCTAGTATTACTAACTAAGCTCACAGCTTCGCGAGCGGCGTCATCAGGTAGGCAGAGAATCACAACATCTACGGCATTAATCAGTTTAGCTCGCTCAGTTGCATCTTTTCGTTTAGATGTCTCAATGCTAACTAACTCTATGTCATCGCGTTGGTTGAGGCGTGAATAAATCTGTAAACCTGTGGTTCCCGATTCCCCATCAATAAAAACTTTCGGTCTAGCAATCATGCGCCCAGCATCCTCGAGTGTGAGTGGTATTTTGATTCAATATATAGGAATCGGCTTTAATTTGGATAACTTATTTGTGTAGGGAGGCAATAAGTAAAAGCAAAGAAGGCTGTTTATCTATCTATTTCTACTCAATTGCTTCTTTTGTGGTTTGAGTAGATTCATGGCTCAGTAAGCGCTCAAAATCTTCTAAGTCTCCTGCTGCTTTTATAGTTGATAGCAATTGTTCGTAATCCTTGGGTGTATCAATATCGATATTTCCTAGAGGAAACGGAATAGAAAATACTTGATTGAGGTTATTATGAATAACTTTTTTTGCTCCAGAATCTTTTAAGGCAGCAAGTTCGGAAAAAAAATTATGATTAAATAGAGCGGGTACACCTAATGTCCCGGCATATTCACAAGCGATAATCGGTTTTTTTGTCGAATAATATGCATTAACAAGTTGATTAATAATTTGGTGGGAAACAAATGGCTGGTCGCAAACTGTAATAACTACTGCCTCAATCTTTTGAGAAAAATTATTTAACAATTCAATACCACTTTTGATTGAAGAACTCATTCCACAAGCCCAATCCAGGTTTGTTACGACTTTAACGGGAAGTTGCTTAATTTGGGGATGAATCTGTTCTGCATTTGCTCCAAGTATTACTACCACAGGTTGACAAACCGAAGCGATCGCCATTTCTATAATGTATTGCAAAAAACTACGTCCCTGATAAAGCAATAGTTGTTTGGGTGTACCCATACGAGTGGATGCACCAGCAGCAAGAATCATAATAGCGATGGTTGATTTATCATTGTTTATTTGCTCAGTGTTAGATTCCATAATCAAGAAAAACTATCTAGTAACTAGCAAGTTTAAGTTACTTTCATAAGATTGGTGAATTGGTTGATTGCGATTTCTGAGAAAATTACCACTACGATTTGTTAGTACTGCTTGAATTTCAGCAATAATGGCGATCGCTATTTCTTCAGGTGTATCTGCTCCGATGTCAATCCCAACAGGCCCATGCAATCTTGTTAATTGTTCGGGAGTATAAACTATTCCTTGGGAACTTAAATCTTCCAATAACCTTTGAGTACGCACCTTTGGCCCTAAAACCCCTATATAGTGTACAGGAGATGGCAATAACATTTTTAAAATTTCCACGTCATCAAGGTAATTATGCGTCATCACTACAGCAACTGTGTACGCATCTATAAATATCTGTTTTTGTACAATTTCTCGCCGACTAAGAATCACATTACAAGCTGTTGGAAATCGCTCTTTAGTTGCCTCATTCGCTCGACAATCGACTACAGTAACGTCCCAACCTAATGCTTGAGCAAACTGTGCTACAGGTACAGCGTCATAACCTGCACCAAATATTACTAAAGGTGTGGGTGGTTGAATGACTTCGATGAAAACTTCTACACTGCCTAAAGGTAACTGATATTTGTTTACTCTTGACTTTTGCTCCCCAAAAGCTGCTTGAGTATCTGCAATCAGAGATTGAATTAAATTTTTGTCTTTGATGTCAGTAATAACTTTACCATTTGGATACAGCAGTAAGCGCGACCCAAGTTTGACCTTGACTGCACCTTCCAAGGCAAAGACTGTAGCAATAATACCCAGATGTTTTTTATTAAAGCACTCCTCTATAAAAGCGATCGCATTCGCTGTGCTTTCTCTCCCAAGGCGTTCGATCAGAACTTGTACTGTTCCATTGCACCCTAGACCAAAGCCCCAAAGAATATCTTCAGAGGCGGTGTTATCGTAAGTAACAACTATTGGTTTGCCGTCTGACATTCGTTGTTGAGTATGCTCAAATACGTCGTTCTCTAAGCAACCAGCGCTGATTGTACCGATTGTGCGACCTGTATTTGTCATCAACATTTTAGCACCCGGTCGGCGATAGGTTGAACCTTGAGTTTTGACTACAGTGGCAAGGAAAGTAATTTCACCACTTTTTTGACTTGACTCAAAGCCTTCTAAAATTGCTTGTACTTCGTTCATTTGATGGCTGATTTTTCTCTTTATAGCAGTTTATAAGCTTGAGCAAGCAGTCCAATCAAAATAATTGCTGCGAGTATCAAATACAAGTCGATTTTCCATCTGTTATATGATGTCCGGTTGAATATTTATGATATCTGTGAAGGTTGGTAATGGGTAATGATTCGGCTGCGCTTAGTACAAGTGGGTAATGGAAAGAAAAACACAACTGTTCGCCTCTTCCTAATTACCAATTACCAACTACTAATTACCAACTACCAACTACCAAAAAGACTAATCATATTGTAAGTAATTAGCCGAACTTGATATTAATGATTATAGTATATGCATTAAATTGACTGCGCTCGCGGTATTCTGCTATTCAAGATAAACAAAAATATCGTTAAAATCATGTCCCGCAGGATAGTTGTCAATTAGAGTGATTTATCTATTATTAAAGTTAGCACTGAATATTTGTTTTCTGTAACTTCCAGTTTTAGCAGAGTGCTTTAAATTTATTGCAAAAGTCTCAATTAATTAAAACCAACGTTTTTAATCGCATTTTTTCAAGCCTACTTCGATAAAGTAATGGAAGTAAGCTGTACCAAAAGCCTCATGGGTGTACTGTCATTTTGGGTTGTAGTCTTGATTCAGCAAGGCCAAAAAACAAGTGCGTAGGCGTAGCCAGCCGTAGGCATCGCTAATACTGAAATCACGAGCTACAACACCAAGCCGATTAATGTGAACCAGATACCATCGGTGCAAATAGATGTCAGAAACATCGATACAATTGTGTAAATCAAACGATTACATATAGTAAGAAAATTTACCCTAACCAAGCTGGATTCATCGCTGTGCTATCATTTTGGGTTGTAGTCTTATATCGTTCGTACTGTCCTTTAGCCGCTGCCTCACGGGTACGCGCCAACAGTGCTGTGACTTGTGCTTGATCCATTGGCTTAAATGTACGGACTGCCTCAAACGCTTGGTCTAAAATTTTCATACTGTCTATGCCCGTAATTACCACTGAGGTAGGCAAATTCATGGCGTAGTGCAGGCACTCGATCGCACTGACCGTGTTGCTTCTGAGAATATAAGACTCCCCAATCGTTTTCATAGCCAAGACACCAATATTGTTTTTCACTAACACAGGTAGAACTTGTTGCCCAAAACTTCTAAAATGGGCATCCATGACATTCAATGGCATCTGCACAGTGTCGAAGCGGAAATTATTTTGTCTTGCAGTTTCAAGCATCTGAAGGTGAATCAGGGGATTTTTATGTCCTGTGAAACCGATATAGCGAATCTTGCCTGCCTTCTGTGCCTCGACAACTGCCTCCATCGCACCGCCAGGAGCAAAGACGCGATCCGGGTCTTCAAAGCGCAGTATTTCATGATGCTGCACTAAATCAATGCGATCGACTTGCAAATCTTTGAGCGAATCATCAATCTGCATTTTGGCAGCAGCTTTAGTGCGACCGTCGATTTTGGTCATTAAAAAGACTTTTTGGCGATAACCATTTTTCAGAGCATTTCCCATCCAACGATGACTACGTCCATTGTGATAGTCCCAAGAGTTATCCATAAAGTTGATGCCGCGATCGATGGCACTGCGGATCAGCTTGATACTTTCTTGCTCCTCTTCAATTTTTCCAATGTGATACCCCCCTAAGCCAATCACAGATACCTGTTCATTAGTGCGTCCAAGGGTGCGATACAACATTTCGCCGCGTCGAGTTGCAGCTGGTGTTTGGGCTAGCAATTGAGTATTTTGATCGACGGGTTCTGCTTGAGCGAGGATTGGTTGCAAAAATCCTTCCGAAGCTGCAAGTCCTGCTGCTACTAATCCCGAGGCAGAAGCAGTTTTTAACAAGCTGCGTCTACTGATTTCCATAATTGTTTCCTCCAAGCAATAACAGAAATGAACCGTAATGATACCACGGCAATTTAGTACAAAGATTCTAACTAAGGTCTGTTTTGAAACATATTCCGCAAGATGCATTCACAACCCAAGCCAATGCATTGATAATGCTTACATTTTGTTTAAAGTTGCCCAATTTAAAACTTTATCAATAAAGCTAGAAGTTAAAGGGCAGGAGGAAAACTGCTTCTAAGGGACTTTCAACAAACAAGGCAGGAGGCAGAGGGCAGAAGGGAAGAGGATTTGATTTGTTTATTTCATTCGTAGCGGGTGGTGTGCCGCTTGTGCGCCTGCTTCTGAGTAAAAAAATAAATAGATGGACAAAAATATTTACAGTCATTCCATGCCCATTGATGTACTTGACACTACTTTGCGGGGTGCTAAAAAGCCAAGGACAATTGCTACCAAGAACAATGCTGGAACATCACCAAACAGGTGTCCATGTTCAGCAGGGTCAATTACTGCATGTATCGCCATGATTAGTCCGTGGACTACACTTGATGTGACGGTGAACCAGATTAAACTCAGGTGAGCTTCTGGTTGCCTGGAAGCCAACAGCAGAAAGACACCAAGCGTCGCATAAACACCAATAATCATCTGTTCGTATTCGTGCTGACCTGGTTGCCATAACCAGCCTGATGCCCAGACTTGAGTTAGCGGATAGATAAGTAGAAAAGCTATTCCAAAAAGAACCAGAGCGATTCGTAAATAGCGATCGCGCCCATCCATTGCTTTAACCTCCGCTATTTTCCAGTGCAGTCTCTACAAACAAAATTGTATAATTTTGTGATTGTATTGCCACTAGTGACACTTCAGCTTTGGAGTGTTAGAAATTTTAATGCTCTTCGTGGTTTAAAACTGATTTATAGCAGGAGGCAGAAGGCAAAAGGCAGCAAGCAGGAGGGAAAACTATTACTGTTGCTAGCATTTGCGCTTGTCATTATCTCCTAAAAGGTGTGACTACGGCTATAACTGTGAATGCAAGTCGATGCATTCACAATGCAAAGCGATACATTCGCAATGCAAGCCGATGCATTAACAGTGCAAGCCGATGCATTCACAATGCAAGTCGATGCATTAACAGTGCAAGCCGTTGCATTCACAATGCAAGTCGATGCATTAACAGTGCAAGCCGTTGCATTCACTGTTTACTCTGCGGCTTGCTGTTTGCGCCGACGCATGTAGATACAAGCGACACCTGCAAGCGCTAGACCGCCAATTGTGGTCGGTTCAGGAATAGTAGCTGTGTTCGTTTCATTTGCGGTAGATAATCCCAAGGTAAAATTAACAGGCGATCCATCGCTGACCGTGCGCTGAATGCGGAACACTTCACCAGGGTTGACGCGCGCGCCTGTAAATGTTGCAACGGTGTTATTTTCAGATAGCGTCACTTTGTAAAGGTTTGAAGTAACAGTGCCAAACTGAGCATCAGGGCTTAACAGACGATAGACAATATCACCGACAGAAACATCCAAGTCATTCAGGTTATTGTTAATCTTTAGTGCAGGTCCAGATCCCGTCGTCAGAGTAGGACTAACATATGGCAGGGACGTAGCTCCTAGCTGAGTGAAAGTGAAGACTGGTTCACCGAAGGGAGCCACAAACAGAACGTCTAAGGCTTGATTGACGAGCGAGACTGCTTGTGCAGTTGTTGCAGTGCTAGCTAAGGTAGCTAATGCTACAAGAGCCGAGAGTGCGAACTTTTCTGTTTTCACGATTTTGAATGGACTCCTAATTAGAACTACAATCATCAAAGCTAGGCAATTGAACTTGAAGATGCACAGTATGGAAAGCAGGGATTTAATTGACGGTCATCAGCACAAAATTTTCTACTCAAGCTACCTTGAGTAAAAAGTTTTGTAGAGATAACTAGATATCTATGGTTTTCCTAACTGATTTACTCTCACCACAGCATCCTTAAAAATCACCAGTATCATAATAGATTCACTGAGCTTTTTATTGTCTTCTTTACTGGCTTCACAAAAACTTTAAATGTGACTTTCTTGCTGATTCTCAATCAATCGTAGCGTAGGCGAAGCCCGCCGCAGGCATCGCCTGGGTCTCTCCAGTTGAGCAAATTCATATCTAGAAACCTTTTTGGGCTTTGTTATCCGTTGAACTCACGTCTCATTACCCCGTGACTTTGTGTCTCGGTGGTAGCCTGCGGTAAGCCGAAGAAGGCGCGTCTAATAGTTAAGCACCAAAATTCCACATTTTGGATACAATTACCGATGATTCGGCTAACTTTAAAGATAAAAAATTTTTTACCATAAATAAAGAAATTCAAATTTCAATTTAGAAATAGTTTGTGACTAAATATTTATGAAAGTTATAGTGACAGGTTCTTTAGGAAATATTAGTAAACCACTGACACAAGAGTTAGTGAAAAAAGGGCATCAGGTGACAGTTATCAGCAGCAAAGCCGAAAGGCACAAAGATATTGAAGCTCTAGGCGCAAAAGCTGCCATTGGCACAATGGAAGACGCTGGCTTTCTATCAGCGACTTTTAAAGGCGCAGATGTCGTTTATGTGATGGAATCGCTTGCCCCCGATGCTTTCTTCGACCCGAATGTTGATGCGATCGCAGCTATCACTGAGATTGGCAAAAACTACAAACAAGCCATTGAACAATCGGGTGTAAAACGTGTCGTGCATCTGAGCAGTATCGGTGCTGACAAAGGAGTTGGCTTGCTCCGGTTTCATTACAATGTCGAAAATATTTTAACAGAGCTGCCAAAAGAAGTTTTTATTAAATTCGTGCGCCCAGTCGGTTTTTACACTTACATGTATACCTTTATCCAAACCATCAAATCACAAGGCGCGATTGTCGGCAACTATCGCGGCGATGAAAATGAACCGTGGGTCTCCCCTTTAGATATTGCTGCCGTGATTGCCGAAGAAATTGAAAAACCTTTTAATGGTAAAGAAATTCGTTATATTGCAAGCGATGAAGTTTCGCCAAACGAAATCGCCGAAATTCTGGGCGAAGCCATTGGAAATTCCGATCTCAAATGGCTGGAAATTTCTGACGAACAATTTTTAAATGGTCTATTGGAATCAGGAATGAACCCGCAAACTGCACAGGGTTTTGTAGAAATGAATGCTGCTAGGCGTGGAGGCAGATTGTATGAAGACTATTTCCGCCATAGACCAATATTGGGTAAAGTAAAGCTGAAAGATTTTGCGAAAGATTTCGCGGTTGCTTACAACCAGCAATAATTACATTTTGATATGACAAACACACAACCGCGTAGATTTAAAACGATCTCCGAATATCATCGGATGCTGGAGCTTCCTAAACCTAAGCATCCTTTAATCAGCGTGATTAATTTAGAATCCATTAAATATTTGCCTCCCCAAGAATTAACAAATCTTGTCTTTGATTTCTACACAATCGCACTCAAAAGAACACCGAACGCTAAATATAAATACGGTCAGCAGGAGTATGATTTTGATGAAGGCGTAATGTTTTTTATGTCGCCTGGTCAGGTTTTCGGAGTCGAGATTGATAAAGATGCAGCATCAAAGCGTAGGGGATGGTCACTACTAATCCATCCCGACTTTTTATGGAATACATCACTAGCCAAAACGATTAAGCGATACCAGTATTTCAACTATTCAGTCAATGAAGCTTTGCACCTCTCAGAAAAAGAAGAAGCAATCATAAACGATATTATCCAAAATATGGAGCAGGAATACCGTTCCAATATTGATAACTTTAGTCAGGATGTAATTGTTTCACAACTTGAATTACTGCTTAATTATTCAAACAGATTTTATCATCGGCAATTTATCACCCGCAAAAAAGCGAGCAGTGATTTGCTAATAAAACTGGAGGATTTATTAAACGAGTATTTTGACAGACAAAATGAATTACAATCAGGAATTCCAACCGTCAAATATATTGCCGATAAATTAAACGTATCGCCGAATTATTTAAGCGATATGTTAAGAACGCTGACGGGACAAAACACCCAACAGCATATCCACAATAAATTAATCGAAAAAGCCAAAGAAGCGTTATCCACAACATCACTTTCAGTCAGCGAAATTGCGTATCGGCTCGGTTTTGAACATCCGCAGTCGTTTAATAAATTATTTAAGAATAAGACAAGCGTCTCGCCACTCGAATTTAGAAACTCGTTTAGTTAGACTCTCACAAATAAATCAAAACTCGCTTACAGTATTCGTAATTTTATTCTGACGGTGCGCCGACAAAGCGTGTGCAAAAACTACACTTTTCGCACACATCAGATTTATTAGGGGTAAAGGTAGCGAAGCTGTAACGAAGTGCCACGCGACAGCTAGAAGTTAGTATTAGTATGATTTTCAGAAAATTTTTCTGTTTCAATCCCAGAACTTACGCATTGACAAGACAGATAAGAAGTGCATACCGATAATGGAGACAGAAACAAGCGATCGCGCGATTCCTTAAAGCTCAATAGCAGCAATTAATCTCTTATGTAATATCTTGCATTTGCTGATTGCTCGGACGCTCTAACTCCAAATCTTCCCAAGAAACTGGATCTTCTACAGGTTCCAGGTGAGTTGTAACGTGTGTTGAAGGCAGTACCCTAAGAATAGCAAGCTCAATTGCCTCGCACAAATCATGCCCTTGTTGCACTGTCCAAGATCCAGGCACAAGAACATGAAAGGAAACAAAGCGGCGGGTTCCAGCAGTACGGGTTCGCAAGGCATGGAACTGGATATCCTGATGTTTGTACTCGTTAAGGATGCTCTTGATTGCGTCAATTTCTTTTTTAGGCAAAGCTGCATCTAGTAACGCGCTACTGGTTTCCCGCAGCAAACGAAATCCTGTCCAAGTAATATTTGCTGCTACTATCAGTGCGACAATTGGATCGAGTACGAGAGCGCCTGTTATCTTGACGAGGAAGATTCCAACAACCACACCACCCGAAGTCACCACATCGGTAAACAGGTGGTGAGCATCAGCCCTCAGTGTAATGGAACGCAACCGTCGCCCTGCCCTTAGCAAGATAAAGGCAACAATGCCGTTGATTGCTGTTGCTAATAGGGAGAGTGCCAACCCCAATCCCAGCTGTGTTAAAGGTTCTGGATGCAACAAGCGTCCCCAAGCTTCAACAGCAATACTAATGGCTGCTACTACAATCAACGCACCTTCTGCACCACTGGAGAAGTATTCGGCTTTAGAATGCCCAAAGGCGTGTTCGGCATCGGCTGGTTTATCAGCATAGGTCAATGCCCATAGAGCGACCAATGCTGCTACAAGATTTACAATTGATTCAATAGCATCTGAAAGCAAACCTACTGACCCGGTTAGCAGGTAAGCGCCAAACTTTAGGGCAATAGTGACGATTGCCGCTGCAATCGACAAGAAAGCGTAGGAGCGGGCTGATCGACTACTCATCTCGGTCACGGACGTAAATACAGTGATTCCGAGCTAACAGTACCAAATTCTACATTTAGTGGTCATCAACCTTGAGACTTCTACTGATTGGCAAAAGAAATGTATGAATTTCTTGCTCATACTGATAATGTAGCGATCGCCAATTGGATGATTGAGCTTTCATTGTTTCGGCGATCGCATTTTTTATCTACAGCAGCTTATCTAATGTAATTGGCAAATCGCGGATACGCTTACCTGTGGCATGATAGACAGCGTTAGCGATCGCCGCCGCCGTGCCGGTAATCCCAATTTCACCAATTCCTTTGACACCAAGCGGGTTGATATGTGGATCTTTTTCATCAACAAACAACACCTGGATATCAGGAACATCTGCATTCACTGGGACGTGGTACTCGGCTAAATCATGGTTAATAACGCGTCCTCGGTTCGGGTCTGTTACCGTCTGTTCCATCAGTGCCATACCGATACCATAAATAATCCCACCGATTAGCTGACTATTGGCTGTTTTAGCATTGAGTATGCGTCCCACGCCAAAAGTTCCCACCCAGCGCGATATTCGCACTTCTCCCAAATCAGGCTCAATGCGGACTTCGGCAAATTGCGCTCCAAATGAATGCATTGAGAACTTCTTTTGTTCCTCTCCGAGTTTTGCATCTGCACGCGCTTCGATCATTTTCATGCCATGCCGTGCCAAGATTGCCTGATAGGTTTCGGTTGCCGAGGATTTATTTTTCAAGAAAAAGCTGCCATTTTCGGCAATCACATCCTCAGCATGGGAACTATAAAGCGGCGATTTTTGGTCGGCAAGTGCTAGTTGCAAAAGCTGACTGCGAGCTTGATTTCCCGCTAAATGCACAGACGAGCTGACACTGGCGGCAGTTTGCGAACCACCGGAAACAGGAGTTTCTGGCATCTTAGTATCGCCTAGTTCAAAGCGAACTTTCTCAACTGGTAAACCAAGAGCCTCAGCTGCGACTTGAGTCATCACAGTGTAAGTTCCCGTACCAATATCTTGGGAACCGCTTTGCACCACGGCTGTACCATCTGCCATAATTCGAGCGATCGCCGATGCTGGAGAACGGTTGGTAGGATAAGTTGCTGTCGCCATTCCCCAGCCAATCAAATAATTTCCGTCTCGCATCGAACGGGGCTGAGGATTGCGCTTTTGCCAGCCAAACTTTTCTGCTCCTAATTTATAGCACTGGATGAGTGACTTGCTCGACCAAGGCAGTCCTTTACTCGGATCGACATCAGCATGGTTACGCAGACGCAGCTCGACGGGGTCGATGTTGAGTGCATAGGCTAGTTCGTCCATCGCTGATTCTAGGGCAAACGATCCAGAAGATTCTCCTGGCGCCCGCATGAAAGTTGGTGTACCCTCATCAAGTTGCACCAGACGGTGGCTGGTTTCGATATTTGGGCAAGCGTAAATCATGCGGGCGCTTTTACCAACTGGTTCGATAAATTCATCGAAAGTTGAAGTCTGAGAAATGCCAGTGTGTCGCAGAGCAGTCAATTTACCCTCGCGGGTTGCACCTAGAGCAACCTGTTGAATCGTCTCTGGTCGAAAGCCCACAGGCCCGTACATCTGTATCCGACCTAGCACTAATTTCACTGGGCGATTAACCTGCCGTGCTGCCATCGCCGCTAGAGGCACATGCGACCAAGCCGACCCTTTGCAACCAAAGCCACCGCCGACAAAGTAAGACATCACCCGGACTTTCTCTGGCTCAATCCCCAATACCCCCGCAACTTTTTGTTGAGCCTGAAAGATTCCTTGGGTTGCATCATACAGCAGCAGGCGATCGCCTTGCCAAACTGCTGTTGTGGCATGAGGCTCCATCGGATTGTGATTTTCAATCGGTGTAGTATAGGTTTGCTCGACGCGGACAGCAGCAGCCCTTAGTGCTTGGTTGACGTTGCCATGCGCTGAATCAGGCGGCTCTTCTTTGGGGATTTTACCTTTAGGCAAATATGCTTTAGCGAGGTTCTCCCGCATATTGATGGTCGGCTTTTCTTCGTCATAACGAACTTGCACGAGGGAAGCAGCGTACATAGCTCGTTCAAAGGTTTCGGCAACGACAACACCGATATGCTGACCGCTATAAAGCACAATATTATCTTGCAGCACTTGCAGCTTGCGACCGCCGCCTTTGTCTCCAAAAGCCTTGGGCGCGTTCAGATGGGTAATTACTGCTAATACACCCGGTACTTGTTCCGCCGCCTTGGTATCGATTTGGGCAATCTTACCTTTGGCGATCGTGCTTTGAATCGTCACCCCATAAGTCATCTTTGCTACCGGAAACTCTGCCGCATAGCGGGCGCCACCCGTCACCTTTAGGTGTCCATCGACTCGGTTAAGTGGTTTGCCGACAACTGTATTTTTATCCCCTGTATTCACGCCATACCTCCCACTGTTGTCAGCGCCTTAACAATCGTGCGTTTAGCTAATTCAACTTTAAACCCGTTGTATTTTTGAGGTTTAGCTGTGGCGATCGCCGCCTTTGCTGCTGCTTCAAATGTTGCTTGGTTTACTGGCTTGTTAAGGAGCAATTTTTCTGCTTCGTAAGCACGCCAAGGCTTTGTACCTACACCACCCAGGGCAATGCGGGCGGTGCGAATGATGCCGTTTTGAATATCGAGTGCCGCAGCCACCGATGCCATCGCAAAGGCATAGGAAGCGCGATCGCGGACTTTTAAATAGTGCGATCGCGCTGCAAATGGTGAAGCAGGCAAATCAACAGCAACGATTAACTCTCCGTGTTGCAGAACTGTTTCTTTTTCTGGCGTATTGCCTGGTACGAGATGAAAATCTACCAAGGGAATACTGCGCTCTCCATTGGGGCCGCGTGTCTGTACAACTGCATCGAGTGCTACCATTGCCACAGCCATATCAGAAGGATGGGTGGCAATACAGCGATCGCTACCGCCGAGAATCGCATGAATCCGGTTGTATCCCTCAATTGCCGGACAACCCGAACCCGGAACGCGCTTGTTACAAGGAAACGCAGTGTCGCGGAAGTAGTAACAACGGGTACGTTGCAGCAAATTCCCGCCTACACTTGCCATGTTTCGCAGTTGCGGTGATGCCCCAGACAACAACGCTTCCGACAGCACAGGATAACGCTTTTGAATCATCGCATCGTAAGCAACATCGCTATTGCGTGCCATTGCACCAATCCGCACACCGTTACCCTGCATTTCTATCTTGGTGAGCGGTAATGGATTAATGTCAACCAACTCTGTTGGTGTCTGGACATTCAGCTTCATCAAATCGATCAGACTCGTACCGCCAGCTAGGTACGAGGCTTGGGCATCTGGAGTCACCAACGCCACAGCATTCTCTGCTTGTCCTGCTTTCTTATAGTTAAACGGCTGCATCTTTTTTCCCCTCTAAGACATCGCGGACAGCAGCCACGATATTTGGATAAGCGCCACAACGGCAGATATTGCCGCTCATCAGTTCGCGAATCTCGGCATCCGACTTAGCATGTCCTTCGTTCACCAAACCCACCGCCGAACAAATCTGTCCCGGCGTGCAGTAACCGCACTGAAACGCATCGCGGGCAACAAACGCCGCTTGCATCGGGTGCAAATTGTTTCCTTGCTCCAGTCCTTCAATAGTGGTGATTTTTGCGTCAGCGTGCATAATAGCAAACGTTAAGCACGAGTTAACACGCCGCCCATCAACTAGCACTGTGCAAGCACCGCACTGCCCGTGGTCGCAACCTTTTTTAGTACCAATTAGCCCGATGTATTCTCGAAGTGCATCAAGTAAGGTAACACCCGGTTCAATCTGCAAACTATGTGCTGTTCCGTTCACTTGCAGCGCCACTTTCATAGTCTGATCTGTCGAAGTTTTCGGCGTTGGAGTAGTTTTTTTGATTTGATTTTGTGCTGCACCTTTGTTTCCAAAATTAGCGATCGTAGCCGCTACTGTACTGACAATCATCAATTGACCCAACCTGCGGCGTCTTAAGACAAACCTCATGTGTTTACTCCATTCTCTTTTAGTTGGTAATACTTCTCTTTTGGTTGGTAATATTTCTTTTGGGTTGGTAATAATATTGAGTAATTTTCTTGAATTCAATTTTTTAGAGAAAATTACTCTTTCTCACAAGTATTTTCCTAAATAATCACATTGTTAACAGAATACATTTTCATCTTTTTTTCGTCTCTCTATCATAAGATTTATACCTTAAGTCTCATCAATATTTATTATTATGTCTTATAATAAATATCTTCTTATAAGATATAAAAATTAAGTTTTATAGTAATTATTCAAAGAATCATCTCTATTAATTATTAAAATTAACTATTAATTTGTAGTAATTATACTTATGATAATTCTCAAAACAGAGCCAATTATAGCCGTAGTCACACCCTTTAGGACATAATGACAAGCGTGAAAGCTAGGAATAGTAATAGTTTTACCTTCAGCATAGCTGCCCTCTGCCTCCAGCAAGAACTGCTATAACGCTATTACATTACTCTGGTAAAATAAAAATCAGACCCAATTGACAAATATTAGATGTGGTAAAGGTTTGAGAGTTTATTTTTTACTAAATAATCGAAATAAATATTTTTGGTCAAAGCCTTGTAGTAGAGAAGCTATAGATATATAGCAGTCCTAAATCATTTGTAAAATATTACTGCTGCTAACAATCAACAGTTACCATTGATATTTTTTGCTTTCTCATTTAGGATTGCTATATTTGGTAGAAAAAGTGATGCCAGAGAGTTAGATAATTCTAGAAATTAAATTACCCAATTTGAAAGCAAATACGACTATCAAGAATATACTCTTTAACAATACTTGATGAATTCTTATCCGTTCAATATAAGTTATACCTTATATACTTTTATAGCAAGCGACTTAAAGGTTAGGACATCTTGAAAGCCTGAATGTTAGAAATAGTAACGTTTTACCTCCTGTCTTTTGCCTCCTGCTATATCTACCTCAGAATCACGATATTCTTACCCAAAGTTCTGCTTCTAGTTGTTCTGATAGGCTGATTATCTAGTCGATAAAACCGAATAATTTTATGCTAAAAATTTTCGCTGCAATTCGTTTTTGGCGCAACGCTACTCTATCCAAGCCAAAGTACGTTTCACTGCTTTTTGCCAAGTAACAAAATTCGACAAATCGCTCTTTGGCTCAAATACGCATTCAATCTGTCGTTGCTGCACCAATGCTTGATAGTTGTCCCAAAATCCCACAGATAAACCTGCTGCAAATGCTGCACCCTGAACTGTAGTATCACGCACACTGGGACGTTCAACGGGAATACCTAAGACATCAGCTTGAAACTGCATCAAAAAATTGTTCTCACAAGCACCACCATCTACCGTTAATCGTCCAATCGGGGTACTGCTAGATGCATTTATCGCCTGCACCACCTCGACAACTTGGTAAGCGATCGCCTCCAATACAGCGCGTACTAAATGCTCTGGTTGTACGCTGGCGGTAATTCCGAAAAAGGCTCCCCTAGCGCTCATATCCCAGTAAGGTGCGCCCAGTCCACTAAACGCAGGTACAAAGTATACACCACCATTATCTGTGACTCGATTTGCCATCCCTTCAGTTTCCGCCGCAGTTTTAATCAGCTTCAAGCTGTCGCGTAACCATTGAATACAAGCACCACTAGTAAACATACTGCCTTCTAAGGCATAGCCGATATCCAAACCCCCGCTGCGATTCCTTTGTGTCCATGCCACAGTGGAAATCAGTTGTCCGGGCGATCGCAAAATTTGAGAGCCAGTGTGAGCTACCAAAAAGCTACCAGTACCGTATGTGCATTTGATTAAACCAGGGCGATCGCAGCCATGACCAAATAAAGCAGCTTGCTGATCTCCTAAAATTGCAGCGATCGGAATTTCTGCACCCAATAGACTAGCATCAGTAACTCCAAAGAATCCTAAACTAGGCTGAATCTGCGGTAGGATTTCAGCCGGAATTTGGAACATTTCCAGGAGAATCTCATCCCACTCACAAGTTTTGAGATTCATTAACATTGTGCGGCTGGCGCTACTATGGTCAGTAGCATGGACTTTTCCACCAGTCAGCTTCCACAGCACCCAAGTATCAATGGTGCCAGCTAAAACGTTGTTTGAGTCAACATCTGTAAAATCTAATAACCATCTGAGCTTGGTAGCAGAAAAGTAGGCATCAACGATTAATCCGGTGCGAGCGTAAATTTCTGGAGCATAGCCTTGCTCTTGTAGCTGGTGGCAAAAAGGAGCAGTGCGGCGGTCTTGCCAAACGATCGCTCTATGGAGTGGTTTGGCTGTAGTTTTGTCCCAAATCAAGCAAGTTTCACGCTGCACTGTCAATCCCAACGCTGTGATGTCCGATGGAGTAATCTTGGCATTGACAATTGCCGTTTCCATCACCCAACACGTATCCTGCCAGATTTCTTCCGGGTCATGTTCTAACCATCCCGGTTGTGGATAATGTTGAGTCAGTTCTCTGTACGCCTGTCCGACTATCTTACCTGCTGCGTTAAACACAAAAGCGCGGTTGCCGGTAGTACCCAAGTCCAATGCCAAAATGTAGCCTGACGAGCGAGTTGTGCTGCCAATGTCCATAGCCGCTTTTAATCATGCTTATCAATATCCGTCAAATCAGATATACATTATTTTGTGTCAAGCTGACCAAGGAACTCACCTCTCTACGTAGATACCGAAGTTTGCTTCCCTGACTTTGGTCAAAATTAAACAGAAAAAATTTAATTTTCAAGAAAAAAAATATGGAAAGACAAACTAAGCAGTTGTAGTAATACAACAAGCCTAAATAATTTGTGAACACCTAACATTTTCCTATCTCTCGCCTGTGCGTGAGATTTCCCTATGTTCGCATTTTAAATAGGATAACTTTTCTCCAGGTATAACCAAAATGAAATTACAACATTACAACAAATTTGCAACTTTCCTAAGCGTCGGGTGGATTTTATCTAATTTTGCTGCCGCTTATGCTGCTGATAAATTTCAAATAGCAGATACTAGGAGCAACAATAATATAAATCCAAACCTTCTCAATATTGCATCCAATGCCATACCCCAACCAAAACTAGTTTTTCTGGGAACAGAACCATATACAGTCACAGGAAAAAATTTTCAAAGATATAAATTAGCAGTAACAAACTGGAACGCATTTCCTGAGAACTTATTTACAAAAGCTCCAAATTTACCTCCTTGTGGACAAAACAGTAATTCTTCTCGGACTTGGGTAAATATTTATGATGGTCAAACCAACCAACGAATTTATGGATTTTGTGCATTTTCTTCTCCAGAAAATTTAAATTCTCTTTGGTTTGCAGTTGAACAAGGCCAAACACCTCCACAATCTGTATATATCACTTTAAATGATAGAAGAAGCAATAAAGAATATCGTTCTAACCTAGTTTCATTAACACGAGAAACACAAGCAGTCAAAGAAGACTGTATTGCGTTCAATCCTGAGAAAATTAGTGTTAACCAAATAAGCGATCGCTGGAAAATAGTTGAGAATGGCAATCACTGGATGTTTGACTTTGGTAATAAAAAAGATGAAGCGACACGTGCTTTCCAAATTCTCAAACACTATGGCATTAACAAATCTTGTTTTGTCGGACGACCCCAACCATCTTTTGAATATCTCCTAGTGAATAATAGCGCTCCTTCTGGTTCCTTACAAGGTGAAGATTGCGTTTCTTTTAATCCAGCGACGACAACCGTTAATCGCATAAATAATCGTTGGAAAATTGTAGACGGTAGCCACTGGATGTTTGATTTTGACAATAATCAATCTGAAGCAACAACATCACTAGCGATTATCAAAAAATATAACTTTACCCGTTCTTGCTTTGTTGGCAGACCCGATGCCAATTTTAGTTATCTGCGCCAATAAGATCGCCAAATAGTGCTGAGTAATGAATCTTGATTCCTGAGTCAAACAAAGCACATAGTCTCATATGGTGCGTTCTACTAAGCGATAACGCACCATTTTAGATTTTGCAGGCGTTTGGACTAAGATAAGTGGTTATTAGCTTTTCATGTCAATATTTTCTGGGACTATTATGTTCCCAGACGAGAGCGAAGATCGTCGGGTATATGATGGCGATCGCCTAATATTTCTAATAAAGGGCCATGTACGTCAAATTTCACCATACTTACGGACGCGACCAAAATATTCACCCGATAGCGATAGCGTCCCAAATCAATTCCCAGTAAACTGCAAAGTAGAATCCGAATCGTGGCTTTATGTGAAACTACTAAAACATTACCTTGGGGATGTTTTTCTTGAATTTCAGCAATTACAGGCATAGAACGGTTAGCAATATCTACCGCAGTTTCTCCACCTAGTGGTGCATTCCAAGCGGGTTCTGTCAACCATTTTACATAGTTTTGGGCGTAATTTTCTTGGGCAAACGATTTACTCTTAGTTTCCCATTCGCCGTAACTACCTTCTCTAAGTCCGTCACGCAACTGCATATCCATACCGATAGCATCACAAAAAGGCTTGGCAGTTGCAATTGTGCGCTTCATCGGGCTAACATAAACAGCCTCCCACTTCAATTTTTGATAAACATTGGCAAAACTCTCTGCCATCTGCATCCCTTCAGAAGTCAATTCCGCATCAGTTTCACCGCAGAAATTACCACTTTGACTAAAAGTAGTTTCTCCATGTCGCAGTAAATATAAATTCAGTGTCATAGCTTGTATGGCGATTGAGATAAAGGAGTTTGTGCAAAAATAAAATACCATCAATCTCGTAATCGAGTATGTGACACCAAGACAAAGTAATTAACCAAAAAAGTCAATCAACCACAAATTTTTAAATTTGTATCTAAGTAGGTATGCCAAAATATTTATGTCATTGCGTACTCCTTTGGAGTTAAGTTCAAATGCTGAAAATAGTATAAATAAGTATTATATAAGCATTTTTCCAGATTGAAGGCTAAAAACATTGAGATTGCGTTAATCCAACTCTGCGAGGGAAAATAGGCGTTTTCTGTCTATTTTCTGAAGCTTGAGTTTTTCAGTATAAAAAGCCTGATAATAGGATTGATACTTCTCTGGTTCGTCCACAGGATCGGTTTGCTGCCATAGTTCTAAAAAGTGACGATAGCGTTTTTCCAGCATTACCAAATCCATGCAAGCGATCGCAGCTTGAACTACCTGTGGAGTCCGAAGTATTTCTTTCTTAGTTTTCTCATTTAAATGAAATAGATGCGATACTACTCCCAAGTCTTCTGATAATTCTAAATATCTGTTTTGTAAAGTTGAAATTAAATCTATCTGTTGGACTGCTGTTTCTAAAATCTGTCGCCATAAAAATCGGTGGTGGGAAAGGCTAAATTGTAAATCTCGTTCTTCTAGTTCGTTAATAATTGCTTGACGCTGTTCGGGACAGTGCAAGTAAATTCGCAGTAATAATGCTTCTGCTCGTTCTAAAAGGCTGCGTTCGGTAGGGAGTGGAGAGTTGTTAGATACGCGATTAATCGCGTCTGTACGAAGTAGAGATTTATTATCTCCCCATGCTTTTCTTGCTGAGACAGGTTTGGAATATGTAGGCGCAGGGGGAGCAATTTGAGTTAACAAATTTTCGACTCGTAGGGGTATAAGTCTGGTATCACCTAAACTGAGTATTTCTGCACAATAAGAAATATAATAATTTCGTGTATCGTTATTAGCTATATTTTTAAGTAACTTAACTATTTGCTGAGTTACTTGTTGAAAATCAGTAGCCTGTTTTAAGTCACGGTTTTGAATAATTTGTTGAATTTGCCAATCCAACCAAAGAGGTGCATTTGCTAATAGTTCTGCATAATTTTCTGGAGTTTCCTGACGCAAGTATTCATCAGCATCTTTGCCATTCGGTAGATTAAGAATTTTTAACTGAACTTCTCCTTTATATGCTAGTTCGGCAATTTCACCGATCGCCCTTTCGGCTGCATTAGTTCCGGCTTTATCGGCATCAAAGTTGAGTACTAGTTGTTTCGATTCGGTGTAGCGTAATACTAGCCGCACTTGTTCTAAGCTCAAAGCTGTACCAAGTGAGGCGACAGCGTTGTTAATCCCAGCAGCGTGGAGAGCGATCGCATCAAAATATCCCTCTACCACCACTGCTCGATCGAGTTGGGAAATCCCGGTTTTGGCTAAATCGAGGGCAAATAATGTTTTACCTTTGCTAAAAAGTTCGGTTTCTGGGGAATTTAAATATTTTGGTTGTTCGTCAGTCAGAGTTCTACCGCCAAAAGCAATCGTGCGTCCTTGAACATCCCGGATGGGAATTATTAAGCGATCGCGAAACACATCATAATAACTGCCGCCTTCTTTGCGCGGTTTAATTAATCCCGCTTTTTCTACCAGTTGCACTGGGTAATGTTTGTCTTCCACCAAATAGCGATAGAGAGTTTCCCAACCTGCGGGGGCGTAACCTAAACCAAATTGCTGTATTGTTTGTTCTTGAAGTTTGCGGTGAGATTGCAAATATTCAATTGCCTTTTGCCCTTGGGATTGTCTGAGGGCGTGTTGATAAAACTGGGCACAGGAAGCCAGAACTTCATATAATTGCTCGCGCAAAGACAGCTGACGCTGTAATTCTTGGCGTTGTTCGGGTTCCAGGGTTTGTACGGGTACTTGATAACGCCGCGCTAAATCTAGCACTACCTCAGCAAAGGAACGCTTTCCCAACTCCATGACAAACTTGATGGCATTTCCCCCAGCCTGACAGCCGAAGCAATAATACATTTGCTTGGTTTGGCTGACAGTGAAACTGGGAGATTTTTCATCGTGGAACGGGCACAATCCGACAAAATCTTTCCCGCGTTTGCGTAAAACTACGTACTCAGAGACGACATCAACGATATCAGCTCGTAGTTTAACTTCTTCGATTGTGTCTGGGTGCAAGCGGGGGATTTGCATAGTATTGGGGATTGAGACTGATGACTGTTAACTGATGACTGTTGACTGAGGAGTTATACCAAGTTCGGATAATCACTTATAATTCAAAACTCTCCGCGTCCCCGCCTCTTTGCGTCTTTGCGTCAGTCCTAATTATAAGTACTCAACCGAACCTGATATTATTAATCTCCCCCTCTCCTTCCCACTCCCCACTCCCTACTCCCTTGTCCTATGAACTTTAGAGAAATAACAAAGGACAAATGACTTTAGACTTCTGATAGATATTATATTGTTGTTGCGAAGCCACCAATTATGTCTAAAATTACTTACGTTTAATTTTATCAGAGGAAATACTGAAGATGGGACGTATTTTTATCTCGGCGGCTCACGGAGGCAAAGAAGCGGGAGGAATCGATCCGGGTGCGATCGCAGGTGGTACAACTGAAGCTAAAGAAATGATTCTGCTGCGGGATTTGATTGTTACGGAACTGCGGGCGCGGAATTTTGAAATTTTAGCAGTTCCCGATGACTTGAGTGCCGCCGAAACTATTACCTGGATCAATTCCCGTGGACGCCGGGGTGATGTGGCGCTAGAAATTCAATCCGATGCAGCTAGCAGTCCTTCTGTGCGTGGGGCTAGTGTTTTCTACATTGCTAACAATACTGAGCGTAAAAGCAATGCTGAACAGTTGCTAGTGGCACTGTTGCGCCGCGTACCTCAATTACCGAATCGCGGAGTCAAGCCAGATACAGACAGTGGATTGGGTAGTTTGGCATTCTGTCGCCGGACAACGTTTCCGGCTTTGTTAATGCAAGTCGGGTTTCTCAGCAGTCCAGAGGATCGGGCTTTGCTGCAAAGTCGTCGCCGAGATTTTGCTTTGGGAATTGCTGATGGATTGGCATCTTGGAGTCGTATGATTGACCCTACTGGAACTCCAACAGAACCAACTTACTCAGCAATTAATATTAACATTAACGGGCAAAATTATTCAGAGCAAGGAATTTTAGTTAATGGTAATGCTTACATTCCTATTGATTTAGTAGACCGTCTGCGAATTGACCTGGCAAAAGCAGCGAATGTAAATCGAATTACTTATCGCAAAGTAGTGTATGTCAAAGCGATCGAACTACGGGATTTTAATGTTGCAGTTACTTGGGATGCTGCAAGTCGTACTGTCAGCTTGCGAACAAATTTAATAGTTTGTACCGGTCAATTAGACAGGATAATGTCGAACGGTAATACTTCAGAAGTCCAGTTACAATTATTCTTAAGAAACAATAATGAAAATGCTTTAACACA
Source organism: Nostoc sp. S4 (assembly GCA_029379225.1). GTDB lineage: Bacteria > Cyanobacteriota > Cyanobacteriia > Cyanobacteriales > Nostocaceae > Nostoc. The sequence continues at coordinate 45,696 of JAQYWR010000017.1, read as the reverse complement.
GTTTCCTGATATCTCCAAACTTTATCGGGAAGAAGCAGGTATAGAAGGCATAAATTATGATATTGCCTTTTGTCAGATGTGTGTAGAAACTGGATTTTTACGGTTTGGCGGCGATATTAAACCCGAACAAAATAATTTTGCCGGCTTGGGTGCGATCGGTGGTGGTTCCGAGGCTGCATCTTTTCCAAGTGCGAGAATTGGGGTCAGGGCACACGTCCAACATTTAAAAGCTTACGCTAGTTTAGAACCTTTGGTACAGGAAGTAGTAGATCCCAGATTTCGGTTTGTGACGCGGGGAATTGCTCCATTGATTGACCAGCTATCAGGGCGCTGGTCAGCAGATTTGGATTATGGTACAAAAATTACAGCAATGTTGAAACGGTTGTATGAGTCAGCAGGACTTCTTTAAGTTTTTGTCGAGATCCCTCTAAAACAGCCTTGACAGAATAATTCGTAATACTCGCCTTTGACGAGAAGCAAGCTACATAATTCGTAATTAATAATTAAGAATTTATTAATTATTAATTCATTGAGGGTACAAGCTCCTTTAGAGCAACGATTGGCGGTTCGTCCTGGTGATATTCAGCTAAGCAAATTCACTCTGTTCTACTCAACGGCTGTTATTCCTAAGTACAAGCCAAGGCGATCGCACGGTACAATCAAGGCACAGCACAGGTGATTCCGATTATTCTCAGGGCTTGTGATTGGAAAGATTCGCCATTGGGTAAACTCCAGGTTCTATCAAAAGATGCCAAACCCGCAACCCAATGGAGCGATCGCGATGTCGCATTTTTTGAATATCGTAGAAGGGATTCGCAAAGCTATTAATTCCTTGTATAATGATTCCAAAAAGTAGATTATCGATGAAACGGAGTGTATTCACCGCACAAACGCAGAGTTAGGATGACTCCTTGGCAAGATACTAACCTGAAAGTAGAGAAGCGAGTTAATTATGAGCCAAGAAGAGTTAAACTATAGTTTTGAAAAAATTCGGCAGCAGATACAAGCACTCTCAAGCTACATAATGGAGTCGCCAATACAGCAGCCACAACCAATTGCAGCCTTAAAAACTCTTACTGCTTCTATAGAAAACCTGGAATTCTTTAAAGAAGAAATGCAGGCGAAATTAGAATTAATAAAAGTCATTGAATCAGAACTGTTAGAACAAAATCAAACAATAATTGCAGAACGTCAGGTTTATCATGATTTATTTAAATTTGCACCTAATGCTTATTTGGTAACAAATGTCGAAGGAATAATTCTGGAAATCAATTATACTGCTGCTGCATTATTAAATGTATTGCCCAGTTTATTAATTGGCAAATCATTAATCAATTTTATATCTCAACAAGAGCATTCATTCTTTCTAAACAAACTGAAGCAGTCGCTCAATATCAAGCATATGCAACAATGGGAAGTCTCTATCTGTCCCCGCGATCGCCAAGCTTTTGATGCTTTACTGTTGGTGAAACCTGGTCGGGAAACTTCTGGAGCATTGGGCGCATTACAGATATGCATACATGATATTACCAAGTATAAGCAATTAGTAGCTTCTGAGCAGATGCCTAGCTTGATAGCACCAATGGAAACACCCAAGGGGCTAGATGGCTTACATGTTCTGTTCATAGATGATGAAGCCGATACCCGCGAGTTGATTGCAGCAGTGCTAATGCAACATGGAATTGTAGTAACAACAGTTGCCTCAGTAAGTGAGGCATTAGAAGAATTAGAGCGATCGCGTCCCGATGTCATAATTAGTGATATCAGAATGCCTGATGAAGATGGCTATGCTTTGATTCGCAAAATCAAGGCACTAGAAGCAGAGAAAGGATGGCAAATTCCTACTGCTGCCTTGACTGCTTATCTTGCAGAAGACCGCGCAAAGGCAATAAAAGCAGGCTTCCAGTCGCACTTGCATAAACTTGCAGAGCCAAGCGAGTTAATAGCAATGGTTGCACAGCTTGCTGGACGAGCTTAAACCAGAGTAGCGGGCAGGGAAGAAAAGAATTTTAGTTTTTGCGAAAAATCTGAATCATCATATATCTATTCAGTAACACTCTAAAATTCTCTTAGCTGAAGAATTGAGAACTTTAGTAGATTATCTGAGTAATTGAGTAATTATGGACAGCTTAACCGAAAATAAGAAAGCCGCTCTCGCTTTGGATATATTTGCAGGCGATAGCGAAATGGGTAAGTTGATGCGACGCAAGGACTGGTCACAAACGCCGTTGGGTCCGGTCGAGTCTTGGTCGCAAAGTTTGCGAACAGCCGTGAGTATCTGCTTATCTTCTACTTTCCCCCTTTGCCTGCTGTGGGGACAAGAGTTAATCCAACTCTACAATGACGGCTATCGCCCGATTTGTGGTGCTAAACATCCTCAAACATTGGGTAGTCCGGGACAGGAGCATTGGTCAGAAATTTGGCACATTCTCGATCCGCTCTTTGAAGGTGTTTTCCAGACGGGACAACCTGCCTATGTTGAAGATCTGCAAATGTTTATCAATCGCAATGGCTACCTTGAAGAAGTTTACTTGACCTTTTCATTTAGTCCCATTCGCGATGAAAGCGGTGAGGTTGCGGGCATTTTCCATCCCATAATGGAAACAACTGCACAAGTGATTAGCTCTCGACGGCTACGAACGCTCAGCGATTTAGGAACAAAGGTTGGAGCAGCAAAGACATTGGAGGAGTGTTGCCAAATTGCGATCGCAACGCTTTTGCACAATGCGGCTGACATTCCTTTTGTGGTACTCTATCTGCTTGCTGATGATGGAAAGCGTCTTCAGCTTTGTGGAACGACCGGATGGGACAAAGACTGGTATGCCCTTCCCCGCGTCATTGATATAAGCGCATCAGGAGAACTGGAATTTCCGTTTGCACAAGCAATTCATACTAGACTAGTTGAGCTGGTAGAGATTGCAAGTCACAAGGATTGCAACAACGTCCCTCTCAACACAGAACTGCCCAAGACAAAACCCCTTTCTGCTCTGGCTTTGCCCTTGATCCAACTAGGGCAAGATCGTTTTACTGGCTTGCTGATTGCAGGTATCAGCCCTCACCTTTCGCTTGACTCTGACTATCGGCGATTCTTTGAATTAGTTGCTGGACAGCTGACAACCGCCATGACGAATGTTCGTGCTTACGAAGAAGAACGCCTGCGAGCCGAAGCATTGGCAGAACTCGATCGCGCTAAGACAGACTTCTTCAGCAATGTCAGCCATGAATTTCGCACGCCCCTAACGTTGATACTCAATCCACTTGAGCAACTCATCGCCGAAACACAAGATTCACTCCTGCCCGACGAACAGCACGAACTACTTAATATTGCTCAGCGAAACGCGATGAGGCTGCACAAACTGGTCAATACCTTGCTTGACTTCTCCCGAATTGAAGCAGGCAGGATACAAGCCGTTTATGAGCCAACTGATTTAGCCCAATTCACAGCCGAGTTAGCCTCAGTATTCCGTTCGGCTATTGAAACAGCAGGGTTGCAATTAATCGTAGATTGTCCGCCCCTGACCTCTCCGGTGTATGTAGATCGCGAAATGTGGGAGAAAATTGTTCTTAACTTAATCTCCAATGCGTTCAAGTTTACCTTTGTTGGTGAAATTGTTGTTTCATTACATCCAATTGGTGACAAAGTAGAGCTAAAAATCCGAGATACAGGCACAGGCATTGCTCCCGAAGAGTTACCCCGAATTTTTGAGCGCTTTCACCGTATACGAAGCGTACAGGCAAGGAGTCATGAAGGGTCAGGCATTGGGCTAGCTTTGGTGGCTGAACTCGTTCACTTACATCGCGGTACTGTAAACGTGGAAAGTGTCTTGGGTAGAGGAACGACATTTACAGTAACGCTACCCACAGGCTCATCGCACTTGCCAAGTAATCAAATTAGTACCAGTACACCAGCATCAACATCAGTAGGTGCTGCCCCCTATGTGCAGGAAGCACAGCAATGGCAAAAAGAAGAAAATTTGTGGTTTTGGGGCCGCCACAAAGTGGCGGCCCCAAAACCACCACCGATAAAGCCCTCCCAGTTCTCGACTGCGCGCATTTTGTTAGTCGATGATAATGCCGATATGCGAGACTATGTAGCGCGTCTGCTATCAAAGCAATGGCAGGTAACAGCTGTCGCTAATGGAGCAACTGCCCTAGCTGTCGTCAGCGAGCAACTGCCAGATTTGGTACTTACTGATGTGATGATGCCAGAAATGGACGGGTTTCAATTGCTAAGTGCATTGCGCGCAAATTCAAACACAAAAGGTATACCGATTATTCTGCTGTCGGCTCGTGCGGGAGAAGAGGCGGCAATTGAAGGTTTGCAAGCGGGAGCTGATGACTACCTAATTAAGCCTTTCTCTGCTCGTGAACTGCTGACTCGTGTAGAATCTCATTTGCAAATGGTACGTTTGCGCCAAGAGTTATCTTCTAATCGCCTCAAAGATGAATTTCTCGCAACAGTTACCCACGAACTTCATGCTCCCTTAGTTGGAATTTTGGGCTGGACTCGCTTACTGCGTTCAAAGGAGCTCGACGAGGCTACTGCTTTACGTGCTTTGGATACAATTGAGCGCAATGCCAAAAACCAAGCAAAGCTAATTGAGGATTTGCTGGACATTTCAACAATTATTTCAGGTAAAGTCTGCTTGCAAAGCCAGCCAGTTAAACTCACAAAGATTATTGAAGAAGTTATTAATACAATGTCCTCAAATGCTAAACAAAAGGGGATTAATATTGTCAAAACTTTGCAAGCAACTTCTCAACAAGGTGAGGAAGTCGGAGTCTTGGCGGTTCCCGTCGAGTCCGAACTTCCGAACCCGAAGGGTGACACCGTTTTAGGCGATCGCGATCGCTTGCAGCAAATTGTCAGAGAATTACTTGCCAATGCAATTAAATTTACATTAAAGCAAGGAGTAGTAGAAGTTCGGCTTGATACTATTGATTCTCTGGCTACGATTCAAATCAGGGATACAGGTGTGGGAATTAGTGCCGAGTTTCTGCCTTACGTTTTCGATCGCTTTACTCAAGCAGAGGTTCCTAGCAGACATTCGCCAGGAGGACTGGGATTGGGGCTGGCGATCGCACGTCAACTCGTCGAACTACACGGCGGTACAATTGAGGCAGCAAGTGAAGGAGTTGGACAAGGCGCAACGTTTACCGTCAAATTGCCTTTGATGATGGCAGTTAACTAGGAAATAGGAAATAAAAGATTAGTAGCTTAATTTTTGTTTTAATAACGTCAAAGCTAAAGCTGCTACAGACTGCGCGAAACACCTAAACATCAAAGCTGAAGCTGCTACAGACTGTGGGAAACACCCAAACGTCAAGGCAAAAGCTACTACAGACTGCGTGAAACACCCAAACGTCAAAGCGGAAGTTGCTGCAAGGAAGGCGGAAGCTGCTACAGACTGCACGAAACACACAAACGTCAAAGCGGAAGTTGCTGCAAGGAAGGCGGAAGCTGCTACAGACTGCGCGAAACACGCAAACCTTAAAGCGGAAGTTGCTGCAAGGAAGGCGGAAGCTGCTACAGACTGCACGAAACACACAAACGTCAAGGCAGAAGTTGCTACAAGGAAAGCGGAAGCTGCTACAGACTGCGCGAAACACGCAAACGTTAAGGCGGAAGCTGCTGCAAGGAAGAGCAGTGAAAGTTTGATTTAATACTATGAATTATCAAGCTACAGTTAAAAATATATATGTGAAAATAATGCTGAATTTCTGTTGTAAGTTTGGAATCTCTTTACTCAAGCAAGCAAGCGTATGAGGAAGGATGAAAACTTTTATTGTCAAGCGCCATTAATTTGACAGTTGATATGGCAAAAGACATTTTTCACGATACTGTTAAGCTCGCTCTGCAAAAAGACGGCTGGAAAATCACCCACGATCCCTATCGTCTACGCTATGGTATTGCCGATATTTATATTGACCTTGCCGCAGAAGAAGCGATCGCTGCCGAAAAAGCAGGACGTAAAATTGCAGTGGAAGTAAAAAGTTTTGTCAGCGGTTCAAATGTCTCCGAATTTCATACCGCCCTTGGTCAATTTTTAAACTATCGTATTGCCTTAGAAGCTTCAGAAGAACCAGACCGTATTCTTTATCTGGCGGTTCCAAGCGATGTACATCAAACTTTTCTGCGGTTTGAGCCAGCCAAAACCGTGATTGACCGCTATGAAGTTCGCTTGATTATTTATAACTTGGATCGAGAGGTGATTGAACAATGGATCGAATAAACCAATATCGCCAAATTATACGTGATTTCTTAGAGAATTTTGCTGTTGACGATCCAGAGGCTCAATTAATTTTTGATACTGAACGCGATCGCTATCTCGTTATGCACAATGGCTGGCGCGGCGAATACCGTATTTACGGTTGCGCTATGCAGCTAGACTTAATTGAGAGCAAAGTCTGGATTCAGCATAACAGCACCGAAATTTTTATTGACCGAGAACTGATTGAGCGCGGGATTGCGCCTCAAGATATTGTTTTAGGATTTCGTTCGCCCAAAGTCAGAGAACGGCTTGCCCTTGCTTTACAGAGAGATGCTGCCAGCAAGCCTTAAAATAATGAATTACAATAAGCCAATTTTTGTGCGATCGCACCCAATTAATTAACCAGTAAAGGCAATGCAACGACCTCAAAGAGAAACAATCAGCCTAGAGGATATTGTGATCACTGAGGAGTTGTCCCAGCGAAACCCTCGTCCGGCAAACTTAGCTTCAGAAAATCAGGCATTACACGCATTGGCGCGACAGTTGGTAAATCAGCCTGAAACGATGCTCCAGAGTCTAGTTGACATGGCATTAGAATTGTGCAATGCCCAAAGTACAGGGGTCAGTTTACTTGAAGTCTTGCCTAGTGGTGAAGAAGTCTTTCGCTGGAATGTGTTGGCAGGAGCGTTAAAACAGTATGTCGGCGGCACTACCCCTCGCAACTTTAGCCCCTGTGGAACCTGCCTCGATCGCGGTACACCTGTGCTTTATTCTTATCCCGGACGATATTTCACCTACGGTCAGGAAGCCATAACGCCCGTCGTTGAAGTATTGGTGTTACCCTTGATTGCTGGCAATCAGGCTCTTGGCGCAATCTGGATTGTGTCGCACGATGAGCAGCGACACTTTGACAGTGAAGACGTGCGGGTGATGACGAGTTTGGCAGATTTTACTGCGGCTACCCTGCTTTTGAATCAGCGACAAACCAAGGAACTGCTAGCTGCCAACGCTGCCTTAGAAGCTGAAATTGTGCAGCGCAAACAGGCACAGGAACGAGCACGCGCTTTGATTGAGAATCTGCCGGGTGGAGCTGCGTTTGTCGTCGATCGCGATCTCCGCTACTTGCTGGCTGAAGGCGAAGCGTTGTCCGCTGCTGGATTCAAAAGTGAAGATTTTGTCGGAAAAACGATTTTCCAGGTGCTGCCGCCCGAATTAACGGTGAATTATGAGAAGTTGTACCGTCAGGGGCTTGCTGGCGAGCCATTTGAACTTGAACACAATGCCCACGATCGCTTTTACATTTCACGGGGCACGCCTTTACGTTCTGCAAACGGTGAAATATATGCTGTGCTTGCCGTCTCCTATGATATCACTGAGCGCAAGCAAATTGAAACCGAACGCCAACAAGCTGAAGCCGCTCTGCGTGAAACGTACGCGCACTTAAAGCTGGCGACCGAAGCTTCACAGGCAGGCTGGGGTTTTTGGGATATGCAAACTGGTGAATCGACTTGGGAGGAGCGCGGTAAGCAAATTATCGGGTTTGCCGACGAAGCCGAAAGCCAGACGGCGCAAGGCTGGCTTAATCGGATTCATCCAGACGATCTAGCAATGGTCGAAGCGCACATTGCTGGCTGTCTGGCAGAAGACAAACCGTTCGATTTAGAATATCGCATCATCCGCGCCGATGGTGAAACTCGTTTGATTTCGGCGCAGGGAGGATTTCGCAAAGCAGCGAATGGTACGCCGCTGGCTGGCGCGGGATTGGTCATTGACATTACCGAACGCAGACAAGCCCAAGCCGTTGTTGCTGCCAATCTCGAAGATACCCAACGGCTACGCGAACTCAGTGCCCGACTGGTGGCTGAAGACGATATTCAAACGCTGTATCAAGAGATTGTGGCAACGGCGATCGCCCTTACACGAGCTGATGCGGGAACGATCCAAATTCTGGATGAAGCGACGCAGGAGCTAGTAATGCTTGCCAATCAAGGCGTGGGGCAAAAGCTGACCGAGCATTTCTATCACGTCAACGCGAGTTCAAACACGCCTTGCGGTATGGCATTGACAACGGGCGAACGCAGCTTCGTTGATTTCGATGTACAAGAGAGCGAAGACCCGGATGGCTTGATGCGAATGCACCTTGAGGAGGGCTATCTCTCAGCACAGTCCACGCCGCTGATTACCCGTTCCGGCAAAGTGGTCGGTATGGTTTCAACCCATTGGCGCAAACACCATCGACCGAGCGATCGCGAACTGCGCTTTCTCGATTTACTCGCCCGCCAAGCGACCGATCTGATTGAGCAGCGGCAAGCCCAAGTCGCCCTGCGCGAATCGGAAGAAAAATTCCGCACGCTGTTCAATTTGATCGACGAAGGCTTTTGCATTTTTGAATTGCTATTCGACGGCGCAGGCAATGCCGTTGATTGGATTTACACCGAAGCGAATCCAGCGTTCGAGCAGCAGACGGGCTACATCAATCCCATTGGCCAGCGGATCAGCCATTTTCAGCCTGACCTCGAACACTCGTGGTTCGAGCGGTTCGCCGAAGTCGCGCGCACTGGCAAGCCGGTGCGCTTCGTCCAATACACCGGAGCGATGGGCATCTGGTACGACGTTTACGCTCTGCGCGTCGGTGCCTCTGGCGACAACCGCGTCTCGCTCCTGTTCACCGACATCACCGATCGCAAACGCCACGAAGCGAATCAGAGTTTGCTGGTCGAAATCGGCGACGATCTATCGCGTTTGATAACTCCCGACGAAATTATGCAGTCGGTTGGGTCGCGGCTCGGTGCGTATCTGAACTTGAGCGCGTGCATTTTTGTGGATGTGGACGAGGAGCGAGGGCTTGTCACGGTAAATCACGGCTGGAACAAAGAGCACGTGCCGAGTTTGAAGCAGACCTTTCGCCTCACCGATTACCTGACCGAAGAGTTCGTGCGCGCCAACCGCGCCGGAGAAACATTCGTCATCCGCAACACCGCCGACGATGAGCGAACAGACGCGGACGCATACGCCCGCCTGAAAACCGGCGCGTTTCTCGTCGTGCCTTTTCACAGCAGCGGACGCTGGACGGGTTACCTCGCCGTCACTGACACCGCGCCGCGCGATTGGCGAGAAGACGAAATCGAGTTGGTGCGAAACATCGCCGACCGGATTTTCCCGCGTGTCGAACGCGCCTGCATCGAGAACGCCTTACGCGAAAGCGAGGAGAAATATCGCACGCTCTTTGAGTCTATTGACGAGGGCTTTTACTTTGCGGAGGCGATCTTCAACGCAGAGGGGCGCTGCGTGGATATCTTCTACCTCGACGAGAATCCGGCTGCGGTGCGTATGATTGGACACTCAGCCAAGGGTCGCCGCATGAGCGAACTGGCACCCTATGAACAGTATTGGCGCGATGTTTTCGGTGAGACGGCGCGCACAGGCCAGCCCCAGCGCCGCGAGGAATATGCGGCGCCGGATGGGATCTGGTATGAGTTCTACGTCTTCAAGCCGCCGCAGGCGCAAGGGAATCAATTCGTTCTCATCTTCAGTGACGTGACGGAGCGCCGACGTTCTCAAGAAGCCTTGCGCGAATCGGAAGCGAAATATCGATCGCTGTTTGAGTCAATCAACGATAGCTTTTGCGTTATTGAGGTGATTTTTGATCAAAACGAGAAACCGATTGACTATCGCTTTTTGGAAATTAGTCCCTCCTTTGAGCGACAAACAGGACTGACAGACGCGCTTGGTAAACGGATGCGCGAACTGGCTCCAAACCACGATGAGTATTGGTTTGAAATTTATGGTAATGTTGCTTTGAGCGGTCAATCTGTTCGCCTTGAGAACTATGCCAGAGAGTTGCAGCGCTGGTTTGACATTTATGCATTCCCCGTTGGAGAACCCGAAGACCGACAGGTTGCCGTTGTTTTCAGCGTCATCAACGATCGCAAACAGGCAGAGGAGAATCGGATTCGGCTGATTCGAGAACAAGCCGCTCGTGAAGAAGAACGTCAACGCGCTGAATCGCTGGCAGAACTCGATCGCGCCAAAACCCTCTTCTTCAGCAACATCAGCCACGAATTCCGTACACCGCTAACGTTGATACTGGCTCCTTTGCAGGATGCACTGAGCGATCGCACCTATCCCCTCGACCCAATTCACCGAGAACGGCTAGAACTCGTTCACCGCAATAGCTCGCGTTTGCTGAAACTGGTTAATACCCTGCTCGACTTTTCCCGCATCGAAGCCGGACGCATGGAAGCAGTCTATGAACCGACCGACTTAGCACTGTTTACAACTGAGTTAGCCAGTGTATTTCGTTCCGCTATTGAACGGGCTTCTTTGCGGCTAGTGGTCGATTGCCCACCTTTAGCCGAGCCTGTATACGTAGACCGCCAAATGTGGGAGAAAATTGTGCTTAACTTGCTCTCCAACGCCTTTAAGTTCACCCTAGAAGGCGAAATCATTGTCAGGCTGCATCTTACTGATGACCATCATGTGACGTTACAGGTAGAAGATACAGGTACCGGGATTGAGCCGTCAGAACTGCCCCATCTAATGAAGCGATTTTACCAAGTGCGCGGGACAAAAGCCAGAACTCATGAAGGGTCAGGCATTGGTCTAGCTTTGGTGCAGGAGTTAATTCAACTGCATGGCGGAACTGTAGATGTAAGCAGCACCGTGGGAGTGGGAAGCTGCTTTACTGTCACAATTCCATTAGGCACAGCACACTTGCCAAGCGATCGCCTACATCGAATCGTAGGCGATCGTATCACAGCAACACGCACTCTGAAATCAACGGCATTAGGTGCAGCCCCTTATGTTCAGGAGGCAGAGCGCTGGTTGCCCCAAGAGAGCGAGGGGAGAAGAGAAGCAGAGGAAGCAGGGGAAGCGAACTCAGAAACCATTTCGGCGAACTCAGAAACCATTTCAGCTAACTCAAAAACTATTTCGCCGAACTCAGAAACCATTTCGGCGAACTCAGAAACTATTTCAGCGAACTCAGAAACTAAAACTTCTTCCCCACCTTCCTCAACCTATGTCCTGATTGTCGATGACAACGCCGATATGCGCGATTACCTCAAGCGGATATTAAGCGAACACGATGTTGAAGTTGAAGCCGTTGCGGATGGGGCAGCTGCACTGGCAATTGTTATTGAACGAGTGCCTTCTCTGGTTCTTTCTGATGTGATGATGCCACAGATGGATGGCTTTGAGTTATTGAAAGCATTGCGTGCTGACGCACGTACGAAAGAAATACCCATCATCCTGCTGTCTGCCCGTGCAGGAGAAGAGTCTGTAATTGAAGGGCTTCAAGCTGGGGCTGACGATTACTTAATTAAACCCTTCTCTGCTACTGAACTTGTTACCCGTGTTTTAGCCCATCTCCAAATGGCACAGTTGCGCTCCCAAGCACTCCACCAGGAGAAAACAATTAACCGGATGAAGGATAAGTTTTTAGCAGAAGTTTCTCACGAACTGAATACCCCCTTAGTTGCTATTCTTGGTTGGACGCGCTTACTCCGTAGCAGCCAGCCTAGTCAAGCCATGTTGACGAAATCCCTGGAAACGATAGAACGTAATGCTACTCTCCAAGCCAAACTCGTTCAAGATTTGCTCGATATCTCGCGCATCAGTGCGGGTAAAATTAACCTGAATCTTCAACCAGTTGAACTGCAAGAAGTGATTGAAGTTGCGATCGCCACAGTGCGTCACTCTTTAGAAGCTAAAGAAATTTGCTTTAGTTCTACACTTGACTCATTACCAAGGATAGTTCAAGGCGATCCAGACCGTTTACAACAAATTGTCTTGAATTTACTTACTAATGCTGTTAAATTTACTCCTAATGGAGGGAGGATTGAGATTTGTCTTGCTGCTGTTAAAGCTCAAGCCCAAATCGTATTAACTGACACTGGCTGCGGCATAGATGCTGAGTTTATGCCATACGTTTTTGACGCATTTCGTCAAGCAAAAGGCACAAAAAAAGGACTAGGGTTAGGACTGGCGATCGCACGTAACCTCGTAGAACTCCACGATGGTACTATCCACGCCCAAAGTCCAGGAGTCGGGCAGGGTGCAACCTTTATTGTCAAGCTACCCTTAATAATTTCTAATTAGGTAACTCCAAGAAATAAAAACAACCACTTGAAGTTGCTGACTGATGACTGATGACTGATGACTGATGACTGTTGAATGTGAGCAGGGGGATATTTTTTACTGAGCGTAGCCGAAGTGTGCCTCCTACTATAGAACATTGTCAGTTTGAAACACTTCGATCAGATTGGCAGCATGACGAGCGTGTATCTTGAGGAGGTTCATCTCCCACGGTAAAAGTTGGCGAGGCTGACAAAAATGAGTGGACAATAAGCCGAGTATCATACCTCTGCGACTGGTTAGCGGCGTGGATTGGACTGCGCGATATCCAGCTGCTGCTGCGATCGCTCGGTAAGGCATGTATAGGGGATCGACCTCTACATCTTCGATGATTACGGACTCTCCGGCACGTATAGCCCTGGCGCAGGCTGAATTGTCATTGATGCCAACTGTGCGAAAGTGATTAAGAAAGTCTGACCTGAAGCCGCATTGGGTGGCGATGAACAGCGAGCTTGTCTGTATGTCAAACAACTGAATATTGCCCATGTCCGTTCGGTGTATAACGAGCGCCCGATCAAGTACGTTCTCTAATGCGTCCAGAAGCATGGGCGATATCGCCGCTCTTGTACTCAGGGATGATGTTGTTGTGTTGCTAGTTTGCACTTGCGATAAAGGATGTCCCTCACATACCAAACTGACCAACAAGGGAGCGATCGCTTTACGAGGCAGAACTCGGTCTACGCAACCAGTCGCTATCGCAGCCTCCGGCATTCCATAAGCGACAGCGCTGGCTTTATCCTCGACGAGTACAACGCCATGCTGTTGAGACACAGCACGCACACCCTCTGCGCCGCCTGTGCCTGTGCCAGTCATCACAATGACTACGGCGCGGTCGGCATAACTCGCAGCCACGGACTCAAAAAAGTGATTTACTGCGTGCAACCACCCTTGTTTTGTTGCTTGCGGTGTCAAAGAGATTGTATCGTTGGCATGAACAACAAAGTAATGCCCAGGTGGACATACATACACGACCCCTGCCATGAGTTGTTCCCCATGATATGCCCAGCGTACCGTAAGATCCGTTTTTAACTGTAACACTTGTGCTAAAACGTTAGTTTCAGAAGGACTGAGGTGCTGTAGGCAGAGAATCGGAGCGGGAAAATCGGCAGGCAATTCTGAGAGAACCTTGCTAATCGCCGTAACTCCTCCAGCCGAGGCGGCTAGAGCTACAATCGCAATCTTTGATTTATTATTGGGTTGTTGTATATGCATACTTGCTACGATGCGGCGACTTGCTAACTACAAACTGTGTAAATTTAGGTTCTCCTTAGCCCGTTGAGCTTTCTCTATAGCCTGCTGGGTTTTAACCCTAATCTATCTTGCCTCCTTCCTAGCCTGTAGGGCTTCTTGCCTTAATAATACCCTTCTTCAGCACACCACCTGATTTTTAACAGCGAACTGCTGCTCTTAGTGTTCTAGTTATCGTTGTTCTTTCAAACCATTAATAGTTTTAAACAATCATTTTTTATAATATTAGGAATTACAGCATTTTTCGTGGTACATGGGAGTACATTCTTAATAAAAACGCTTATTTTTAAAACAAACAATTTTTTTAGCTATACCGTGAGTATCCCATCAAAAAATAGAGTATTAATAGCAAATGATATCAGTAGCTTAGGGTTTAGCACCTTAGCAGAAATATCAAGTCAGAGCTTGCTTGCAGAAGTGGATCTTCTTCGGTCTGTAGCAAGTTTGAAGCTAACACAAGACAAAAAAGGGTCAATGGGTCAGTTTCTTACCCCCGCTTCGGTAGCAGAATTGATGGCTGGGATGTTTGATAGGCTGGATTTGCCTGAAATTTCCTTGCTGGATGCTGGAGCAGGAATCGGTTCATTACTAGCTGCTTTTGTGACCAAAGTATGCCAGCATCAAGAACACATTTCAACTTTGCGTGTTGTAGACTATGAAATTGACCCTTTTCTAATTAGATATTTGCATCAAACTCTAAAGCTATGTGAAAAGGAATGTCAACGTCTAAATATTTCTTTTAATTACGAAATTCGTGAAACTGATTTTATCGAAGATACGGTGAAGCAGCTTGAAATTGGTTTATTAAATAGTACAAACCCAGGAGAATTTACCCATGCTATCCTCAATCCACCTTATTTAAAAATCAATGCTCATTCTCAGGTTTGCAAATTGCTACGTTCCATCGGGTTAGAAACTAGCAATCTTTATACTGGTTTTATGGCTGCTACAGCACAACTACTAAAACCAAAAGGGGAGTTTGTAGCGATTATCCCGCGTAGTTTTTGCAATGGCCCTTATTTCCGTGACTTTCGGAAGATGTTTTTGCAAATGATGGCTTTGCAGCAAATACATCTTTTTGAGTCGCGGGAAGAAACATTTAGTGACGATGATGTTTTACAAGAAACTGTGATTGTTCGAGCTACAAAACAACAGCAAAAGTCTAACAATAACTCTTCTGGCATTGCTTGACTTGAAGCCAACAGACTCTTGGAATTTAGCGGCTTCTCCTTTGATGGGAATTACGCCAATGATGGACTTTATGGCTCAGCATTATGGTAAAACTTATAAGCCCAATACACGAGAAACAGTTCGCCGTCAGACAGTACATCAATTTTTAGATGCTGCTTTAATAGTTGCTAATCCAGACGAGCCGAGCCGTCCGATTAATAGTCCAAAAACTGTGTATCAAATTGAAGAAAGTGCGCTTGAACTATTACGAACCTACGGTACTGAAGAATGGGAAAAAAGCATCCGCACTTACCTTGCTTCGATTAAAACTCTAAAAAAACAGTATGCCCAAGAGCGGGAAATGTCCCGTATTCCGGTAATGATTGCAGGAGAAATTAAAACTTTGTCACCAGGTGGGCAAAATATTTTAATCGAGAAAATTATTAACGATTTTGCTCCCCGTTTTACCCCTGGTGGAAAGCTGATTTATGTTGGTGATACCGATGAAAAGTTCGCCCACTTCGATGAAGCAGCATTGGTAGATTTAGGCGTTACCATCGATTCCCACGGCAAAATGCCAGATGTAATTATCCACTTAACAACAAATAACTGGTTAGTGCTAATTGAAGCTGTAACGTCACACGGCCCAATTAATCCTAAGCGAAAGAAGGATTTAAAATCCCTATTTAGAGGTGTCAAAATCCCTTTAGTTATGGTAACAACATTTCTTAGTCGCAAGGCAATGGTAGAATATCTGGCAGAGATTGCTTGGGAAACAGATGTTTGGGTTGCTGAAGATGCAACTCATCTAATTCATTTTAATGGGGAACATTTATTGCAATCTTATTAAATAGAAAATCAGAAAACTAGCTGAATATAGCTACAATTCAGGCTGATTTGAAAAATCGAATAATTTCACGCACATGGTCGAGAAATTGTCCGTCGGTAGAAAGTTGGGCGATCGCATTTCTGGCTTCTCTCCCTAAACGCTCATGTTCTGTATGATTTATTGCTCGTAATTCTTCTAAATTAGCAGCAATTCGGGCTAAATCTCTACGAGTTTCTTCGGCAAAACGTTCTTGAGTTACTGGCAAAGAATAGGGTTGTTCTGGATTAAGTTGCTCCTCTAAAGATTGAACTTTTTGTTCTAAATTGGCAAAGCGATCGCGCAATTCAACAATATCTTCACGGGGATACTTCCATTCTTGGCGAATCATTGCTAAACGTGCATATAAATACTCGTAAGCCCGAATCGCTGGACGCAGAATTGTTAATAACAAAGCTGCACCAGAACTGACATATCCTACTGTACTAATACCAGTGACAGCAAGAGTATAAAGACCAATAGCTGAGAGTAAGTGTAAAGCAATGGCAACCCAGAGCGATCGCTTTGCCAAAACTGTGACATACTTCACTTGTTTCTCATCAACTGGAATTCCTTTTTCAGTTGATTGTGCTGCTTCCGCTAAAACTTCTTTAGCTTGAAAATGCACATTCCACGGTACGGTAACAATTACCAATAGCCACCAAAAACTAGCACCACCAATCACCCAGTCGAGAAAGTTACCAGCAGGTATGTGCAGCCATTGCAGAAGTCCAAAAGCTACTAATACTGTCAACACAATTCCAATAATCGAACTGATGAAAAAATTAATATACATTTTGTATTGTCTTTAATGAAACCATCATTTCGATCCTGACTTATCTCGGCAGTTATACTGAAATAAGTGTGATGGTTTTTCTAGCTGCACATATCAGTTATTGGATGAGATAACTACGCCAAATTAGTTGAGTATTTTTACTACCCTTGTCTGGAAGCAGTAACCGCCAAGTTTTGCCTTCTTGCTGAATTTGCAGGTAAACTTGAAAGGGTTTTTGCGGTTGCGTCAAGCGTCGTTTTGGTAACTTGATAATCAAGTCGTAGGTTCCTCGGACGCGGAAAGCTGGTAAATTCTCAATAGTTAGGGGTTGTTCTTGAGTAATTGATAGGCGCTTGATTTCAAAGCCTTGAAAATCTAGATCTAACTGCTGGCTAAGCTTTTGTTGAGTTTGTTCTAGCTCAAGTGCGATCGCTTTTTGCACTAAGGAGCTAGTCGGTAACAGTCCAATAGTGCCACAACCTGTCACTAGTACTAGCAATATTGCTGTCAAAACTAACCGCACCATTTTTTTCTGAGATTCCACTTTTGAGCGATAGTATAACTGTAGATTCTTGAAATTTTCTCATCTTCCATGCCAAAACAGTCTATAGGTCTTGATAACCAACTCTATAATTATCTTTTATCCGTTTCCCTACGTGAGCCAGAGATTCTTGGGAAGTTGCGCCAAGAAACCGCCAGTCATCCCAGAGGTGGAATGCAGATTTCACCAGAACAAGGACAGTTTATGAGACTTTTGGTGCAGCTGATTGGTGCGAAAAAAATCTTAGAAATAGGAGTATTTACGGGTTATAGCTCACTTTCTGTAGCTTTGTCGTTACCAGATGATGGTAAAATTATCGCTTGTGATGTCAGTGAAGAATTTACTGCCATCGCCCGACGGTATTGGCAAGAAGCCGGGGTTGCCAATAAAATCGAGCTGCACTTAGCACCAGCCTTAGAAACTTTAGATCGACTGTTGGCAACTGGGCAAGCCGAGACATTTGATTTTGCTTTTATTGATGCCGATAAAGAAAATTATGATGGATATTATGAGCGATCGCTGCAATTAGTACGTCCGGGTGGATTGATTGCGATCGATAATGTTCTCTGGTCAGGACACGTTGCTGACCCACAATTTCAAGATGAAAGTACCCAAGCAATTCGGGCATTAAACGAAAAGTTACACGATGACGAACGCGTAACACTTTCTCTTGTTCCCATCGCTGATGGACTAACCTTAGCAGTTAAACGACGTTAATGCATTTTGATATCAAAATAACTCATAATAATAATTCGTCATTCGTAATTTAAATACACTTTAAATGGTATGAAACAGGCGATTTTTGACACTTTACCCTGGTTTTCAAAAAAGACATCCAATTTCAATTTGGTATAATTCATAATTGCAACCAGTATAAGCTTCCGTACTCTCCACTGAGTGAAGACCACTAAATTTTAATTTCCTATATCATTATCCCATTTATTTATTTGAATGATGAATTACGAATTATGAATTGTTTTGCCCAACTATTTCAACTTAAATTCGTCAAACTTCAGTACTTCTGAATTCGGCTTGCGAGTATCAAAACGATAACTACTAATCGTACCCATACCTGTATCAAAGATACTAAAAACTGTAATCTCATTACTGGCAATATAAGGCATTGGTTTACCATCTTCACCTAACAAAGGGGCAATTGTTGGTAGCATCGGTTCTAAACCATTGGGATCGCCAAGCTGAACATAATCTTCTTGATAGCCAATTGGTACTTCTCGCTTTCTGTTACCCCAAGCAGCGCCATAAGTATTACCAACATTAGATGTTTCTAAAAAGTGCATTCCAGTGGAACTAACAAAGCGATTCCATAAATGGGAATGTCCGTAAAATACCAATTGCACATTAGCTGCTTCTAGCAAAGGCACAACATCACGGATAATATAATCTGCGTTTTTAGGGTATTCGTAACGCACTGCTTTAATATGATTATCGCGTTCAATTATTTGTATTGAATCTGTATAAGCAGGAACTATATTATCACCCAAAGTATGCGGGGGATGATGAAACATCACAACTTTGTATTTTGCTTGTTTAAACTCACGACTGTTGAGTTCTGCCTCTAGCCAATTATACTGCTTGCTACCTTTAGCAATTGGCTCATAAATAACCTGTCCATAACCCCAATTTTCTAGATTATTCAAATCTTTTTCTGGTTCTTTATATCTACCTTTTACCTGTGTATCTAACTTGGGAGTCCGCCACATATTCGTAATGTATAGTACTACGAGACGTACATCACCAAAGCTAACTGCATAATATTTTTTTCCACCTTCTTGACTTGTTGGTAGAGTAAAAATTTCTTCATAGGTAACAGTATTAAAAGAATTATCTCTCAGAGATTTGTTAGGATACAATTTTTGGGCAACTGCATGAGGAATGGTATCATTAAATTCATCATCTAAACTTTCAGTTCTAGCATATCGCCCCATCACTTCATGATTACCAATGCAAGTAAATATGGGTGCATGTTGAATAATTTGCCCACCAGTGTAGATTGTTTTAACACCGTTGTGGTTCATTTCATATTTAGCACGACCTTGTAAACCAGGAAATAACGCACCACCACCATTATCATCAAACCATTCCGAGGCGCGATCGCTAACATTGACTAAATCACCAGCAAACCATACCCCATCAACTTGTCCAACTGTTTCTACTACCTTTTGCAGATTTGCAGATGTCATCGGCTTTAGTTGATGATCTGAGGTCAGCAGAATTTTTAATGGTGTACCTGGTTTTGGAGTAGCTGCAAGGCTAAAAACATCACTGCTAACAGCTTCGCCATCTTTCCGAACACTGGTAACGCGATAGTTTACCCGCACACCAGGAGTTAACCCAGTTATCTCAGCTTCATGTCGCCAAATGTCACGCCCAACAGGTTTTTGATAAACTTGGCCGTCTTGGGTTTGGTTTGCAACTCTTGACTTCTGGTCTTCACGCGTGCGACTGAGTTTGATAGTATCTGCCTTAGCAGTTTGTTTGAGATTTTCACCGTAGGACACTGTATGTTGAGAACCAGCAAACTCGGTAAACCAAACTACTCGCACTGAATTATCAGTTGGCAGTTGCAAAAATGGATCGGTCAGCAAATGAGGTGCTGATATCATATTTGTTTGCCTACATGAATGCACGCTTACTAGAGTAAAGCATATAACAAGCGCCAGCATAGCTACTGAGGAGATTTTACGCCTGCCTAAGCGTTTGAGCATGAGTAACATACCAAATTTTTTAGGGTATTCACTGACTAGACGCAATTTTATTATTAGCCTTTTTTGTGGATAAGGTTTAAAACTTATCTTCGATAATGCCTTTAATTTCAGCTTTATGCTTGATGTGTGAACTTCTCCAGAGATTATAAATTTTTACAGTAAATTTCAAATAATTCAGTACAATCACCGCACAAAATATTACATACAGCGGATTGCAGGTTCATGAAGTACAGTAGCAACAGTCTGTAAACCAGTTTTTTAAATGTTTCGGATTTATCAAATCAAGAGCCGTTGCAATCAGAATATCAACCATTTTTGTTGTGGTTGGAGAGAATTGACGTAAAAAAGCTTTAAGTTGCGACCACCAAAGTTCAATCGGATTAAAATCAGGAGAATACGGCGACATATTGAGAACACTAGCACCCTTTGATTGAATCAATGGTTCAATCGAAGCTACTTTGTGAGATGGCACATTATCCATAACAACTACGGCACCCACCCATAATTGAGGGAGCAAACATTTCTGGATAAATACTTCAAATGCATTTCCATCCATTGAGCCATTCATCGTCATGACAGCTAAAACTTTTTTTAAACTTATTGCTCCAATAACCGTTACTTTCGCACCTCTATAAAATGGTTTTAAATCATACGCTCTTTGCCCACACGGGCTACGAGCATGACTTCGTGTTAAACCAAGTAAAACACCCATTTCATCGATGAAAACCAAGTTTTCCGGGTCTAGAGCTTTAACTTGATCCCAAAATTCGCACCTGAGCTTTTGGACTCTTTCAGTTGCACATTGACTGCTACGCAGTGTCTTTTTTTTTGTGTCAAATTTTGTCTTTGCAACGCACGACACATAGCACTAGTGCTTACCCATTTATTGTAAGTTTGTCCCCAATATTCACAATATTCAGATAAAGTTGCATCTGGATATTTTTCTACCATTTGAGCTAGCTCAATTTTATGCTTATCTAAATCACTCTTCATCCCTCCACCTTGTTTTTGTGGCTCTACATGACCTTGAGTTCTTTTGAGTACAAGCAGCCTTTGTATAAAAGCCTTACTTACATCAAACCTAGAAGCTAGTTTTCTAATTGATGTATCGCCTTGAGAGTAAGCGTTAATTATTTTTTCTCGAAAGTCGATGGAGTAAGCTTTCATAGTCCTGGTTGATGCACTAGCATTTAGTGTACTCTATCTACCTGCAATCTGCTGTAGGTAAATTAAATTTAATTTGTATCTTTATTGAGACATAGTACTTCTAAAAATATCTCATTAGAGATTATTTAATTTTTTTAATTCACAGGTATATAACAATTTCAACGCAACAGATTTTTCTCTGAATAGCGGTAATTTTTCGTGCTTTAAAAACTTTAAAAATACTGCGAGTTATAAACCTCGTGGTCATTTGCTGCACTTTTTAGTAAAAATACACAACTCGAACAGGCTTTACATTTATGTCTGTATTAGAACTGCAACAGTCTGTCTTGAACTCACTGCAAAATCTTAAAAGTCTTGATGCACTTAAAAAATTGTTTTGGAGTCAATTGAACTACGAAAGAGTGAATAAAGAACTTTCTCGTCGAAAAATGACTGATGTAGTTGCTAATGAATTGATAGACGAGCCTTTATTATTAGCATCTGGGGGTACAGATAATGCTTTTTTGTCCTAACTATATAAGGTTGAAAAAATCATGCAAGCAGCTTTCCGCATCACAACTAAAGTTTTACCAGGAAACAAAATAGAAATAGAACTTCCAGAAGCTGAGATTGGTGACAACGTTGATGTATTTGTTATTTTGCCAGAAAAGACTAAAGTAAAACAGCGTTCTGCAATAGAAATTATAGAAGAAGTTCACGCTAAACGCACACCAAAAAGTGCTGAAGAAATAGATAGACAACTGCAAGAAGAAAATTATTTTTTCAAAGATTCCAGATATTTCAAAATTCTCTGGTTTTCTAACGTTAACTCTCTAATATCTGCCGTATTATCATCAATTCTTCTTTGATTATCAATCATTTGGCGTTGTGTATTAACTATTTGCCGTTGCATCTCATCTAGTCTCGGTAAAATGCTACTAGATAAATCAGTCAATGCTTGAATTGCTTTAGCGTTAGATTGAATAAATTCATTGGTTCGCTCTGTCAATGCTTGAATTGCTTTAGCGTTGGACTCAACCAGTTTTTCTATACGTTCTGAATCGCTCATAATTTTATTTTCCTATTAGTTATAGAACTTATGCCCACACATGATATTATAGATAATCGCAATCAAAAATTAGTAGACCAAATAAACTGTATTCTCGACTCATCAGCAGCAGCGCATTTTGCAGTAGGTTACTTCTTTTTATCTGGCTTCACCGCCATTGCAGAACGCCTCACTAATATTAAAGAACTACGCCTACTAATTGGTAACACCAGCAACCGCGAAACTATAGAACAAATCGCCCAAGGATATCGACGACTAGAATTAATTGCAGATAAAGTTGAAGCTCAAAAATATCCCAAACGCACAGAAGAAAAACGGATGGCTAACGATACAGCAGCCAATATCCGTTCTAGTATAGAACTAATGGATCAGACAGATGAAGCTGAAACACTGGTAAAAAATCTAGTGCAGATGATTGAAGAAAAACGGCTTCATGTCCGAGTTTACACCAAGGGAACTTTACACGCTAAAGCCTATATTTTTGACTATGGTGCTATCTATAATGGCAAAGGTAGAACTTTAGAACGAACAGAAAAAGGTATTGCTATTATTGGCTCATCTAATCTTACTCTTTGCGGTATCACCCATAATACTGAACTCAATGTCATAATTGACTCCACGCAATAAAAGTGCTTGGGATATTTACTATCAGTTAAAACTATTCCATCAAGATGACAAAACAGATTTACCAATAGACCCTCCTGACTTAAAGCAATACTTCCAGTGAGTGGAAAAAGGCTTAAAGCAAAAGCTAAAAAATAGAATTCAAGAAATCCATGACTCTATTGGTGAAGATGCTGCAATTCTTGACCGAACTGAGCAATTAAACGAAGAAGCTATGTATGCTATTTATGAACAACAGGGTAAACAATTGAGCCTCTTTGATATGGAAGAAGAGGATTTTTTAGATTTAAATGAAGCCGAAGAAATTCTTAGAAAACTACAAAAAGAAGAACCCGGTGAATTTGAGCGAATTGCTAGTTTACCAAATAGTATACGTACAGCTAAGTTTTCTATGCAGCAGAAGGGAACATACATTTTTTGTGAAGCTTCAGACCCTAATCGAGCTGATATCAAAGGCTATCAGCAGTTGTTTTTATTAGACGATGAGGGAAATATAGTTTCTAGGGATATCCCTCGCATCTTGGGCGCAATTAAAGCTGATTATACTACTCCCACGTTAACAGTTCCCAAAGGGCATAATTCTACTGTGATGCATGTTAAATCCCAATTTGTAGAAGAGGTAAAGCATCGTCAAGCAGAACGGGAATTTAACCAGCGTTTGACTCAGGGGCAGCGGTATATTCTCCGTGAACTGAGAATATTTTTTAAATTAATTACAGACGAAAAAGTAAAAAGTGAAATCAATATTCTAGAAAAGGTCTTTCGCAGTTCTATAAATCAAGTCATCAATCGTGAGTTAAATATATTGCGACGTAATGGTTTCATAGGTCAGGAATTATTCAATCAACTGGTGCAAATTTACCGTCAACATAATATGCAGGAATGGCTAAATAATAGTTTGCCTACAATGTCTGAGCCAATTCCTATTATTATTTGTAGTGAAGCTTTGGAATAGACCTAACTTGAAAAATAGGCAATTGAGAGTGGGAGTAGGGAAAAGAAATTTTTATTGCTTCTTATGAGTACAACTTATGGAGTCTCTTGTATAAATATTTTTGTATTACCTATGAGCAAGACAAGCGCACAAAAGAGAATGTAAAGAATAATTTTTCCAATAAGTCTAATCATAAATGTAAGTAATTTTATAATGATTTGGTAGTGTCTTGCAGAGACTACCAAGAAATATCCTAATTAAAAAATCTGCCAATCTTTTCAAAAGACTAGCAGACATCCTTTATTATCAATCGGAGCGGCGGGATTCGAACCCACGACCTCCACTACCCCAAAGTGGCGCGCTACCAAGCTGCGCTACGCCCCGAATACTCAATTTTAGATTTTAGATTTTGGCAATTATAAATCTAAGAATCTATTTATTGACTTTCGCTATTATAGCATGAAAACAAGCAAAAATCTAGATTTAAGATTTAAAAAACTTTGAGCATCACAGTGGCTTGGAGTAAATCTGCAACAACAGAAGCATTCCATTTACCTTCTCCACATCGCCCTGTATTTAAAATGAAACGCAGACTGTAGTCGTGGGGATAGCCTTCTACTTCCATCCATAATAAATCGCTTTCAGCTTCACAGGCAATTTTTTCCTCTTCCATTAATTCTGTTGCGAGTTGTTTCATGGTATCTGCTAGCTGTGCCAGTAGACGGCAAAAATCATTCAACTCAGTTTCGGTTAACTCAATTGCCCAGTCATCTGTACCTATTAAACCTTTAAATTCAGGTGCATCGGGGTTCCAGCCAATGCGCCAACCAGCTCCGCTTTTGACAACGCGTTCCATAATCTAGAGACGCTATTAATCGCGTCTGTACAAGAGGTTAGGAGTTATTAATTTACAACTTAAAATCCTATTATTTTAGTAATTCGGCACCTCCACCTTGGGGTGGCTGTGGGGTTGTCGATCTAGCAGGACTGGGTGTGGTGTTGGAGCGAGGGGCTGGTGTAGTTTGGGAAGTAGGATTAAATATATTGACTAAAACTTGTACTAAGGCATTGCGCTGGCTGCGAGTAAGATGGGCAATAGCAGCGCGATCGCCTTCCAAAGGATTTTTTCGCAATGTATCATTTCCTGGATAGCTAGTATCATATATAATTTCGTTTGCACCCAGGTAATCAGCTAAAGTTAATTTCCAATCCAAACGATAATTTGGGGCACGCCCTTTGGTATAAATATGATATCGAATCAAGCGATTTGCTAGGGTATTGTTTTCCGCAACTTTGCCATTTTCTTTGCTGATATACTTATTTTCTCGGGGAAAATCGGGCAATTTTTGGTATACTATCTGCCAAACTTCAGTAGGAGCAATTGTCTGTGCAGTCCCTGGTTGAATAGTAGATAACCCTGCCAAAACAATTGAACCCACTATTAAGGCAAATAGTACTGCTGAGTACTGAGTTTTGAGTTTTGAAAGAACTGATTTCAACCGAAATTTTCTGTTTTTCATAGAACAAGATTTTGGGTGTTGCTGAGTGCAAATATGAATTTGCCTGATTCAGAATTCATAACTGAGAATTTAGAACTCTTAACTCCTAACTCAGCACTCATCACTCAGCACTGATGACTATTTTTATAGTTCGCCAATAATTTCTGGCTGAGTCAATTCATCGGACATCTCGATAATTGCCCTTAGCACTGGCTTCATCATCGCATCTTCATTACTTTCAAAGTCTTCATAACGCCGACGCTTGGCACGATTCGCCACTTGAACCGTAATGCGGTAACGATTTGAGGCTGCACTAATCAAATCCTCAGCACGATGCATAATCTGAGACTGAGTTGTCTCGAACTTAGAACGCTTTAGCATAATCAGTGGTTCTTGGGGTCATTCTCCAGTGTAACAGCACTAAATCACTCTGTTAGTGTGTGTTTAATTGCCAGCAACCTTTCTGTTGATAGAGGCTAAGAGTATTTTAGTCACTTTATAAGTAACTTATAGTATTACGTAATGCACCTCATGGCTGACCTTGTGGAAACTGCGATCGCAGCAGGAAATTTCAATACACTGATAAAGGCTGTTAAAGCTGTAGACTTCTTAGAAGTTCTTAAAAGTCCTGGTTCTTGGACACTTTTTGCACCTACTGACGAAGCTTTTGCCAATTTGCCAGAGGGAACTTTAGATTCGTTACTACAAGACATTCCCAAGCTCAAGAAAATTGTGGCGTATCATGTAGCGAGTGGAGATGTCAGGTCTGATGACTTGGTACAGATTAATGAAGCAGAGACGCTTGAAGGGTCGATTCTAGCTATTGAATCTGTCGATGGCAAAATTAAGGTCAATGACGCCAATGTCATCAAAACAGACATTTTGGCAGACAATGGCGTTATCCACGTTATTGATGTAGTGCTGATGCCTGCAATGGTGGCAGGGAAGTAAGGGCATAGGGAATGGGGCAAACAGGGAGTGTGGGGGGATGGGGGAGTGTGGGAAGGGTGGGAGGTGTGGGGGGAAAGATTTCTTCTTCATCCTCCTATACTCCCCATCTCCCTATCTCCCCATCTCCCTAGTCCCTACCTACTCCCTAGCCCCAAAATACAACCACTTCGTTCGGGAATAGTTAACGACAACTGGGGAGTTTCTCCTTCACTATTCCACTCAAGTTCAGCACTACCATATAAAAGCTTGTTGGGTTGAGTATGCAAACTGGTGATATCTACATTTGCTGTTGCCGAACTTGTCCCAGCGTTGACGCCAATTATCAATTCTTCTTGCTCCAAAGTTCGCGCGAAGATGTAAAGTTGTCCTTGGGCATAGAGGACTTGGTAATCACCTGTACGCAATGCTGGGTAAGCGTGGCGGAGGGCAATTAATTGCTGATGAGTATTAAAAATTTCTTGATTCCAGTTGGTCTGTAAAGGAAAACCACGACGTGAATCTGGGTCTATGCCGCCAGGTAAGCCAACTTCATCACCATAGTAGATGCTGGAAGCACCAGGAAAGGTGAGTAATAGTAGAGTTGATAATTCTACACTAGGTACATCACCACCCGCAATGGTCATTAATCGGGCTGTATCGTGACTTGCCAACAAATTAAGTTGAGCCAACTGAATTTCCCAAGGATAGAGTTCGAGTAATTCTTGAATTTTAGTGCCGTACTCGGCAGCGAATAAGGGTGGATAAGGTTTATAGTCGCGGCTTTGCACTTGTTCTAAGACTACGCGATCGCCAGCCGCAAAGGCAATTGTCGGCCCAGCAAACAGATAATTCATCACGCCGTCAAATTGCGTCCCATCTAACCACTGGCGGGAATCTCCCCAGACTTCGCCGACAATGTAAGCTTCAGGATTGATTGCCTTAACGCGATCGCGAAATTCTTGCCAAAAACCAGGAGTTTTTATTTCAAATGGTACATCCAATCGCCAACCATCAATGCCGAATTTAATCCAATATTCGGCAATTTCCATAATGTATTCCCGCACTTCTGGGTTATCGTGGTTAAATTCTGGCAAGGCGCGATTTCCCGCCCAACCCACATAGTTAGCAGGGAATTCTCCATTATATGGTGAAACAGGCCAGCCTTCTACTTTGAACCAATTTACCCAAGGAGAATGGGGACCATTCTCTAAAACGTCATGGAAAAAGAAAAAGCCCCGACTCGAATGATTGAATACCCCATCTAGAACAACTTTAATATTCCGTTGATGGGCTGCGTCGAGCAATTCTTTAAAAGCCTCGTTACCCCCCAGCATTGGGTCAACTTGGTAATAATCGTGGGTATGATAGCGGTGATTGCTGGCGGATTGAAAAATCGGTGTGAAATAAATCGCGTTTATCCCCAGATCCTTGATGTAGTCTAAATCCTCCATAATGCCCCATAAGTCACCGCCTTTATACCCTTGCAGTGTTGGCATAGCGTCCCAATCTTCCCAACGGGCTTCATGTAACAGGCGTTTACGTGGCTTTTTGCTTCTAGCAAAGCGGTCTGGAAAGATTTGGTAGAAAACAGCGTGCTTCACCCAGTCTGGTGTTTGAATTTGCATGAATAACTCTCAGTGGCTTCAGAAGCGATCGTTGCAAATATTAGCTTCTTTGTGACTCTTACTTATGATAGAAAATTCGGCATGGGGCATTGGGTATGAAAAAATTATTTGTTATTTTTATTTTTTATTCACAATTTTTATGTGTTTGATAAGCGAATCTTATCAGTATCTATAATAATTTTTTGGTAAAAAATTATTCCAAAATTGATTAATCGTATTGATATAAATAATAAATATTAATAATTTTTCAATTAACTTTGTCCGTAATCACTCAGACAATTACTGGATTAATTTTATAGATTATGAGTTATATCCAGTTGCATTCAATCGAAGTCCTAAAAAAGGAAGTTAAGATTCAAAATATCTTGACTTTTGACTCTTCGTTTCCAAAAAATTAAATTTGAGGCCAAAATGAGGTACGAAAAACTTTCTCCGGGATTACTTTTAGCATTTGAGGATTATCAAAACGAAGGAGAACAAGCTTTAGGTACACATAGGCGATCGCTTGGTATTATTGCCCACAAAAGCACTGTTAAGCCAACTAAGAGCGTCGTTTTTATCTACTGCAACCCAAATGCAGACTTAAGTTATCTATTACAATATAATATTGAAGTCAATCAAAATTCAGGTAGTGTCCGCACAGCTTTTTTACCAATAAATGCTTTAGATATTTTATCTGAAGAAGATGCAATTCAACGAATTAAACCATCACGTAAATTGTATTTGCGGATGGATGTTGCACCAGGAAAAGTCAAACTACCAGAGTTTAAAAATCAGACTGGACTGACTGGCAAAGGTGTAATTGTTGGTATTATAGATAGTGGCATCGATCCAAAACACCCTGCTTTTGCCGAACGGATTTTACATATTTGGGATCAAACGCTGCCAGGCCCAGGAGTAACAGAAGGTCCCTATGGGGCTGAATTTACCGCAGCGCAACTGACAATTTCTCAGGATACTGACGGTCATGGCACCCACGTTGCCGGAATTGCTGCTGGTGCTGATGTTACCTATAGCGGTGTGGCACCAGAGGCGGAATTAATTGTCGTCAGGTCAGACATGCAGGATGCCCACATTGCCGACGGCGTTCGTTACATTTTTCGAGTTGCCAGGGAATTAGGACGCCCAGCAGTAGTAAATCTAAGTTTGGGTGGACACGCTGATGCTCATGATGGTAGCGATTCTTTATCAAAAGTGATTGATGCCGAAACCGGCCCTGGAAGAATTGTTTGCTGTGCTGCGGGTAACGAAGGAAGCATCAATATTCATGGTCAAGCAACAATACCCACTGGACGCACTCGTGGGATGCGCTTTAATGTTCCTCTGAATCAATTAGGCATAGTTTGGCTAAACGGTTGGTATTCCAAAGACAGTGAGTTGGAAGTGTCGCTGCGGAGTCCCAACGGTTTTGTCACTCCCTTTCAAAAAATTATTACTGACGATAATCCCACACAAGATTACCAATTACCTGATGCACGGGTACAAATCGTCACACCAGGTCCAGATCAAATTAACGGCGACCATAACTTCTTTGTACAAATACGTGGTAACGGGCCTTCACAAGTAATGGGAGGTATTTGGCAACTGCGCCTACGCAATACTTCTGCAACTGACACACGTGTGGATGTGTGGACATTAGATGATATGTCATCAGTGTTTTTTACAGGAAAAAGCATCAAGGATGCGCTAAAAATTGGTTCGCCGGGAGCTGCTAGCAGTGCCGTTACAGTTGCTGCTTACACCACAAAAGCTAAGTATACAGATATTGATAACCAAGTACGAGAAATAGGCTTAGATTTGGATACTATTTCAGAATTCAGTAGTGAAGGCCCTCTACGCAATGATGCCCAAAAGCCCGATATAGCAGCACCGGGAGCGATGATTGTTTCTACACTTTCCGCTGATGCCAATTCTGCTCGCTCGTCAATGATTAATTCTAAATTTGTAGCAATGGCTGGTACGAGTATGGCGACACCTTTCGTCACTGGGTTAGTTGCATTACTGTTACAGCGCGATCCTCAACTCGAGCCGGCTACTTTGAAAGATTTGCTACGTAAAAATAGCGGAATTCCCGGAAAGCCCGCAGGCACATTTGATGATAAATGGGGTTATGGACTAATTAATAGTCTAAATCTGTAATTAGACTGAGAGGATGTTTGAAAAGTCGCAAACTATACTACGAATTCCTCTCTAAACCTCTCCCCAAACGCACAGAGGCTTTGAAACCCCCATTCTCTTGTAAGAAAGGGGGCTAGGGGGGTCAGATTTGGGAGGTTTTGATATTTCCAAAAATACTTTTCAAACATCCTTTAAACTTAGTGTCCTGTACTTCTGCCCTTCAAAAGCCTTACAGAAATTATCTACATGATAGAACAAAGCATCTAAACTAAACATAAGGCAGGTTGCTGGATCAAGTTGTTATTTTCAGCTTACTACCTGCCCCTTCTCTGATGCCGAACTCAGGTTATTTACTTAAATAAATAAGTAAGTTGGCACAATAAAATCAAACGCAGTACACAACTGAAATCATTTAGATAAGGAACATAAATTTATGAGTTCAACCACAACTTACACTTACGATGCCGCTGGCAACTTAATAGCTGAGAACATAGACAATAACAGTGATGGAACAATAGACTCAGTTATTAACTACGGTTATAACCTGACATCTGTTAGCACTGACTACAATGGTGACGGCATCGCTGATAGTGTCACCACCTATACTTATGATGCCAACGGCAACCTGAGATCCGAAAGTCGTGACTACGAGGGCGACGGCATTGTTGATTATATCTATACTTATGATGCCAAGGGCAACAAGACATCCGATAGCCGTGACTTCGACAACGACGGCATTGCTGATTCTGTCACAACATATACTTACACTTATGATGCTGGCGGGAAGTTAACATCCTCTAGCACTGACTACGATAGCGACGGCATTGTTGATTATGTCTATACTTATGATGCCAATGGCAACATAGCATCCTCTAGCACTGACTATGATGACGACGGCATCATAGATAGTGTCACAACCTATACTAATACTTATACTTATGATGCCAACGGAAGGGTGACATCCTTCAAAACTGGTGAGGGCGCCGTCGTGGAAGAAGTCGAAACCTATAGTTATGATGCTAACGGTAATCTAATATTTTACACTTATCAACCAGAGGGTCGCGCTCCATATACTAGAACTGCTACATACGACGCCAACGGCAGATTGACATCTACAATAGAAGATTTAATCTACAGCGAAGATGGTTCCGGTGGCGGTCACTATATTACAACCTATACTTATGATATTAGCGGCGAGTTGACATCTAAATACCAGATTCGTGATGACAATGAGGACGGCATTCCAGAATGGGTCATAATCTCTACTTATGATGCCAGCGGTAATCTGATATCCGAGAGTACTGATTACAACGGTGACGGCATTACTGATTATGTGACAACCTTTACTAATACTTATGGACGCGCATCCGCCAGCTATGACTTCAACAATGATGGTGTAATTGATGCGGTTGGCAGCTACAGCTACGATTTGAGCGGCAAGCTGATTTCACAGAAGATTGACAATAATAATGATGGTATCTTCGATCGAGTGACTGCTTACAGCTATGATGTTAACAACAGACTAGTTGCACAGGTAGCTGACCAGAATAACAATGGCATCCCTGACGAGATTACCATTTATAACTACGATGCCAATGGTAAACTAACTACCGCAGATATTGACTACAACAGCAATGGCACTACTGACGCAGTTGCCACTTATTTATATAATGCCAATGGTCAACTCATCAGCAAGACCACTACAGAAGGAAATGTACCTGATAAAACCTTAAACGGTGGTAACGGTGCAGATAAACTCACTGGTGGGACTGGTAATGACAAAATTTCTGGTAAAAACGGCAACGATAAACTACTTGGATTAGCCGGAAATGACAAACTAGTTGCTGGTTACGGTAATGATGTCCTTAACGGTGGTGCTGGGCGTGATACCCTCACAGGCGGTTGTGGCGCTGATAAATTTGTCTTTAACAGCCTGAGTGATTCGCTGTTGTCTAGCTTTGATAGAATTACTGACTTGAAAATCGGTGAAGATAAAATTGATGGGCTGTATGCAGTTAGCGCTGCTAATTTAGTTCAACTTGGTACTGTTGCGAGTTTCAATTTATCAGATGTACAACAGGTATTAACTGCAACTGCTTTTGTGGCTAAAACTGCGGCAACTTTTACCCTTGGTACAGGGAATTATCAGCAGACTTTCCTGGCACTCAATGATAACATTAATGGATTTTCTGCCCTGACGGATGCCGTAATTGACATTAATGGCTATAAAGGTAACTTGACTAACCTAACGATTGTCTAAATTCACTCCTACACAGGAGCGATCGCCAATTAATCCAACGTCAATGCTAAGGGCGAGCTTTGGTAATCAAAACTAATCTACTAACTTTAACTAAAATATTGGCAATTTAATCTGCTCAACTAGCTAAATCTCTAATCAGAAGCAAAGAGGTAAGTATTAACATCTGCATCAGGATAGGAGATAGTCAGCGGGAAATTTGCTAAGTTTGTGAGAACGCAGTTGACTAGGCTTGCTTATCTTTGCAGGAAATAGATATATGAATTATCAAAAGTTAGATGCTCCTCTGACTGTAGCGCTGAATAATGTTCAAGACTTAGAAAAACCAAGTTTGGCGGTTTTCATTTATACTGAACCAGTTTCAGATCCGGTTGTAACTAATTTTTTGACAAGTTTAGGCATTAGTGGGATGAGAAATGACCAAAATCTCTTCACGGCAACACTGTCATCAAATGCCGTTTCTCAGTTGTCAGAGCAACCTTGGGTTAAGTATTTAAAACTATCACAGAAATTGCATTTACTTAATAGTACTAAAGGTATACGCCGTTTGGGTGTTTGATAGAATTACCTTCATTTACTAAATATTGCTGGTTACTTTGTCGTTAGTTTTAAAGATTCTCTGTTGAGATTTCAAGTATAGCGATCGCCTTCCCATTTTTATCATTCAATAATACAAACGTTCTAATTTTTTTCTTCCTTAACAGCATTTTCTAAAATTCATCCCTAAGAATCATCTGCTCCCCCCTTACCAGCTGCCACATACAGTCCTAAACTGAAGATGAGAGTTGAAAGGCAGTCAGGAGAAATTTTGTGAAAAAAGTATTATCAATCATTCTTGGTGGTGGCGCGGGTACGCGTCTTTATCCCTTAACCAAACTTCGTGCTAAACCAGCAGTACCAGTAGCAGGGAAATACCGCTTAATCGATATCCCTGTTAGTAACTGTATAAATTCCGAAATATTCAAAATCTATGTCCTGACACAATTCAACTCAGCTTCTCTGAATCGTCACATCGCTCGTACCTACAACTTTACTGGTTTCAATGAAGGGTTTGTGGAAGTGCTAGCCGCACAACAAACACCAGAAAACCCTAATTGGTTCCAGGGTACAGCTGATGCTGTACGTCAGTATTTGTGGTTAATGGAAGAATGGGATGTAGAAGAATATCTCATTCTTTCCGGCGATCACCTCTACCGCATGGATTATCGCCAGTTTATCCAACGCCATAGAGAAACGGGGGCTGATATTACTCTCTCAGTTATCCCCATCGATGAGCGCCGCGCCTCAGATTTTGGGTTGATGAAAATTGACGGTTCTGGTAGGGTAGTCGATTTTAGCGAAAAACCCAAAGGTGAAGCGTTAATCCAAATGCGTGTTGATACAAGTGTACTAGGATTAAGCAAAGAACAAGCTCAGCAACAGCCTTACATCGCTTCGATGGGGATTTATGTCTTTAAAAAAGACGTTTTGTTCAAGTTGTTAAGAGAGGGTATAGAAAGGACTGATTTTGGTAAAGAAATTATTCCTGATGCCTCTAAAGATTACAACGTTCAAGCCTACCTTTTTGATGACTACTGGGAAGATATTGGAACAATCGATGCGTTTTATCATGCCAATTTAGCCCTGACTCAGCAGCCCCAGCCACCCTTTAGTTTCTATGATGAAGAAGCACCAATTTATACCCGCGCTCGTTACTTGCCTCCAAGTAAACTATTAGATTGCCAAATCACAGAATCAATTATTGGCGAAGGTTGCATTTTAAAAAATTGCCGCATTCAACATTCAGTTTTGGGAGTGCGATCGCGCATTGAATCTGGCTGCATCATCGAAGAATCTTTGCTGATGGGTGCAGACTTTTATCAACCTTCTGTAGAACGCCAATGTAACGTTGAAAAAGGTGACGTTCCTGTAGGTATTGGTACTGACTCGATTATTCGCCGTGCCATCATCGATAAAAACGCCAGTATCGGTCACGATGTCAAAATTATCAATAAAGATAACGTTCAAGAAGCTGACCGTGAAAGTCAAGGTTTTTACATCCGCAGTGGGATCGTAGTTGTGCTAAAAAATGCTGTAATTCCTGATGGAACAATCATTTAATGATTAGGAGTTAGGAGTTACGAATAAAATTCTCAACACTCCTCACTCCTCACTTCTGACTTCTGACTTTTAACTCCTCACTCCTCACTTTTGTTGGTAATTGGTCTTCCAAGTAGCGGGAAGTCAACTACAGCAAAACAATTACTCGCAGAATGTCCCCAGATGCACCTGATTTCTACAGATGTCATCCGGGGACAATTATTCGGTTCCTAACCTATTGAAGGATACTGGTTGCTGATTTGGCCAGAAGTGGAATAGCAATTTCGACAAGCTATTTCCCCAAAAATATGGCAATCTACCCTACTAACGCCCAACGAACGCGATCGCCGTCAGGTTATTTTCTTAGCGCCTCACTTGGGTTTTACCCACATTATTGAAATTTGGGTAAATACGCTAGTTTGGTGTGTTTGGCAGGCAATCAAAGGCCAGAAACCTCAAGTGGCTGAAAAAATCATCTTGCGGATGCACCGTTAACTCCGGGATACCCCCCTAAGCCTGGAACAAGGACTAGACAGCCTGATGCATTTTCCAGAAACTTGAGGGTACGGAAATTGCGATCGTCCAGCGAGCAAGAACCACACTTGATTTTCTATATTCTTTGTTAATTTAAAATCAGATTATTTTGCTTGGCATTATACCTAGCAAATAGGCACATCTCTTATCTCAAAAAACATAAGGCTAATTTTTATAGGAGGCTGGTAGATGGCTGCAACGGACTTTAAAGACTATTACGCAATTTTGGGAGTTAGTAAGACTGCCACTCAAGAGGAAATTAAACAAGCCTTTCGCAAACTAGCCCGCAAATATCATCCTGATGTTAACCCAGGCAACAAACAGGCAGAAGCACGCTTCAAAGAAATTAACGAAGCTTACGAAGTTGTCTCAGACCCAGACAAACGCAAAAAATACGACCAATTTGGTCAATATTGGAAACAAGCTGGTCAAGGTTTCCCATCTGGTGGCGCTGGTGTCGATATGGGCGGTTTTGACTTCAGTCAATACGGCAATTTTGATGAGTTTATTAATGAGTTACTAGGACGCTTTGGTGGTGGTGGTAGCCCTCGCGGTGGGCGACAAAGTTACTCTTACCGTACTTCCACAGGTGCGCCCAGTGGTTTTGGTGGCTTTAACGATTTTGGGTTTCAAGATCCAGGTGCTAGTACTGCCCAAGATAGTGAAGCTGCGATCGCTTTGACTTTTGGTGAAGCATTTGGTGGTGTGCAAAAGCGCTTTAGTTTAGGTAATGAAACAATTGATGTTCGCATCCCGGCTGGGGCTAAAACTGGTACTCGCCTACGCGTCCGGGGTAAAGGTCAATTTAACCCCATGACTCAACAACGGGGAGATTTATATTTAAAAGTCGAACTTCAGCCGCACTCGTTTTTCCAATTTGAAGGCGATAATTTAGTTTGTGAAGTGGCAATCACTCCAGATGAAGCGACGCTGGGAGCATCGATTGATGTACCTACTCCCGAAGGTATGGTTAATGTCAAGTTACCAGCAGGGGTACGTTCTGGACAATCGCTGCGTTTACGTGGCAAAGGTTGGCCTCTTGCCAAGGGTGGACGCGGCGATCAATTGGTGAAGGTAGCGATCGTACCGCCAAAAGACCTCAGCCAACAAGAGCGGGAATATTATGAAAAAATCCGGACTATACGTACATATAATCCCCGCAGTCATTTGTCACAAGTTAAGCTGTAAGAAAAATTATTATAAAGTACCTAGTCTGCCTATAGTCCTGGTATCGTGACTATAGGCGGCAGCTTGTAGGCTGGATTTTATGATGTCATTCTCGCCAAGACAATAGACTTGAGGGCTTGAATTGCCTTTGGAGTAGCCTCAGTAGCTTGCCATGCAGGACGTGCTATCAAGCGATCGCACAAGCACTAAATTTTAGACAATCGCTTAAACAAATGCCTACTCTTGGCAACCATATTACTACTAACTAACTAGAGGAAATACCACAGATAACTCCAGTGATAAATCTGGAAATTATGGAATATTTACCCTCACATTTGCTAAATCTGGTGTATTTTTCAAACATTATCTAAAAAATTAAACAGGCAAATCAGCAGCACTATTAATATTTTTTAGAATTAAGTCAGGGCTACTACGTTTAATTAAGCCGGTTAGAACTTTACCAGGGCCAATTTCTATTACTTGCTCGATGCCGTTAGCTGGTAATTGCAGAGAAATTTCTCGCCAGCGTACCGAACCTGTCATTTGCTTGTTGAGGCGTTGTTTCAAAATTTCGGCATCAACAGACGGAATTGGTTCTATATTTGATAACACAGGGATAAGAGCTGGCTGAAATTCTACAGATTGCAGGATGTCTTGAAATTCCGCAGCAGCAGCAGCTATTAAATGCGAGTGAAATGCTCCAGAAACTTTTAAAGGAATAGCACGTTTGGCTTTAACTTGAGACATAACCGCTTGTACAGCCTCGGTGGTGCCCGAAATTACTACTTGAGCCGAACTGTTGTCATTTGCCACTACTACATCAGGTGTTTCGGCAATGACTTTTTCTAACTGTTCGCGGTTAAAGTTCATCAAAGCTGCCATCATACCGCCAGAAGCACTATCCATCAGTTGGGCACGACGCTTCACCAAATATAAACCAGCCGACCACTCAAAGACACCCGCAATATAAAGTGCAACATATTCTCCCAAACTATGTCCAGCAAGTAAATCTGGTTGATGCCCTCTCTCCCGGAAAAGGTCAGCAAGAATGCTTTCTACCACATAAAGACTTGGCTGAGTATATAGCGTCTGTGATAACTGTTCTTCTTGTGTTTGACATATTTCCGTTACAGACCAGCCTAAAATTGCCTCAGCTTGAGCAAATTTGTCTTTAGCGGCAGGTATATCTAATAAATCTATTCCCATTCCCAGTGCTTGGGAACCTTGTCCGGGAAACACCCATGCAGTTTTAGTCATTGATCGTTAGTCAGTGGTCATTGGTCATTGGTCATTGGTCATTGGTCATTGGTCAACAAAGGATAAAAGACTAATGACTAATGACAAAATATTTATCTACCCCATTGAAAAATTGCTGCGCCCCATGTAAGACCGGCACCAAAGCCGGATGTAGCAACGATATGATTGGGTTTGATTTTGCCTTGGCGCACTGCTTCATCTAAAGCTAGGGGAATCGAAGCAGCAGAGGTATTGCCATACTGGGCGAGATTACTAATAACTTTATCTTCTGGGATATTTAGGCGTTGGGCAACGGCGTCAAGAATCCGTTGATTGGCTTGATGTAACAGTAGCCAATCTATTTGGTCAACAGTGAGGTTGGCTTGAAACAAGGCTTTGTCAATAATTTCTGGCACTTTTTGGACGGCGAAGCGGTATACTTCTTTGCCGTTCATAGTAATCGGTTGGTAAGCGCCTTTAGTGACATTTATACCAGAAAGTAGTTCCTGAGATGAGCCTGTATAGCCAAGATTAAGGTAATGGTTTTGAGTACCATCACTTTTAAGCGCAAATCCCAATAAGCGATCGCTTTTGGATGCCTGCAATACTACTGCTCCTGCACCATCGCCGAACAACACACAAGTGCGTCGGTCTTGCCAATCTACCCAGCGAGAGAGGATATCTGCTCCTATCAACAGTACATTTTGATAGACACCTGCTCTGATGTATTGGGCTGCTGTGACCAGTCCAAACACAAAGCCGGAGCAAGCTGCTGTCAAGTCAAAAGCTACTGCTTTGATTGCTCCCAATTTAGCCTGTACTTGACAAGCACTACCAAACAAATCGTCAGGGGTAGAAGTTGCCAGCAAAATCAGATCTAAGTCTTCTGGTTTAATTCCCGCAGATGCGATCGCCTGATTGCTGGCGGCTGTAGCGAGTACGCTCAATGACTCAGATGGTAGTGCTAATCGCCGTTGACAAATTCCCGTTCTTGTGGCGATCCAATCATCTGATGTTTCAACCAGTTCGGTCAATCTCTGGTTGTGTAGGGAAGTTGCTGGTACTGCTGAGCCACTTCCCGTAATTGCTATGCCTAAATTATGCACACCTAATCTCCCAAGCTATCAGCTTTTTGTCTTTTGTCCCTTGTCAGTTGTCCTTTGTCTTTTGTCATTTGTTCTTTGTCATCTGTCATTTGTCCTCTCCTGCAAAGTTCAGCCTGCTCCAAGCCGTCGAGTCCTGACTTTGCGCTTTGTACA
The DNA here is from genome assembly GCA_029379225.1 of Nostoc sp. S4. Taxonomy (GTDB): domain Bacteria; phylum Cyanobacteriota; class Cyanobacteriia; order Cyanobacteriales; family Nostocaceae; genus Nostoc. The sequence continues at coordinate 7,547 of JAQYWR010000017.1, read as the reverse complement.
TTTGCAAATGACTAACGATCGATGACCAATGACCAACGACCAATGACCAATAACTAACCGCTCTCGCGCTCTAAGATATATTGGGACTGAATTCGTTGCAGTACCTGGTTGTCAACAGCTTCTTTTGCCATGCGAATTGCATTAAAAATTGAAGGTGCTTGTGAGCTTCCGTGACCAATCAAACAAACTCCGGCCACGCCTAAGAGCAAGGCTCCACCGTGTTCTGCGTGATCCATCCGCTGCTTGATCCGCTTTAAGTTGGGTTTTAAGAGTGCCGAGCCGATCTGACCGTGTAAGCCTTGGGGTAATTCTTCGCGTAAGATTTGCAGAATTACTTCTCCGACTGCTTCGGCAAATTTCAATAAGACATTGCCAACGAAGCCATCACAGACAATTACATCAAAATCACCCGAAAGCACATCACGCCCTTCGGCATTGCCAATAAAATTGATTTGGGAATTTTCCCGCAGCAGTTGATGGGCACGCACAGCTGCATCATTGCCCTTAGAGTCTTCTTCACCGATATTTAACAAACCTACCTTCGGTTCAGTTGTACCCAAGACATACTGACTGTAAGCTGACCCCATGACAGCAAACTGCTCTAAAAACTTCGGACGGCAATCTACGTTTGCGCCGACATCAAGTACCAACACTGGCTTACCAGCTACGATAGTGGGAAAAACAGTCCCGATTGCTGGGCGGTCAACTCCTGGCAATCTTCCTAAGCGGAGCAAAGCTGAGGCCATAGCTGCACCAGAGTGACCTGCTGAAAATACTGCATCTGCCTGTTGCTGCTTGACCAAATCCATCGCCACATTGATAGAAGCGTTCCGTTTGCGTCTAACTGCGTTTAAAGGCTCCTCATCCATTGCGATCGCTTCTTGTGCAGTTACGATCTCCACCTGCCCTAAATTTGTTTTTGGCGGTAAGGCAGCTTCAATTTGTTGGGGATCACCAACCAATAATACATCTACACCCAATTCTTCCCTTGCTCGCAATGCGCCAGCAACAATTTCAGCGGGTGCGTGATCCCCTCCCATTGCGTCAATTGCGATCCGTACACGAGTCGATCCCATTGCTTAGAGCTTCTAGAAACCTTACAAATTTTACCAGATGGCTTTGCCCAAAAAGCTTAACTTTCAAGATAGCCAAATTACTTTTGTTAATATTGCAACATTTTTAGTGGCTAGCTCAAGATAGCACGAATTGTTGGGGAGTGGGGATTGGGGAAAAGGCAAGGGAAAGAGGAGGTGTGGGAGGTGTGGGAGGTGTAGGAGGATGGGGAAGAAATCTTTCCCCCCCTCTCTCCCCACACTCCCCACACTTTCCTATCCCCCCATCTCTTCATCTCCCCATCTCCCCAGTCCCTAGTCTTCAGCTGCCAATACCCAGTCAACTAGCGTTCTAACACCGTAGCCAGTTGCCCCAGCGCCGTTGTAGCCGTTTTCTTTTTCTGTCCACACTGGCCCGGCTATATCTAAGTGCGCCCAAGGAGTTTCTTTGACGAATTCTTTGAGGAAAAGAGCGGCAGTAATCGAACCACCAGGACGCGGTCCGGTGTTTTTCATGTCGGCAATGCCAGATTTCAACCCTTCAAAATATTTTTGTTCCATTGGCATCCGCCAAATTTTTTCCCCTGATGCTTGGGCTGCTTTTTCCAATTGGGAAGCTACTGCATCATCGGGAGTATATAATCCAGCAATATCCTCACCCAAGGCAATGACGTTGGCACCTGTGAGGGTGGCTAAATCAACGATCGCATCTAATCCTAATTTGTCGGCATACACTAAGGCATCTGCTAAGGTCAAACGTCCTTCAGCATCGGTGTTGTTGACTTCGATTGTTTTGCCGTTTGATGCCGTGAGGATGTCTCCTGGGCGCATGGCGTGACCGCTAATCATGTTTTCAGTCGCCGCTGAGATAAAGTGAACTTCCGAATCTGGCATAATTTGAGCGATCGCTTTTGCCGCACCCAAGGTTGCAGCCGCACCGCCCATATCAATTTTCATAGTTTCAATGCCACTACCAGCACCTTTAATATTAAGTCCACCAGAGTCGAAGGTTAAACCTTTGCCAATAATTGCCAGTTTCTTTCTGGGTGTACCTTCTGGCTTGTAAGTTAGATGAATAAATTTTGGTGGCAAATCAGATGCTTGGGCTACTCCCAAAAAAGCACCCATGCCCAACCTTTCACAGTCTTCTCGTTCGAGAATTTGCAGCTGTAAACCGTGTTCTGTGGCGATCGCTTGAGCAGTTTCTGCTAAAGTAATTGGCGTTACCGCATTGGCTGGGGCTGCTACTAACTGGCGTGCTAATATTACCCCAGAAACGATTTGCTTGGCGCGGTTGATGGCTGCTTCTTGTCCACCAAAACCTAGTAATTCTACGGTTTCTATTTGTGACCCTTTATCTTCTGGTTCCGATTTAAAGCGAATATCTTGGTAAAGTGCTAATTCTACACCTTCAGCGATCGCTTGGGCACTTGCGGCTGTATCGTTATTCCACGTTGGAAAACTAAAACCGACAATCTTGCTTTTCTGCTTTTTGGCTACCCTGGCTACCGCAGCCGCAGCGCGTCGCAGAGTATCTAGTTTTAGTGCTTCTAGTTTTCCTAAACCTACTAGAATAACTTTCCGAACTCCGCTACCAGTGCCCACACGCGTGAAGATGGTGCTGTTAGCTTTACCCTTAAATTCCTCTTCAGCAATCAGTTCTTTCAAGACTCCGGAAAACTTTTGATCTAAAGTTGCCAGTTCTCCGGTTAACTCTACTGCATCTTCAAATAATCCAATTGCCAAACTATCGCCCGCCCACTCTAGCAAAGGCGTATTACTAGGTTGAATTGTCATTTTGGGATTTTATCTAAATATTCGTTCTTGTACCAGTATTGCTCAAAATTTTTGTTTCATGGTGAGGGGAGTGGGCATTAGGGACTAGGGACTACGCCTGGATTTCTCACTTGTGAGAAATCCAAGGAGTGTGGGAGGATGGGGAAGATGGGGAAGATGGGGAAGAAATCTTTCCCCCACACTCCCCACACTTCCCACACCTCCTGTTTCCCCCCACACTCCCCACACCTCCTGTTTCTCCCCACACTCTTGTGAGAAATCCGGGTATGGAGTCTGGGGAGATCAAAAATCAGGGGATGGGTAGTGTGGGAAGATTATAAAAGCCTCCCACCCCTTCCACCCTTGGTATCCCTTTTACACTCCCTGTCTGCCCTGTTTGCTCAATTCCCAGTTTCTAGTACAGTGGGCATGGAAATAAACAGACCACATACCCTGCAAAAACCACTTCGTGTCTACAAAATAGCGCAAAAGCTGAAAATACAATTGTTTTGAATGCGTGAATGCGTGACTTTTGCACAGCGCTTATTAGTCCCCAATCGCATACTAACACCAAGGATGAACAAAACTGAGTGGACGCCGAGAACATAGAGTTAAAAGGTAAATTTTTTACTACTAAGTATCAATTGCTAATGACTAATAACTTCTTGAGTTGTTAGGATGAAATCACCATCTAACTTCCTTGAAAATATTTGCTGTTGAAAAAAGCAAAACTATCAAACAGCAACGCTGCTTTTGTCAAGTTTTACCGATTTTGAGTAGATAATTAATTACTAAACCCATGCGACATCGTCATTATCCTCCCGCCTACTTACGCTACCTCAGAGCCAGGTTATGGAATCTCAGGCGACCTGGTTTTTGGGTAACTGCAATTTTTTTATCTGGAGTCGGGTTAGTAACTTGGGAATACTGGTCAAATCCAGATATTTTCGTTTACAAGCAAAAAAATCAAGTCGCCTCACAAAAGCCTACTGACTCCTCGTTGTCAGAAGAAGACAAAGCTATTGCAGCCGATATTGATAACTTGCCAGTTTTATTTAATGACTTTGATCGAGCAACTCTCTCAACAACCGCGAATTCACCCAAGGAAAAGACTGACGAAAAAAAAAGCAAAGGCTTATTAGACGATTTACTTAATAAACAAAAGTCTGTTAGTGATAGCAAATTAAAACCTGATTCAGGAGTAGTTAATTCCGAACCTCCCCCAATCCTGAAAAATCCCTTTATCACCCAAACAGAAAATTTATTGCGTTCTGGAACGGTTGATAGTAATAGCCAGTTTCTTGGTCTGAAGTCTTTAAATGGGGCGTCTGAAACAGAAGGGCAACAAACATCTTCTAGTCTAGGAATTGGATTAACTAATCAAACCAATAATAATCAAAATTCTGTCTCCATTAATCCTTTGCAAGCAGCACTCAACGATTCAACAAACCAGAAGTCTAACTCGAATGGGATTAATGCTACTGGGTCAAATACTTCAGGACGTGTCTCTGACACAGGAACAAGGTTAACGCCATCAATGAACAGTTTACCCACTCAAAATTCTCTACCAACTGATGGGGTAAATTCTGGGACAGGTAACACGTCAACGGGTACAAACTTACAGCCAAATCCCTATAGTAATTTAAATAGCGCGCAAGCACCAGTAACACCCCCACTCAACTCTGTTGCACCCACTAATAATACTGCACCTTACTCTAGCCAGAGTCCGAACCAAGGTGTTGTTGCGCCCACAAATCCTACGGGATATGGGAATTATGGTTTGCAGCAGCCAACCCAAGTACCACAGTCTACTTATGGGAATTATGGCTTGCAGCAGCCAACCCAAGTACCACAGTCTAATTATGGGAATTATGGCTTGCAGCAGCCAACTCAATCAACGCAGTCTAATTATGGAAATTATGGCTTGCAGCAGCCAACCCAAGTACCACAGTCTAATTATGGAAATTATAGTTTGCAGCAGCCAACCCAAGTACCACAGTCTAATTATGGAAATTATGGTTTGCAGCAGTCAACCCAATCAACGCAGTCTACTGCGGCATATATGCGCCAGATATTAGACAAATATAGAGGTCAGAATCAAAGGTGATATAAAATTCAGCTAAGGAGATTGTGGGCTATTTGGAATAATCGGAACGTCTGGTGTTTCGGGTTGTTGTTTTTGGCGTTGCAAGTATTTACTCAATACATCAGCCATATCCCCACGGGTGACAGGTTTTAATGGGGAAATATTATTTTGAGCGTCTGTATTTAGAAATCCTTCACTTACTACTGTGGCGATCGCTTTTCTCGCCCAAGATGGGATAGACTTTTCATCTGGATATACTGCGAGAATTTCATCAACACTATCATCGGAAAACTGAAATACACCATAAGCCTGAGCGAAAATTGCAAAAGCTTCTGCTCTAGTCACTCTTTGATTAGGGAAAAATTGATTACCTCGATAACCTTTCATGATGTCAGTTTTTAACACCGTTTGTATATCATTAAATGCCCAATAAGACGCAGGAACATCTGGAATCACTAAATTTTCTTTGCTAACAGCTTGTCTTTTATCTAAGCGAAATGCCTTGACCATAATTGAGGCTAATTCTGCTCTACTCACTAACCTTTCTGGATAAAAATTTCCATCGGAAAAATTTGTCATCCATTTGACAGCAACTACCTGTTGAATAGAATCAGATGGTGTTCCGGAAGTCGGTTGTGACACTTGAGCCTGAGCAATGGCTGGCAATTGTAGTAGTGCTAATAAAGATAAAGTAATTGAAAGGTGACGCATCATAATAACGACTTTTAGCGATAATGTGAAAAAAACTACGTTATTGAAGTTAACGCAAAATTTAGTCTCAGTTAGTGACGAATTTAAATTGGGTAATGTTGCGTATCTAGGTATGGCTTTGATGCTCTACCCAGCTAGAAGCCGCGAGATTGACGGCGTGGCACTGCCATCTCAAAAGTTGTTATGTTAGAAAAATAGATCGACTGAACTTCCAACTTCCCACGCACACCTTAGAAAGCTCAATTGAGTAGGGTTTTGTCTGCTTTTAGACAGTAATAAATTTTAAAAATTAGGACTGTGTTCAGAATCCCAGCACTTCCCATCATGCCAGATTCTACTAGTGTGTTCGCATTCTGATTTATCGTAAATCCAAGGAATTGAAGTAGGGTAATACGAGGAAAATATGGGAGTAAGCGAAGAAAATATAGTGTAGCTACAAGTCGATATAATTATTAGAAATCCTATGATAAACAGGATATTGACAGGAGTCCAAAAAGGATATAAACCTTTTTCATAGCGTAAACGCTGTTTAGAGCGACGTTCTAAACCTGCTAGCAACACCACATAAAATCTTAATCCGGGAATTGGCACTGAAACTCTTATGTCTAAAGGATGACGAGTCCAACCACGAGAGCCAAAACTCCTTTTTATGGCTTCTAATTGCTCCACCGTGAAGGTATTAGCTACTTCCGGGGCAATGTTAGCAAAAAATTGCTCAAAAGTAGGATCAGTGTATTGGGTTATTTTCATAAATTTAGTATATTAATATACTAAAAAATACATTGTTATTTCCTTTGTTCCGGATACTAGAATGTTTTATTTTTTGGAAGTCTCTAATTAAACAAGTAAAAATCAGCAAAAACTTGTTTTTTTTAGCTTTTATCTTTTGGTGTTATCTGACCACTACTATGGACTATAGTCAGTTTTTCAGGAGTTTTGGGAATGAGCGCAGCAGCAGATCCCGTAAAGTTGATGAAGCAAGAAGTTGGCAAAGCCGCCGCCGCCTTAGTAAAGTCGGGTTCAATTGTGGGGTTGGGTACGGGGTCAACTACAGCATACACAATTCAGTTTTTGGGCGATCGCCTCAAGTCTGGCGAACTTAAAGATATCATTGGTATACCTACCTCGTTTCAGTCAGAAGTGCTGGCGAAGGAGTATGGTGTTCCTCTGGCCACCTTGGACGCTATTGACCACATTGATATTGCCATTGATGGGGCCGATGAAGTCGATCCCCAAAAGAATTTGATTAAAGGCGGTGGTGCAGCACATACCCGCGAAAAAGTTGTAGATTACCTAGCAGAACAGTTTATTGTCGTGGTAGATAGTGGTAAGTTAGTAGACCGTTTGGGTTCTAGTTTCGCTGTACCCGTGGAAGTGATTCCAATGGCAATTACTCCTGTCACCAATGCCATTAAAAAACTCGGTGGCAAACCAGAACTCCGCATGGGTGTCAAAAAAGCTGGCCCGGTAATCACTGACCAAGGAAATTTTGTCTTAGATGTCAGATTTGACTCTATTGAAGATCCAGTCAACTTAGAAAAGACGTTGAATAATATTCCTGGCGTTCTGGAAAATGGTATTTTCGTTAACTGCGTCGATTTAGTATTAATTGGTGAAGTAAAAGATGGTCAGCCATTAGTACGGGAACTGTAAAAATTTGAGATTTTGGATTTGAGATTCAAAGGTATTTAAAATCTAAAATTACGGATGTGTTGCTAATTAGAAAAACTACTCTCATTCACTCTCACAATTTATGAAAATGGAGATGGAGAATAGAAACAGATAAGCAACTCTGACCGAAACTAACGTGACCTATCTCCCCACTGGAAATAAGTCACGTTTTTTTATGACTGAATGCTGCTTTCAGTTACAGCAGATTGCAACTAAGTGAGGTACAAGATCCAGGACTGATTTATCACAGA